>CAZQAE010000068.1:0-27440 GCA_964591275.1 uncultured bacterium | reverse complement strand
GTGTCCCTGGCCCTAAAAAATTCCTCGCCGCCCGATTGCGCGGCGTTAACTTCCAATTCGTATCGTCCCAGCGTGAAAGCTAATCGTTCATTTGATACGCATCTTTTAGCGGATGAACGTGGTCTTTCCAAATGCGCATGTAGCGGTCCTCATCGAAGACCGGCTTCCTAATCATCTTCATGCACAGGTCCATCTGCTCCGGCTTGCTCGATGGTTTGGCGTGAACCTGCAGGGCGAATTTTGATAAATCTCGCACCATGAAATCGAATATCTGATCCACGTGGTCATTGTCGAGCCCGTAAATTTTCGCGTTTTCCAAAATCAACTGCCCGTAAACCACGAGCGTAAAGATTTCGCCGACGCTCAAAAGGAAGTCAATGTCCTTGCGCTGGTTTTCATCGGGCGTGGCGCTCATCAGGAATGTTTTGAAAACGTCGATCTGCTCGACGAACACGCGTACATTGGGAAGATCGAACTCGCCGTAAATCTTGCTGTAATCGTGGAACTGAATTTTGCCCAGTCCCCGCGTGGGCCCCTGGTTGAACAGGAAAGTATCGTCAACGGCCTGGTCCTGACGACCGACTTCGTCAAATTTTCCGGGATTGAAAAAATAGTTGGCCATGAATTTTACAATCAGGGCGACGTTGACATGCACCGTCCCTTCGAGCTTTGGCAAGGCGCGGATGTCGCGGGCAGCCATTTCGAAGAACATGTCTTTTTCAAATCCTTTGGCCGCGATAACGTCCCACAACAGGTTGATGACATCCTCGCCCTGCGTGGTCACTTTCATTTTAACTGCCGGGTTGTAGAGCATGTAGCGGCGATCATCCGGCGAGGCGACGCGCATGTAATCTGCGGTACGCAGTGCGAAAAGCTTCATGGCGACAAGGCGGCAGTAGGCGTCGATGAAAGCGCCCTTTACGTGGGGAAAATCGGTGACGTGCATACCGTACAAAACACGGTAGGATGCGTGGTTGATCGCTTCATACAGGGCATGCGTGCACATCCCGATGGATGCCCAACCCAGGTTGTACTTGCCGATGTTGACGGTGTTGAGCGCAGCGTCCCATGCCTTGGGTCCGCGGGAGAGGATATCCGTCTCAGAAACCGGGTAATCCTCCAGGGCAAATTCCGACACGTAGGACTGACTGTTGACGATGTTCTTTTTCAACAGATACTGCTTGTGCAGATAATTGGAAATGAAGAACACGTAATCTCCGGAGCCGGATATCTTTCCGAAAGTGGAAACCATCTTCGCTTCGTTGCCGTTGCCGATGTAGTACTTCTCGCCGTTGGCTTTGTATTGGCCGTCGCCCACGGGCGTCAGCGTCATTTCCGTGGAGTACACGTCGGCGCCATGTTGTTTTTCCGACAGGCCGAATGCGAAAATTTCGCCATCCTGCAACTGCTTCGCCGCTTTCTTTTTCAAGTCCTCGTTGTCCGACATCCAGATCGGACCTAAGCCGAGGATTGTGACCTGCCATGCATACCAGTAATGAAGTCCGTAGAAGCCCAGGATTTCATTGAACTCACAAATGCGCCAGGTGTCCCATCGGCAATCGGCGTCGCCATAAGCGGCGGGCGTCAGCAACGTGGCGAAGGCCTTGCTCTTTTTCTGATGCTCCAGAAAATCTTTATACCAGACGCGCAATCGGTCATCATCTTTGACTTTGCCTTTGCCCTTATTTTCAAAAAACTCGATCATTTCGAGCATGATTTCGCGGGAGCGCTTGTCCGGGTATTGGCGTGCGTGCTTCTTGGGATTCAAAAGGATCATCGCTTTGCCTCTTTGCTTTTTTCCGTGTCGTTAGAATTAATGCGTCGTGAATAGCTCACGAAGAGGAAGTCTAGCATAAAATTCATTAGCGTAAAATGATGCTCTCATGCTCCGTTTCCCGAAAAATCAAATCCGGCAGGAAGTGACGCCACCGCCAAAGGAAGTGGTTTACTGATTTCACTGGATTGTCCGCCGGAGAATATCGCCTAACTGATTTTGCGTCGTCGTCCGCTTTTATGCCGACAAGTATAGTCAATGCCATTGTCGAAACAAAGCACTCGTCATTTTTTCCATGTACGCTTTGTAAGCTTGGGCACAGTGAAGCGCTCGGCGATATGTTCTTAAAAGCAGCGTCTGCCTTGCAGCCGTAATCGTGACGCGCTCTGTGCTGACATCTGTTGTTGATTTCATCTAGTCATGGGAGTACCTTGAGCAGGTGCAATGTGCAACGAAAAATATCTGAAATAGGGCATAGAATATGAAGATTGGCCGAGTAGTCGTTCTGCTAATTTTGTCGGTTATTCTCATTTTCAGCCTTTGTCTGTGCGGCTGCGATGATAAGAAGGTTGGCCCAACGAATATTTCCCCGACCTTAAATAAAGGCATCGACAACCAAGGTGATCCAAAAAAAAAATTGAGCGCTTTAAAAAACGCCTTTCGCAATCATGTAAAAAGGACAGACGATTTTCTCACTTTTTACAGATCATCCGCCAATGACCTCAAATTAGAAACGCTCGGCATCAAGCCTGATACCGTCATTGCTGATCTGGGATGTGGCACAGGCGCATTTGAGATGGTCCTGCTTGATGAAAAAATCCCATTCACCAAGCTCTACGCAATCGATATCGACAAACCGTCATTGGACTTTCTTCGTTTCGTGCTCAATGAGACAAAGATGCCGGGAAACGAAAAAGTGGAAATCATTCTCTCTGAAGTCGATGATGCAAAACTGCCGCCGAAATCTGTTGATATTTTTCTTTCACTCAACACGAAAATTGGGTTGCGGACGGTTAAACGTCCTTTGAACAAGCAGGGGATTGATGCCAATCAACGTTTGTTCAACACGATTAAAGCGTCCATGAGAGACAGTGCGGTTTTTCACGCATTTGAACCGATCGGCGAGTATTCCAATCACAATTACCAGGAAAAATGGGTTGTCGATCAGATAGTGAGCTACGGCTTTCGTGTGATTTCCAAAGAACGAATCAAGCTCGGTGAAAGCTACTATCACGTTGTTTTC
This sequence comes from uncultured bacterium, assembly GCA_964591275.1. Lineage (GTDB taxonomy): Bacteria > Lernaellota > Lernaellaia > JACKCT01 > JACKCT01. Next base: position 24,423 of record CAZQAE010000068.1, on the reverse strand, counting down.
GCAAAAGATGATATGATGAAATAACTTTCCCAATCCGTCTTCAATACACCTACGTTTTCTTTCTTGCTCTCATGCAAAAAAGATGAGCAGTCTAAAAAAAGAAAGCCGATCCAGGCTACAAGAATACTATTCATGAAGAAGATTGACCGAATCCCTATGTGTCGTGAGCATAGTTTCCCGGGATGATGTGGATACGGCGAAATGGAAGACGTCCAATATTTGATCAGATCCGGCTGGCGTTGCGGGAAAGTAGAATGATGAATTTTTCCTCCCGGCAAGCGATCTCTTTGCAACCGGAAGGAAGGCATCATGGAATGTGAAGATTCAACAGGATAGTAATCGTATCATCACCGAAATTGGTCACGACGACATCGAGATCGGAATCGGCGTCCAGGTCAGCCAGCGCGATGTAGCCTGGATTTTTTCCGGTGGCGAAAAGCTTCGGTTTTTGGAATGTCCCATTGCCGTTATTCAAAAAGACGTATCCTCTATTCATGGAATTATCCGATACAAGCAGATCGGGTTTGGAATCGCCGTCAATATCCCCAAGGGCTAGATCAAAGGCGTCATCAAAGGCGTCATCGCTCACGGGGATGTCATCGCCCCGCGTGAAGCTGCCGTTTCCCTGGTTAAACAAGATCGATACGTCTCCATCTTTCTCGTTGCAGACTGCAATATCTGTATCGCCGTCCGCGTCCAGATCGCCCAGAACCAATTCCAGCGGAGAAGCGCCGACATCGTAGAAAACCGGATTTGCAAATTGTCCATTTCCTTGATTGAGAAAAACTGCAATTTTGCCTTCTTTACTATCGGAAACAACAAGGTCGAGATCCCCATCTCCGTCAAGGTCACCTAATTTACAAGAGCAATCCTCGCCGCCAACCTTGAGTTTGCGCTGCTTCGAGAAAACGCCTTTCCCTTTGTTGATGAGTATCGATAATTTTTCTTCTTCCGTATTGGCTGCGACAATATCCAGATCGTTGTCTCCATCCAGATCGCCTATCGCCAATTCGACGAGGGAATTGCCCAATGAATAGTGCACGGTTTCTGCAAAGGTTCCGTCGCCAGTGTTTAAATAAATACCGACGTCGCCTTCCCCTTCATTCGCCACGACGAAATCCAAGTCTCCGTCCTTATCGAAATCTCCCAAAGCCAATCCATCGGGCTTGCCGCCGGTTTTGAAGGAACGTGGTTCATGAAAATCGCCGTTCCCTCTGCCCAAAAAAACTGAAACCGTGTTCTGCCTGTACTCAACAACGGCCATGTCCAATTTCTGGTCGCCGTCTAAGTCCCCGATAGCTACCCAGGACGGACCTTCTCCCGACGCAACGGTTTGCGGGAGTTTTAACTTCGACCAACGCTCCGAATCTTTTAATGTTGGCACGGGAATCCGCTCCGGCGGGTTGTCTGGATTAACGACTCCCGCCTTTGGAACCGGAGGTGTGCCATCAAGCGTGGGATCGGGCCGCTCGCCGTCAAACTCCGCTAGCCCGGGCAGAATCGGCGCTTTACCTTCGGAGGGCATTTCCTCGGTCGGCACCGGAACCGAAGCGGCGACATCGGCTACGGTTTTATCTCCAGGCTTGGTTGCGTTCCCACTTTGACAGGCCATATTCGCCATGAGCAAAATAGCGCAACACAAAACCACCAAACAAATATTTCGACTCATGACTACCCACTCCCGTTTTTAAAACCTGATTTTTGTTTATCCCATCCAGATTGTTTTGGCGAATGCGCCTTGTACTCTGTCGTCAAAGTATAAAAACACTTTACCCAAACCGCAATGAGAATAGCAAAAACAATTGGGCTGGAAATCGGTTTGACGAAAGCAACCAAAGAAGACATTGCACATCTTCAATCCCTCATGCCGACCACCGACATTATCGAACTGGCCAGCTTTTGACGGAAAATTATCTCCAGTCCGCCCGCATTTTCATTACACGCAAATGATTCGGTCCTTATTTCTTAATTCCCGGACCGATAAATATGCCCCACATATTATAGATGTGGATGAGGCGATACTGGTCGGCCTTTTCACGAATTTCATTGAGCCGACGGCGAGCTTTCAGATTTCGCCTGGCCTCCACCGTCGCGGTTTCCTCAAATCGATCCAGCAGTTGCTCAATAGTATAAGGTTTCCGGTTGTGCAATTCGAACAATCCGACGAGGCAGACATTATCGTTTTTAGGAATCCGCCCGGCTTTTATATCCCCCACCAGAATATTCGAGTTGTAGTGCCAGGTATAAAAAGCCTCCCATCCGTCAAGCGGAGTCCCCTTGGTAAAAATGACGGGGACGCCTCTGGCGCCGCATTCAGCGGTGAGAATCCTTCCGAGCTTCGCAACATCATAGATCTGATGGCGCATCGGAGAAAAAAAATAGGGAGCAGGTATGTTCTCAAATAGCGGCATCATTTCCTGCACTTTTTCACCTTTTTCCTCGCTATCTATCCATCCGAACCATGAATGCCCCAGAATCCAAAAACTGAGGATGAAGGCGACCGCCCTGACTTTCGGTCGTGGGATGCCCGCCAGTCCCACGGTGATAATCAGGTACGTTGCCGGTATGGCGGTGACAAGATAAAAGTCATTTCGCTTCGGCAAAAAAGTGAATAACGCAATAGATAGAAAGAGCCAACCCGCAAGGGGAATCAATTCGCGAGTCTTGCGGCCCCATATACCCGCCGCGACGCCAACGAGCGTCAGAATCGATAAAGCCGGGCCTGCCATCGAGCGATGCCATAGAGCCAGGCCGGACCAGAGAGCCTTCGGATTGGAAAATACACTCAGATGCGCGAAGCGTTCACTGGCGGCGCTGTCGATCAGTTGGCCGATGCTGATAGACTTCATGGTGCCCCAGGCGCCCAACACGCCGATGAGCACCCCCGCCGTTTGCAGCCACGGAATTGGAACAGTTGTCAGTTTGGCGTCGCGATTTTTTGCTTCTTTGCACTGGGCGCCGGGTCATGGTTGCTTTGGAAATGGTGTGACTGGTGGTCAGGAGCAAAAAGAGAAATGGCAACTGCGCTGCGGCGATGGCGCGATAATCTCCGCCGAAGTTGCTCATCGTCCAAAGCGCAATATGAACAAAGACATTTTCATCGATGTTGTGTGTGCCGGGCGCAACGGGCAGGCCTTGCGAACGAAGGTCCAGGCTCACGATGTCCCACATGATCGGATGCGGGCGTGGATAAATATGCGGCGTATTAAACGATGTCCACCACGCCCAAAGGCCGAATCCGACGACGCAGGCGATCAGCATCGACGCCGAAACACTCAGCCGTTTAACTCTCCTGGACAAATGCTTTTCGAGATTTGCAATCATCGAGTCGCCCAAATCAAACCGATTAGAAGCGGCGCGGTTGCGTGCATAATAGGTTAGTGCAGTTCCTGGTCCACATTAATTGTACTTATCAACGCATTTTCCAGCAAATCCCAGATCCTGATAATGCCGTCCTTGTCGCCTGAGGCGAAGTAGCGACCGTCCCGGCTTATTCTCACGCACTGCGCCCATTCGCGATGAAGGTTGTAGACTTGCACCGGATCACTTTCTTTGAGCGACCAGCGTGTGATCTTGCCGTCGGCGCCAGCGGAGAGGAATTGCTGATCCCCATGTAAAAAGGTCAGAAAATTGACCCAATCTTTGTCGGCTTGCCACGTTTGGAGGAGCTTTCGTTTTGGAATACCCCAATATCTTATCGCCCCATCGTCCCCGCACGACAATAACCTGTTCCCGTCCGCGGAAAACGACATCGAAGTGATTCCGTCCTCATGACCACGCAGTTCGCCGACCGGCGAATAGGAATGCGCGTCGAATAAAATGATTCGGGCGTCTTCGCCGGCGGCGGCAAGAATCCGGCCATCGGGGGAGTAGGTCAGAAACAGGGTCCCGCCTTCGTTTGATGCGAAATCGTGAAGGGCCTGACCGCTTTCAATATCGAATATCGTTACGCGCCCTTCGTAGGACCCGGCGGCCAGGTACTTTCCATCAGGATGAAAAGCGATGGAAAAAATTTCTCCCACAGTGGCCAGTTCCATCACCATGTTACCGCCCGCAGCATCCCACAAGATAACCTTGCCGTCCCAGTCCGAGCTTGCGATATAGCGCCCATCTTTTGAGAAAATGACTTCCTGCACCCAGGTTTCGTGGCCCTTGAGCCGGGATTTAAGTTTTCCGCTAAAGGGATCCCAGAGTAATACATCCGGGTGATACCCTGCCGAGGCGACAGTCGATCCATCCATCGACCAGGAAACCGCCACCGTCCAGGGGTAGAAATCACGCGCCGGATCGACGATCCCGCTTTCGATCATCACGGACCAGTAGAGGTCTTTCCAATAGACCTTTCCCGGCGTGACGAAGTACGCGATTAGGGCAACTCCCGCCAGCACGCCGATGATGCATAGCGGCAACATTGTCTTTTTGCTAATCAAAACAGCAACCCCGAACTCTACGGCAATAACGCCCAAAGATAGCACGGCGCCATCGCCGGAACAAATCCGAGTGTACGGCCTTTTCAATGATGCTTAATCGTCGATTTTCGTATTCTGGCGAACTGGACGCCTCATGCCTTTGTTGTATAGTTTCTCTGAGTAAATATGCGTTCGGTGGCGGATTGATGACGAATCGGAAAAATATTTTAGGGAAATACGCCTTTCACATCGCGGCTTGGGGCATCCCCATGGCTGTATATTTCCTCCTTTTTTATCCCTACGCCCGCATCGCGTCCCTTGATTTCGAGTCTCTGGCTGTCAATCTCGTTCAGGAGTGGAGTCCAGGAATAAAGCAGATTTGGTACGCGGATCGGGACTTTGTTCCGATTGCCCGGCTTTTGCTTTCCTTCGGCGCGCTGCCGCTGATCACAGTCTTTGGAGCATCAGCTATTTATAGGGTCTTTCTCAAACCCAGGGGAGAAAGCTCTCCGCTGGTTTCGCTTAAGATAATAATAAAATTCTGGCTCGGCTTTTTCGTCCTTGTCTCTTTCACACTGTTTTCCATCCCTTTGTGCCTGGCTTTTTCCGTGTGGATCGGCGTCGAAACCTTCTGGTGGATTCAGTGGTACGCGAACATTGAGCCGGCGATGGGAAATATCCTCTCATACGCGCCTTTGATTCCCGCGCCGGGTCTTTTCGTTCTCATGCTTTGGATGATGCGTTTTTCCTTTAGCCACAGCAGCCAAGGCGAGGGCGTTAAAACATGGCGCCAAATCATCCGGCGATCTTTCGTTTTCATCGTGGCGGTCGGACCGCTGCTCCTTTTGTTCGTGGCGTCGGCCGCCGCCGGAGTGCATCTTCTCCGCGTGCCTGGCGGTCAGGGCCGCACGCTTTTTGAAAACAAGTGCGGCGACTGTCACGATCTGGCGCTTTCTCTTTATTTCATCAAAACCCCCGCCGAATGGCGGCGAACCATGAAAGTTCAGCGGGAGGTCGAGGGCGTCGTGTTGACGGAGCCGGAAAACGAAGCCCTGACGGAATTTCTCATCGGCATGCGCTCTTTTCCGGACAAGTGGACTTTCAATACGCGCTGCCTTCGCTGTCACTATGACTCTCATCGGGATTGGGAGCACAGAAAACCCGAGGACTGGGCGGCGATTACAAGACGCATCGCACGCTGGTCGCCCTACTACTATCGACCCGACGTGCGCGACCAGATATCCGCGTATTTATCGGCTCAAAAATCGGGCAATAACGACGCACTCGGATTGGATGAAGAATCCTACCGGCGTTTCCACCTTTTAGACGCGGCTTGTTCAGCGTGTCATTCCCTTTCCTACGAAAGCGCCCGCTACGCCGGGGCGACCGCCGATGAACTGGCCGTTCTCGTCAAGCGAATGGGGCGGAAGCTTCCCCAGGCATGGGATGAAACTGAAGGCGAAATGTTTGTTGAATCTTACCGGGAAGTTAGCGCGGACCCGATACTTTTCAAAAAGCTCTTTCCTCACGATCAACCGATCAAGGAAGGAGGCCTTCCGTGGTAAACCAGAGCATAGCGATACTTACTTTGCTTCTATGCCTTATTGGCGCCTTCACTGGCTGCGCCGACTCACCGCAAAGCGGCGAAAGACCCGGGTCAATAGTTCTGTCCTCAACTATGAAGCCTTTCCCCTGGGTCATTGATCTCACAAACTTTGAATCCGGTCTCAACCTGAATCCGGGAGACGAGTGGTCGCTGGATTTTGAAGCCAATGTCGACCTGCGCCGCCATGAAAAAAAATACGGCGAATTTTTAGAAATTATCGTCGCCCTCCAGTGCCAATTGCGTCATGACGAAGAGGGGTTTTATCGCCAGGGAGATCACTCTCTCGTCGTCAGTTCCAACTTCACAACAACCGGCGTGCCCGTCGAGCGCTTTGATGGATGGCCCAGCCTGCGATTACTACGCGGCAAGGACGGCAGTCCCATCGAAGCGATCCGCTCTTTTCCCATCCCCAATGGTCGCACCGCCAGATTGCACAAAGTCAGCGGCAAACTTGTTGCGAAGCTGCCCGCTGATGCTCCCGTCGGCTGGTATGAGCCGAGAATCATGGTATGGATTCGCGTGGCTGGAGTTGAGGACCCGGTGATGATCGAGAACTACGGCGACAACTCCAACACGCAAGACGAGCAGCTTCTGCCGCTGATCCGGGTGGGGCAGCCGGCGACGCCTCGCCTGCCCTGGACGATATTTTCTAATGAGCATTATCGTGGTCAATCCGGCGCGCTTCCCAAAGAGTCAAAGGACCGCATAGGGCTATGCGGTCGCTCGGGTTTTCCGACCACCTTGATTCTTGAACCTCACTATTATACGGCCCGGCCGGCCTTCCCGACGATTTTTCCATTCGCGACAACAACGCCTGTCGATGGAGGAACGGAAGTCTTTTCGATGCGCATTAGTAACGATCTGGACTTCAAATCAGGAAGTGTATCTTGTAGCGCATCCGGCCCTTCGGGCCATTTCGATTTCGGGACCATGCAAATGAACGGAGAGGATTTCATGGGACCGATGCTGAATCGTGGCGGCTTCATGATCGACATGTCAAAGACCGGTCGATATGAAATCGAAATGACCGGTTTCATTAACGACAAGGCCGGTCGCCGTTTTGAAGGTGGTGGAGTCTATGAAGTATATTCCGCGCATCCATTAAGCTTTTCCACGTCATGCAAGCCCGGATCGGGTTTTTTGGTCGGCGACACATATCCGGCGAAGGTCAACATCAACCCGCCTTTCCCCGCGCAAGTGGAAGTCAAAGTGGAGTACTATCCGAATTCCGACGCCAGTCGCCGGCTCGTATGGATCGGCAAAGGCGTCGCCAATCGATTTGGACATTTCATTCCCTATGACGCCGCGCCCATGGCCTTTGATGAACCGGGCGAATATCTCAGCACTGTTACAGCCAGTTACACGGACAACCGAGGCGGCCTGTGGATGGGCCAGCAAACCAGCGCCGGCGTCGTGGCTCCGGTCGAGCCGGTTTTGCACTTGCACGGCACGCGCACTTTCCCCTACGACATCAAAGATGATCAGGATTATTTTGGGGCTGTAAAGCGCTTTGAGAATCGCCTGGACGTCACCACGACCTTTTTGCCTTTCATGCCCGCGCCCATGCCCGATCCATTTGCGCCATACGATCCGCAAGATACGCTCTTTATCCCATCCAATGGCTACAACGAAAGTATCGTGGAACCACATTTGTCCATGAAGCTTGATGATTCCGCTCTGGCCAAAAAGCTTCGCGAAGCCTACCGCATTGGGTCCGAGCTTCCGCCGTCGCTTTTGCAAAGCCGTCCGGACCCCTGGGACTATCTTCATGACGTGGTCAGGATTTCCGCCGACAGCGCCGCGTGGTTTCCGGCTGATGAAGCGCATGGCGACGAGTTGCCGATCCAGTCCGTCGGCAACGGGCGATGGCATTCCTTCGCGCACCCGGAAGCCAGGCGTGTGGAAGCCTACATATACCTGGGAGTCGTGCGACCGGGATTTCCGGTGATGACCTCCGTCATGGAGTCCGAAGCCCTGGGGCTCTATTGGCTTGCCAGCCCTAACCAATACGGATTCCATTTCAACACGGGGTATAACGGCGATCTCCCCGGCGATGTTTATCGCATCCAGGCGGGCGCGGTGCTCAAGGACTTCGAGACGGGCAGAAACTACTACGACGTTTACGGCGCCTCCATAGCTGTCGCGCCATCGGAAGGCGCCGTCACTTCAATCCTGCCTCCGGGCGAAAAAGCTCTGGTCGTCACGCAGGACCGGGAACACTATTTATTTTTAGCGACCGATCCATACGATGTTTTGGAAATCGGCGAGATCATGGGCCTTGGCGGCATGATCTTTCCATCGGTTGAGGCCGATGTGACATGGAATGTTACAAAGCCCTCGGGCGAAGTTGTCATGATTGAAGCCAAGGCAAACCGCCTCGGCATCGTGAGAGGCACGCCGGCCATATCCACTGATGAGGCTGGAGCATACGCCATTGATGTCGATGTTCGATATAAGGATCTGCGTGGAGATGTTGTCGGCACGCCCGACGGACGCTTCTATCATTTCGTCGTTCCAAAAGACGGCCCCGAATTGATTCAGAGCTCGCTGGCGCCGATAACGCGCGTGAATCCAATGCAGGGTCTGCGCATACCGCTGCGTTGGTCCGATAAATTACAGAATGTAAAAATCCACTATGGCATCATGATGCCAGGACAGGTTCTCGATCAGGATGTCGTCGAAGTATCCGGCGATTTTTGGGAATACGGCTTGAATCCCCATCAGATGTCTGTGCAGTTTCCCAACCTGGATTCGAGAAATTTCGCTACCGGCGACTGGGAGCTTGCCGATACAATCGTTTTTCAGTTTCTGCTCGAAGCCGAAGACGAAAACGCCAAAGTCTTCGATTCGCTGAGGCTCGTCATGCGCGACAACGTGCTCTATAACTACAGACTTCTGAGTGCGGGGCATGGCGGATGATTCATTTGGGGATTTTATGAACCATCGGGCAAAACCAGCGTTTCTGATAATCGCCCTGGCGATCACAATCGTTATCGCATTGGTTTTATGGCGACTCGGCAACAAAGGTCATAAGGCGCAAATCGGGGCCGCGGACATCCCATGCGTCACTGGAGCTTGGTTCGTGCAATATTTGTCTGATCCGAATCCCTACCTGGATGTTGAGATCGCCGGTATGGATGCATCAAAACTATTGAGAGTGACGGCTGATCTGACGGGACCGCAACGCACATTTTTTGATATTGCGCTGTCCTATAATCCGAAGGATGGGGAATGGCAGAAGGTCTGCGATTTCCTTGACCAAAAACTTTCTGGCGGTCTCTGGTGGGTATCACGCATTGAAGCCATCGCAAAAAGCGGAAAGCGATGCGAGTACGTGGCCGAGAATCCGCAAGGCCGGTATTTAAGTCAATGCGTATCCTCTGATGGAACTGAGTATGACCTGACGGAGAATCATCTGCTCATCGGCGCTTTCTACGCTACGGAGAAAGACGAATCGATATACCGAATCACGACCTATCCCCTCGATGGGGAAGAGCCCATCGACCCGATCATGTACGTTTATCGGGCCGACGATCCGAAGCACTGGTTCGCCCTAAGCGATGATCCCGACGTTGAGGAAATTTATCCAAAAATAGCGCTGCCGTTGACGCCGGGTGAAGATTACCTGATCAGGGTGCTGAGTCTGCGCGGCGATGCAGGCAGCTACGGCATTTTTATATCGGGAAAGGATTTTGAAACCGAGTCCGTGAAGAAAGTGCAAAGCCCCGATTCTTATGAGCCTGACAACACTTTCCAGCAGGCGAAGCCGATTACCCTGCTCGAAGCGCAAAGCCGAACCTTGTCGCCCTTTGACGGCGCAATGGCAGACGTGGATTGGATCCGTTTCACGGCGGGAGACAAAGATGATAGTTAAGTTCCACGCAGGCGTCTTCACGCTGATGCTTTTTGCTCTGATATTGGGCGCCGGGTGTCTCGGCAGCCTGGAGTTGAAACCGAAGGCGAGGGTTTGACCACCAATATGGTTTTGGATTGGGAATTGATTCATCCCAAGCTGCGGCTCGTGAATCTCGATGGCATTTCCGCTGGCAAGGCGACCATCCAATTCGACGCCACACCACTGACATAATATTAATCGCCAGATTGTTCTATGATCTTGCCGAATGCCATGGTGTCATCAAAAGATTCGCTACCATTGTTGCTGAGGAATGGAACAAAGTATTCCATGCGTTGCGGTTGGTAATGCCATGATGTGCTCCGTAATTATTAAGCGTTTATGCCCGCCTGCCTCCGGAAACTGAATGGCAACGGATTGCAGTATGCCTGAAAAGCCGTTGCATATGTGGACAAGCGACGGAAAAGTAGCAATATAGAAAAATGACGACGAACGAAACAAACGCCGCTTCACGCAGAAAATCGCAATTGTGGATATGGCCTGTGGCAATCGGTTTGTACTTTGCTCTTGTGTGGCCCTTATTGCGTATACTGGCGTTGGATTTCGAAACGATTTACGTCCATGTGCACGAAGGTTTGCGAATCCGGGAACCGCTGCTGCATTGGGGAAGGTTTTTCATTCAGTATGGCGCTTTGCCGTTGGCGACGCTCTTTTTTGCGGCCCTGCTTTATCGCCTGCTACACCGTTTCGGCGATTACACGCACCCGTTAGCCGGATTGTCGCGTCCGGGCCGAGTGTCGATTACTTTCGCCGCTTTTGCTTTATACCTCGGTTTCGTTGTGCCGGCTGGTACCGGTGTCGCTATGTGGTTGTCGGTGGAAACGTTCTGGTGGATCGAGTGGTACCACGAAATTACTCCAACGATGACGACAATCATCAATGAAAGTCCACCGTACATTTGCGCCATGCTGGCGCTACTGGGCGTGCTGCTGGTTGGTTTTAGTCTTGCTCGTCCTGATCTGGCAACGGAAAAACCACAATGGCGGCGCTATATTCTGCGTGGTATCTCCTTGTTAGCGGTTGTCGCCTTGCTGCCTATATTTGCGTTGACCGGGCTGCGTGCTTCGCGGGTTTACACAAAACCCGGTCGCGGGATTTACGAGAAAAATTGTCAGTATTGCCATGCACGCGCCCGACCATTGTATTTTAACAAGACGCCGGTCGAATGGGAACGTACATTGACGAAAATGAAAGAAAAGGAAAACGCCCCCATCGATGAACAGGGCAAGCAGGACGTCATCGCTTTTCTGACCGGAATGCGTTCGTTCTCCGACCGATGGACATTCCGTACGCGATGTCAGCGATGTCATTTGGCATCGTATCTCTCATGGGAGAATCGGGACCCACAGGACTGGAAAGTAATTGTCGCACGCCATGCCCGTTGGTCGCCCTGGTATTATCGAAAAGATGTACGCGACCAAGTAGTTGCTTACCTAAGCGATGCTTTTGGCGAGCCAGGTGCTACGCTGGGCTTGGATGCCGAAACCTACGCTGCTTACAGCCGTGTTGGTCAGATCTGTACGCGCTGCCATTCTTTTTCACGGCAGGCCGATCGTTTCCGAAACAGTAAGCTGGAAAAAACACTGCAAATGGTACGGAGGATGAATCAAAAAATGCCAACGCCGCTCACTGAGGAACAAACGTTTTGGGTGGCAAATACCTGGCGAAATGTAATTTCCAAACCGCAGTTGGTGAAAAAGTTATTTCCGCATGATCGGCCGATGCCTTTGGAAGAAATACCATGACCCGTGTTCGCATCATTTTGTTGTTGCTGACAGCTATTTCGGCGATGACTGGTTGTGACGAAACGAATGATTTCACCGATGGCAACAACATCGTGGTTTCTTCGTATGCTGAGCCATTTTCCTGGCAGGCGCGGATCGGCGAATTATCGCCGGGTTTCGCGTTGCAGCCGGGGCAGGCACTGACGATTCCTTACGATTTGAATGTCGATTTGCGTGGCTACGACAAACGCTACGGCTTGTTTACACACTTGGTTGTCGGTGTAATTGCCGAACGGCGCTATGATGATGAGGGTTTTTACCGTTCGGGCGCTTCGACTTTCGCGCTATCGTCGAATTTTACAACTGCGGGAATGCCGATCGAGCGTTGGGATGGGTGGCCGAAGCTACGCACCCTACACGGTAAGGACGGCAGCCCGATTGAGGCAGTGCAGAGTTTCCCATTACTGGCTGACGATCTGGCAAAAAAACATGAAGTACACGGACAAGTCGAGCTTGGTTTTCCAGTCGACACTCCAGCCGGATTTTACGAAGTCAGTCTGTATGCTTTCGTGCAAGTTGCCGGTGTGAAGAATCCAGTTCATCTGTCGATTTTCGGATATGAATGGAACGATGAATTTAGACCACCATCTTTGCCATTGATACAAATCGGCGAGCCGGCGACGCCCAATCTACCATGGTCCGTCCTTTCGGAAGTCCAGATAATGGGCCGGGCTGGATCGTTGCCTGAGCAGTATCGAGGTCACGCCGCTCTCTGCGGTCGCTCTGGATTTCCATCAAATCTGATTCTGCCTCCTAAACACTACATTATTAATCCGGGCTTCCCTTTTGTTTTTCCGCGCCGACATCTGCCTCCCGTCGACGGAGGTCTAGCAGTGATTCCGGAAGAACACGAAAGTTATTTGCGCTACGATAGCGGCTATGCCACGTGCACGTTATTGGGGAAAAATGGCAAGCGGGACTTCGGACGCAAGGAATTTCGCGGACGAAGTACACGCGGACCGTGGCTGGCCGACGGTGGATTCAAAGTTGATCTAACACAAACGGGCGACTACGTGTTGCACCTGTCGGGGGAAATCAAAGATCTGTTCGGACGCACGTTCCTCGGAGGCGGCGATTACCCGGTTTCCATTGCTTATCCCATGACCTTTTCCACGTCTTGTAAACCGGGATGCAACTTTCTGGTGGGCGATGCCTATCCGGGTAAAGTCAACCTGATTCCGCCGTTTCCCGCCGAGGTGGAAGTCCAAGTGGAGTATTGGCCCGATTCCGATCCGAAACGCAAACAAACGTGGGTCGGCAAGGGCACGGCCAATCGCTTTGGCCATTTCATCCCCTATGGGCAGGGAGCGATGGTTTTCAACGAGCCGGGTGAATATGCCAGCCGAGTAACCTCACGCTATAACGATGCCGGGGGTCGCCTGTGGTTGGGTCAGCAGGTGTCCACCGGGGTCATTGCCGCGCAAGAGCCGATGCTCGTGTTGCACGGCACCCACAGTTTCCCATACAACAATCGTCGCGGCGAATCGCGGCACGGAGCGGTGCGACGCTACACCAATCGACTGAATATCGCCTTCTCGATCATGCCGGAAACTCCATATGTGCTACAGGATCCTTTCGCGCCCTATTATCCGCAGGACACGCTCTTTATTCCGTCAAACTTTTCGGAAGAAAATATCATTGAGCCGCACCTCTCGATGGAATTGCGCGATTTGGACTTGGCGGCCAAGCTGATCGAAGCCTACCGGGAAGATTCGATTGCCTCGCCTGCCTGGACACATCCCATCGTAGGCAAGTGGGAGTATTTGAAAAACGTGGTGCAAATTTCCACCGACAGCTTTGCATGGTTTGACGCCACCACGGGTCGAACCGACGAAATGCCACTGTTGCCGGTGGGGGCGGACGGCTATCACCCCGCCGCGTTCCCCGACAAAAAGATAGTCGAGGCGTATTTGACATTGGGCGTCGTACGTCCCGGTTTCCCTGTGATGACGTCGATTTTCCAGACCGAGGCAGTGGGTTTGTATTGGCTCGCCAGTCCAAATCGTTACGGCTTCCACTTTAATACCGGCGGCAATGGCGACCTGCCCGGCGATGTCTACCGTATTCAGGCGGGGGCAGTGCTGCGCGATCTGGAGAGCGGTAAAAACTATTACGATGTCTATGGCGCATCGATTGCCGTGCAGGCGCCGGACGGCGAAGCCAACTCCTCATCGATCCTGGGCCCCGGCGAACGGGCGCTGGTGCGGTTGAACGGTCGCGAGCAGAAGATTTTCCTGGCGCTCGATCCGCACGACACGTTGGAAGTCGGCGAGATGATGGGGATGGGCGGCATGGTTTTTCCAGCGGTAGAAGCCGATGTCACCTGGACGGTTACCAAACCGTCCGGCGAAATTGTCGTTGTCAGCGCCATAGCCAATCGCCTTGGCATCGCTCGCGGGAAATCGATTATTCCGGTCGATGAGCCAGGGCTGTACTGGGTGAAGGTTGATGTGCGTTACGAAGATCTTCAGGGCGACATTGTTGGCACGCCGGACGGGCTGTTCTGGCATTGCGCTGTACCTGAAAATAACGAGCCGCTGTTGCGGATGGATGGAAAGTCAATTCAGAAGATCAATCCACTGGAGGGGATCCGCGTGCCGCTAAGCTGGCCTGACGATTTACGAAATGTACAATTGCATTTCGGCATCATCATGCCTGGGCAAGTGTTGGACCGTGGTGTGGTTGAGATTAATGAAAATCATTGGGAATACCCGTTCGAACCGATGCAAATCGCCAATCAATTTTCCAATTTCGACGTGGTCAATTTTGGTTTTGGCAATTTACAAATGGCCGAAACGGTTGTGATGCAATTCTTTTTACAAGGCGAGCGCGATGGCGAAAAAGTATTTGATTCCCTACGTCTGTTTATCCGCAAGAACATGCTCTACAACTACCGCGGCTTAATGCAGAGAAGCGCTCACGAAGCCGCGGGAAGGTCTCCTCACTAAGCGAAAACAATTTATTGTTTCGGGAAGGTAAACAACAACCAATCTACGTCACCGGAGCGACCGTTGTCGGATGCGATGGTCCGCCGTTGAATTTCATTCAAAGCAATGGGGCTGGCTTGCTCGGGCGTATCGTCGATTTCGTAGGAGTCTGGTTGGTGCGGGGTAGTCTGTGTACTGCCGCTCTGGAAGCTGGAGTTGGAAATGACAATGGAATACGGCCCCGGTTGGCTTTGCCGGCTGTTGAGGTGAATGTAATACTGTTCGCCAGGGATCAGGGGGATGGCGATTCGCGGGAAAAAGTTTTGTGCATCCGGTTCGTCATTGGTGGCGATCCAGCGCTGGGTGTCGCCGACACGGTAGATGCGCATGGTCATGTCGACTTTGTAAGCCTCTTCGGAAGGGAAGGTATTGATGTAGACCAGTGGGTGGGGCGAATCCGTTTCGGTTATGTAAAGTGCGCCGATCCATGCGTTGCTTTCCAGGCGTTGCCCGCTAGTACCATTGGCGGCTTGATAATCATGACGGAACGATCCATACGGATTATCTGCGTAGTATTCGCTCCAACTTCCATCGCTGGCCGTCACTTTAACCCGCGATACCCACCAGATGCCGCCTTCCGGCGTAGATGGCAGGAATTTGCATTCCGTGCCATACTCGTTTTCCCATTCGGTTTCCCAGGGTTTGTGCGCCAGTTCGATTTCTTTATACACATGAGAGGGTCCGCTCAGATCGGCGATGGCCGAGGCAATGCCACTGTTGGTTTGATCGTCGAAAGTCACGTCGAGCCTGGCGTATGGTTCCTTCGAGTAATGCACGAACCAGGAGCCGATGAGTTTAATGTATAGGGATGTCTGATCTGCAACAGTCGCTTTGGGGGTTGCAGGTTGAGGGTAGAGGGATGTCTGGTTTGGAACAGTCGTCGGGGGAGTTGCTGACTGCATGAACCGCCAGGCGACGAACACCACAATGGCGATCAAAATCAGTAATGCCAGTAATTTCCAACTTTTCACGGAGTATCTCTCCTGGGTATTGCACGGACAGCGTGAAAAACACGCTTAAACGGACTATTTTCAAACAAAAAGGATAGCACAGCTTATCGACGGGAGGCAAGGTATCGAATGCGGCGATCAATTTTGTGTAGAAGATCGACGTATTTCATGTGGATGAGTAGCAGAAGCAAAGGAATCATTACTGTTTGTCGGCATTAATTGTTCGTAATTGTATAATTTGTTGTTACGTAGAATAAGGCGCAGTGAATCATAAACACTTTTTTCACCATCTTTTCCTTCTAGAAAAACCTGAAATACTACAGTGTCGGCCATTCCCCAATCACCGTTGCCGAAATTTCGCACATCCAGGTTTGAGAATTGCGAAGCGAATTGCACAGGTCTAAAACGATAGGTCCAATGGTTTCCCAAATCATCAAGAGAATCTTGGTCCAACACCTGACCGGGCATAATGACTCCGTAGTGTAATTTTACATGCTCCAAATGCTCGGGCCAGTTGATTTGAAGATTGATCCCTTGTATTGGGTTCACCCAGGATACAGCCGGTATATTGGTTTTCATTAGATTTCTATGATCGGAAGGAAGTACACAATTCCAATAAGTCCCATCGGGTGTGCCGACAATGTCCCCTTGAATGCCATTGTAATCAACTTGAACATTAATTCTGTATATCCCTGCCTCTAATGTTTTAATTAATGTTTTTGCGCGAACAATGCCCAAACGATTTGCTTGTGCCTCCATTACAATCAATTGACCGCTAGGTGTTGTGACTTTCCAAGTGACGTCTGCTTCTACATTGGGGAAGATCATGCCCCCTAGAGCGATTGATTCACCCTGCTCCAAAGCGTCATGAGTGTCCGTTCCTAAAAATATCCAGTGTTCTCTCCCGCCAAAAGTCATCAATGGTTGGATTCCTGGGGGGAGAATGGATGTTGGTGTGCCATCGGAAGATACAGCGACAATGGAAACTCCATAAGCATCGTATATATTTCTACCACTTTCGTGATCTAACAAAACAGCCCCGGCCTGTAAACGGTAAACATCTCCAGGAAGGTCGCCATTAGGACCTGCGTTAAAATGGAAACCAAAACGATTCGGACTAGCTCGCCAATAGAGACCTATTGCGTCCGATTGCTTTACTGTAGTCAACACTGGAAATCCTGGGCGAACGACCCCTAAATAAAGATAGGCATCCAGCCAATTATTGCTGGGAAAAGCAAATGGGTGAAGTTGGTCATTATTTAAAGGTAGAATCGGCAACTCATCAGCGTTGTCACGGTCTGCTGGGAACCAGCCGGGACTGTCCACAGCGATTTGAAAGACGTTTCGCAAATATGTCCAACGATTTTTAACAAGCTGATGAATGGGTGGTGGGAGCAATGAAGATAGTTTGTATTCTTTTTGTAAACGTTTTGACAATTTTTCCTCTTTTACTTCCATAGACATCATTGTCCCAATCAAGCTTTCATTAAAACCGTTGGCTGGAATAAAAAGAGTATCGTGATAGTTGTATGGTGGAAATGGATCTGGCAGTAGAACCGGTTTCACAGGGAAAAAAGATAAGTTTTGCTCCAAACGATCCTTGAATTGTTTTACACCGCCAAAGTGTTTTTTATCAATTGCCAAGTTGTAGGGAAAACTGCGAGTTCCGTGTAAGGTAATAGCCGAATTGTGGGGAGCGATTACCCCTGCAGACACCTGTTCGCCAGTCCATAGATTGCCCTGCCTGTCCACATACTGTGCGACAATATGGCTTTTGTATTCACCTGGTTCAGAAAACTCCAGCAAAGAGGGATTATGGGGGGAAAAATGACCGAAGCGATTTGCGGTCCCGTGAGCGACCCATGTCTTTTTACGATTCATTTGAGAATTGGGGAAATAATCAACAGTTACTTTTACATCAGCGGGAAAGGGAGGATTGATATTTACTTTCGGTGGATAACGGTCCCCAACTAAAAAATTGCTTCCTGGTTTGCAGGAAGTAGAAAAGGAAAGTGGTAAAGCGATGCGTACGAGATAGGTTCCTCCTCCATCAAATAAACGATCATACCTATCATACATTCGACCTGAAAGTTTTATTTGATAATTACCGGTCGTTCTCAGATCGCTCCAAAATCCATGATTCTGCAGCTGCAAACCAATGTCCTTCTGGTCGACAATTTCGGTTGTTCCCAAGTCGGCAGAACCAGTCGGTCCTGAAATCGAACAACTAACTTGACCGTGTTTGAATCGAAGATGATGATTCAATTTCATAGGCGGAACATCACCGCCACCATCGATGGGTGGTAAAGAAGATTGGGGAAAAAAAGATGGCTGGGTTGGTTGGATAATATATTGGCCTGGAGGTAGGATCAGTTGTGTTGGAAATCCTGAACGAGAGCAGATCCCAACTCGTCCTTGTTCTTCAATCGGTAAGGTACCTGCCTGCCCCCGATAATATTTTCGCGCCAGAATTGTCCAGGGAATGCGAGGAGTATCAGGGTGGCCGATTTTAATAAGCGGCAACACTTGCTCATTTTGCGAATTAGGACTTGTACCAAAATTTTCCAATAGAAGGGGATATTCCAAATCCTTTACTTTTACGAAGATCATTACGCGAGGTTCGTAATACCCTTCGGAAATGTCGACTGGAATGTTAATTGTCAGCCTTCCGGAAAAATGTTGTGTTTTGGCGAAGTCCGTATCCGGTGACAGTGAAAAGCGTTCGATGGCCTCCATTGGGCTGCCATCGCGCCCATGAATTAGACGTAGACGCGGCCAGTCAACAAATCGTTCAATCGGAATACCAGTAGTTGTAAAGTTGGAACTGAGTGCATAAGTGCCTGGGCCAGCATGCCAAAATCCTTCTTTATCATGTTTCAGATAACCCGCTACTGCAACAATGATTTCTGTAAACGTGCCGTATTTGGGCATGTACTTTCGCAAATCGACAATCGCGTGATAGCCCAACTCCCAAGTGCCTCCAGGCTCGACTTGAAGTTTCTGATGACAATAATTTGCGGTGAAGGACCAGGGAAAAGGAGGAATAGTTGATTGCATTACAATTTGATTTGAATCACGTGGTGTTTCGGTGCAACCTATCAGAGTCAACGACAGCAGCAGAAATGATACCGACAACAACCGTCTGCCAAATAACCCAAGTATTACCAAGGCAATCTCCCTTTAAGAACCGGGAGATCGTGTGGAAACATACGCTGAAAAGCGGTTTGGTCCAATATCATTTCACGAAATGTTAAAGCATAAAAATTGATTTCTTGATCTTTTATTGCGGTGGGCATTTTCCGACTCATTCTTGAGACCATTTTCGCTATTGTCCTTTGATCGACGTATTGATATCGTTCGGCCTCGTACGATAATGAGTGGCATTGAGAGCAGGTTTTTCCCACTATTTGGTAATTTGTGAAAGCTTCAGGACTAAATCCGAATGTATTGGATTCTTGACTGAAGTTCTCTACTAAAAAATTTAAGATTTGCTGGCGTACGTCAAAATTGTAGTAATAGGGCGACCATTTGGCGACGCGATTGATGATGTTTTCCCAATCGTCTGGTGTGCGTTTTTCCCAGCGATAAGGAGAGAAGAAATGGCATCGTTGGCATCTTGTAAGGAAGGTCCAACTGTCTGGGAAAGAGCGCATTCCTAATAAAAATTGTGTAATGCATTCTTTTTCGTGTGCAGTTAGTGCCACTTTCTCGATATTGATCTGGTTTTCGATGGTGCGTCGCCATTCATTCGGCGTTTTCACTAAATAAAGCGGTAAATAGAAATCATGGCATCCAGCGCATTTATTCCTATATACCTTAGGTCCATTTATTGTAGTGATTCGTGATGCATGTAACAAGCCGATGCCGCCAATTGAAACAACAAGGATCAGAATCAGAATGACAACCGCCATACGAAGTAGACGTAAAGTCCAGAAAAAGAGTGGATGAGATCCCCCGACATTTTTATTACTTTTTGCCGAAAAGCATGCATGCATCAGATAAATACCAAGCAAGCATAGCATTGGGAAAAGAAAGTAGGGAATTAATGGTAAGAGATCATTCGTTATGAAATTTATATGATTATACCATTGTACCCACCAGAAAGCTTCAACGGATATCCAAACCGAAAAGGCTAGTGAAAACGGAAAACAGAATAATAGAAAAGGGACGTAGAAAGCGGTCAGTAAAAGGACTTTATGCTTTTGGGGAAATTGGACGATACAGCCATTTTTTCGATACAGGTCGAGACGAGAACCCAAATGACCGACCAATAAAAGAAAAAATGGCAAAGCCCCCCACTGTAATAGGAAATTTCCAATTCGGATGAAATAATTGTTTGCGTACCAAGGCAAAGGATCATCCGCAATGGGTTCCAAAAGGAAGTTGCTCAGCAAAGCGGAATAATCCAAAGCCATAATCTTCAGGTAGTAAAGTGGTAAAGTGAGATAAAACGCGAAACCAATAATTATGAAGGCAATTGTCCATTGCCCTCTCCGTCTTCCTTTTTCTAGTTGCTCATTCAGTTGCGCATTCATCTTCATGCCTTATTGTTTTACTGTTGGTTCGGTGAACATGATATGAAAAATCGGATGTCACCATAGCTTGGCTATAAAAAGGAAGAATGTCGTTTGCAAACATATGAGAAGTTATTTTATTCAATCTCAAATCCGTTAAAAATGTTTTTGTTCACGTGTTCTTCAGTATTCCAGATCAAATAGCCTCCTTCTGGCGGAATCGACGTAACTCTCGGCAGATCCCCCGAAAGAGAAAAGGGAATTACAGCAGGATGTTTTTCAGGTTTCCCAAGGCTAACTCTGGCCGGATTAGAAATGGAGTTGATAAATAAATAGAAATTCACTTGGGATTCAGGGGGATCGGTAATGAAGCTGAATTCCAGATTGTCCATTTTTCCAGAGGTGGCAAAGTGAACCATCTTAGCTCGCGGGCGAAAATCAAATTGTTCAACAAGAAACTGATCGGAATACTCCATATCGGTTTGCGGATTTCGAACGGTTCCAAAAACAAAACGGCTAAACGAGGACACATGTCCATGATAGCTTTTTTCTCCATTTGAAGCAGGAAATAATATGTGCCACATGCGAACAGGAATTTTATTCTTAATCACTGGCTTTAAGGGTTTTGGCTGATTGGATTTCAGCAACATCGAGACGAATAGCCGATTTTCTTTGCCTTTCGTTTTCGAGGGCTGTTTCGGAAAAATGGAGCGAGCAACGCGAAATCCCAGGTCGTCATCGAGGTCGATGGGATCATTCCCGTCTCGAAATGCCGATCGGCACTGACGATCGTAATCAAGCCAACTACCGCCACGATATCCTCTCCATAGTCCCCGATGAGGGCCGACTGGATCAATTCCTACATCCTTTTCATAACTGGCCATCCAATCCCAAACCCATTCGCTAACATTTCCATGCATATCGAATAAACCCCAGGGATTTGGTTCGTAGGAAGCTACCGGAATAGATTGCCCTTGCCAATTTCCTTTTGGACAATCTTTCAACGGATAATTTCCATCAAAATTGGCTTGATCGGTTGATAAGCAAGCTCCACTATAAAAAGAACTGATCGATCCAGCGCGGGCAGAATATTCCCACTCTGCTTCGGTCGGCAAACGATATCCATTGCAGTACAAATCCCATGAAACCGCGTTTTCTTTGATTTGGTAACAAACTTCAAGATTTTCCATACGAGAAAGATTGTTGCAAAATATTAGTGATTCGAACCAACTGATTTGTTCCACAGGGCAATTATCGCCACAGAGCGAAAAATTGCTGGGATTAGTGCCCATTATTGTTTTCCATAATCCCTGCGTTACTTCAGTTGCACTGATTTGGAAAGGCCTTGAAATGACTACCTTGTGGAGTTTTTCGTCTGAATAAGGGACAATAGAATTAGAAGTCATTTTATGGTGCATTTTTTTTCTGCCAGACTCTTCAGGCGAAGACCCCATATAAAAAGATCCAGCCGAAATGGTTACTAATTTTATTTCCGGATGTGAAGTGAGTTCACTAATTTTATTTTCGTTGAAAGGACGATTTTTTTCTTTGTTTGAAAAGGGGTAGATAGTGACTGTCGAATCGCAAATGTCGTGGAACAGGAAAGCGAATAGAGTTAAAATTGCGGTAATTAAAAGGATGAATGCGATTTTTTTTTGCCATGACAATTTACCACAATGGGTTAATCTCTTGATATTCCACCACGGAAAATGCTGAAGCATAGCAAAGTAAATGTCAACGAGAGGAAACCAAAGAGAATTACAGCAAAATCATTGGCGAAATGAAGATGAAACACTTGAAACTCAGTGTAGGCATGCTGAACGAGGTCGAAACGCAGCGTCTAGTCCTTGACCTGGTTGCGAACACGGATGCAAGATCCCTGGTTGTCGTACTTGAGCCATTCAACAAACCCGTCACGGGACCTCTCCTCCCATGCGGCATAAAGGATAAAGGCTTCGATCAGGCGCTCACCGGTTCGATCTTCAATGATGTTCAGAAGGTTCTGCCCTGCCTCCCTAAATCGAATCCGGTTTTTGTGAGAAAATCGAATAAACAGAAATGGAATGAGGGGAGGAAATGACAAAGAAAACGAAGTGGATCAGGTTATTCGTAAGCTTCGTCAAGTTGAGGTTCTCCAATCTAAAGGGTGTACCGTTGCCCAGGGGACCAGCATTTGCTGAGCCTTGGCAAGTTTCAGGAAGCTGATATTGTCAGCCCCGCGATTTTTCACCGCATCGTAATAGAGCCATAAGCCGCTTGATCTTATTAACCACAGCCTTTTCTGATCCAGAGAAATATGCATAGGAAAATGGAAAGGATTGATACAATCAAGCCGAAGTATAATTTTCGCGGCCTGTACTTTAGAAGAACTTCATGACTTCCCGGCTTGTCAACTTGCACCGACAGCAATCCGTCATGGTCTAACACCAAGCCTTGTTCCGATTTCCAGTCCGCATTGTAATTCTGGTTGAAAATTACCAGGCCGGGGGATTTTGCGTTAATGACGGCGCTTTGCGTGTTGGAGGTGAAGGAATAATCCTCGATGACAATGCCTTTCGAGTCGGCCCAGACTTCACCTTTATAGGACTGGTTTTTCACCACACCGTTCGTTTTTGTGATAAAATATTTTGGAACGGAATTTTCCGGCAGATAAATATCCGCGTACCAATCGACAGTGCCCACGTTCCTTGAAAGATTGTAATACTCGACGAGTTTGCCGGGGCGCGCGCCCTCGCGATACAACGTGGAATCATCTTCACTCGCATGGTCGCGCACTGATTCGACCTGATAAAAAACCGGAGAGCGTTCGATTTTCGGCATCGGATTCTTGAACAGTTCCTGAAAAAGTGATGCGTGCATGACGGCTTGCGGCAAAAGGGCGGCAAAGCACAGGCCGACTGCGATTTTCGCCTTCTTTCCCTGAAATCTATTGGCGAGCCATGCCACGGCCCCGCCGGAAGCGAGGATGATGACAAGAAGAATGTAAAAATTGAAATATTTGTAGAATTGACTGATGCGTCTCAGTGATTTGAAAGGCCAGATCAAAATTCGATACAGGTCCAAGCCAAGATATGGGCCAAAGCACAGGACTAAGACAATGGCGCCGACAATCAGAAACGGCCATAAGCGCCGACGGGCGATCCAGGCGCCGAAAATGAAAAGCACAAGAGCAATCCACGGCGCGCCGAGCCACGCATACTCATCATCGAGCGGCCTGCCATGTTCGTTATACGTAGCCTTTTTTGGAACGTGTCCCGCGGCGCTGCGAATAAAATGCAAGGGGCTAGTGTAAAAGAAATCCCCTTCCTCGATATGCTCGTAAATGGTCTGCGCGTCGCTTTGACCGTGGGCGTAATATCCACGCGTAACAAGATCGTGAACGCCTACAATTTTTACAACGGCCATTGACGATGCCAATGCCAGGGCAAGCGCGAATGCGACGCCGGGCTTCCAATGGAAGCGTAGTCGATGGTTTTCAAATTTCAGGACATGCAACATCGTCATCAAGCCGCAGACCATAGCAAGAGCGTACACTCCGGAGACGCCCTGCGTGATGTATAAAGCGATAAAAGCGGCGGTTGGAATAACAAAACGAGCCTGCTTGAAAGACCGGATCAGAAAATAAAGAATCATCGGGACGAGCATATACGAGTATTGATTATAGAAACCGACGAGCATCATGGACGGCAGCCAACCGGCGGTCATTAATCCCAGCGCCGCAAACAGTGATGCCGCGCGGCCATAACGCAAGATATCGGCGCACAAAAGAAAGACGCCCAGGCCCCCGAGAAAAACAAAGAGGATCAGGTTAATTTTCACACCGAGAATCGGTCCGAAAGCCAGAATCGTTAATATCCACGGTGTGAATGATCCGTCGGAAGGGTGTTGCCAGGTCGGATAGCCGCCGCCCACGTATGGGCACCACAGCGGCCATTGGCTGCCTACGTGAATGCTTTCAAAGACGTGCGCGTCGAAAAGGCGAATGGACAGCCAATCGGCGTTTCGGTAAGCGTCGTCGCTCATGATTCCGAATGGTTCGAAAAAAGCGGGCGAAACAAAAACGACAGCGGCCAAAATTATTATGGCCACGGGCAGTTTCATTTACAGCTTTGCCCTATTGTCTTCGAGCATCAGTAGCGCCCCGTAGGCCGAAAAGAGATAGCCGGCAAAAAATCCGAGTTCCCATAAGACAAAAGCGGAGATGTTCATGGTGAGGTGACAGTAATACATCACGTCGGTAACAATATATACGACCAATCC
>CAZQAE010000067.1:0-27511 GCA_964591275.1 uncultured bacterium | reverse complement strand
TACATCACGTCGGTAACAATATATACGACCAATCCCGCCAAGGGCCAGAAATACGCGAGAGTCTTGTCCGGGTCGCCCATGCGTCGACCCGCTAAAGCCGTCGTGAGAAAAATCAGCACAACAAGCCCGGCGAAGACCATGAATATCGGCCCCATAATGTCTTCAAGGACCTTGTTTTCATTATACATCGGCCCAACGACGAAAAATAAAATGAAAATGCCAAAAGAGATAATAAACAACCAGGGCAGAAGGGCCTGCGACCAGCCGGCCCACGTGCTGATTTCGCTGGACACGATCACGCGCATGGCCAGGTAAATCAGCGCCAGCCTGGCCAGCAAGCCGATATAAAAGGAAACTTGGAAACCGGAGCCATCGGCAAAACCGGCGATTTCCTCTATGGCACCTGTACTTTCCGTGGCGAATAAAAGGCTCAGGGAGACCATCAGGATTTTCCAGAATTCCACTCCCAAGGCATCCAGGTCAGTGCGGCGAAGCACCAGCGCGACGCAAAGAATAGCGAAAGCCGATGTGACCAGAATATTCGAGTTCACAAATATCAGCAGATGTTTATTGGTGAATTGCAGAACCTGGAATTTGAACAGGAATAAAATCAATGCGCTGAGAAATAAATGGACCCAAACCGCAGATTTTAAAAACGCATACGGCGATTTGCGCATCCTGCCCTCAATCCATTGAAAATTCATAGAACCAAAGCTATTTCAATAATACGGGGAAAATCGATTCTGTGAAAGGGCGTTAAAACATTTGTTCGCAAAACTTTCAAAGACATTTACTCCATTGGCCTCAGAATGCTAAACTTTTATTGTTACGGACTTAAGGTTTTCAACAATCGACGACATTGTTTTATAGGAGTGAACCCAACACCAACGAACTCAACTCAACACCAACCTTGTCGCCGAAAAGCGTTTTTGCAAAAGGGGATGCAGTGTTTTCCGGGAGCAGGTCGGAAATTTCAGCCAGTCTTCGCATGCCGCCCAGGTCGGAATTTGCGACAGGAGGTGCGTTGTGAGTATTGAAAATTCTTCAGGCCGGACGAAGACGTGAAGACGCCAGTGAACATCAATCAACTGATCGAAGAGGTTGTGCTTTTCGTGGGCAAGCAACTCGAAGAGTTCAAAATAAAGGTTGCGCTGAAGCCAGGCGATGGATTGCCGGCCATATTCGCCTCGGGCAATCAGTTGAAGCAGGTTTTGCTCAACATGATCATGAACGCGAAAAACGCTATGCCGAGCGGTGGGAATCTCATGATCGTAAGCGGTCGCCGGGAAAACATGCTGTATATGAAAATCGCCGACACGGGCGTGGGCATTCCACCGGAAAACAGGGATCGTATTTTCGACGCATTCTTCACGACGAAAAGCGACGTGAAAGGAGTCGGCCTGGGGCTTTCCGTCTGCTTTGGAATCATCCGCGAACACGGGGGAAAAATTGAGGTGGACAGTGAACCGGGCGCTGGAACGACCTTTACTGTGCTCATGCCGAGTGAGTCGTAATATTGTCCGATAGCGTTCTTTGAGCCAACCATTCGATTCATTGGGATCCATCCGCCTGCACTACCCAAAACGAAATAGATTTTCCAACCGTTTCACCATCTGCTAAACATTGATGGATTTGCGCAAAGGTCCCTGATCCTGCAAATTGATTTGCGCCTGTTTGGGAAGAAAAATGAGCGAAAAACAGTTGACTGTTATGGATGTTTTGAAAGTGCTCAACAGATCGAATTGCCGCGAATGCGGCTTGCCGACCTGCATGGCTTTCGCGGTCATGGTCGCGCAGGGGCAAAAAGAACTTTCCGAATGTCCATACGTTGACGGCGAAATCAAAGAGCGTATGAAGGGTGCCGTCGTTCAAAACAAACAGAGCCTCAAAGAAAGACGAGACGAACTGCTTTATCGATTGAAACAGGACGTCGCATCCGTCGATTTCACAAAAATTGCCGACAAAATCGGCGCTGAAGTCAATAATGGCAGGCTTGTGATTCGCTGCCTCGGTCGGATTTTCGAACTCGATCAGTTCGGTGAACTTCATTCATTATCTCACGTCAATTCCTGGGTCCATTTGCCGATCATCAATTACGTCGTGCACAGCGCCGGGCGGGATTTAAACGGAGAATGGGTTCCCTTTTCAGAACTGAAACACGCGGCGGATTGGGTTCGATTTTTTGAAAAACGGTGCGTGGAGGTCATGCGGGATCTGGCGGATGATCAACCGGAACTCTTTTTGAACATCGTGGGTTTGTTTTCAAGCAAAGAGCTCGGCGACCAGGCTGATGCGTCGGAGTCGGCCGATCATGTTTTCACCTTATTTCCCCTTCCGAAAGTGCCGATGAAAATTTCTGTATGGGAAGCCGACGGTCAATTTGAATCCAACTTGACTTTGCTTTTCGACCGCTCCGCCGAAGTCAATCTTGGTGTCGAGGCGCTTTATATGCTTTGTGTTGGTTTTCTGAAAATGCTGAAACGCATTTCCCAAACGCACAGTGCTTAAATGCCAGCGAGAAAACGACAATGTTCTCCCGGTCATGTTCGTTAAAATGTCTGCCGGCGAAACCGGATCACCCCACCCAATGGTTCAACTCAAGGTTTTTATGCGGCGCTACCCTAATGTCATCGCCAAGTTTTACTGTTTGCCATCGAAATGTAAATGGAATTCTCCTTCACATTTTCCGGTTTCGTGTATCAGGCAGCCGGTGATATAAGGCTTGATCGCCTCAATGATGTTAAATCCTGAAACTCAGTGGGGAAAGGAATCGATGGATGATCAGAAACCGCCGAAAAGCTGTTCGTCTTCCAGACTGTTAAGATCATTTTCCTTTTTATGAAGTGCGGCTTTCAGACGCTCGGCCAATTCTCCGATCATAGGATCGCTTTGCTCATTGTGAATTTGCACAGCGAGGTTGATGGCCTCTTCCATTAAAGCGATCTCCATGTGCAATTGCGCGGTCGTCGCGGCGCCTTTGAGCTGTGTTTGTCCGAAATCGCCTATGTCGAGAGTGCTTTTGCGCCTAGCCTTCCTTGGGCGCTTTCCAAGCTCGGTAGGTTTTTGGGACGCCAGAAAATAAGACATGATGGAATTTGCCTGAGAATCAATTTCTTCTTCAAAATTTTCAATGTCATCCAAAATCAGATCGGTCGCCGCAATAACATCCTCAGCGGAAGGAAGCTCTTCGTCCTTGCCTGTGACGATGGACTCCAAATCGAAGACAAGCCGACGCGATTTCGTGTCGAAAATATCGACGCCCTCGGGCGTGTCATCGTTGTCTTCCGTTATTTCGTCATCGTCGATTTCATCCAGTCCGTCCAGCGTGGAAAGAAGCGCCCTGATCTCAAAATCGAAGGGGTCCCGATCGACAACATATTCCACAAGCGGTCTGGCCGCATCAAGATCGTTGGCCTGCATGTAGAGCTTGGCCATTGCACGATTGAGGTCCGTATCGTTCTGGACGAATTCCTGAACATGCTCCAACTGTTCCTTCGCCTCTGCGAGTCTTCCCAAGCGAAGCAGGATTTTACCAAGAACTTCACGACACAATAGATAGCTGGGATGAACCTTCAGGCCTTGTTCGCAGGTCTCGATGGCATCCTCGACCAGCCCCACGTGGCGATAGCCGTCCGCCAGCTGCGCCTGTACCTTCCGATGAGGATCGCGGCGCAGACTTTCAAGGCGCCTTTTGATGCTAAGTATAAGTTCTTTATCCATTGGCCCCGCTCAAGTCAAAGAAACAATTCTTTGGGAGTTATCTCCAAAATTTTAAATGCGCCTGACGAATTGTTGCATAAAACCATTTCTTTCAGGCTGACTCTAAGCACAACTCTAAGTTTTTTACCACACGAAACGGGCAAAGGCCAAGGCATCTGTCTTGATTCGCCTACTTTCATGGAAAATTCGGATCGCGACAAAATCGCCTGATCCTCAGGCCCTATTGACAAAGCTCTTGTCTCGTTTATGAAGTAATGGCGCTAAGGCGATGGCATTTCGCAAGATCGCCTCGCAGGCGTATTCTTTGGATTAAACACTATTAGGAGCGGATGAATTGCATCCTATATTTCTTGAATTAAAAGATAGTCAGGCCGCCGCGCTCTTTGGTTTTGTCCTGGCATTTCTAATTATTTTTTTCTGGCGCGAGCAACCCACTCGAAGCACGCGAGGTCTTATCCTCAGCAGCATTTTGCTCATTGTCGTCGGCGCTCTGCTGGGATGGGTTATTTATTTCGTCGCCTACTTCACAAAAATTGTCACGACGGAACCGGCTTTTCATATCAAGTGGGACCTGGCCCTGGCCTACTTCAAAGGCGGACGCGGCGCATACCCCATCCGCACTTACGGCGTGGCCATGGCGTCGGCTTTTGCCATTAACCTCGTCTTACTGCACCGGCGCGCGCCTCTGGAAGGATTGAGTTCGAAAACAATTGTGAACACGTCTATTTGCGTGATTCTTGGAACTCTCATCGGCGGACGAATGCTCTTCGTCATCACGCAATGGTCCAAATACGCGGAAGAACCGCTGGGCCTGATAAAGTTCTGGGAAGGCGGACTGGTATTTTACGGCGGATATATCGGCAGTTTTGTTGCCGCAATGATTTATATATGGGGAGTCAAAAGACAGCGCTATTTGCCCTATCCCGATATCATGGCCCCATACTTCGGGCTGGGTCTGGCCATTCATCGCAGCTTCGGTTGCTATCTCAATGGATGTTGTTACGGCGCGCCGACCACGCTGCCCTGGGCCGTGCGTTTCCCGCTCACGCAGCACGGAACGAAGTTCTACGGCGCTGAGGCCTTTCTCCACCCAACGCAACTTTATGAAGCGCTCGCCGCGCTGACAATTTTTTTCGCTCTTCTATGGTTTCGCCCCCGACGAAAGTATTACGGTCAATCGACAGCGCTTATGTGCATCATGTACGCCGTCTTTCGATTTTCGATTGAGATGGTGCGAGGCGACCAAATGCGCGGAACCGTAGGAACGTTTTCAACAAGCCAATTTATCAGCCTGGGATTCTTTATTATCGGCGTGGCGCTTTTGATATTCGCGCAAGTCTCCAAGCGCAAAGTCTGGCGATCCGGTGATCCACTCATCGAAGGCGACGAAGAATTGATGGAAAGCACGCCCACGGGCGAATCGACGAAACTCGCCGATTAATCATCACAAGCGCTAAAAGAACTTGCTGAGAAACGCTGACCTCGTCTTGGGTGCGATTTTGGCGGGGCTGCGATTCGGGTCCTTAAAAAATTCCGTCAGGTCGCGACTGAATCGCTCAGGCATGTCCAGATGCGGAAAATGGCCGCATCCTTTGTATTCCGTCAGCGAAACACCTTGAGCGCGGGCCGCCGTCGTCCTGCCGTGTCGCGTGGGAACGATGGGGTCCTTTGCGCCCCAAAACAGTGCGACAGGCGGCATCTCTTCGATTTCATCGGCTCTATGCGCGGTTTGCATATATTGCCCGAAGAAATTGATGACGCCCCCCACCGTTCTTTGAAACGCTCGATCTGATCCGGGAATACGGCTCATCATGATGAATCGTTCCTGTTCTTCCGGTTCCATGTGGCCGAATAATGCAGGAACTGACCGCACCGCAATAGGCAGCGCGATTCGCATGACAGAAGGCGTCAGCAAAGGTCCCAGAACAGGAAATGTCGCAAAACGCATCGCCGGCGCCACGCCTCTGCCCAATCCCCCTGCGGAAACCAGTCCCAGACGATCAATGACATCGCGGTGTTCCAGCACCATCCATTGGGCAACACCGGCCCCGTATGAATGTCCGCAGATGTGCGCTTTCGGTACGCCGATTTCTTTCATCCACGACGCAACCATCATCGCATGCCAGGCTAGCGTGTACGGAGCGTCGGGGCGGTCTGAATAGCCGTGCCCGGGAAGATCAGGCATCAGCACACGAAAATTTTTCGCTAAAAGTGGGGCGACTCTGCGCCAGGTCCGATGCGAATCCTGAATCCCGTGCAGCAGTACGAGCGGCTCGCCTTCGCCCATCTCGCCCCAGGTCATCATTATATCACGCACGCTTGTCTGGTGCGCCGCGCCGACCATCTCCCGTTTGATTGACCGCGTTTCCTCTGAAAACATCGAGGCCATCGCAAAATCATTTCGGATATCAATCGTGGCTACGGTCATTTTCACTCCCATCGAATTTCGATTCGCATTGCGCCGTACTGCTTCGTTTACGACGAAGGACCACGTTGTACTACATTGTAATGCCTTGTCAAACATTTATTATGAAATTTGAAATTCTCCCTGGGATTTCGGAGAAAAAGTTCGTCGGACGTCGTCTTTAACTTCAGCGCTTTCTCCCGCCGCATTTCCGGTCCGCCCGGCCTGCCTGGCAGCTTGACTTTGTCGCCAAAGTTGGCAGCATCCATTTTTCTTGATTCGGAAAAAAAGCGGAGGACCCGTTGAACATCGATTACAGCAAAGAAATTGCCACCGAACTGAAAATTAAAGAAACGCAGGTTTGCGCCGTCATGACGCTGCTGGGCGACTCGGCCACGGTTCCATTTATCGCAAGATACCGGAAGGAAGCGACCGAGAGCCTCGACGAGGTGCAGATAGAAAATATACAGGACCGCCTGAGCTACCTGCAGGATCTGGACAAGCGCAAGGAAACCGTCCTCAAAACCATTGATGAGCAGGGAAAGCTGACAGACGATCTGAAAGAGAAGATCGAAGGCACCCGCGACATGGTGGAACTCGAAGACCTCTACCTGCCGTATAAGCCCAAGCGAAAAACGAAAGCCACTGTGGCCATTGCCAGGGGGCTGGAACCGTTGGCCGATCTGATCTGGAGTCAGATGCGGATAAGCGATGCCCCTGACGCGCTGGCGGCGAGATTTGTTAATGCCGAAAAGGAGGTGCTCGACGCGGCGGCGGCATGGGCCGGAGCGCGCGACATCTGCGCCGAACGTGTGTCGGAACAGGCCGAAGTGCGCAGTGTACTGCGTGATTTGTATCAGAGAAACGGATCGATTGTTTCCAAAGTGAAAAAGGACAAAGAGGAACAAGGTGCCAAATACAAGGATTACTTTGACCGCTCGGAACCCGCCTCTTCCATTCCCGGCCACAGGATGCTGGCCATCCGGCGCGGGGAAGCCGAAGGCTTTCTGACTTTTCGGATCGTCGTGGATAAGGACCGCGCCGTGTCTTTGTGCAAACAGCGCGTGATCCGAGGCGACGGCGGGACGCTTGGCCAGCATTTGAACCTGGCCGTGGAGGACGGTTATTCCCGGCTCCTGTCGCTGTCTATCGAAGGCTGGGTGCGAAACGAGCTGCGCAAACGTGCCGAGGTCGAGGCCATCTCGGTGTTTGCGATGAACCTGCGTCGTTTGCTCATGGCCTCGCCCCTTGGAGGGAAGTGGGTGCTTGGCGTGGACCCCGGAATCCGGACCGGCTGCAAAACGGTGGTCATCGACGACAAGGGCGATCTGCTGGAAAACACGGTGATCTTTACCATGCGCGGCGACGCCGAAACGCAGCGGGCAGCGGAAACCGTGCGCTCGCTATGCAAAAAATATCCTATCGAAGCCGTGGCCATCGGCAACGGAACCGCCAGCCGGGAGACCGAAGCGTTTTTTCGCCAGTTGCCTGCCGAGGCGATCAATAGCGCTGTGATCATCATTGTCAATGAGTCGGGAGCCAGCATCTATTCGGCGAGCGAGATTGCGCGCAAGGAGTTTCCCGACCAGGACATCACGGTGCGCGGCGCGGTGAGCATCGGCAGAAGGCTCCAGGATCCGCTGGCGGAACTGGTCAAGATTGATCCGAAATCGGTGGGCGTGGGGCAGTATCAGCATGACGTGGACCAGGGCGAACTCAAAAACAGCCTGGATCAGGTGGTGGCCAGCTGCGTGAACCAGGTGGGCGTAGAACTCAACACGGCCAGCGCGAGGCTCCTTTCCTACGTGTCGGGCCTGACGAGCGCGCAGGCAGAATCCATCGTAAACTACCGGCGCGAAAACGGTCCCTTCGCCAACCGTTCCCAAGTGAAAAAGGCGCCCAAAGTCGGCCCAAAATCTTTTGAACAAGCCGCGGGTTTCCTGCGGATTCGGGGCGCGAAAAATCCGCTGGATGCTTCGGCTGTGCACCCGGAGCGCTACGCGCTTGTCAAGGAAATGGCCAAGGACCTCGGCGCGGACGTTCCTTCGTTGATAGGCGACGAAGAGCTTCGCAAGAGAATCGACGTTGGACGCTACATCAGCGACGCGGTGGGTCGCCCGACTCTTGTGGACATCATGGCGGAACTGGCCAAACCCGGTCGCGATCCGCGCGAGCAGTTCGAGCAGGTTCAGTTCGATCCGGATGTCAGCAAGATGGAGGACCTGGTCGAGGGCATGACGCTGCAGGGCGTGGTGACCAACGTGACCAACTTCGGCGCGTTCGTGGACATCGGCGTGCACCAGGACGGCCTTGTACACGTTTCGCAAATGGCCAACCGCTACGTCAGCGATCCTTCCGAGGTCGTTCAGGTGGACAACAGGATCAAGGTGAAAGTGATTGGCGTGGACCTTGCGCGTAAACGCATCGCGCTGTCGATCAAGCAAGCGACATAGCCGGTTTTCCGGTGAAAAAGGCGGGGAATTTTTAACAAACAGGTTGCGTCATGGCGATGTCTTTAAATGCATCGACGCCGCAGTCGTGCAGGTACTGGAAAAAGGCATCAGCGTCCAGGCAGCCTTCCGGGGCATACACGCCGCCTTGTTGCGTGCGCAGTTGGCCTTTGCCGAGCAAATATGCGCCCGCAGCCAAACTCAGCCCGGTTGTTTCACGCATCAGGCCAATTCCGCCTCGTTGCAAGTGAACTTCCTGGCCATCTTTTTGGCCCCAGACATCAATCCGCGACGCTCCGCCCCGAGGCTTTGGACCGGCGAAAACTTGCTCAGAAATTTCCACGGCTCTGGCCCAGAACTCAGCGCGTCGTTTTCCTGCAAATCCGCCCCATCGTCCCAATTGCGCGATAGCTCCAGTGCCGAATCCATAGCCCATATAAAAATCCACGTTCTTCACGCCAGGGAAATACCTGGGGATCGTAACCGGTTCGCTGTGTCCCATATTCCAGCAATCGATGTTTCCAAACTGTGGAAAATCGATGGTGCATTTTTCGTTGCACGCCTGGATCATTTGACGTCGGCCATCTCGCCAGACAGGCATCTGGCCGGTCATGATGTACAGGCCATGACGCAAAGCCGCTCCTCGCGCCCCGCAATCAAGCGGCAGATAAAGAGCCATACGCACCCGGCTGACGGAATCCAATCCCTGCGCTATGTGCAAAGCACCCATGTTGGTGATTCCGGGACTGGCGCCCAGGCCGGTGATGATGGTCAAGTCCTTTTTGCGGGCCTCTTCGTCAAACTGCTCAATGACCGTTTCCGCCGGCTTCCACTCGTCGCAGATGCTGCAATAGTTCACGCCGGCTTCGATGGCAGCCTTAATAAGTTTGGGTTCAAATATATAAAAGGGACCCAATGCGCTGACGGCTACATCATAGCTGAGCAGCGTCTCCACCAGCGCCGCGTGATCAAAGGCATCCACGATCTTCGTGTCCACCGGCGCGCCTATCCCATTTAAGGAGTCGGCGACTTTTCGGGCCAGGGCTTCGTTCCGGTCTGCAATGGTGATTCTTGATACGCCATCGGCGGCGGCCAGGTCTTCTGCGGTACGGTTTCCCATTTCACCAGCGCCGCCCAGTATGATGAATTTCATAAGTATCTCCCAGTAGGCATGGTCATTCATTAAAAAGGGTGTGGCCCCTTAGTCAAGGCTTCAACTAAAGGATGTGGGAACTCTGGTTCCCCCTTGGCCCTTACGCGGCCATTGTGTAATATGCCTTTGGATTATTCCCTCTGAGGTTTCAGGTGAGGTTTTCGACAAGCATCATTTTATTGGCGGCATTCATCGCTGTCCCGTTGCTTTCCCACGCAAAGACGGAAGCGCGTTGCGGATTGTCAGCCGGATTCGTCGTTGGCCCGAGCATACCCGACAACCCGGATATCCGCGATGAATTTATGTACCTCTACCACTTTGAAGCAAACGCCAAATATTATTTTCTGAAAGTATTTTCCATCTCAGGGGATCTGGCTTATCAGTACGGCGCGGGGCGTCCCAAGCGATTATGGCTTGAGGGCCAGGTTCATGAGTTGGACGGCCGAGGTCGGAGTTTTTGGCGGGCGATGCAATCATGGGGAACACTAAGGCTTGAGCCTTTGCGCAATTACCCATTCAATTTCTATTTGGGGGCGGGCGCCGGTTATAAGTACATCGTTCTGGAACGAAAGGGTCGGGAGCGCCAGATAGCACTTTCAAATTCCGCCGATGAATGGATACCGACAGGGATGGGCATTGCCGGATTCGATATCATGCTGACGGAATTTTTCGCTTACCGATTGGAAGGCAGAATGACCTTCGCCGAACCGAAAGATGAGTTTTTTGAGGAAAAAGATCTCAATGCCCTGGAATTTCTTACCGGCGTCAATATTTATTTTTAATCCGCGAATCATTTATCAACGCATTTAAACAAGCATGAATGGCAATGCTGACTGCGCGCGCAAGGGCGATTGCCTCGGCTTTTGTCTGTTTTTCCGTGGAGAAGCCGCCTAGCGTGGTTTCAAAGCGAGTTTGAAGTTGCGTTGTGTTGGGTTGGCCTAATCGGCTTGCGACTGACAAGAGGGGAAAATTCATCGGCGGTACGGAGCAACAACCACACTCAGGTTGGTGTTCACCGCCACGGTGGATTGCTTTAAATCATTGACGCCCCGTTAGTTTATTCCGGGCACACCAACGCAAGCATTCGTTTGAACGGGAAACAAGGGAACCAGCGCACGCAAAAACACTCGGACGCACGCCGCGTTCCTCTTATAATGTGGATATGGCAAGGGCCCCGGCGATTTTGCCGCTTGGGGGCCCTTAACCTGCTGTCTCGATTTTAGAGCTTGGAGAAGAGAAAGAACGAAATCAGAAGCGCGTAAATCACCAGCGACTCAATCAGAGCCAAGCTGAGGATCATCGGTGTGAATATCTTCTGATAAGCGGACGGGTTTCGGGCGATGCCCTCAAGAGCGGCCGCAGCAGCGCGGGCCTGGCCGATAGCGCCGGCCATGACGGCCAGAGCGATGCCGAATCCGCAGGCGATCGCCACGTATTTTTGGACTTCTGGATCGAGTTTATCAGCGGCGAAGGCCGAGCCAACCATCCCGAAAGTGAAGACCAGGAACATTGTCACAAAAACCATTTTCTTGCTCATACCTAAAAAACCTCCCTCTTGATCGATAACGCCCATGTTTTTGATTGACGCAAAGATCGGTTTGTATTTAGTGGTCGCTGGCCGTGGCCAGCGAGATATACACCATTGTCAACATAATAAAAACAAGTGTTTGCACAATTGAAACGAGCAGTCCCAGGAAGAGAAAGGGCATTGGGAAAATGAATGGCCACGCAATGCCCATGCCGACCATGAAAACCGCCAGAATCATGTGATCGCCGAACATATTTCCGAAAAGACGAAGCGACAAAGACATGGGCCGCGCAAGATGACTAATGACTTCGATGGGAATCATTATGGGAGCCATCACGAATTTCAAGTTGCCTTCGATGGGTCCCATGAAATGCTCAAGGTACTTGAGGACTCCGTGCGCCCGCATGCCGTAGTAATTGTACATAATGAACACGACGAGGGCCAGAGCCAGCGTAGTGTTGATGTTGGTCATTGGCATGCCGGAGCCGGGTATCAATCCGCCGACATTCGAAAAAAAGATGACCAGCGCAAGCGAAGCTATCAGTGTGAGATACTTTTTGGACCCGTGACCGACAATTTCGTCGAGAAGGGAAAGCACTATCCCCACAGCTGCTTCAATAATATTAGTAAAGGAAAACTTGGGGGAGGGATCGATGTCGCCGGTTTCGAGTTTCTTGCGATAGCTGGCTCCGATGATTCCGCCCGACACGGCCAGAAATAGAATGACGATGGTGAACATGATGATGTGGGTCAGGTCCGTATGGGTTCCAAGCGCATTTTGAAGCGCGCGGTTGATGTAGATGAGGAAAGTCCACATGTGAAGATCGCCGCTGGCATAGGCAGGCGTGGCGAAGGCTGCAGTCAGCAGAAAACTGATTGAAATGGAAATTCTTTTCATGCCCCACCCTCATTCGCAACAGTTATTTTAAAAATCTCTTTAAGCGTCACTACTTTCACTTTATGCCGGACTCCGTATCGCCTGTCGTTTCTTGCTCGTCCAGTTCGTCGTCCTTGGGCCTAACCCCTGCTCCGACGAGCACTATGGCTCCAAAAAGGCTCAAGGTGCCGACAAAGAACCCTACGATGTTGAACCAGCCGCACTTGGCGACGACAAAAACAACGAGTGTGATCCCGAGAAATTTTGGAACCAGAAGAAACAAAGTCAGTGGCCGCGGGTTTTCGGGATCCAGAAACGCCCGCACAACAATGGTCCAAAGCAACCGAAAATTCAAAAGGGCGAACGCGCCGCCCACGATGACACCCAGAGTTACGCTAAGGCTGACATACCAAAGGGAGCCCACGGCGAGCGCAGTATAGATGAGAAGACCCAGCTTTTCAATAAACAAAACAGTAATTTTTGCCTTTGTCGCAAGATTCATCGACTGGACCCCGCTCCGTTGATTTCCCCTTGATTATCAACATCTTTTGCGATTTTATACGCTCTGTAAACGGCCATGAACGCCGCTCCGAAGCCAAAAGATATGCAAAGGATTAAAAAAATCGGCTGAGTCCCAAACCAATTGTCGATCCAGGAACCCATGAAATAACCGAGAGTGACGGAAATGCCCATCTCGAGTCCGAGGGTCATCAAGCCTCCGACTTCCCTGATGTTTTTCCTTATTTCCTTATCCATGAAGCTCCCGTTGATCGCTTTTTCAAAAAACGATGCGCCATATTAATCAAAAGCTCTTTTAAATCCAGACCTTTAAAATTTGAGCGAGGTGCACATGAGTTGTCGCTTTGACCGATATCGACCGGTTCTCTTTATTTTTTGTTGTAGATCGCCACGATCATGCTTTCCAGGCCGGCAAGGGCGAATGCCGTCAGTCCCTGGATGAGCAAATCCATTATGCGGATGGATTCGCCGCTTTTACCGAAAAGTGTTAATGCCAGAGCATGGATGTAGTAGATCCCTGGCGTGTAGATATCCCAGGCGTTTTTGTAGGGCATGTCGCCTCGCAACATGATGTCCGCAACGTATGCCGCCGCAGCCCATAGGCAACCAGAGCGTCGGAACGCTCGTGACCACCAGCGTTAAGAAGATGAGGAGGGAACCGAGGTGCTTGTTCGGGAGCGAAACACTGGCTGATGGGTCTGATGAAATGCTTTGATGCGTGTCTGTTGCTCATGTTCGTCTTTATAGCTGTTGCCCAGCATCTCCCATATCAGCCCCGATAATTGAAATCAACAGCTTCAAAAAGTTGCCGCATCCGTAAGCGGATTGAAAAAGCCTTTTCTAAAGGCGACGGTGCTTTTGGTTGCATGCCGGGCGTGCGCTATCTATAAACATGTGTCGGGTCGGCAATGAGTAATTATCGGAAGACACCGTGCTAAAAAGGCTTACACATTCTTTCACATTCTTATTGGGTCTTGTCGCCGGGCGTCTTCTTATCGCTACTGGTCTTCCGGGTTTTTCCCACGGCGAATACCGATGGGGATTGGACGGAGTCGATCAAACCCTTTTCGTTTTTGCCCTGATGTCATTGCTCTACATTTTTGAACCCTGGCTGTGGCGGGCTTTGCTTGGCTCTGATGAACAGAAACTTCAAAAGGGTTTTTTTTGGCGCGCATGGCCCATTTATTTGTGGCTTCTCATTGGGGTCATTTGGCAATGGGGCACGCATTTGCTGGCAGTGGTCGCGTGGGGCGCGTGGCTTTTCTCTCGCTTCTCGCTGGCCTTGCGATTCAGCAAAGTCAAGGAATCTTTTCTTGAGAGAACCCGCAATCTTCCAGGCACCGTGTTCCTTTTCACGGCTATCCCTTTTGCCTGGGCTGCCTTTTCTTCGTCGCCGAAATTGTTGATCTGCTGTTTTGTTGTTTATTACGCTGCATTATTTATTTTTTGTCGCGACAACTTTCGGCCCATGGCCTTCGAGTCTTCTTTAGCGGCGGCGCCAATGGCGTTTTCGCTTTTACTCCCTGAAGATTTCGCATGGCGCGACGCCGCCCTCGCGTCCGGCCTGCTGCTTTTCACTGGAGCTTTGCTTCTGACCACAAGTTTGAGAAAAAAGCAGATACGCGCCTATGCCCCCGTCATGTGGGCCGTGACGATCCTGGCCTTGGCCGGAGCGGAAACGACGCTGCATCAAACGAAATATGCGAAGAATCTTGCGCCGCGCTCATTCGGTGAACAGATGGCATCCGACGAGATTTTGTTTTTCGTACCGGAAGGATTTCGTCCTGGCGTCGGTGGTTTCGATGTCCGAAAATTCAAATTCAGATCGGGGGAGGCAACGCAAAAGAAGCCGCCCGGCGTTTTCCGCATCCTTTGCGTGGGCGGTTCTTCGACCTGGGGGAAGGGTGTTGAAGACAACGAGACCTGGCCTTTTCTGCTGGAAAAGAAACTTATTGAAAACGGCATTGACGCGCAAGTGATAAATGCCGGGCTTCCCGGATATTCAAGTTTTCAGATATTGATATTGCTTCGCGAATATCTGCTTTCCTACGACCCCGATGTTGTGCTCATGTACGCGGGCTTTAATGATATGGCGCTTTCGGCCGGACCGTACACAATGCGCGAGTTGTGGTCCATGATGCGCGGTGAAGCCACAGCATCGAGCAATGTCATCATGCGCACACAGGAAGTTCTTTCGCCTTTTTTTCTGTACAATGCCCTGCAATTCGCCATTGTGGGCGCCAGACGACATATGGAGAGAAGCGGCGAGGTGATCGTAGCGAATCGTCACGAGTTTGTCCGAAACATTCGCGAGATAAGCGAACTGTGCGCCAAAACCCAGGTTCGTTTTTTGGCCATGGCCGAAGCTACGCAATACGATGATGACTATTATCACTCCGGCCTGGGGGAATTGGCGAAGCGCCGGAATTTTCCATTCGTGGATGTGTATGCGGAGTTTCGGCGTAACCCCGGCGCCATCCACTGGTTTTCCGACGTGGTTCATTTGACGCCCGAGGGCAATCTCAAGCTCGCGGACATGACTTTTGAGTTCCTGGAAATGGCGGAGGTTCTGCCGTGAAAAGGAAAGTCATTTTCTCACTTATATTGTTTGTTCTAGGCGTTGCGACCAGTTTGTTCGCGGCGCATTTTTCCAGTCCGCGTTATTGGGAAATTCAGCGTGTCAGAGATGAATCCGAAAAGCTGCTATCACAAAGGGAACCGGCGCAGGCGCTTGATTTACTGGAGTACGCGGGAGGACGGGCAAAAAATCAGGACAAAAGGGATCTGCTACTCTCGCGGGCTTGCGAAATCGCGCAGGATTCAGAAGCTCTTTTGGATACCGTTCGGCTTTGTACACTGGCAGCCGATGGTCCCAAACGCATGGCGCAAGCGCAAAGCCTGATGATTTTAGCCAAAGCCCATCGTGAACTTGGCCAAATCGACCAGGCTGTTGAGGCTTACCAGAGAGTTGTCGATGAGTATTGGGATTTTCGGCAATCCGTAGCCGCCGGGCGCTACCTTGCACGCTTGAAACTTGATGCCCTTTTCGCCGGGCGACCTGGCGTGGAAACACGGGGCGAGATGGAAAAACTGGTGGAAAAAGCCGGTGCGCCAGGCGTCGGCGACGTACTGACGCGCAGCGTCGCGGTAACGAAGGTTATTTGGCAATTGGACGCGGATCGGGACCCTTCGGCTGTTATCAAGGAATATCTAATAAAATACGCTTCAAAGGATGACCGCGCACTTCTCATGGATCGGCTTGGCGCTGTCATTCGGACGCATCCGTCGGGAGGAATCCTGCGGAAGGCTTTGCGGCATCTTGCTTTACCCGTGCGAGACGGGGATGAAAACCTGATTCGTTTTGCGGCCATGCAGCACGAATTTCCTCCTTCGAAACAGGAATGCGCCGAGGCCCTGGCCTCGCTGGCGGATACGCGTTCGCTTGTCGCCGAATTTGATCGAGTCGGCGCGCCCGCTGACGAACTCAGGGCGCAGACGGCTGAACTTTTGCGCCAGGCTGAGAGGATGAAAGACGTGATCGCTCTTCTAAAGGGCATTGTAGATCGGACCGATAAGCCGGCGTATTATGCGGAGGCGAATCTCGCGTACGCTCGGGCGTTACGCTTCTTATGGGCGGAAGAGGATGCCGCCAAGAGGATGGAAAAAATCATCGACCTGTGGCCAGAGCATGGGTCCATCTGCGTGCGGGCCGCCATGGAAGGCTCCGGGCTGTTCACGCAACTTGGTCTCAAAGAAGATGCGAAACGCCTGCTCGCAAAGGCCCTGGCGGTCGCCGCGCCGGATGAGAGATTGATACTGGAATCTCACGCCGCCGGATTGGGATTCGAAATCGAGTGATGAAATCGCCGGTGCCCTAATCTATTTTATCCTCGCGTCCTGCTCGAAAAGATCGTCGCGCGTGATGAGGGAATGAAAGGGGATGCCGCGCTTTTCGACTCGTTCTCGCCCGCCTTCCTGGCGATCAACAACCGCCAACACGGCCAGAATTTTACACCGGGGATATTCCGCGACAACAGCATCAACAGTCTCCAATGCGCTCTTGGCAGTTGTTACGGTATCATCGATAATGATCACGGGCTCGCCATCGCGGATGTGCCCCTCAATTCTTTTTCCCGCGCCGTGTTTCTTGGTCATTTTTCGAACAATGAAGCAGGGTAGGGAGAGACCGAACTGCGCGCTTCGGGCTGTCACCGACGCCACGACCGGGACGGCGCCAAGTTCCATGCCTCCGATAAAGGTGGGCTTTGTCTCAAGTTTTTGAAGATAGGCGAGGATCTCATCGGCGATCAACACCGCGCCTTCCGGATGCGTGCTGGCGACGCGAAGGTCGATATAGTAATTGCTGACGGCGCCGGATGTCAGGGTGAAGTTTCCGGTTTTGAATGAAAGCCTATGGATGATTTCGAGCAGCGCCTGATGGGATTGTTCGCTCATGGGAAAATTGCCTTCCGCTGGGAATTAGGTTGCATTGTGGCTTTATATCTCAATCGCAACCAACACGCCAGTTGCGCGTATTTTTGGCGGGCTGAATGTTACGGGGAATCATTCGCTAGAAAATGCGGCGTTGCCGGCATAGTCTAAAGAGCGCATTTGAGGTGTACAAATTTCACCGCTTGAAAATTCGTCCATCCATTCAATCAGCCGGTGAAAAAACTCATTGTTTTCAGCTTTTGCGTAGATCGGATCCACATGTTCCCAATCGGGTCGTCGGATAATTTCATACCCGAATTCATTGCGAGGCTGGTTCTGTCCGCGTACAGGGGCCAACATATCCCTGTATTGTTCGCTCCGGTCCGTGCCGGCAATGATTCTGGTAACTATGGCGATAACCGGTGCGTCGATTTGCGAGGTGTACATTTTGAAATACTCCTCGCGCCAGGTTCCGGCGGTTTCTCCTTGATCGGCAATAAGCAGGTCGAGATTCAGGCGCGTGGAATAATAGCGGTCAACAACGTTTGAAGGTCCCTTATAAATGGTTGGGATTAGGTCCTGAATGTCGGTGGGTTCCGCCGGATCTGTTTCGTCATAACCGACCCAGGTGTAGATTCGGTTTTCATCTGTCGGATATACACCGAGAAAGTCCCGGCTTGTCGGTCCGTCAAGTCGTCCCAATCCCGCACGGACGATTCCCACCAAGCCTGACTCGTTGTCAGCCAGAAAACCTGTGAGAGCCTCGTTGGTCATTGTTATATTGCGGCCTCGAAATGCGATCGGCGTCAGCAGGGCGAAAGGACCTTTGTTTGGGAAAATTCCGTCAGGCCCCAATTCCGTGTTGCCGGGTATCGCAAAATCCCGCGAAGCGGCCATTCCCAGAATTTCAGCAAAGACGTATAGGGATGGCCCGAGGAGTGGTAAGGAAACGAAACGCGACGAGGATCCATCCCGGAGATAATTCAGGTCTTTTTCGATGCCCGACTGCGTTTTCCAGGGTTGGTAACGAGTGACGCCGTCAATGAACACCAGGCCGGCGATTTCTTCACTTCCCAGAATGCCGTCTGAAAATTCGTTGGCGGCGAATGCCTGGGCGAAGGCGACGCCCCTGGAATGACCTCCTAAAAACACATTGGCGGCTCGATTCTCCTCCGGGATGAGATGGATGAGCCGGCGGATATCCTGCATTTCTATGTTTAGGCCCCATTCGCTCATCATCGCAGTCGCCGGTCCGTCACCTTTGAGGAAACCGCCGAAACTTTTGCCAAGGATGGGGCGGTTGCGGAAATAGTAGTTGATCGCGATGTTTGGATTACGGAGATGCTCGGCGACATCCATACCCCACTGGTCTTCGAGGAGGTGATGGCGATGGTCGGGAACCCAGACTTCAAGGTCGCCATCGGCCAACTCAACCAAGCTCTTTGCCGTGTATATAAGGGAATTGGCTCCCACGGTGAATCCCGAAATCAGGATCAGCACTTTGGATACCGGACGCGCGGGGCCATTGGTTTTTTCGCGGAAACGGAAGAACTGTATTCGGTTGAATTCCGGCGGCGTTTCGTGCCCCGTCACCGGGTTGGGCAGCGCGGACTCACCCTCAATAGACAGATACTCGCCAATAACGTCGATGATTTCCGGCCAATCGTCGTCGTCATCATTGTCGTCGGGTTGGTTATCGTCGGGCCATTCATAATCATTGTCGCCAGAGCCGGGATCGAAGACCAGCGTTTGGTCTGAGTCGGGTTCGGGGTCGTTGTCTTTTCCAACGCCTGAATCGGAACAGGAAAGAAGAAAAAACGAAAATAGAAGCAGTACAGAAAAAACAAGGGGCCTGAAATGGGCGTTCATTCGCCAAACCTCCGGCAAATGTGAAAAACACGCGTGTCAGATGCCCCGTTCAACGGGGGAAATTCTTCGATCCCCATTGAAACGTCCAACTCGCAGCAAAAATTAACTGGCACACTGGCGTCGTGAAAAGTGTCGAAAAATAAGTTCGGGGATGCACTTTACAACGCTCGGTCAATATATCATAAATCTTTGGAATAATGCAAACCTAAAACGGTATGGCGCTTTTTCGCGCATTATTTTTTCAGACTAGTCCGCATCTGCATCGCTCATTCGCGCACCGAAGCCGAAGCCGAGATGGAGGCGGGCGTAAAGCATGTGCTCCAGGAAATTCTGAACGCCCTCCACTTCATTTTTTGATCGGCGCCATGGCGTAGTAAATAGCGCGGATCGATATCCCATGGAAAATCCATAAACGAGCAAACCCCCGACGCGCCGGTCCTTTCCCAAGCCGTCACGGAGATCGCCGCGCAATGCCAAGTCGTACAAAAAACCTTCCTTGGTCAACGTGGCCTGTTTATTCTGATCGCCCCAGACTCCATTTCCATCGGGTAGGTCGGAGTCGGATAAATCCAGGGAGTCGAAATCGCCTTCAAATTCGACGTTTCCCTTCACGTAACCCAGGCCGACGAGAAAAGACAGAATATTTTCATTCATCTCGGCGATCGGATTGCCGAAATCCATTTTTATATCCCATCCGGAAATTGTTGTATCCATGTGCCTGGAGTGCGCTTGGCTTTCCCAATATCCACCGGAAAAACCGAAGATCGCCGCCCGGCGTCCGAAGAAGTGCAACTCAAAATTGAGCGCTGGCGTGTAGGCGTCAAAAGGCTCGGTCCCAAATATTTTCGATTCTAGTCTTCCGGTGTCCATGAGTTGAAAGGAGGGCGCAATCGATGCGTACATTCCCAGATCCATGGGTGGATTTTTATTCACAAAACGGTCGAAGGGCGCATCTTCCTCATACTCGTCAATATCGTCGGCGAAGACGGCGGCGCTTGTCAAAACGATGAGGGCGGTGAGAATAAGTGTGGTTGTTCGCATAGTCATGGGACCTCTTGAGATTCTTTTTCGAGTATGTCTCTGGAATTTCTTTCTCAGTTGGAGGATAAGGTCTTGAAATCACAGATTTATCTTACCAGGGTTTAGGGTTCGGCGAATGCGCGTTCGCATTTGGCTCGGCAAAACGAACGCGGGTGAAGACTACCCCGGAAAAGCCTGCCCAACCCCGGCAGGGGCTATTAATTCGCATATGAAGGGTGAAACCCTGGTTGTATGTCGTCCTGAAACTCATACAAACCCCTAAAAAGGGATGCGAGGATGTGAGTATTTCCTTTGTAAAAAGAGCTATACCTCAAACCCTAGACCCTTTTACCATAGCAAAATTCAAATATCTTTGGCTAGCGTCTATTCATGCGACGCATTTTCATCGCATCGTCTTTCGGTTAATCTTGCGAGCATGCCAGTCCTTATGATAGAAGAAAGCGCCACGTTCGGAAAGAGGCGGCGAAAAATTCGCCATAT
Organism: uncultured bacterium; assembly: GCA_964591275.1. Taxonomy (GTDB): domain Bacteria; phylum Lernaellota; class Lernaellaia; order JACKCT01; family JACKCT01. The sequence continues at coordinate 7,039 of CAZQAE010000067.1, read as the reverse complement.
CATACGCAGGAGTCGGAACCTGAAACGCTTCATTACGCAGCTTGTTAAACTAATTTCAGGGATCAACCTGAAGCAGGCGCTTGTCTATCTAGCGATCTTTATCACATTTTTCGCGGCGACATTTTATTTTTTCTTCCCTTACGACGCGGTGAAAAACCGGATTATCACGGAGATCGAGGCGAAAACCGGCGCAAAGGTGGCCATCGAGTCCTTACGGCCTCTGCGCATGAGTGGATTGACAATTCGCGGCATCAAGGTCGTGAAGCCCATTGATCCGACGCAGGTGCTGGCTGATATTGACATGATTCGGTTTCGAGTACACATCCTGCCGTTGTTTTTCGCTCGATTCATTACAGATTTCGATCTCGTGGCCTATGGCGGCGGGTTGTCGGGCGTTACGGAGATGCGAGGCGGCAAAGGATCGGCCATCGCCGTCAATTTCAAAGACCTCGATTTGCAAAAATATAATTTTGGGAAACTGATCGAAACATATGGCAATATTGCGCTGCAAGGAAAACTAACCGGCAACTTGAGTCTGTACTTCAGCCAAGCCAATAAGCGCAACAACCAGGGTAATGTCGAACTGTCGTTTAGCGGAGTCAAAACGTCCAATACAGTGATTCTGACAAAGAACTTGCCCGATATTGTATTCGAGCCCGGAATAATAAAAATGGATTTTAAAAACAACGGGTTCTCTATCTCCGAATGGGAGATGATCGGCGACAACCTGTCTGTGTCCATGAATGGTCGCCTGACCCTGCTGGAGAATTTTGCCAAGAGCCGAATCGGTTTCACGGCGAAATTTAAGCTCTCTGAAGATATTGAAAATCTCTTTCCCGAGATTTCCTTGCTCGCGGCGCCCGACAGCGCCGGCTGGTATAAGCTCACCATCAATGGTCCTTTGAACAAACCGGTCATCAAGATGCGTTGATTTCAAATCGGCGATATTCTGATCAATAAAAAATGTTTAAGGGATTCTCTTCGGCTACGCTCAGGGCAGGCTCTTCATTTTGCTTTGCTGCAGTTGGAATGACAGGAATTGCACTATATTGGAGTTTTTCAGGCAGCCTCCTGTCGCCTTTTATTCTTTCAAATAGTCATAACTGATTTTCGGGGCGAGAAATATCATATGTCAACTTTGCGGGGACAGGTGGCTCGGGTGAATAGAATTTTGGTGATCGGATGCAGCGGCTCGGGTAAATCGACTTTATCGGTTAAATTGGCCAAGGCACTGGATCTGCCGTTGATTAACCTGGATTCCTATTTCTGGAAACCCGGATGGGTGGCGGCGCCAAAGAATGACTGGCTGCCGATAGTCGAAGAATTATCGGCTTCTCCCCGATGGATTATGGACGGCAACTTCGCCGGAAGTTTTCATATCCAGATACCCAGGGTCGACGCTATAATATTTTTGGATTTACTGCGGGTCACTTGCATTTGCCGCATATTGCGCCGGTGGATCACTTACAAAGGGCGGCGCAGACCGGACATGGCGCCGGGATGTCCCGAGAAACTGGATATGGAATTTCTACTGTGGGTATGGCGGTTTAATAAAGCCATCAGGCCGATAGTGCAAAAAGCACTGGTTGAATACGGTTCGGGCAAGCTTCTATACCATCTGACAACATTAGGCGAAATCAAAAAATTTGAGCGGATTACCCTTAAACGGCAGCGCCTACCAATGTAGGCGCCTTTTCTCAGATGCCGGTACCTTGGGTAGTCCTCCGTGCAAAGATATTTTGATTTCTTTCGTTTCCCAGTTCAAGAACACTTTCTGTACCAAAATTCAAGCGACACTGAATTCAAGTTCTTTTTCAAGCCCGACGATTGATAACCACGCCGAGTTTTTTTTCTCCTCGGGCGACGGAATCGACCTCGTCGTAAAAAATGGCCTGATGCGGTATTTGCGTGGCCCATTGGGAAAAATTCCCGGCGGAATAGAGTTTCATCTCGTGAATTGTCAGGCGGGGAATGGCTGGCGACGGCGACAATGCGGAATCATCGGCCTTTATCGACTGGAGTTTGTGCGGGGGCGCCGCCATCAGGAAGGATTCTCGATCCCCCCGGGCTTGCCTGCGCTGACGAGGTTCGGCGCGCAGGGATTCCAGCGGCTGGGCTGAAATGCTTCTCACCCCCATTTAATCACCATTGTCCTTAATCTTTGGTTTAGGCGCGACGACCATGTCGCAAGAGTCATTGTGCGCATTTGTGAGAAAAAATCAATGTATCAAATATCACTAACAATACACGACAAAAGCTGCTCCATCAGAGATTCTGTTGAAACATTAAGCCTTGGACGCTATAAAGCCATGCGGTGGATTAACGAAAAGGAAAAAATAATGTCCGAGATGAAAAACCAGCCGAAAAATTTCAGCGGGACCGATACGTATGTCTTGGATGACGAGTTGGCAAAAGTCGTCAACGTGGCGATTCGGCTTGAGCTTCCCCTATTGCTCAAGGGCGAACCGGGGACCGGGAAGACATTGCTGGCTCACGCCATCGCGAAAAATCTCGATATGCCGTTGATTGTTTTGAACGTGAAATCCAGCATGAAGGCTGTCGAAGCCCTATATCAATACGACACATTGACGCGGCTCAATGATTCTCGTTTCGGCGACTCGACTCGCGACGTGAGCAATATTGAGGATTACATCAAAATGGGGAAGATCGGGCAGTCCTTCAAAACCGATCAGCGCGTGGTTTTGCTGCTCGATGAAATCGACAAAGCTGACAGCGATTTTCAAGACGATCTGCTGGACGTTTTGGACGCGATGCAATTCGATATTGTCGAGATCGACAAGACCGTCAGCGCCAAGCACCGTCCCATTATCATCATCACCAGCAACGCAAAAAAAGACCTTTCCGATCCCTTCCTCGGGCGCTGCGTGTTTCATCACATCGCCTTTCCCGACGAGTACATGATGCGCAGGATCGTTGGCGCGCATTTTCCTGATATTTCCGACAAGCTGGCCAAAATTTCCATTGAAGCTTTTTATCGCCTCCGGCAGATCAGAGGCATCGAGAAAAGGCCCGCGACGCGCGAGTTGCTCCATTGGATTCGCGCCATGATCAGCGATCCGGATTTTCATATCAAAGACTTGAAAAGCGGGGTTTCCGCGCCGCTTCTCGGCTTGCTCTTCAAAAAAAGCGACGACATGTCGCGCGCGCAAAAGACCGTTGCCGGCGGGATGAAGCCATAGAGACGACTTAGATGTTTCAGGAATTTTTCTATAAACTTCGGCATTACGGCATTCCCGTACGACCAACGGATTTTATCCGGCTCCAGGGGGCGCTGATCGAAGGGCTCGTGTTCAATCTCCATGATTTTTATGTTGTGGCTCGTTCGATTCTGATCAAAAGTGAAAAGCTCTTCGACCGCTACGATCGCGTCTTCGCGCACCACTTCGAGGGCATGGAAATCAGCGATGATTTGGCCGATGAACTGAGCGGCGACATCGAGGAAATGCTGGCAAAGTGGCTGCAGGATCCCATGAACTTTGCCGGCCTGAGCGACGAGGAGCGCGAGGCGCTCAAAAATATGGACCCGGATGAGCTGATGAACTATTTCCAGGATCGGCTTAAAGATCAGACCGAGCGCCACGACGGCGGCAATCGGTGGATCGGCACGGGGGGGCGTTCTCCCGTCGGGCATGGGGGTTTCCATCCGGGCGGCATGCGCGTGGGCGGTTCGCCCGGCTCACGCAGCGCCGTCAAGGTTGCCATGGATCGCCGCTACATTGATTACTCCGATGGCGGCATGTTGACGCCGGAAAAAATCGGTGAGGCTTTGGATAAACTGCGTCACATGAAACCGCGCGGTCCGAAAGACAACCTCAACATCGAAAAGACCATTTTCGAAACCGTGCGCCAGGGTGGAGAGATTGACCTTGTGTTCGACCGCCGCCTTGTTGATAAATTGAAGGTGATAATATTACTGGACAACGGCGGTTGGTCCATGACGCCCTATGTTCCGCTGACCAAGAGTCTGTTCACGCTGGCGAAAAGCCAGTTCAAGGATGTGCGCTTTTTGTATTTTCACAACTGCATTTACGATGTGGTTTGGGAAGACCCGAGGCGTTATCAAAAACCGGTGAAGATGAAAGACATTCTTCGCCGGGAGCCCGAGACGCGCGTGATCATCGTCGGAGACGCCAGCATGAGCCCCTTCGAGCTCAATCATCAGCGGGGCGGCATTGATTACGGCTCGCTGCAGACTACCTCGGGCCTGACCTGGCTGCGCCGGATCAAACAGACCTTCACGCATACCGTTTGGATCAATCCCATGCCCCTGAGTGAATGGGATTTCAGCTACGGCTCTTTTACCGTGGGACTTGTTCGCGAGCAGATTCCGATGTTTGAGATGTCCATCCGGGGATTGGAAGAGGCCGTCGTCGAACTGATGAGCAAGTACCCTCGTCCTCCGGCGCCTGAGCCGGAAAGCCCTCCACGCCGATCTGGCCGCTGGTAGCCTTCGTTCATTAACAATTTTGCTGGACAGAGTTGATCTGAAAACCTGTCGAAAATCCTTGCTGTTTGATTGACATCAATAGAGTGAAGCTTATTATTAACTGTGGATTGTAGGGAGCTTGTTGTCGTGCCTGAAGGCAGCTGCGGCCTCAAAACTACTCACCTGAAAGGAAAAAACCATGAAAAAAATAGGCGTACTTACGGGCGGAGGAGATTGCCCGGGTCTGAACGCGGCCATACGCGCGGTGGTTCGCAAGGCCGATGCCTTGAACTACGCCATCGTGGGTTTGAAAAGAGGTTGGAAGGGTCTCATGGAGATGGATGCCTTTGAACTGGATGTCGGAGCCGTATCCGGCATTCTCCCGAAGGGCGGCACAATTTTAGGCACCAGTCGGACCAACCCGTATAAATCGAAGGAGGACGCCGATCTTGCGAAACGCAATTTTGAAGAATTGGGTCTGGATGCTCTGGTCGCCATCGGCGGCGAGGACACCCTCGGCGCGGCGGCCAAACTGGCAAAGGATGGTTATCCGGTCGTTGGCATACCCAAAACTATCGATTGCGATATCTGGGGAACAGAGGCGACGATCGGCTTCGACACGGCGACCAACATCATCTCCAACGCCATCGATAGGCTGCACACGACGGCTGAAAGTCATGATCGCGCCATGGTGGTCGAGGTGATGGGACGCCACGCGGGTTGGCTGGCTTTGCGCTCGGGATTAGCGGGCGGCGCCGATCTCATTCTCATTCCGGAAAGACCTGTGAATTTTTCCGATGTCGTATCCGTTATAAAAAAACGGCACGAAAAAGGGAAAAACTTTTCCATATGCGTGATCGCTGAGGGAGCCAAGGTGGATTTCGATCCATTGGATGGAGAAGATGCGAAACTTGTTGTGAAAAGCGCCGAAAAAGATGAATTCGGCCATGTCGCATTGGGAGGCATCGGCGCCATGGTGTCGGATCATTTGAAAAGAGAAACGGGATTCGATACACGCTATACATCACTGGGACACGTTCAACGCGGCGGAACACCCACCGCCTACGACCGATTCCTGGCTTCGAATTTCGGCGTCCGAGCCGTTGAACTCATCAGTGAAGGAAAATCCGGACGAATGGTGTGTCTGTCGCACGGGGCATTCTCCGACATCCCGATAGAAAATGTCCTGGGCAAGCTTCGCTATGTTCCAAAATGGGAATATGAAGTCGCCGAGGTCTTTTTCGGCTGAATTTTCTGATCGTACTGTGACTTATTCCGTCACGTAGATGGGATTGGCGAGTATCAAAGGATATTCGCGCACAAAATAATCGGCATCGCTTCCGAACCACGGCGCAAGATGATGAGGCACGACGCGAACTTCCGCCCTGTAAACGCCGGGTTGATCAGCCGTGTATTCAATGCCTGCGTTGGTGGCTTCCGCCACGACTTCGCCCGGATATTCCCCGGACTTGATTAAAGATAGAATGAACTCCGGTTCGTCAAGGCCGGGGTCTATGTTATGGAAATGTGGGACCTTGAGGTGAAAAACGGGTCTCTCGGAAAGTGGCGATTCATCGCCCATCTCGTAATTTCCTTCGCTCGTTTCGACATAGAAATCAAAACCCACCAGCTCGCCGAAGACCTGAAATGCTTCATACATTCTGCCGCTGATAATGGCTTCGGAAATAGCATCCGGCGTCATTTCTTCGAGCAGTGCGTAATTGGCGAACCAGCGTATCATGCGCCGGTAACTGTCGGCCCGTTCACCGTCGCTAAGAGGGGAGGCAGGGAATTGCGGTGGGCATCCGTCGCGAATACTCCCACGGTACGGCGTGTGCCGAGCAGCTTATCCCAATGTTCGATACACTTCTCGTTTTCGCGAAGAAAAGACAAAAGGGCGAGGTCGGGGTGTCCTGCCTCGGCAAATGGCAGCATATTCTTAGGACATTGATGATGATTCCCCATCCATCGACTTGGTTAGCCAGTTGTCCAGAATGATGGACATCGGCATCAATGTAATGCCAGTTCCATACAAGGAGCTTTTGCCAAGGCCATCAACCAGTCTATGAGATTCCAGAAGTGGTTCCGGAAAGAGAAGCATCTGATGAAATCAAAGCTAAAGTAAAAAGAATAGACGAATACAAGTGCCGATGCTGCGAGTTTAACAATAAACGATATCTGGAGATCGACCATATCCAATCCTGGTACAGCGGAGGAACGAACTTATTGGACAATATGCAGACACTTTGCAGGACCTGCAATGACGCCAAGGGAACGGAGATGATAAATTTCAGAGACTTTGATTCAGATTTGACTCAAGCACTACCCGTTTTTCCGAGAATAAAGTTCCCCTCCACCGATCATACGAAAGAGCCTGTTTTCTGGGAATAGTATATTCGTCGCTGTTTCAATTTCTTTTACCGATGCTCGGCTGTCAGCGAAGTGAAAATCAAGAAAAGAGGAGAGTACTTCGATAAATGGGTTATCACCCTGAACGATGGAAACAACCCTGGCTGGTTAGCTAGTTCCCGTCCCAGAATGGCCCTTTTCGCGATCTCGTCGTCAATCTTCGGTTTTGATTGTGCGGCGTAC
>CAZQAE010000066.1:0-28174 GCA_964591275.1 uncultured bacterium | reverse complement strand
TCACCACGATATCGATTCCGTCGCCAAACTCACGACGATGCGTTCTGAAATATTCGCGAATCAGCCTCTTGTAGCGGTTTCTGACATACGCATTGCCGACGCGTCGGCTGGCCGTTATGCCTATTCGCGCAGTCGACTGCCGCGTACGACAAACCAAAACAATGAAATTCTTCGATTGAACCCGACGCCCGTGGCGACCGATTTTCTTGAATTCCACTCGCTGGAGAATTCGCGCGGATTTGGGAAACGATGCATCCAAATGGGCGCCTTCAGAGGCCTGGGCAATCACATTATTTTTTCGTAAATGCCGGGGCCAGTCGCTTTCTACCCTTGGCGCGCCGTCTTTTGATGATAGCGCGACCCCAGCGCGTGCTCATCCGTTGTCGAAACCCGTGTTTTCGAACCTTTTTGATATTTGATGGCTGAAATGTTCTCTTCATATCTCTTTCCTCACCGGTGAAACGTCGAATCTATCGATCAAATAGTTGTTTTTCCTTCTCTTTCCCCCGCAGGGAGGTTTTTGGTAAATGAAGCGCTCTGGTTTGTCAAGGCGAAGCTTTAGGATCCGCTATTTCATTTGAGGTCAAAGCGTCCCACATCCTAAGATTGTATAGAGGAATTTAGAGTCGAAACCAAGCGCAAACCCTAACAAAACCAGCCCAACCCCGATAGGGGAAAGTATCGTTGAGAAGAGAGAAACCTGTCCCATGAGGGTCAATTATTTATTGCAGACCATGAAAAGGAGCAGGTCTTAACATATTTTACCAGTCAAAAGAGCTATTCCCATAACTTCAGACCCTGTGATCTTTGGGATGGAAAACATATGGCCTAAAAACCTACTCATCGACCAGCTCGACAACAGCATTGTAACGGTTGTCGTATTTTTCCTGGAAATCTTTCGCCTTTTCTTCCGCCTGTCCTTTCGGCGCCGTCAGGCTTCCTTTTTTTTCCGATGTGAATATTCCCGCGAACTCCAGATAGGGCTTGATGTGCGGCCAGACGGCTGACAACTTTTGCATCAGGCCGTCAGTCATTTTCTGAAACATGGAGGCCAGGGGTTTGGGCAGCGAGGAATTTAAATTGATTTCCCGAAAAGCCTGCGTCAGATTTTCCGGATTCACATCCCGCAGGCCAATCTCGTTGGTCTTATAATAACTATAGATGGATAAGCTTAAAACGATAACAACAACGACGGTTAAACTCAGGAGTACAAAAAGAAACAAGCGGAATTTGTTCAGCAGATTCATCTTCAAACGCCCATCAATAGATTGGTCCAGGCCAGTCCTGATTTAAAGCAACTTCCCGTCTATTTTTTAAAATGGTCGTCGCGCTGTTTTTTTAATACGCCCCACTTTAGCATCGTAAAACCTGATCTGCAATATTTTATTGACACGACATAGGCTCTGATATATGCCCGGTCTGACCCGCGAGTTCATCGATAACCGTCGAATCTCTAATGATCGACAAACTTGACTTTAGCTTGCTCCTTTGAAATGTATTGGCTGCGGTGTTTTTCGTGATGAAGAAAGGTTCGGGAAAGTCCGTGAATTTTAAAATCGATTCCGCTGAAGTCCAAAAAGAAATCATCGACGAGTTTCGCCGGGAACTCGATCGCGGCGCCGACAAGGTCATTAGCGTGGAACGCTATCCCATCCGATGGTACTTCCTTCAAACGCTCGTCGGCATGTGTCTGGCAATGTTGACCCTGTTTTTTCTGAACCTGTCGCCCCTGCCCGAGCTTCCCCACGCTATCCAATTTTGGGGGGTTTTGCTCCTGTCGCCGGCTATCAACGCTTTTCGACTGTGGCAAAAGCTTAAGGTGAAGCCATGAAGACCACGGCATTTGTAAGGAAATACTGGCAGGAATTTTTAACGGTGCTCATGTTTCTTGTATGGGCAGGCGGATTTATGGCAATCGGTTGGGTTGTTGATATAGAAAGCACCCACCATCTTGGTCTCGCCATCGATGACAAAATCCCTTTGATTCCAGAATTCTCCTTGATTTATTTGGGGCTCTTCCCCGTTTTTTTCATGCCCTTTCTGATGATCAAAGACGACGAGTATTTCAAGATTTTTTCCGGGGCTTATCTCACGATTATGGTGATTGCCTACACCGTATTTTTCTTTTTCCCGGTGTCTATTGTGCGCCCCACCGTGGAAGTGACCGACTTCTCGACATGGGTGCTGAACATCATCTACGCCTGCGACAGGCCCGTGAATCTATTTCCCTCCACGCACGTGGCCATGACCATGATGGCCGCATTGACGATCTGGGAAATCAACCGGCTCTACGGCTTGCTCGCCGGGATCTACGCGGCGGCCATCGCGGCTTCCACCCTGTTTACAAAACAGCATTACTTTTTGGACGTGGTCATCGCGATCGTCCTGACCTTCGTCATCTACCACGCATTTTTCAAACAACGGATCATGATTGTCGTGGGCAGGCGCATGCGCCACTGGGAAAAATATCTGGATCGATACTATAATGATTGGGTGGATGACAGGCTGACTCCGCTTATCGACCGGCTTATCGACCGGCGAGTGAATCAACTTGATGAGAAGCCGGATAACGAGGATAATGAAAACGCGTCTTCAGCAAAAGGAAGCGACATGGCCGAAACACCTGCAGATAATTCAGATGGCGACAAATGAAAATCCGATTCACCATTGTTTTTTTGATCCTGAACCTCATTGTGTATTCCCAGGTTTCGGGAGGACAGGACAACCCGGAATCGGAAGACTCCGGCGCTCTTTCGAACGCGCTGGCTGGCGCGCAGGAAGAATATCTTAAGCGTCCGCTATCGCCTTTTGCCGACGCGGAACATAAGTCCATTGACCGTTTTGTCCAGGAGATGCGCGGCCCAAAACACGAAAAGGTCCAGGCCGCTCTTGTTCGTTATGGAATGTGGCATGAAAGGCTAACGGAGGAGATGCGCCGGCACGGACTGCCGGAGGAGTTTTTAGCCCTTGTCTTCGTCGAAAGCGCCTTCAAACCCAAAGCCTTGAGTCGAAGCAACGCGGGAGGATTCTGGCAGATACTTCCTTCGACCGCGCGCTTTTTCAAACTGCGGCGCGACGCCTTCGCGGATGATCGATTCATCCCGGAAAAGGCAACAAAATTCGGTGCCTGGTATTTGCGGGAATTGTACGCGCAGTTCGGCGACTGGCACCTCGCCATGGCGGCCTACAACCTCGGCAGGGGCAACATGGCCCGGCTGATCGAATCCGGAGCGCCGAAAGATTTTTTTAAGATGCGCAACCGTGGATTGTTGCGTGAAGAAACGGCGGATTATGTGCCACGGATTCTGGCGGCGCACCGTGTTTTATCCGATCCCGCCAAATATGGGTTCACAAAGCCGACGATGGATAAAACAAAATACGCCGGACTTGTCCTACGACCCTTGACCGATGTGACGCGCCTGGAAATTCTCGCCTCCGTGCCGACGGGAACCATCCGGCGAGCCAACCCGGGACTGCGCAGCGAATATGCTCCCCCGGATCCCGGGGGCTTCCACGTTTTCGTGCCAGCGAAGCATCACGAAGCCCTGGACGCGATCAACCTGGCGAAAAATGCCGTTGCCGATTGGGGCGATCTTCGAGACCTCAGGCGAATCGAAATCAAGATAAAACGAAAGATGACCTTGTGGAAGATATCCCGCGATTACGACACCTGCCTTTCGAGTCTGCGCCTTTGGAACAAGCTGGGCACCGAAGAATCTCCCGTTCCCGGCGACCGGATCGTTTTGTACATTCATGATGAAAGATAAAATAATTCTTTTAGGTATGGCTTACCGAAAATGCTTGAGTATCAAGTCCAACGGTGGTTGCACAGTCGGAAAAGTCGAGTAGAGCCATTGGAAAGCAAAAATCGCCACAATGATGCTGGCGATGGCGCCGACGATAGGCGGAATTTTCGAGCTTTCGTCGAAGCGAAGAACTTTGTGGAAAATCGGATCAATGATGAATCGTACGAAAATGTTGATGGCGGCGAAGACCAGAACTCCGATAACCAGCATGAAAACCAGGGTCAGGTACATCCACAGATTCGGGAAAAAGTCATACTTAAAGAATCCAATGAGTTTCCCTATAAAACCGACAGCTTCCTCTTTGACATCATACCCGGAGGGAATGGGAATGTCCTTCAGTCCCGGAGCGCCTGTAGGCGAGGGCATGGGCGGCGGCGTGGGAACGCTGGATGGAAGGGGCGGCGGCGCCGGCATATTCGGGTGCCCGCCGGAGGCTTGAGCCAGCTTTTCCTGCGTGACAACCAACAGGCGAAGAATCGTCTCGTTCATTGCGCTACCTCTTCCAATTTGAATAATTCAGATATGACCGCATTCAGTAAAATATCTACACAAATTCTGTAATTATGGCAATTATAGTGCAAAAAGCCTGAAACCTTTTCAAAAGGTTTGTCCCGATTGCCGCACCTGTGTATTATTTGCACAGTTGGAAACGTAGAATCGGAACCGGACGAGCTACGGCGGTGTCAAACCTTTTGTGATGGAGTTCGTATTGACATTGAGGCTCCCAGACCCCGATGCCGAAGTCATTGAGCAAATCCGCACGGGTCAAAAAGAAGCCTTTGAAAACATCGTGGTGCGCTACAATCGCCGCATCTACGCCGTCGCATATCGCTACGTCAAAAACAGCGAGGAAGCCGCGGACATCACGCAGGAGATATTCATCCGCGTCTGGGAAAAACTGGACAGTTTTCGCGGTGAATCGAAATTCTCCACCTGGCTTTATCAACTGGCGGGGAATCACTGCAAAAACCGGTTGAAGGCGCTGAAAAGGAGACGCTGGTTTCAAAATGAATCCCTGAGCAGCCATCCGCTGGATGATAATTCCGGACCGGTTCGGCAATACGAATGCCCGAATCCCGGCCCCGGTGAACTGTTGAGTACAGAAAATTTAAAGGCCCTGGTCAGGAGAAATCTTGACGAATTGCCGCAAGAGCAGCGCATGGTTCTGATGATGCGCGATATCGACGACCTGGATTACGACGAGATCTCCGAAGCGACGGGGCTGGCGCTGGGAACGGTGAAAAGCCGAATTCACCGAGGAAGGATCGAGTTGGCGAAAAGGATCAAACGGGAAATGGCGGGCGAATCCATATAAGACCGAAGTGGTGAGACAATGAGTTGCACGGATTTTGAACAATTATTAGCCGAATACGTGGACGGGACACTGCCCGCGGAGCAGGCAACCCGCGTCGATGCGCATCTGCTCGGGTGCGAAGATTGCCGCCGTGAAGTTGAACTGGCCCGATTCGCGAAAGAGAATCTCGCACAGTTGCCCAAACCGAAAGTTCCCGCCGATCTCGCTGCTCGGGTTATTGATGCGACAACGCAAAAGTCCTCATGGCTGACGCAACTCAAACGATGGTTCACGCAAGTCCCCGCGCCGGCTTATGCCCTCCTGTTGATTGCCGTTGCGGCCAGTGTTCTGGTTTATCGCATGCCCGGAGTGGACAAAGACTTCATGGGAAAGGTGCCCGATGTTCCCGTTTTGGCTAACAACAAAACGGTTGAGGCCAAAGAAGAAAAACCCGCGTCGGCAGCAGATGACCTTGATCTTGCAGACGACAAAGAAACCAAGGTGGCCAAAGGCGCGCTTCTTGCTGATAAATTAAGGAAGCCGGTTGCGTCGAAGAAAGCTGACGCAAATCTCAGAATCGGCGACCATGTCATGGAGAGTGACGGTTTATTGGGAGTCATGGGCAGCGGCGGCGCTTCCGTCGGCGGGCAGGCGCCTGGAAAGAACGGAGCAGGTTCCAAGGTCGCCTCGAAAAGCGAGGGGCGAGCGAGCGGCGCTTCGGGCGAAGCCAGCCCAATGGCTGCCGCCGCAAGAGAAGATCGAACCAGCGTCGTGAAATCTGCGACCAGCGAAAACCTGGAGCGAAGAGAGCAGAATGGGGAAATACTCGAAAAGAAACGGATGGCAAAATCCGCCGCCGCGCCTTTGAGCGAAAAGGCTCTTCCCACGCGGCCACGGATGTTTTCCAAAAAAACCCGGGCCGGAATGGCCACGACGATTTCCACGGGCAGTGGGATGGATAATGTGGTTGTTGACCAGCCGCCATATATGGATGAAACGATCGCCGATCAGGAAGGCGCTCACGCACCGAGCAATGAACTTGAAAATAAGATGAAACCATCGAAAGAAAATCGCACCGAAGGGAATAGTCCTGCGCCAATCGAATCCTCGTTGCGCCTGGCCGATTCATCCGGGGCGGAGGAAGATTCCGGCGGCGAAGCGATAAATCTCAGCATTGCAGGACGGTACGATGGCATTCGCTCGGGCTTAACGCGCAAAAGAACGATTCTCATCACATCGCAAAGTCGCTTCGCGAAAATCTGGGCTGAAATCTGGGCGGTCCGCGCCAACCCTCCACCATTGCCCTACGTGGATTTCTCCCGGCAGATCGCCATCGCTTGTAGCCTCGGCACACAGACAACCGGAGGCTATACCCTAAGGATCATGAACGTTGATCGCGTCGGAAATATTCTGCGCATTCGCCTCACAACGAAAGGGCCGACGAAGGGAACAGGACTCACGCAGGCCCTCACGCAGCCCTATAGCCTGGTGGTGGTGGACATCGGAAGTGAATCAAGGCAGGGGCTGAAAGTTGAGGTCGTGTATTAGTCAGCGGATTGGAAATTCTCATTTTTCGAAAATATCCGCCAGAAATTTTCCGCCGAAGGCCATCCGGTCCCTGGGCGCTTCATGTAAATAAAGAACAATCTTGCTGATGTCGCGGCGCAGAATATCAGCGAGCCGCCTTGAGAAATGGCGAACCATTTTCTTTCGCGTTTCCATTGGCGGCAGCGAAGCCATAATCACCTCCACCCAGGCCGGTTCGTCACCCCTGGCGTAATGTCCGACGAACTCGCCCCAGGGAGTTGCGACCACGCGCACGTCAACATAATTGATATCCGCGTCGAAAGCGTTTACGAAAGCCTCCTGTGCCCTTTTGGCAAGATCGCCTGGAAGATCCTCCTTTTCCATTCCGCAGACTTCGATTTTGATAATCGGCACTTACGGACTCCAAAGTTGGAATTTCAGGGCAAAGCAACCATGACTAATCCGTCTTCCGGATTTTGACTTCACCTTTTTTTACATCCTGGATTCCGGCTTCGACGCGTTTTTTAAAAGCCTGCACGATGGCTACGCTGGCCGCCGCGTTCACGCCGATGGTCATGGTCTGCTGTTCGTCTTCAAAACTACTGATGACCTTGGGAAGCCTGGTAAAACAGTAATAGTACAAAAGGCTGCCTTTGCCGGAAGGAACCACCTTGTAGGACCATGATCCTTTTGCTGATCCGCTGATGGGCGTGACCGTGATTCTATAATTCGCTTTGTCGACCTTGTTGAGTAATGTGTATTTGTAATTGAAGCCCGGCACTTCGACTTCATGATAGGTTTCAACGTAAACATCGCTTTTTCTTGTGGCTTTGAATTCGACTAACTGTGGCAGGAAATCGATGAAATGCTCAAAGTCCGTCAGCACCTCCCAGACCTGATCGGGCGTGCCCTCAATGTAGTGAATGCCGACGACCTTTTGAAATTTTCCGTTTTTGTCATAGATCACCTGCGTGATCGGTCCGTCTTTGAGCAGATCGGCAAGGCTTTGCGCCCAGGCGCCGGAAGCGCCTAGAAGCGACAGAACGATTAGGATCATCAGGATTTCAGGCGTGCGACGCATTATGGACTCCTCGTCGATGAATGGGGAATCTTTGAATTCCAAGCTATAACAATCTCCACACTAATGGAATGATGTTCAAAGTCATAACGATTGCGAACAAAGCGATCATTTTCATCGATAACTTGGATTTCACGCCGAGATACACCGTTTGCAACAATCCGATCCGGATAATTCAAAAGATGACCATGCAAATCAGGATTGATCTTCCAATAGAAGTTGCCAGTATTTCATCCGCATGGAAAAGATAGAGAAAGCCGAAGATGAACCAGAAAATCATCAGGCAGTGATTGAGAATTTGAATCGTCGCCCAGTTCATTTCGCTCCAATCCGGAAATTCCTGAGACCAATTGAGCACCCTTGGAACAAAATATAAATGACACCGAGCAAGAGGTTGAAAACACCGCATATTCGCACAATAATTTCCATTAATGCCCTTTCTTCATAAAGCCTGCCCACATTTCGGTACTTGTGAAGCTGATTATTCAAACCAAGTTTTATTGGGAAAACCCTAGCGCATTAAACAAAAGCCGTGAAACCCGGATTCTGAATTGGAAGGATTTAATTCTCTTCACTTTTGGACTTGACTGCATGGAATTTGTCCTTAAGTTGACCTGTGACATTTGTCGAAATAACCAGATTTGCAAAGCGAAACAAATCGACGGAGATTAAAATGAGTAATTTACCAGCATTTACCGACGCAAATTATGAACAGGAAGTATTGGGATCCGACATTCCGGTGCTCGTCGATTTTTGGGCGCCTTGGTGTGCTCCATGCCAGATGATAGGACCTGTCGTCGAGGAACTGGCCAAGGATTATGTCGGCAAACTCAAGGTCGGCAAAATGAACGTAGACGAAAACCAGACGACGGCGGCCAACAACAACGTTCGCGGCATTCCCATGCTGATTATGTACAAAAATGGAAAGGCCGTGGGCCAGCATGTGGGCGCAGCTCCCAAACCTCTCATTGAAAAATTCATCACGGATAATATCTAAGCGCCGCAAAAGCGCCTGAAACTGCGTGCGAATCGAGCGGTATCCCATTTTTCCATGACGCAGTGTTTTGCTTTTTCTAAAAGCAAAACACTGCGTCTAATTCCCGCATCAATCCTTTCAATTTCTAGCCTGATTGAAATAAGTGGGGCCAAGTGATATATCAAAACGGTGCGTTTTTGTGAATTGATTTTTAAGGTTTTCTTTTGATCAACGAGCCGCCGCCAGTAAATTGCCTCCAGCCGGTTGTTATCGAGCGTAGAGACCACCCGATTTCCCGCCGACTGATTGATCCGGACGCCCTGAAAGTCTTGTACCGGTTGTCGAATCACGGGTACAAGGGCTACCTCGTCGGAGGTAGCGTACGGGATATGCTGCTTGGCAAGGAGCCCAAGGACTTCGACGTGGCCACCGACGCCAGCCCCAGCGAGATTCGCGCGCTTTTCCGCAACTGCCGCGTGATCGGGCGGCGCTTCCGTCTCGCGCACATCTATTTTCACGGCGGAAATATCATTGAAGTCTCCACTTTTCGCAAATCCACCAACATGGATGATAAAGACGGTGATAACGGCGACAATGGCAACGGTTTCGATCCTGAAAACGGCGACGAGGAAAGCGGCGACGTACAAAACGGCTTTGATCCTGAAAACGGCGACAAAAGCAATGGCTCCCATTGCGATAACGGCGACGAGGAAAGCGGCGACAATGGGAAGAGCAGAAAAAAGAAGGAGCGCCCACCCACGGAAAATGACTTCGGAACCGAAACGCAGGACGCCCTGCGCCGGGACATCACGATCAACGCCCTGTTTTATAATATCGCCAATTTTTCCATCATTGATTACGTGGGCGGCATAGAAGATCTGAGAAAGGGGCTTGTCCGCTCCGTTGGATGCCCCCACCGCAGTTTCACCGAAGACCCTGTCCGAATCATGCGTGTATTGCGCCATAGCGCCAGGACCGATTTTCCCATCGAAAGCGAGACTTATTCGGCCATTTCAGAGCATCTGCCGAAGTTGTCAAAGTGCCCTGAAGCCAGGGTTCGGGAAGAGTTCCTGCGCGACCTTCGCGGCGGCTGGGCGCGCAAATGCATCAAGCTGATGATTGAAACGGGGCTGCTTTATTATCTGTTCCCCGAGTATGAAAATGTGCTGCGCGGCCCCGGCGCACACGTATTCGCGCACTTCCTTGCCACCAATCTCAAGGGCATCGATTCGATCAACAACGGCGGCGGCAGCATTTCAGACACCATGCTCATGACGGTCTTCTTTGCTCCTTTCGTCAGGCACGCGCATATTATGGACCGCGCGCCGACCGGCAAAGGCCGCGCCGGGTTCATCCACGAGCAGGTGAAAGATCTCATCAAACCCCTGATTCGGGGTTTCGGTTTTTCCAAGGGACGGGCCGAGCACGTTTGTCAATCCATTTTCGGGATGCTGCTTGTCGAGGAGGCGGCCCGCTTTGGCGGCAAGGTTCCGCGCTCCCTGTTCACAAAAAAATATTTCAATGACGGATACAAGCTATATCGCATTGAGTGCATCGGTCGCGATGAAGCCATTCCCAACGCCATTCGCCGCGCGGCCGAAGGCTTGATCGACAGAAAAAATCCCTCCGGCAAGCCGAGGGGGGATAACGGCGAGGAAGAAAAAAAGAGTCGCGCGCCCCGCCGGCGCTATCGCCGCCGAAAGGGAAATGACCATTCGCCGCCAAAGGAATAGGGCGAGGCTAAAACCATTTGGAAAGAAAAATCCTCAATGTCATTTCGTTGTGGGCCCAATAAGGCGAAACTATAACCCAATCGTTTCCCAAAATAAAACACATTTTTCGATTGACTCTTTTACAATTGAAAAGCTCAACGTTAATGATTACATTGCGGTCGCATTGATGGTGATCTTTTGTGCGCGGTTCAATCCGCCGCTGAAATAATATGGACAGGAAATTATGGCATCGCTTCTGGCAAAAATTTTCGGGACAAAAAACGAACGCGAAATAAAACGGCTCAATACCATCGTCGGCATCATCAATGACCTGGAACCTTCGATTCAGGTTTTATCCGATGAGGAGCTTGCGGCCAAAACACCGGAATTCAAAGAGCGCCTGGCCGAAGGCGAATTGCTCGACGATATTCTCCCGGAAGCCTTCGCCGTCGCCCGGGAGGCCTCCGTTAGGGCCTTGGGAATGCGTCCCTTCGACATGCAGGTTCTCGGCGGTCTGGCCCAGCACGAAGGGCGCATCACGGAAATGAAAACCGGCGAGGGAAAAACCCTCGTGGCCACGATGCCGATTTACCTCAACGCCCTTTTCGGCAAGGGCGCGCACGTGGTGACGGTCAACGATTATCTGGCGAAGCGCGACTCGGAATGGATGGGCAGGGTTTATCGCTTTCTCGGTCTTTCCGTGGGCGTCATCGTGCATGGAATGAGCGATAAAGAGCGCCGCGAAGCCTACGGATCGGATATCACATACGGAACCAATAACGAATTGGGCTTTGATTATCTGCGCGACAATATGAAGCTTGATCCCGAGTCTTTCGTTCAGCGCGGCTTTTACTACGCCATCGTGGACGAGGTGGACTCCATTCTCGTTGACGAAGCGCGCACGCCGCTGATTATCTCGGGACCTTCTGAAGATGCGACGGATCGCTATTATACTATTGAGCGCGTGGTCAAACGCCTTCGCCAGGACGAGCACTTCAACCTGGACGAAAAGGCTCATTCAGCCATGCTGACCGAAGAAGGCGTCGAACGTGTTCAAGGAGAACTCGGCATCGACAACCTCTATGATCCCTCGGAGATCGACACGGTTCACCACGTGCAACAGGCGCTCAAAGCCCATTCACTTTTTCAAAAAGACAAAGATTACATTGTCAAAGACGGTCAGGTCATCATCGTTGACGAATTCACCGGTCGGCTCATGTCGGGGCGGCGTTATTCCGACGGATTGCACCAGGCTCTGGAAGCCAAGGAAAACGTCAAGATCGAAAGCGAAAATCAGACCCTGGCCTCCATCACTTTCCAGAATCTTTTTCGGATGTACGATAAACTGGCGGGCATGACGGGAACGGCGGATACCGAGGCGGCGGAGTTCAAGAAAATTTACGAATTGGACGTCCTGATCGTGCCAACCAACAAGCCCATGATCCGCGACGACAACCCTGATGTCATCTATCGTTCGAGCGAAGAGAAATTTAAGGCCATTGTGGACAGGATCGCCGAGTGCAATGAGTCCGGGCAGCCCGTCCTGGTGGGAACGATCAGCATTGAAAAAAATGAGATGTTGGCCAAGATGCTCAAAAAGAAGGGCGTTCCATACGAAGTTCTCAATGCCAAGCAGCATGACCGGGAAGCGGAAATCATCGCGCAAGCCGGACGAAAAGGACACATTACGTTAGCGACGAATATGGCCGGGCGCGGAACCGATATTGTATTGGGAGGCAACGCGCAGGTTCTGACCGAACAGGCCCTGGCTAGGCAAAGCGAAGATGAAGGCGAAATCCCGGGCAAGGATTCCGACGAATACCGAAAGACCATGGAAGAAAAGAATATGCAATGCCTGGCGGAGCGCCAGGAGGTTCTCGACGCGGGAGGGCTGTGCGTCATCGGTACTGAGCGCCACGAGTCGCGGCGCATCGACAACCAGCTTCGCGGTCGCAGCGGCCGCCAGGGAGATCCCGGCGAATCGGTTTTCTACCTGGCTTTGGATGACGACCTAATGCGTATTTTCGGGTCCGACAAAATGGATTCCATGCTCGGCAAACTGGGCGTGAAAGCCGACGAACCAATTTATCACCCATGGATATCCAGGGCGATCGCCACCGCGCAAGAGAAAGTGGAGGGGCATAACTTCGATATACGCAAACACCTTTTAGAATACGACGACGTCATGAACCAGCAGCGCAACGTGATCTACGACCTGCGGCGGGGTGTGCTGTTCGGCGATAATACTAAGGAAAATTTTCTCGATATCGCAGATGGCGTGGCAGGCGATGTCATTGCGGCGCACATTGAGGAAAAGAATTATCCCGAAAATTGGCCTTGGGATGATATCAACGAGCTGATAGCCACGAAATTCTTGTTGCCCCCTTTCCAATATCCCGAAGAGGAGATGCTGCGCCTGACACCGGACGCGCTCACCGAGGATCTTGCCAAGGTTCTGTGCGCGGCCTATGAGGAAAAAGAAAGCATTGTTGGGGAAAAGATCATGCGCGACGCCGAGCGTTTTTTCTTTCTCACCACCATCGACCAATATTGGAAGGATCACCTCCTGCGCATGGATCATTTGCGCGACGGAATTGGATTGCGTGGCTATGGCCAGGTCAATCCGCTGTTGGCCTATAAAAAAGAAGGCTATGAAATGTTCTCGGAGATGATCGACAAAATCCGGGAACAGGCTTTGGAAAAGATGCTGCGCTTTCAAGTGCAGGCAACCGATGAATCGACCTTCAAAAGCAAGCGCGCTGCCAAACCGATGAATTTTGGCCGTGGAGCCCTGCGCAGTGCGCAGAATCCTGAAGCGATGCCCGAAAAGCCCAAAGGCGTCACCGTTCGCCGGCAAGTTCCAAAAGTCGGCCCGAACGATCCGTGTCCCTGCGGTTCCGGGAAAAAGTACAAGAAATGCTGTCGCGACAAGGATAAAGCTGAGTTGGCCTGACCGAACAATGCCTGCCCGCAGGCAAAAAATTTTCAAAACGCACTGATTATCTTGTGCAATTCTCTCTTTCAATAACTGAATTTTACGCTTAAAATAGAGCGCTGGTGTTATCCCGCACCCCTTTATGAGGCCAATCCGAAATGTCGATTACAGGCACGCACCACGTCGCCATAACCGTTTCCGATCTTGAAAAAAGCCTGGATTTCTATACGGGATTGCCGGGCATTGAACACCTGGGAACTGTCTGGATCAGCGACGAGGTCGCTTATAAACTTTTCGGTCTGGCCGGAATGAAGGTTCGCTGCGCGCATCTTTACGCCGGTCGGCGCGATCGCGTTGAGCTTTATCACTTCGGCGGCGCCGCGCGATCCGCGCCCCTCCCCGATTTTGAATCCATCGGATTGCAACACATTTCCCTGAAGGTCCAGGATCTTAAAGCCATCGGCAAAAAGCTTGCGATGGGGGGCGTAGAATTTATCCGAGAGCCGTCGCGATTGCCGACAGGCGAGCGGGTGGCCTTTATTCGCGATCCCGACAACGTGATCCTGCAATTGATAGAGGTGAAGCTGAGCGTATCGTTTATTGGAAAGGTGTGGACCCGGCTGGCATTATTAATCAATCGCCTTAGCGTTCGCACCCGGCAATCCGTTGCGGGACCAGCCGTAACAAAGACGCAAGCGCCGGATAACGGTTCGCAATAATCGCCCCCATTTAGCGCGTGCTTGCATTTCGGGCCTGAAGGCCATTCCCTTACTGATCACTTGCCACTGACCACTCATCACTGGTCTCTACACTCACTTCCCGACCTTCGGCCTCACGAGAATAAGGGCTGCGGGCAGAACCACCAGGTCACACGCCAGGGCCAGCAGAATAACGATGGCCGAGATCACGCCGAAGTTGATGTTGGGGGTAAAACTGCCGAATGTCAGGACCGCGAAGCCAGCCGCCAAGCAGATGCTCGTGACGATAATGGGCCGTCCGGCTTCGTCGATGGTCTTTCGGATTCCTGTCTCGATGTCGGCGCCGTCGTGTGAAAAGCGCTTGAAGCGCACGAGAAAATGCACCGTGTCGTCCACTACCAGTCCCAGGGCGATGGAGCCGATCATCACGGTTCCCGGATCGAGGTTGATGTTCAAAAATCCCATGAAGGCCATGCCGGTGAAAATCGGGAGCAGATTTGGAATGAGGGCGAACAATCCCAACTTCACCGAACGCAAAAGGATGATCATCATCAGGCTGATGACAACGAAGGCCGCAGTGAAGCTTTTGACCTGACTCGATATCAAATAACGTTCCATGTCGAACATGAGCTTGATAAAACCCGTGACAGTGACCTGGATGTCTTCGTCGTTGTATTCCCGCTCAACCGTGTCGAAAAACTCTTTCACGTTCGCCATCAGTTTTTCCGCTTCCAAAAGCTGAACACGCGTGGAAATGCGTCCGACGGAAAAATCCTCCTGCACGTAGGCGTCGAAATCCTCATCGCCTTCCATGAGCAGGTAGTACTGGGCCGCCGTTGGCCGCGTCGCCGGAACCAGGTATTGGGCCGGATCGCCATCGAACATAATCCGGTTCATGTCCTTGAGAACGTCCACAATGGACAAGGACTGCGTGGCGCCCTCAAAGGTCTCGGCGTAACGTTCCAAGTCGTCGATGCGTTGCAGGATTTCCGGCTCCTTTAAGCCGCCTGCCCGTGTAAAGATCAAGGACTCCATACTGACGCTGCCGCCCAGGGCGTCGTCCACGATGATCATTTCCTTGCTGACCGGATCGTCTTTTTTGAAGTACGTCATCGGGTTGCTGCCAACCTTGATAATCATCAACCCGTAAATTGCGGGAATGATGAGCGCTGCGGAGATGATTATAACGATAAGGCTGCCACGCCGGCTCGGTCGGCAAAGAAGGTTCAGGGTTTTTGACATCAGCCCGTGCTTTTGCTTCTCGACGAATCTTTTTGACGGGAGTTTAGCGTAGCGCAACACTGCGGGGACGAAGGTAAAGCTTAAAATAAAAGCAAAGGAAACCGATAGGGCGGCGAGCCAGCCAAATTCACGCACGGGCTTGAGATCACTGATCGACAGCGACAACAGCCCCATCGCCGTTGTCATGCTGGTGAAAAAGCATGGCGTAAGCAAACGTTCAAGGCTGATTTCCATCGCCGATTCCGCATCGGAGTTTTCTCGCGCTTCCTGATAATAGTCGGCGAGGATATGCACGACGTTGGCCACGCCGACCGCCAGCGTCAGCGCCAGTAACGCGATAGACACAACGTTCATCATGAGGCCCATAGCGCCCATGATGGCGAAGGTCCACACAGAGGCGATAAAGACGACCCCCATACAGATCATTACCGCCGACAAACGCCGAAACACGATGAAGATGATGATCAGCACGCACAGGAACGTGGCCGGCACGTAGATCATCGCGTCTCGTTTGCTGTACCTGTAAAAAGCGTCGTCGAAAATCGGCGTTCCCGCCATATGGATTTTTATACCGGGTGTTTCCTCCTGCGCAGCAATGGCGTGCAGCGCTTCGCTCATGGCGACCTTGCCGAGAAAATCCTGCCCATCCTGGCTAAGTTCCACAATCACGGCGGCGGCTTTGCCGTCTTTGGCGAACAGATTGCCCGCAAGTATGGGTGATGCCATGGCCTTTGCGCGGATGAGCTGGGCTTCGGCCTGTGTCGTAGGAATTTTCCGAAAAAGCGGGCCGAAATCTATCATCCCTTCCGAACCGACAGGAACGGAGGTATTCGAGATAGAACGCACCCGGTGCGCGTGGGGAACCTTTTGCGCGGCCCTTGTGACGCGGTCGATTACCGCCAGGGTCTTTGGCGTGAAAACATCGTCGGCAAAAATGCCCACGACAGCCATTTCGTCAGCGCCAAAGCGCTCCAAAAAATCGCGATAGACAATGAGATTCGGGTCGTCTTCAAGAAACCAGATGTCGATGGAACTGTCGAACCCCACCCGCAGGGCAAAGACGAACGCCACGGCTGTTAGCGTCGCAACAGCGATCAGAATCAGCACGCGCAATCGAAGAATGTTGAGGATAATCGGGCGTAATTCCATAGCGCCGAGGATCATAATGGGCGCGCACGGAAAAAGTCAATTATCACTCGTAGCGCAGGGCATCAATGGGATCAAGCTTCGCGGCTTTTCGCGCAGGATACACGCCGAAAAAGACGCCGACAAAAAAGGAAAAAGTCAACGCGAGAACGATGGAATATGTGGTGATGATGATGGGCACCTTGTCGGTATAATGCATCGTGAGTTTGAGGCCGCCAACGCCAAACGCGACGCCCAGGAGGCCTCCCAAAAGCGACAGCGATCCGGCTTCGATCAGAAACTGCCGTGAAATATCCTTTCGTCGCGCGCCGAGGGCCTTGCGGATACCGATCTCCCGCGTACGCTCCCGCACGGACACCAGCATAATGTTCATGATCCCGATGCCTCCCACCAGAAGCGAGATGCCGGCAATGCCGATGGCGGCGGCGAAGATCGACCCAGTGAGATTTGTCCAGGCCTTCGTAATGGAATCGCGGGTTTCGATTTCGAAATCGTCTTCTTCGTTGGCTTTGAGTTTGTGCCGCACACGCATCAGCGCTCGAACTTCGTCGATAGCCCGCCCGATGGGGGCATCGGCCCGGGCCTTGATGTTGATCTCAATCCTGCGGCGCAGGTTGAAATGTTTCGCCATAACCGTCATGGGAATGACCACCATGTTATCCTGGCTTTCTCCGAAAACCGTACCGCGTTTTTCGAGAACGCCGATCACTCGAAGGCGCATATTGTCAACTCGGATGTAACGACCGAGGGGCGAACCGTAATGAAACAGTCGATCCACAACGTCCTGACCAAGGATGGCGACGTTTCTGGGCTTTGTGTCTTCCAGCGGAATAAAACAACGGCCTTCGCTAAAGTCCACGCCGTGGATGGACGGATAAACGCTTGTCGTGCCCACAAGCCCGACGTTGGGATCAGTTTTTTCGCCGCCCCCACTGATGGTTTTGCCGCCGAAACTCACCGTCGGCGACACGAGATCGACCGAGGGGCAACCCCGCTGAATCGCATCGACATCCTCCAGCGTCAGATCTTTTCGTTTATGGTATTTTCGCCAATCCATGCTGATGCTGAGCTCGGGGTATTTTTGGAGCATGAACGAAGAGGCGCCAATGCGGTTGAGTTCCTTGCCCACAATGCCGTCGATGCCCTCGACGATGCTCATCATGCCGATCACCGTGGCAACGCCGATGATGATGCCCAGGCAGGTCAGAATCGAACGCAGTTTGTTGCTGCGGATCGAATCCAGCGACATCATTATGCTCTCAAAAAGGGAGCGCATCCGGCGGGCGAAAAGCATATTCCAACTCATGGTCAATGGCCGGGACTATTCGATTTGTTGTATGGCACGGTCCACGCGCGCAGGCAAGGGTGCGGTATAGGGAATAAGGGGTTAAATTTTCGTCGTTATAGCCGAGAGCGCTTCGGGCGCAAGCTGATAAAAAATGCGGCCATTCCCACCATGAGCATGAAAAGCGTCAGCGCCGCGTTTCTTTCGCCGCTGGAAACGCTGCAAAATAATCCGTCATCGTCATCATCGTCGCTGCTGGTGGTGTTATCGGCGTCGCTTTGCGTATCGTCGTCAGTGCTCATGTCGTCATCGCCGCCGTCGCTGTCATCGTCGCCATCGTCATCAGTGGTCACATTGTCGTCGTCGCTGTCGTCGTCGCCATCGTCATCAGTGGTCACATTGTCGTCGTCGCTGTCATCATCATCATCATCACCGCATAGACAATTGTCGAAATCCGCGCATTGATTTCCAAAGGAACAATCGATTTTGTTTTGGTCCAGATTTTCCTCACAGTACTCGACGCAATCATCATAATCTTCCGGAACACATGATGTTCCGCACACATTCGTCGCCAGATCGCATAGGGCAGAACAGTCGGCCTCCGGGACGGGATTGGCGAATGCAAGCGCGGGGAGGATTGAAAGTGAAATAGAAATGGCCACAATGATTTGAGGAATTTTATAACGAGCTATCATAGGAGCTTACCTCCGACAGGCTTTTGCGTCCGAGTAATCTCGGACACGCACCCTTGCTTTGCTTAAGCCCCTGACCAGAAAATACAACACGTCAACGACCCGATAATAACAGATTGGCACGATTGCAACAATATTTTTTTATTGGACATGGGGCCTGGGATTCAGGCAATCCCACACCGGGATAAAAACTCGAGCCCTATTGAAATTTCACGGTTCAAAGCTTCCGCTGGTTCAAATAAGATTTCCCGGCAGACCCCAGACACTGAACCTTTAGGCCAAGCTATTAATTCAGCCCAAGCAGATAATCAATGGCGCTCACGGCCCACGGAGAATACCATCCACTAATCTTCATCCTCAGAATATGGTCCTGGTCGAGAATGAAGTTTGAGGGTACGTAATTGGCCGGGTAGAAAGGTCCGGCCACCGCGGCGCCGGCGTCGTTGAGGACGATGCCCGTCAATTGCTCCGCTCTGTCGCCATCCCCGACATTCCCGTAATGATACAGGGTCCAATTGACCAAAGCCTCATCGGTCGGAGCGCTTCCCCACGCATCTTCTTGCATGAGGGAGAAAATTTCCAGGCCTGCGTCGCCGTAGGTTTCTTTAAGGGTATCCAATTCGGGCGCTTCATCGTCGCATGGCGGGCACCACCCGGCGAAACTGTCGACGACAATCACTTTGCCCAGGCTGTCGGACAGCGTGTAGTCGCTATATCCCACGTCTTTTTTAAATCCGCGCAGCGTGAAGTCCGTAAAAGGTTGGCCAATGCTGAAATTGGTGCCGCCCACATCATAGCCCTTGGTGATTTTGTTGCTTTCTCTACCCTCCTGGTCCTCAATCCAAATTTGGAGTGTATGATGTCCGGGCGCCGCAAAGTCACCACTCAATTCGAGACCGATATCGCGGTCATCCCAGGAACCCGAGCGAGCGATTCCGGAACTCAAAGCGCGAACGATGGGGTCGGCGCCATCCAGGCTGACGAATTGATTGCCACCTCCCAGGTCGTCATCCCGGTCAGTCCAGCCAACCCAATAGGCAGCCAGTTCCCACACGGGATCAAAATTACTTCCGTTCCACTCCATCCAAAGTTCCAGTTCGGGATCGGCGGCGGATAGCTCGAAAGACGAATCGTTTGATTTCAACTCGGGAGCAACATCATCATCATCATCGTCATCATCGTCATCAACGTCATCATCAGCGTCATCATCGGCGTCATCATCAACGTCATCATCGACGTCGTCATCGACGTCATCATCGTCTCCCACGTCGAGATTAAGACACGCCGCCAGTTGGTCGCAGTTCGACGATGCCTGAGCGCAATCGACGGCCATGGACGGGAGCGATGCGAAGTAGCTATCGCACTGATCGAGGCTTCCTATATTCAAGCCTGAGCCGAATCCGCAGGCGGCGATGTTCTCACAGAAGAATCCTCCTGAAGCGCCGCTATCGTTATCGTCGTCGTCATCTCCGGAAGTGCACCCGTTCGAGAAAAAAGTCGACATCAGAATCGCCAGCAGTACAATTGTTATTCCAAGTCCGGAACGCGACATGGTTTTCTCCTTCGTGAAGCGGAACTTACAGGCAGCCAAACATATGCGTTTGAAAACGCAAGCGGAGATTTTCTCTGCATTTCCCCGCCCCTGTCAAGCCTGGAAACATAAAAAGGGCGAAAAGGGCGACGATACAAACCAAAACAGCGAATTATTCAAGAATTATTTTGAACCTTGGGAAAATCTATGACATAGTGAGGCGTTGGCTTGCTCCAACCCTTTATCAGATTGGTTGATCATTGATACAATTATTAAATGGTCTGCTTTTGGCATTGCGGCGGGGCTAAGATAATAAATTTGATTCTTTTAGGGGTAGTATTATGCAGCAGTTTTCAGGCGAAGGATTTTTTGAACAAAACGTGAAAAAAATAGCCGTATATTGGGATTTTGAAAATATTCACAATGGAATTCAACCTCCGGGATACACGGGACCGGGGCGGCCTTTGCGCTCCTATGAAGAGATGGTGAACGTCAAGCTCGTCATGGAGTACCTCAACTCTCTTGGCAACGTTGTTATCAATCGGGCTTATGGAAACTGGACCTTATACAAGCACTATCGTTTCATTCTTTTGGAACACTCAGTCGATCTCATTCAGCTTTTCCACCGCGGCCAGCACGCAAAAAACGGCGCGGACATCAGAATAGCCATTGATGCCATTGAGGACATCTTCCATTATCCCGATGTTGACGTGCAGGTAGTCGTCGGAGGGGATTCGGATTTCACCAACCTCGCCCAGCAGATACGCAAGCACGGCAACTTCGTGATCGGCATTGGAGCTCGGGATTCCTCGAACATCTATTGGATCAAATCCTGCAACGTGTTCAGATACTACCAGAGCCTTCTTCCAAGCGCCGAGGGCGACGAGAATGAGAATGGCGAAGAGGGAGTGAGACCCGCCATGGTTCGCAACAAGGTGAATATCGACGACGCCAAGGACATGCTTTTGAGCGCGGTCAAACGCCTGTCCAGGAGCAACGAAGAAGGCCACGTATCGCTCTATAATATCCGCCCCGTGATAATACGCATGGATCCTTCCTTCGATGAAGGTGATTACGGGCACGACAATTTCACCAAGTTTGTCGAAGCCTGCGGCGATGTCGTGCAGATTGAAAGAAGCGAAGAAGGGATTTTTGTCAAACCCGCGGAAACGAAGTCGGATGTGACTTATATCAACGCGGATCCTTTACCAACCGAGGACCTGGAGTCGATCTATCGCAATACCCTGCGCCAGATTCATTACCGGATGATCCCGCCGGCGGATCGGGTCAAAGCCCTGGATACGCTCTACGATATCCTTCAGGACAGCGGCCCTATCGAAGACCAGAGCGCGGTCAAGGAAATGTTGATAGACAAATGCACTGAAGGCGGAAGCTCCATGACCGACGAGGACGCGCAGAATATCTGGGACATGGGCTATAAGGCCAACGTCTATTACTTCCAGGAATACCCCTTTCGCAAAATCGTCCTCAACGAGCGCGTTCAATCGAAAGCCGCTCTTTTCCGCCGCGCCGACTTGTCGATCGTCAAGAGAATTTTAGGGAAATGCCCCGTGCAGCCTCTCAAGCCGGAACCCATCGCGAACCTCCTGTACGGCGCCGAAAGCGATAAAACGGAGTATGTTGCAGAACTCATCGGCGAAGCCCTGACAATGGCTTAAAGCCGCTGCGCAATGCCGCAAAATCGTGTGGGCGTGTATTCGTATGATGTCGAGAAGAAACAATGCACTTTGATTGGATACATAAAACTCCCTTGGCCCGAGCGGATATGCAGCGTTGGATTTTTTTTGCGGCCCTATTATTTCTTTTTGCCGGCGCATCGGCTTCATTCGCCGCCGCGGACCGGCATCCCGTCAGAGTCATGACGACGGACGCCGCCGAGCGCACCGCCGTGACCAACCTGGGCCTGGCCATTGAAACGGTCGATCTGCGCGATGGATCAATCATCGTGCGCGTGGACGATAAAACAGCCCGCCGGATTCAAACCCTGGGTTTTGAGATTCTCCCTTTCGCGCAGGCGGTTTTCCCCTCGTATATGAGCGATTATCACAACGAGCTGGAACTATTGACGCAGTTGCTAAGCCTGGTCGAAACCTATCCGAATATCATCGAGGCCTTTTCCATTGGAACGACCTATGAAGGCCGGGAAATGCTGACCTATCGAATCAGTGACAATCCGCAAGAATTTGAAGCGGATGAACCGGCCTTTCTCATCGCCTCCATGTACCACGCGCGCGAGCATGTGACCGTGGAAGTGGCGCTGGATTTCATCACGCATATGCTCGAAGGCTACGGACAAGACGATTACATCACGTGGCTCATCGACAATCGGGAAATATACGTCATTCCCCGCATGAATGCCGACGGACATACCTGGGATATCGATAACAACATGGCTTGGTGGCGAAAGAACCGTGCCCCGAACCAGAACATTTATTGCCCCGGCGTGGATCTCAATCGAAATTTCGAGGTCGGCTTCGGCGGCGAAGGCGCATCTTCCGACCAGTGCAGCGAGGTTTATCACGGTCCGAGCGCTTTTTCCGAAATCGAAACGCAGAGTCTGCGGGATTTCATCAGCGAGCACCCAAACCTGACAATGGTGACCAATCTCCACACCTATGGTGGGATGATACTTTATCCCTGGGGGCACACGTACGACGCCATTCCCACGCAAGACCTTCTGATCCATTCTCGCATCGCGGGCGAGATGGCGCGCACGACAGGTTACGTTCCCATGCAGACCTCGGACCTCTACATCTGCAGCGGCGCGGCTGTTGACTGGGAATACAGCATAGCGGGCTTGGCGGCTTTCACCTTCGAAATGACGGGATCGCCGGGCAGTGGAACATTCTATCCGGCTGATTCAATTCTTCCTGGCCTTTTTAACAAAATGCGCCCGACCTTGAAAACCGCCGCCGGGATCAGCGGAGATCCAACGATGATCCTCAGCACCGAGCTGTGGCGACTGTCGGCGATGGCCAACCAGGGAACGGTCACGGTGTCGTGGTCGCCCATCGTGGAAGGAGACGGCGGCGGATGGAATGTGCTCAGGGCGACATCTTCCGATGGCGACTTCGAGAAAATCAACGATGGCCTCATCAACTTCGGGCAAAGCGACTATGAGTATATTGATGCTTTCCAAAACCGGGAAAGCTTCTGGTATATGGTGGAATACCAGGGCGCGACGACGACGAAAACATTCGGCCCCATAAATGTCGAAGTGGAATTTCCTGACGCCGATGTTGATGATGATGTGAACGATGATCTCGATGATGACATTGATGATGATGTGAATGACGACGCAAACGATGATATCGATGATGATAGCTTTGACGACGATTGGATGAACGACGACGCAAGCGATGATGACCTCGCCAACTCGGACGACGATGACGACGAGACTTCCAATTCCTGCGGGTGCTGATTCGAAATCAGAATATGTGAGCGATGACAAGCACCGCCAACCGGGATGAATCGGCGACCGGATGCAACTGTGATGCGTGACATGGCGCTAGACCTGCCGGACGATTTTAAGGTTGCCGATCACCTTGACAGGCATCGCGCCGGTCTATATTTTTCCATCCCCCGGTTCGCGGCTTGCTTGCCGCTTGCAGCTTTTGCTTGTCGCGTTCGGGACTAGTGGGAAATGAGATGATGCGGGTGTAGCTCAGTTGGTAGAGCACGAGCTTCCCATGCTCGGGGTCGCGGGTTCGAACCCCGTCGCCCGCTAAAGCGAAAAGGCCGGTAACTAGCTGAAGTTGCTGGCTTTTTCTTTTACTGGGCATTCGAAACCTCACTAAAATCAATGACTATGCCCATATTGTGCCCACTTTTTGGCTCTTTAGGAGCCTCAAGAAGGCTATCAATCGCATCCTGGTTTGCATTCGGCGTCAGATGGGAATAAATGTCTGTCATTCGAATGTCGCTGTGCCCGAGTAACTCCTGAACGACCTTCATCGGCTGACCAATCAGGATCAGCTGGCTTGCAAAGCTGTGCCTAATGTCATGAAACCTGATTTTCTTAAGTCCAACAGCCTCTTGAATTCGCCTAAATGGTTTCCGTATTGAATTACCTGTTAGGGATTCACCAGATAGATTCTTGAATACAGGCTCATCAGATTCGCCTTGCATCGATGAAAGTAGGTCTTTAAGGGAAGAATGGAGCGGTATTCGCCTGGTCCTTCCGCTTTTCGGTGTACCCCTTTGACCCTGCCAAACTGACGCATTGACTTCAATCAGGTCATTTCCAAAATCAACGGCATTCCAATTCAGGGCGCAAAGCTCACCTAGCCGCATCCCGGTCAGGAAAGCAGTCAGGAAAAAGGAATACCAGAAAGGTTCTCTATCCTGGCAACCAATGAGGAAGCGGTCACGCTCTCCCACAGTGTAGAAGTCAAAGGCGGGTTGTGGAGCTTTAAGAAGCTTTATCCCGTTCATAGGATTCACCTCCAAATAGCCCCAATCGCAAGCCGTGTTAAAGAGTTTTCGTAGAACTGCAAGGTGATTATTGATCGTCTTTGCGGTGAGCCCTTTTGTCTTCTGATTGGCAATGAAAGAAGTAACCTGCTCCGAGTCAATTTCTCGAAGATCATGGTCCTTGAAGTGAGGAACAAGATGAATGCGAAGAATGGATTCCTTGGAGTTTAGTTCTGAAGGTTTATTATTCGCTTGGCAGTAGTTATCGAACCAATGTTTGGCGAATCCACTGAAAGCGGCGCTTTTGTCATGCCGCTGTTGTTTTGAGGTTCCTTCGATAATCCTGCCACCCTTTCGCTCAACCTCTTTTTTTAGCCTCCTCTCTAGGTTTTGCGCCTCCTTCAGGGTTGTTCCCATCCCAGCTGTACGGCGCAATCGTTTTAGATTTCCCACTGCTGTGTGGTAGTAAATGTCGATCATATAGGCTCGACTGTCCTTTCGGCGTCGTACCGCCATCTGAGTCCTCCTTGATAGCGAGTACGGCGCTTCCCCTGTGCCCATCAATAACATCT
This sequence comes from uncultured bacterium, assembly GCA_964591275.1. Lineage (GTDB taxonomy): Bacteria > Lernaellota > Lernaellaia > JACKCT01 > JACKCT01. The sequence continues at coordinate 3,246 of CAZQAE010000066.1, read as the reverse complement.
GAAAGGAAGAAGCGCCATTGCTTTCCATATTTCTTGCCCGGAATGATGCCCGCCTTTGCCAACTCATAAACCGTCTTGATTGGAAGCCTGAGTAGTTGAGCCACTTCTTGTGCGGTGAGAGACTCGATATTGTTTGTGCCAGCCATCATCCATCAATTCCGTCGTTAGGTGCTATTCCGCGTTTTTGACCGCCTCCGCCCACGTTGCACCGGTACCGATCTTCATTTTCAGCGAGATATTTAGAAGGGGAGAACGTGTCAGCACTTCTCTAATTCCCGAGATCGCCTCACCGACGCAATTCTCCCGGACTTCGATCAAAAAAGCGTCATGGATGGGAAGGATGATCCGTCCCCACTTCTCTCGGGCAAGAAGATCTGCCAAGGCCACAAGGCGCTCTTTAAATACATCAGCCGCATGTCCTTGAATGACGTGGTTGCGCGCCACGCGTCGCACTTTGTCTTTCCGCTCTTTCTCGTCAAAGAAACGGCGCCTACCTAGAGGACTGGAAATCATCCAAGTTTCTACAGCCTTATCTGCTTGAGCCTTCAGGAAAGTTTCAGCCTGGGGGAAGAGGTGCTTGATCTCGCCGATCAACTCACCCGCATCCTGTATTTCCCACTCCAGCACCTCAGCGAGGCCGTATGGCGTCATCCCATAACCGATGGCCAGCGCCCCCAACTTAATCTCGCTCCGCTCCAGCCCCTCTTCTTCATCTACTCGGAGTTGCTCTGCGACGCTCAGATAGAAATCAGTTTCGCCCGTGAGCATGTCGATCATCTTCTTGTCGTCAGAGAGACTAGCTAGGGACATCATGTCCATCGCGGAGAAGTCGCAGTAGACGAAGCAAGTTCCCTGCCTTGAAATAATTAGATGACGAAGGTCCCGCGGAATGTTCATCAACTCAAAAGCGCTAATACTGATACGACCGGTTGCCGTGCCGAACTGCTTAATATGACCGAACAGGGCACCTCTGCTGCTAAACTGAATCAGCCGTTTCACCATTGATTTACGCCTTACGGCGTGACGGAAATCGGCAAGAGCGACGGTGAGTGGATGCCCCCGCCGCTTCAGCGTTCGTCTTTTCAAGTCACGAACTTCGATACCAAGACGACCGAGCAGTTTTTTACACTGAAGATCGGAGCCCACATTGATTGAAGGGCATCCGAAGCGCTGGCGCTGATCGCGGAAAGCTATTTCAGCCAATGAGCTTCGGTGCCTGGCCTTTCTGTTGGCATCCATCAGAGCCGCAGTGTCAACCAATAACCCGGCCTGTTCGATGCCAGACAGGACCGGATGAACCGCCTGCTCCAGCAAAACCAAACCATCCAGATCCTTGTGGTCGCTAAAGTCGAGCATACCCTGGGGAACCAACGCATCGCCTCCGAGGCAAGTGTCGGAGGTTTGCCCCCCGACACTTAAACATCTTCGAATTTCCTCTATCGAACGGGGAGACATCAGCACTCCTCTCCAGAATTCCCTGGCACCCAAAGAGGGGTCGGAGGAAGCGGGGCGCTAGGCGATGGCGTCATTGAAGGCACCTGCAAGGCCATCGAAGCCACAGCCGGCGGGGCAGCAACCGGCGCCTGTGGAAACCTGGGAGAATGCGCCACCGGCCTTTCCGGAACTTCAATTACCGGATCGCACTGGGCGACTTTGAATCGGGAACCGTTCCGAAAAACTGTGACAATGCACTCGCGGCCAAGCAAACTTTCGAGATCAACCTCAAACCCAGGAATGATCTCCGAGCCCAAGAGGGCTTCAACTGCATTTTGCAAGATCTCATCTTCGCCATCAGTCAAGCAAAATAACGGCACTCGGGAATTCACGCCGCCATCAACCCGGACAAACCACATTGTCAGGTATTTATTTCCGTCTTTCTCACGCTCGACAATCTCGGCAAGCCTCGCGTGATAGGCTCCACCGTCTTGGTAGCCCTCCACTCTGCGACGGAATTTAATTTTTCCCGTCGCCTGCCTGCTCGTTTTCTCTGTCCTGGACATCTTGTCCTCCTTGGATTAGGCAAGGCCGAACAGAACGCAGCAAAGACAATCGAATTCTGAAGGACTTCGTGATCATGCCGACCTCGCGTGGGACCGACCAATATTTCCTCTCCCCTTTACTCTCGAAGAAACCTCCGATAATCGTAGAGGAAACCGAGCCGACGGAGGTCGGATCCGCCGGCCCGGCTGAGTCAGCCGCTAAGGCCAAACTCAACTCGACGGTACTTGACCTGGGGGAGGAAAATAAATCACCACATGGGTACACGGTCGGAAATAACTTTCGGGGTCCCACGAACTGCTATAATTTGCATATTGAAGCAGTACGATAAAAGTGAATCCACGCTGAAAAAACTCCACCGCAGAGGACTGCTGCCAAAGCCTAAAAGAACCCCCTCACCAGGCGGAGGATCCACGACCTTTTACCCCAACGGCACGGATGCGGCGCTGAAGGAATTCCTATCGCTCCAAAGGAAAGACCCGGCCAACGTAACCTGGGCATCCTCCTTCCCGGCGATCCTTCATCTACGCACCGTCGAGGGCGTCGCAATCTCTCCCCCCGAGCCATCTTACGATCTTGAGGAATACCAAACCGACCGAATGGTCACAGACATCATGTACGCCACGGATCTGGCAGAGCTCCGTCTACTCATTTGGGGATCCACCTGCGAGGCTGACCACGACCCGGAGAGGATTATCGGTGCGAGACGATTGGACCAAATTGACCCGAGGACTAAGCACCTGATAGCGCGTGCACCAGTAGCAAGACCGCCGGGAAAAGGCGGAGTCTCCCTCGCAACCCTCCTCAACAAGCCACAGGACACCCAATCAGAACACGACGAAGCAATCGGACATACAGTCACAATCACACTTGGCCGCTATCGGCTTACATTGAATGAGCTGGCCAACCTGGCAGCCCCGCCGCTATTCGCATGGGGACTGGACCGCAAACAATTCCTAGGGTGCTTTCCGGACGACGAAGCCCTGAAGGAGTTCCAAGACCTTATCCGCGCCGGGCTAAGCAGCCTCATTGCCTATAGGGGGGAAGAGACGGATTTAGGACCAGAAGAAAGAACACTGCGCGATGCATGGGCAGACTGCGACTATTCATGTCTGGGAGAAAAACACCGCGCCCTCCAGCAAATCAGATTCATCCCACTGATCGTGAAGAGAGACGCAAAAGTATTCGCCCTGGGCGGAACGTGTCAACGATAATGAGACACCGTTTTTCATAGTTTAGAGTACACTG
>CAZQAE010000065.1:19702-28297 GCA_964591275.1 uncultured bacterium | reverse complement strand
GATCAGAATGCGTTTTTTTAATTTTTTGCAGGCCCTGTTATCTTTAATCACCATTGCCCTGTTGCTTAGCTTTTGCATCTCTTGCGCTTCTGAGGCCGCGGATGTTGACGCGAATGATGATACGGATATTGACGCGAATGTCCTGGAGTCAACGAACGACGATACAAGCGACGACGACGTCGATGATGATCTGAATGACGACGCGGACGATGATGATGTATGGATCGATAGTACGCCGACGCCGACTGACGCCATCGGCATCTTCGTTTCGACAAGCGGCGACGACCTGGATACCGGCACGATGGCCGAGCCGATGCGTACGATCAGAGCGGGAGTGGCAAAGGCCGAGAGCGAAGGCAAGATCGTTTTTGTCGCCGGCGGTCAATATGTTGAAATTTTCGACACCCGCGCTAGCGTTTACGGTGGCTATCTCTCTGGCGCTGATTAATAATATCCTTCATGTGGATGGGGCCGAGTAGATGATCGGTCTTCGCTTTTCCGGTTTGGGAAGGGTGATCTTGATGAATAACGATTTCACCGGAATACTCAATCCTGGCCGGGAACTGGCCCGGATTCGGCTAAACATCATCAGAGATACGGCTACTATGAACGACTGCCTGTGAAACGGCTGCCGGCAATCGGGGGGTGATTTGGATCAGGCGCCGCTTTTTATGGTCAGGGCGATTATCACCTGATGCCGGGCAGCCCGTGTATAGATGTCGGAATCGACCCCGCGGCTTGGCTTGAGGGCGTATTCGCTGATTGGGATCTGGATTTTGAGCACAGGCCCTAGGGTGTCGGTTGGGACATCGGAATGGATGAATATCTCCCGTAGCGTTTCATTCAATTCATGAAATAATAAATGCGGCAATTTCAGATGGCGGCGTGAATAGTTCGCGTACGCCATCTCGTTTATTGACATCACAAGCGCCAGACAATATTTTGCTATCGAGTTTGGCACGCGTTTTAGTATGGGAGAATTAATTGAATACCAGATTTAAGCCGCTGGCATTGTTGCTTGTTGCAGCGATAACCGGCGCAATATGTTTTTATCAAAGCAACGCCGGAGCGCAGACCGAGGCGCAGAGCGACGCGATGACCAATAGCGGCGCGGCGATGGAATATGACGTGGTTGTCGTCGGCGCTGGCATGGGCGGGCTTTCCGCCGGGGCGCACCTGGCCGTCAAGGGAATGAAGGTTTTGGTTTTAGAGCAGAACCACAAGGTGGGCGGTTGCACGACCTCTTTTTCTCGTGGCGAATTTAACTTCGACGCGGCTTTGCACGAGATGGCCGCCGGAGGGCCAGGGACCTCTTTGGGCAAACTCCTCGAAGCGGTCGGCGTGGACAAGAAAATCGAACTGATTCGGATTCCCGAATTGTATCGCACAATAGCGCCCGGCGTGGATTTTACCTATTCCGCCGACTACGACACAGCGGTTAAGGATTTGTCGGAAAAATGGCCCGCGGAGAAAGAAGGCATCGTCGCATTCCACAAGGAGATGGACAAACTGCACACGCAGATGCGCGGCTTGCAAACATTCTTCAGGGCCGGGGCCTTCAAAAAAATTGGCCTGTTGATGATGGCGCCTTTTCGGCAGCCGAAATATATCCGATATCGAAATGCCATTTTAGATGATGTTCTCGATAATTATTTCCAGGACGAAGCGCTAAAGACCGTTATTTCCCAATATTGGGTTTACTACGGACCGCCGCCCTCCAAGCTGTGGGCGCCCATTTTTATGCTTGCCAACATCACATATCTTCGAGAAGGCGCCTGGCATATCAAAGGATCGTCCCAGGCTCTGTCCAACGCCTACGCCGAGCGGATTCGGGAGTTGGGCGGCACGGTGAAAACCGGCGCGCTGGTCACGAAGATTCTTGTCGCAGACGGGAAAGCGCGCGGCGTCGAGACGCAGGACGGTGAAACCTACAAGGCGCGCTACGTAGTTTCCAACGCCGATCCATTTCAGACATCCTTTAAACTTGTCGGCGAGGAAAAATTTCCCAAGTCCTGGAACAAGAAAATCCGTTCGATGAAACCGAGCAATTCCCTGTTCGGCGTGTATTTGGGTTTGGATGTGCCGCCCTCGCACTGGGGTGTGAAGGATCATGAAATCTTTTATAACGGCAGCCTTGATCCCGACGTGAACTTTCAAAGAATGATGGATGGCGAGTTCGACAAAGGCGCGGCTTCCATCACATTCTACACGAATCTCGGCGATCCTTTTTACTCTCCGGAGGGCAAATCGGTTTTGGTTCTGCACGCGTTTTCTAAGGCCGATCTGTGGCCGAAGGAGCGCAAAGCCTATTTGAAAATGAAGGAAGAGGCCGCCGACAAGCTCATCGCTCTAACTGAAAACTTTCTGCCCGGACTTCGCAACCATATTGAAGTCAAAGAGATTATCACGCCGCTGACCCTGGAAGAGTTCACGATGAGCAAAGACGGCATCCCATACGGTTGGGATTTCATTCCTGAGCAGAATGTGGAAAAGCGCCTGATGAACGATACGCCTATTGAGGGGCTTTACCTGGCGGGATCCTGGGCTTCGCCGGGGCACGGCGTCAGCACGGCGCAGATTTCCGGCTGGCAGGCGGCTTGCCTGATCCTGGACCGGGAGGGGATTGAATGAAAAATTGTAAAGGCAAAAACAACTGCCTTGATCATCAAACGATCTTTTTCCTATGCGCGATTTTTCTGGTCGCTGTGTGGGCCGTGATGAGCGTCGATGCAACCGGCGACGCCAGAGGAGCTTCGGCCACTTCGGAAAGCGACTCAGAAAAAACTATTGCACATGAAGCAGGCCCCGTTCTCGATGCGACGACTTCTCCCACCACGCGCTACGTTCCCGTTGTCTTCGCCACGCACGACCTGCACGCGCAGAGGCTCAAAGGCCATTGTAAGACCTGCCATCATGATTTTGACGAGACAGGGGAAACCACCCCGGCGGCCTGTTCAAGTTGTCACAACGCAGCCAAGGCATCCGTCAATCTGGCCGACGCCATGCACAAAAGCTGCAGGGGCTGTCACATGGCGGCTAAAAAGAAAGACGGGGAATCGACCGCCCCCGTCGAATGCATGGGTTGTCACAAAGAGCGCCAGTAAATCGACCTTTCAGAATTACATTCATTTGCACAAGTCGTTGAATTTTCAGCAGCGCCCTGACGTGACTCCGCAATAGCATATGAGTCTCAGGTGAAATGCTGATCGATCAGCTTAGCAGCCGCAGCAACCGCCGGTGACTTTGCCTTCCGGCCATCCTTCTTCGTCTTCATCGTTTCCGGTTGGGACATTTGAAACAGGGTCCTGGTCATCATTAACGTTGTCATCGTCATCGAAGATCGGAACACACTCGTCGCTTTGTTCGTCGCAGCTTTCGCCGCCTTTGCATGGGTCGCCGGTGTGCTCGCAGCGGCTTAAACCTTCGTCGCAGAATTCGTCGCCGTTGCAAAACTTGCCATCATCTACGCAGGGGTCGCCGTCGCTTTTACATTCATCGCCATCTTCATCGCAGGATTCAATGCCGTTGCAGAAAATACTGTCATCGCCGCACGGATCGCCAGAGTGCACGCATTCGTCGTTTATCTCGTCACAGCTTTCATTGCCGTTGCAGAAAAGGTCGTCATCTTCACAAACCGATTCGGAAGCCGGAGCACACTCACCGTCCAGGCACAATTCGACACCGTTGCAGAGAAGGCTGTCGTCGCACTGTTCATCGCCTGTGCAAATGTTGATCGCATCCGTGGCGATGTCGTCGATGATCCAATAGTTTCCGAATTCTGTTTCCTCTTTAATCCGCACATAAGAAATGGCGTTTCCCCTGACGGTCAGATAGTCGAGTTCCCCGCTTCCGAGGTTCGCCATTCCGGTTTGCGTGTCCACCATGATATGCAGGGCGTTGTAGGCCTCCAAAGTCAACATGTATTGCGCGGTATATCCCATAGTGAAGTAGGTCGCCGGACCATCGGTGAAAATTATGTCGCCGATACCTTGCTCAACGCCCATCCATGCAAAAAATTCGCCATTGGAATAATAGGGTCCATCGGGCGTGGGACCTTCGTATTTGGTCGTTGCCCAATCGCCGAAAATCCAATGCGTGCTTCCGGCAGGCGCGAACTCGAGTCCGGGAAAGGTTGTTTGGATGCGGAATCCGTCAGTTCTATCCTCGAAATCAATGAATCCGGCGTTGGCCGCCCCGGCGATCAGAAGCGCGGCTAGAATCGCGAAGATTTCAAAAGGTATTTTCGTTGTGTTCATTTTATACGCTCGTGCTTTAAAAAACGAAATTACATGAACTGGCATTCCAGACCGACGATGTCAGGCGTCGGGTCCCAGGAGTACGTGTTGACCGGCGTGACCTGCTTGGTTGCGCCGTCCACTGTAAATACAAACCATCCGGTTCCGATGGAGTTGGGCGTCACGTAGAACACGTGCGTATCGGTCGCCGTCAGGACGGTAACGCGCGCGCCTGAATAGGACAGGAGCAATGACACGGGCAGAAATTGGAATGTGTAGTCATGGATGAAAAAGCAGTATGTGGCCGGCTCCCACTGATGAATGGTTGTTGTTTCCGGTCCATATTGATCCTGGTCGTCCAGGTCGAGATTAAAATATGAGCCCCAGGGGTGCGAGCCAAGAACATCGAAGTAGAGATGGACCTTGCCCGCGCCGAAGGGATCCGGCGGCCAGAGGTGGGAATCCAGGTCGGCTGGAATGATCCCCCATGTTAGGACGATCCGCATGTCATCGCCTTCCATGATCGGCGACAGGACGCCGTTTTGCGGCTCGATGTGCTCTCCTCCGAGAATGTAGATATGAAAATAGCCGTCGCGGTAGCCCGCCTTGGAAGCGCTGACAGTGTACACGCCAGCGTCCAGGTCCAGGGCGTCATAGTAGTAGTTGCCCATTCCACCGGAAGTTTGCGTTGTGAAAACGACCGGTTCAGTGTCGGGAGGATCGATGCCGCGGCGAAACTCCATATCTACGGCGTCGAGATGGTCGCCGCTCAGCACGTCGATCACGCTACCGCGTGTATCGCCTTTCAGAATAAGGGGTTCGGGAACGCACCACACCGGTGGAAGCTGAATCAGGGCGTCGCTGTCAATGCTGAAATGTAATTTCAGGTAGTGATAATTTAGATCGTTTACGACGAGATAATAATCACCCTCATCGAGATTGGCGAAAGCAAATTTCCCCTCGGCGTCCGTTGTCGCCGAGTCCAGAGGCGTATCACTGATGTCAAAAAGATTGACGCTTAGTCCTGCAACGGGCGCGTCGCGTTTCGGATCCATCGCGTCGCCCATGACTTCGCCGAGAGCGCGCGTTCCCGGCCTGTCGTCGGCGGACGCCAAACCCATTCCAACACACAAGCACAGGAGACATGCGAGAAGAATCATCGGCGTCGGACGAAGCGCCATTATGAATGTTAAATGGCGGAATTTACGCATTTGTTTGGCCTCTTTTTCAAAACCCGCGCAAGAGAAAATCACATGGCGTCGCTTTGCTTTTTTGATTCAATCAGCTCAAAAAAAGCATACTTCCGGCGCCTGGGGAAATCAAGTCAGACTCAGTGTTAGCGGCCGCAGCAGCCGCTGTCGCCATTATTGTTGTCTGCGTCGTCATCTGCATTGTCATCATCAATGTCATCGTTGGCATCATCATCAACGTCATCGTCAATGTCGTCGTCCGTCAACGGGACGCAGGCGTCGGTGTTCTCGATGCAAATCTCGCTCTCGTCGCACGGGTTGCCAGAATGGATGCACTCGCCCCCTTCTGCGTCGCAGGTTTCTGCTCCGTTGCACCAAATCCCGTCTTCGCAAATGGCGTCGTTGGGACTGTTTTCGCAGAAATGATTGGATTCGTCGCAGGAGTCGTCCGTGCAATCCACGCCGTCGTCGCAACGCGCGCCATCGGAATATTCGTGAAAAGAACAAGCACCGCCTAAGCAAGCATCGTTGCCTGTACACCAAAGGCCGTCGTCGCAAAACGCGCCGTCGTCCTTGTATGACCAGGAAATTCGGGATCTTGAAATATCGCAAATTTCACAGGGATTTTCGGGATTGATTTCACCGTCAAATACGCAACCTCCATTGGCCATACACTCCATGGGATCACAAGAGTCATTGAAAAGGATTGATACGGTGTTGCTTGCAAAATTCGCCACAGCCAGATCCGGAAAAGTATCTTCGTTCAGGTCGGTTGCGACTACGGAGGAAGGACAATTCCCCAGCCTGTAATCAAATGCCTCCGCAAATTCTCCATCTCCGCTTCCCAAGAGAATAGACACGCTTTTGCTTTCACAGTTAGCGATGGCCAAATCCAAAATAGCGTCCTGATCCAGGTCGGCTATGGTTACGGCGGAAGGTGCCCTTCCGACCTTGTAGCTTGTTGGCGTCGGGAATGTGCCGTCGCCATTTCCCAGGAAGATCGATATATTGTCATCGGAAGAATTCGTTACTGCGATATCTGGATTCGCGTCGCCATTAAGATCATATATCACTACGGATGTGGGGATACTTCCAACGTCGTAACGAACTGATTCGTCAAACGCACCGTCGCCGGTTCCCAAGAGAATAGAGATTTCGTTGTTATACATTTTCGTCACAACGAGGTCAGGAAATGTGTCGCCGTTTAAATCCTCAACGGCCAGGTATAGAGGGGGATAGCTGGCTCGGTAGCTGGCAACCGTCGCAAATGTACCATCGCCGTTACCCAGAAGTATTGATATATCGTAACTACTACCATTTAGTATGACGATATCCCAAAAAAAGTCTAGGTTGAGGTCGGCCAAAACTACTTGCTTAGGATAGTCACCTACCTCGTATGTATTTGCCGAAGTAAACGTTCCGTCGCCGTTTCCGAGAAGAATAGACACTGAATCGTCGGTACTACTCGTTATGGCCATATCTGGTATGGCATCGCCGTTCAGGTCAGCCGTCGCAATTGACTTTGGTCCCTCTATCACTCCATCATACAGCGTGTCTGCAAATGTTCCGTCGCCATTTCCAAGGAGGATCGACAGGCTGTTATTCGCATAATTCGGTACAGCCAGATCCGGGAAAGTGTCACCATTCAGATCGCCCACGGTCGCGGACCGTGGTGAAGTCCCCACCTCGTAGATTACTGCCGTAGCAAAAGTGCCATCGCCGTTTCCCAGGAGGATCGATATATCGTCACTATCTATATTCACCGCAACCAAGTCCGGTAAGGTGTCGTCGTTAAAGTCGGATGCGGTTACGAAGTAAGGCGAATCTCCGACAGCGAAGTTTTGCGCCAACTCAAAAGCGCCATCGCCGTTTCCCAGGAGGATCGATATAACGTCACTATATACATTCGCCACAGCCAGATCCGGAAAAGCGTCGCCATTAAAGTCGGCCACGGTTATAGAACGTGGATCTTTTCCTGCGCCGTAGTTTGCTGTCGCCGAAAAAGCGCCATTGCCGATTCCCCGGAGGATCATGACATTGTCGCTTTCTCGATTTGTGACGGCCAAATCCGTAAGGGCGTCGCCATTCAAATCGGCTGCGGCTATGGCGGATGGCCACAATCCCACGCAATACGATACAACTGGTGAGAATGTGCCGTCGCTCCTTCCCATCAGGACGGAAACGGTGTCGTACCCATTCGAAACGGCAATATCCGAGAAGGCGTCGCCGTTGAGATCGGCTACGGTTACGGATCGAGGTGAAGGCCCCGCCTCGTAGTTAACAGGTGTTGCAAAGGCGCCATCGCCGCTTCCATCGAGGATCGATATGTCGTCACTTGCAAAATTCGCCACGGCCAGATCCGGAAAAGTGTCGCCGTTAAAATCGGCCACGGCCACTGCGGAGGGAGAAAGCTCCGCACCGTAGTTTTGCGCCGCTGAATAGAAACCATCGCCTTCTCCCGGAAGGATCGATATTTGGTTACTCATGGCATTTGCTACAACCATATCAGGAAGGGAATCACCGTTCAGGTCGGCCACGGCTAAGGAAAAAGGTCCTAGTTCCGCGTTATAGTTGACTGTCTCCGCAAAGACGCCGTCGCCGGTTCCCATGAGCGTTGAAACATTGGAACTTAAGAAATTCGCCGTCGCCAGATCCGGAATGGAATCATTGTTTAGGTCGGCCACGGCTAGCGAAGATGGGAAAATTCCTACTTCGTAGCTTGGCGTCATCTTATAGGTTCCGACTCCGTTTCCCAGCAGGATCGATATAACGTCACTATATACATTCGCCACAGCCAGGTCCGGGAAAGTGTCGCCGTTCAGATCGCCCACAGTCACGGACCGAGGGGAATGCCCCGCCTCGTAGTTAACAGCCGCCACAAAGGCGCCACTGCCGCTTCCCAGGAGGATCGATACGTTGTCATCCCCACTATTCGCCACAGCCAGATCGGGGAAAGTGTCACCATTCAAGTCGGCCACTGCCACGGAATTAGGATCAGTTTCCACATCGTAGTTTACCGCCGTCGCAAAAAATCCGTCGCCGTTTCCCAGGAGGATCGAGATGCTATTATCCCCTTCATTCGCCACGGCCAGATCCGAAAAAGTGTCACCGTCAAAGTCGGCCACTGCCACGGAATTAGGATCAGTTTCCACATCGTAGTTTACCGCCGT
>CAZQAE010000065.1:4603-19602 GCA_964591275.1 uncultured bacterium | reverse complement strand
ACTTCGTAGTTAGCAGCTGCCGCAAATGAACCGTCGCCATTTCCCAGGAGGATCGATACGTTGTCATCCCCTCCAATCGCCACGGCCAGATCCGGATATGTGTCGCCGTTCAGATCGCCCACTGCCACGGACCGAGGGTAACTCCCCACTTCGTAGTTAGCAGCTGCCGCAAATGAACCGTCGCCATTTCCCAGGAGGATCGATACATTGCCATCCCCAGCAATCGCCACGGCCAGATCCGGGAACGTGTCGCCGTTCAGGTCGGCCACGGTCACGGACCGAGGGTAATCCCCCACTTCGTAGTTAACAGCGGCCGCAAATGAACCGACGCCATTTCCCAGGAGAATCGATACGTCGTCACTATTTACATTCGCCACGGCCAGATCCAGAAAGGTGTCGCCGTTCAGATCGCCCACAGCCACGGAGTTTGGACCATCTCCCACTTTTAAAAGCCGTGTTCCAATAAAGCGCGGCTCCGCCACGGCGTGTTTCGCCACTAACAAAAGGGCGGATATGGCAAGGAAGAAAGAAATAATCAGGCGCGAAGCAGAGCGATCGAGAAAGGAAAAAACCACAATGATCCTCCTTATATTTAGCTCGCCCCTGAAAAGCTACATCAAAAGCATTATGAAACGCATCAAATCTACGATGAATATATCAGAATATGAGATTCAAAACGAGTAATCCGATCTGAACAAGCGAGGCGCTTTCTTTCCGGTATTTTGATAATTTTTTGTAACAATGATGCGTCCTAAATACTTGAAAGAAAAATATCGTAATTCCAAGAACTTATTGTTCTCATTGAATTCTATGTTTTGTTCGGGCTTGAGCCTGTGCGGGCAAATTTCAATAACTGCCGATGTTGATAGTTACGCCCTCTTCCTGCAACAACTTTCTTATTTCCTTACCGTCAACTTTTTCGACCTTCGCCAGGATCACGTTAAGCATGTCGATTGTCTTGCTCATCTTTACGGAGACTTGATCGAGATTCTTTGCGGCGCCTGGAAATGAATTGGATGCTTCGGACATGTTGCTTATCAGCGTCTTCATTTCCTGGGTCAACGAGAGGTAATGGTCTGATATCTCCTGTGTGATGCCGTTCATATTTGTTATGATCTGGGCGATTTCGTTGCGGCGCCCGGCGACGATGTATCTGGAATCGGCGAGCAGGCGATCCATGTTGGCGATGATGGGAGACAGGCGCGCATCGTTTTTCGTCACGGCATGATTGAAAGTCCCCAGCAGTTCGCGCATGTCTTTCATCATGGGGCCTAGCTTGCCTTCGTTTTCCTCTATGGCCGTCGCCAGCGCGGCGGCTACCTTGTGAAGGGATTTTCCGATAGGTTCCATATCGCTTTCCATGCTCGTGAGAATCGGGCCGATTTCGCCTATCACCTGGTCGATTTCCATGGGAGTGAAGGTTTTTTCAATCCTGCCGCCGTCCTCAAGGATTGGAGCGGTCTTGGATTGGGGTGCGATTTCCACGAACTTTTCGCCGAGCAAGCCTTTGGACCTGATGATGGCTGTGGCGTCGGTGCGGATTTGCGCTGCCGGATCTATGCGAAGGGCCATTTTGGCTTTGTCGAAATCCACGGATATCTTCCCGACCGTTCCCACCTTGACGCCGGCGACCATCACCGCGCTGTCTTTGACGATTCCGGAGGCATTGTCGAAAAGGCAATAGAAAGTTACCGCCTTGCCGATATCGATGCTCTTGACCTTGATGGCCATGTAGGCCATCACGACCGCGCCGGTGAGAATCAGCAATCCAAGGCCTATTTCCATTCGGAGTTTTTTGCTCATGTGACTTTCCTTATCCATTTCGTGGGGCTTTGGAAATTCCTGGCGAAAAAATGGCGTACAATCGGGTTCTCAGATTCGGCCAGCGCCCGTCGGCTTCCAAATTCGACGAGGCGACCCTGGTAGAGCAGGCCGATATTGTCCGCAATTTTGAATGCGCTGTGGATGTCGTGACTGATGACGATGAAGGTTATCCCCAGCGTGGTTTTCAGATTCATGATGAGTTCGTCGATGGCGTCGGCGGTGATCGGGTCCAGCCCCGAGGTCGGCTCGTCGAAAATGACAATCTCAGGCTCCATGACGATGGCCCTGGCAAGCCCCACGCGCTTTTTCATTCCACCGGAGAGCGTGGATGGCATTTGGGCGCGGATGCCGGGCATTCCGACTGCTGTGAGTTTGCTTTCCACAATCTCTTCAATCTCTTTAACGCTTTTTTTCGTATGTCTTTTTAGGGGAAAGGCGACGTTTTCCCCCACCGTTATGGAGTCGAATAGAGCCCCTTCCTGAAAGAGCATTCCGAAGCGCTTGCGCGTTTCAAACAAGTCGTTATCCCCGAGTTTATTGAGGGGCTTGGCGAGACCTTTGAGAAAAATGTCTCCCGAGTCGGGTTTGAGCAAACCGACGATGTGCCGGATGAGTACGCTTTTGCCATGGCCCGAAGGACCGATGATGACGGTTGTTTTGCCTTCTTCAAAGCGCAGACTTACTTCCTTGAGAACAAGATGGTCGCCGAAGCTTTTTGAAAGGTTTTTAACGCTTATCATCCGTACATCACCTGCGTCATATAAACATTGGCGACAAAGCAGGTCAGGCAGGACGTCACGATGGCCCGGTTGCTGGCTGCGCCGACGCCTTCTGCTCCCATACTCGCGTTGAAACCGTAATAGCAGGACAAGAGGCAAATCACCAAACCGAAAACGCAACCTTTAATGATACTGTATCCGATGTCCAGCACTTCCAGATGCGTGGTCACCGTTGTTAGGTAGGACGTCGGATCGATTCCCAATTGATAGACGGCGACGACGTAACCCGAAAGCATGCAGAAGAAATTTGCAAATATTATCATGAGCGGCGCACAAAAAATAATGGCCAGAAAGCGCGGGGCGATGATGAACCAGTAGGGGTTGACGGCCATCACTTCCATGGCGTCGATCTGCTCCTTAATGCGCATGACGGCGATTTCCGAGGCAATGGAAGCGCCCACTTTCGTCGCCAGGCAGATACCGGCGACAATGGGCGCCATCTCACGAAAACCGGCCAGAGCCACGAAGATGCCGACGAGGGATTGTCCGCTGATTTGTGCGAAAGCGTGGTAACCCTGCAAGGCGAGGTTGGTGCCGATGAAAGTAGCGATCACAATAACCATCGGCATGGTTTCGACGCCTACGAACCAAGTCTGGCGAAGAGTCTCTTCGTAAACCGGTCGCCGTGTGAAAACCTGCCTGAGAGCAGTCAGCAGAAATAAAATGATGCGTCCGATTTCCGCGATGAACTCGATAATAGGTTTCAGGACTCCGAGCATATTCAGTTGATCTTTTCCGTGACGCTGTAAATGGCTGAGGACAAAAAGTAGTTGACGACAAATAAAGCAATGATTGATTCGACGACGGCTTTGTTGGCTGCCCGACCGACGCCGGCGGCGCCTCCGCGAGCATAGTAGCCGCGAAAACAGGAGACGACGCCGATGATGGCTCCGAAGATTGTCGCCTTCAAAATACCGCTGAAAATATCTTCAATATTGACGAAATCCAGCAGGTTGGCCATGAAAACACCGTGGTTGATCCCTTTGATGGGAACGCCGATTACCCATCCCCCGGCGATCCCGAAGAAATTGGCGATGGCTGTCAGAACCGGTGCGGCGATGATCACAGCCAGTAAACGCGGAACGACAAGAAACTGGATCGGATTGACGCTCATGACTTCCTGCGCGTCAATCTCTTCTCGATTGCGCATGGCGCCCAGTTCCGCCGCGATGGAAGAGCCGGCCTGCGCGGCGATCATGATGGCAGTCATGGCGGGCGTCAATTCGCGGAGCATCGAAATTACGAGGAGGCTCGACAGAAGGGGCTGGGCTGAAAAAATGCTTAAAATGGCAAGACCCTGCATGGAAATGATCATACCCATCGGGGTTACGACGCCCAGCACCGGCAAAAGGCAACGGAAGCAAATGCGATAAGTGTGGAGGATCAACTCCTCAAAAACATAGGGGAGTCCGATAAGGGAATGCAGGAATTTCAGAAAGAAAAATCCCATCTGCCCGATGACGACAACCATATTGATTAGGGGTTGCACCAGCGATCTGAATAAAAAATTTTCGCTCATGGTTCGTCACGCGCCAGGAAAATTCAACGACAATCAAGTGAAGCTTCCACATCTTTAGTGATCTGTCCAGATTTCCCAATGGATTTGACCATATTGAAAAGTGCTCAATGAGTGAAATTTATGGCATGGCCGGGCTTTGGGGACGCAGGAAATATTAAAGTGGAATCAAGAATGAACCGATGGGTAAACTGAAACGGTTTTAAGTAATCGATGTCGGGCGGAACCTGATTATGACAACATGGAGGTAGTGAATGAGGCATAATGTATTGCTCCTGATCGCTTTGGCCCTAATTTTCCTGCTAGTTGGGGCGTGCGGCGACGACGATGACGACAACGACAGCGATGACGACAGCGCCTCCGGCGAGGAGGATGACGATGCCGACGACGATGCCGACGATGATGACGGCGCGCCGGTGGGAGAATTCTTTCCGATGGGTCTTGCCGTAGCGTCTCCCCTGCTATTTGTCGCTAGCGATGACGGCGATCTGAAAGCGACGCATTGGCAATCGGCTTTTACGTGGGCGACAAAACGAATCGAATCGCTGCTTATGGGGAATTTGCCCATAGGTGACGCTTTTACTCCGGAATTGTTCTATGCGCTTCCCCATGATGCGATGTGCTACGGTCCTACTCTTTTGTACGAGGATCATCCTGACGGAACGATTCCGAATCTCGGCGAACTTCCGACCGGCGATCTTGGGATTTGGTTGGAAGTGGATGATGTGGCTCTTGGCGGAATGGGAGACGCCTGCGCGGCGGCGCAACTCAATACGCGCCTTCAGGGCGGAAGCGACCAGTCATTGATCGCACTGATGAGCCTGGCTTCCATGTTGTCGGTCGCTTACGATCTTGGATACGCCATTCCCTCGGTCGGCGCTTCACTGGATATGACGGCGGACATGAACGCGGTCGGCATTTCAGACGTGTCTTTCAACAACGCAGGCATCGAAACTGTCGCTCCCGATCAGTGGGTTTACGAGATGGATTTCGACTACACGCGCAGCGGCGATGTCATGAACATATTTGTGAGCCTGGCGCACACATCCAATGGTTCGATGTACGAGTACGAAGGATTGCTCTATTACCGCGCGGATTGGCTACAGGGCGTTGGGCACGACGCCAATTGCTCCAATCCGGAAAAGACGATCAACGGCTCCATTTTGTATGAAAGAAATTCGGAATTTGACATGGACCTGCAATCGCGGCTGGGCGTATTCTGCGGTTACGGTGCCGGCGGCGTGGATGTTACGGGGCAGGTGGACATCGATGACGGTCTCACGGATATTAACACCGATGGCTGGAGCCAGAATTTCAACGTCTTCGTGGCCAATTTCGATCCGACGAAAATCGACGGCGACTACGCTTATCTTTGGCAGGCTGGACCCGGCGACGCCAGGGCGCGAATTCTCAACTTGGGCCTAAACGATCACGAGCCGCTGGACGGCGAGGCATACTTCGGATACGGCGACCCCATTGGCGAAAGCGACGGCTCCGTCCTGGGATTCATTTGTAACTGGGCCGCGCCCGGCTCTACCCTTACGTTGCACGACCTGGCGCAAAGGCAGTTCCTGGAATTTAATGACGCGATGGGCGTTTTCGACCAACCGACGGGCGGCTCGGATATCCTCTTCGCTCCAACGAATTCTTGTGAGTATGACGGTGAGGGAAGCTTTTGGTACGACCGGAACTTGAGCGGAACCGTCGACGAAACTCTGGCGGACCTTGTCGTCAATCCATACGATATGATGACTCCGGCGGCGGGGCAGACTATTACGGAGGCCATAGCTGGCCGAGGATACAATCTGCCTTATGCCCCGGGCGGTTGGCCTTCGGATTATTGAGAGAGCTTTTTTAGAATCTGGTGAAAAAATAACCCGGCGGCGCTTTGCTGCCGGGTTATTCCATTTTTTGATGCCTACTGGCCGTCTTGGGCCCAGCGCTGGACGAGATTTAATACTGTGCATACCGATTGCGCCATGACGCGCGTCGAAATCCATTCACGAGGACCGTGGAAGTTGACGCCGCCGGCAAAAATGTTGGGCGTTGGGAGACCCTTGGCGCTAAGGCCCGAGCCATCTGTGCCGCCGCGCACAGGGTTGTTGTTCGGCTGGATTTCTGCGTCGGTAACGGCTTGGAGCAGATAATCCCGAACTTTGGGGTGATCTGCGAGGACGCCAGCCATGTTGCGGTATTGCTGCGTGATCTTCACCTCGGTTTTCAGGCGTGGTTCGGAGGTCGCGATATCGCTGGTGAGCTGGCGCAGGCGGGCGCCGCGCTCGGCCAGAATGTCATCGTCGAAATCGCGCAGAATCAATTCCGCCGAAGCCTCGGACGCGTTGCCCTTGACGTTGACCGGATGAAAGAATCCTTGCCTGTCTTTGGTGCTTTCAGGACTTTCATCATTGGGCAGGGCATCGAGAAATTTGCCAAGATAGCGCAGCGCGTTGACCAGTTTCCCTTTGGCGAATCCGGGATGCACGGCAACGCCGGTGAAAGTGACTTCGGCCTTGTCGGCGCTGAAGGTCTCAAAATTCACTTCCCCCGCGAAACCTCCGTCAAGGGTGTAGGCGCAGTAGGCGTCGAATCCTTCAACGTCGAAATCCAGCGCGCCCCGGCCGATTTCCTCGTCCGGCGTGAAAGCGATGCGCAGGGTAGGGCGGGAAATCGAGTCATCGTTTCCCAGTATTTCCAGGGCAGAGAGGATAACGGCGATTCCCGCTTTGTCGTCCGCGCCCAGGAGAGTGTCGCCCGAGGCGGTGATAATCGCGTCCCCAATGCATTTTTCGAGTTCTTCACTTTCCGAAGGATCAATGACCACATCTTTTTTCGGCAGTATAATGGGAGAGCCATCATAACTATCGTGCACGATGGGTTTGACGCCCGTACCGGAAAAATCCGGCGCCGTGTCCACGTGCGCCATGAGGCCGATGACTTTAGCTTTCGGCGCGTTGCCGGGGAAGGTCGCGTAGAGATAAGCCTTGTCGTCGAGCTTGATATCCACGCATCCAAGCGCTTCGAGCTTCTTTTCAAGGAGCTTTTGAAGATCGAATTGCTTTTGCGTGGAAGGCGTAGTGTCGCTATTGGGGTCGGACTGCGTGTCGATTTGGACAAAATCCAGGAAGGAATACACCAGTGAGCACTGCTTGAGAATATTTTGAGGAT
The DNA here is from genome assembly GCA_964591275.1 of uncultured bacterium. Classification (GTDB taxonomy): domain Bacteria; phylum Lernaellota; class Lernaellaia; order JACKCT01; family JACKCT01. The sequence continues at coordinate 12,318 of CAZQAE010000065.1, read as the reverse complement.
TGTTGAAAAAAATCATTAACATCTCCTTAAGATGAGGACGACTTACGCACACCTATTTCGGTTATTAAATAGAGTTTTGCAAGTGTAGCCAATCTTGGCAATTTGCAGCAGGATTTCTTGCATTTTCAAACGAAGACCGTAATAGGCTGTTCTTGAAAAGAGACAAATAAGCGCAAATTCGGTGCCGAGAACTTTCCCCTCAGCACTCATAGGTCCGTTTATAGCAAGAGACCCCGCTTTCGCGAGGTCTCTTGTTTTTCATGCAGCGTGTTGATTGTTATTGCACAACGAACTCGACGCGCCTGTTTTTGCTTCGCCCATCGGCAGTATCGTTCGTTGCGATGGGGTTATCGAGACCATAGCCGACGGCCTTGAGAGCACTGGCTTTGACGCCTTTTTTGATGAGGTACTTTCTCACCGAGTAGGCCCGTTTTTCCGAAAGCTTCTGGTTGTAAGTGGGATTGCCCTTGTTGTCGGTATATCCCTGAATCTCAACCACAATGGAGCTTTTTTCGCACATCGCCTTTATCTGATTGGCAATGTCTTTCAGAACCGGGTAGGACTTGCTGAGGATTGTTGCTGAACCGGTCCTGAAGTAGACGCTGTCGAGCTTCTTGAGAATCAAGTTGAGCTTGACTTCTATTGTTTTCGAGCCCCCATCTTTCAAATAAGCTTTTCTCGTTTTGGAGCCATAGCCTTCAGATTCGACCAAAATCGTGTAATAGCCTGGTTCGAATTCCTTGGTGAATGCGCCAGGTTCATTTTTGAATGTCTTCTTGTCATCGCCCTTGGTCGTCGTGATTTGGCTGCAAATTTCATTGCCGGTATGGCTTTCCAGCACCATCACAGTCAGTTGCCCCTGGGGAACCTTTTTAGCGATGACGATCTTTTTCAGGACAAGTTTGACTTGCGTGACGCCTTTTTTGTAGATCGTTTCGGAGGCGGAGTCGGAGACATAACCATCCTTGGTGGCGCTAACTTGATAGTCGCCTTCAACAAGCGACACTTCCAGAATTCCGTTATCGGCGGAGTGGATCGTTTCTGTTCCATCGGGACCGATGATGCGGGTCGCGGCGGAAAGTGGATTGTCGCTTTCGTCAACCACGTTGACAATCAGGTCGCCTTCGGTGACTTCCTGCTTTTCCCAGTAGTAATCCACACCGACCAGCGCTCGATACTCAGGAGTTCCTTCGTTTCTGTTGACGCCTGGACCCGCGCCGGCGATCACGCGAGGACCGCTTCCGCCGAATTGGTAGCGGACTGTGAACAGGCCTTCGCCAACGGCTTCGGCGTAGTAGGAATCGTTTCCTTCGGATACTCCTCTCTTATGGAAGAATTCTCGGTCCTTTACGTCAAACCAGGAGCCAAAATATTCCAGGGAGAATGACAAACCGTTTTCAAATCCTCGTGAGAAGCCTAATCCCCATTTTACGGCATCGCCCACATCGGCAAGGGCCACCTCGGTGATCCTGGCATCCTGGTTGGCGTGTCGGTATTGATAGCCAGCGTTGGCGCCGATGTTGACTAAGCCAAAATCGTGTTCGAGGGCCAGCGTGGCGCCTCCGGTGTTTCTGCCTTCGGAGAGGTATCCATTGTTGTCGCCGCCCAGAAGGAAAGTCATGTATGGGCCTAAAGCCAGGCCGAGCCAATGATCTTCCTGCTTGAGAATCTTGAATTTCAACTCAACCCGGCCATCACCGGCTGAAGAATCTGATTCGAGTTCCTCGGGCACTCCTTCTGGCGTATATAATCCATCCATTGTGTACGGATCATCTATCAGGCGCCGCCGTGTCATGAAATGGAAAGGGATCTCCGCACCCAGGCTCATCCAGTTCGTTAATCCCAACCCGGTGGTTAAATGAGCGGAATGCAATTCGCTAATGATGTCGAAATCCCATTCGTCATCCCTATCATAAGTGCGGTAGGGACTGTTCGTATAAACGTAAAACAACGATCCTCCAAATGACCATTGTTTCAGCGTGTCGGAGTCTTCCAGGGCAATAAAGTTGCCCCCAAACAGAGACAGCCTTAACATATCCGCGTTATAGCCTTGCCATGCGAGCGCAGGAGTTGCCACGAGCAGCAACGCAATCCCCACAAGAATAGTTCGGACTAGTTTTTGATCCATGATTTTCTCCCTTCGCAATTGTGATTTAAGCAAAAACGCTATAAGCGATAGACCTTCGCAAGGTTCCCTCGCTTTTCAAGATCCGGTCTTACTTTTCACTTATTGGTTCCACTCATCTTGTAACGTACATCATATTGTTGCCATTTTCAATATCAGGAAATGGAGGGTTCGGCGTCAGGGGAGGCATGAGCGACGGCACACTTTCCAATGGGAAAACTATTGGATTTTGAGTCGCTAGTTCATTACAAAATGGATTTTCTATATATTCAAAATTGTCTCTCATAATCGTTGAATATGCGCTTATGGCATTGGCGTATCCGCATATTCATTGCGCTTGTATAAGGCCTTCGGCCAAGTCGTCAGCGGACGAGGATTGATACGCATATTTTTTGGTAGGCGCGTGGGGCCGTCGAAATCTTTGAGGAGCTTTCGATATCGATGTGGCACGCGCCGCCGCCTTTTAAGGATAACCTGGTCGATTCCAAGATTCTCCAGGTCCACCATTATTTGATCGTGATAGCTCTTTCCCCAAGGGCTTTCCTTAAGATCACGCAGCGGTACATTGTGTGGCAGGTTCCAATTTGGGTTGGCGGGCAGCGTATGGAATGGTGTGTATATCACGCCGTGATGAGCGTGCACGTACTCATTGAAATGGCGTGCGGCTTCCCGATGCTTCTCGGTGGGAACTTGCCGGGTCAACGGGTGTTTTAACGCGAATGGAAAATCCTGCATCCATAGGGTAATCCCGACAAAAAGGATCAGCGCCCAGGGCGCAAGGCTGTGCGCAAAGCCAGGAAGCTTTGGGTTATAATCTCGCCAAAGTCGGGGGGCGAACACGACCAATCCGGCGATCATGCCCATCGCTGCGGGAATCAGCGAATTCAAATATGAACCGTGAATTCTGTATATGAGAAAGGAAGTCAAAAGGCTGGAGCCGATGAAATAGAACCAGGGTTCGGTAAAAATTCTACTGAGCTTTCGATTGAGCTTTCGATGAAAGAGAATTGATGTGCCGTAAAAAACTATGCAGGCTAGCGGAATCCCGAAATGTCGAAGTATCCATATTGGGAAAATCCGCTGGTGCGCTTTATGCAATGCGTGATGTCCGACCATGTCAATTGTGTATTTAATAAACCAACCGCTGGTGCTTGCGTTGAAAAGCCAGACGAATACGGCGATAAAAACCAGTGAGGTGAAAGCAAAAGCGAGACCCTTTTTGCGGTTCACAAATAGCAGGGTCAATAGTATCACCGGCCAAAGAGCCAGCTCGGTCTGCTTGCCTGCCACGGCCAGAAATAGCAGAATCGACGCCCCGGCGACCGCCGCCCAGGATTGCCTGTAAACCGCCATAGTGAAAGCTGCGAAACCTAAAAAGAGTGGCAGGCTGTCTACGCGAAAAAGATCGTAGTACGCGCCGGTCAGTCCATAAGCGCCAAAAAACAGCCCCGCCGCAACGACGCCCCACAAGCGCGCCCCGCTCTCCCGTCTGCCGACGTGGTAGTAGAGAGCGCCTATGCCAAGTGCTGACAGGAAAGAGACGAGCCGCCCCGTCCACCACTGCGGGCCGACAATTTTCATCAGCAAGGCGACGACGTAATAGAAAAGAGGAAAATACGGCGGTGAAATGGCCTCGATGGAAGGTTCGACGTATAGAGGCAAACCACAGGCGACGCGCCAGCAATGAAAGAGATTCTGCCCCTCCATGATTTCCAGGTGCGCCGGAAAATTCGCACGCTGAAAAAACTGCGCTACGAAGATGAGAATCGGCGTAAGTGAAACGGCGACAACCAGAGTCCCTGCAATTTTTCGATCATTGCTCTTGATCATTTGAAGTTTTTCCATTTTCACGGCTCAGAATGTCGCTCTTGCACTGTGATCGCTAATTCCTTCGCGTCGCAATGGCTGAAATATTAACGGCTTCTGAGAAAGGTGCATAGCCCGGTCATGCAAAACGCCAATACACGTTTCGATATGCATGGATTACAACTCGGTTGTTTGAAATATTTCTGCTTTAGCCGATGATGCCGAGCCAGTCGCGCAGAATGAAAAGAACGCGACCGATGAGCAGGGAGATGCGGGCCATAACCGTGTAACCGAAGGAAGCGCCGAAGCCGATCATGATGACGTAAGTGCCGACCTTGGCCACGCGACCGAAAACACCTTCATGGGATTTTGAGAAGAAGAAGTAAACCAGCGTGCAAATGGTGCCGAAAAAGAGAATGAGGCCCCCGATGAAGGGCCAGAAACCGCCGCCAAAATAGGTGATGCTCAAAGAACCGCGCACTTGCTCCAGGATCATGGCCTTGATGGTCGTCGGAATGGCCATTCCCGCGCCCACGCCGATGATAAAGGCGATGGGTATGCGCGACAGGTGCGCTATGGGTTGATACACGCGTGCGAAGATGAGCAGCATCAGGATCATCGGAATGATGAGGATGAATTTTCCCTCCTGAAACAGAGGGAGTACGAGATCAGGTTTCACGATGTTGAAATATTGAATGACGACCAGGTAGCCGGCCGCGATGCCCACAAAAATATTTTCGGCGACCTTGTAGACCACGTTGTCCTTATACAAAAAGGAATACATGGCGATGGTGAAGAAGGCGGCGACCCAGATCCACGGATTGGCTGACAGGAATCGGCCTATGAGAAATTCACCGCTCATTGCCTGGCCTTCCTCTTCCTTCGTTGTTCGCCGAAATAGGCGATGTTGCCCAGCACGATGAAGCCGATCACGACCAGATGGCACAATGATTGGCTGTCCAGGCCCATAGCCGCGTCGCCGAGGGTCTCGGTCAGCCCGGCGTCCAGCAGAAGTTGCTCATATTCGGCTGCGCCCTTCATGCCGCCGATGATGCCCTTGCTCTGCCCGGTTTGTATGTAGGGATAATAGTCGCTGGCCATGACAGCCGTGCACCCGATGGCGTAGTCGAAATCGTATGGTCCTACGCCGTAGATGATCCAGTATTCGACCATGCGCGTACCGCCCAAGCCTATCGTAAAACCGAAATCGTCGTAGTTTTTGATCTTTCGCATCATGGGCAGATCGCCGATGGGCTTGTTGTAGTAATCGGCATTGAATGACAGGCGAATATCTTTTGACATATTGATCATCACATTCGGAAAGGCGGTTTTGAATCCCAGGAATACGTAGTCGATTCCGTATTCCTTGCCGTGTTTTTCCGCCGCCTTCTTGATGTGGATTTCCGCCAGGGAGGTTCCGGTGTAGATGAAGTTTAATCCCAGAACAGGCACGTTGTTGAGGAATGCGTGGTCCATGAGCGCTATGGCCATGGGACCGACTTCGGCGTCGGTGCCCGGATCGAAATCGAAGGAAATAACCAGGGGCTTGCCGGTTCCTTTTAGGGCCTGCACGTGATCGAAAACCTGCTGGACTTCCTTGCTCGGGTGAATGGCGAGGCCAATGGGAAATAAAAATGGCAGGACTGCGGAGATGCCGATGGCCAAAAAGGTCCATCGGCGATCAAGCTTGAGCAGTCTGTCCATTAGCTTTTTCATTTTTTTCTACTTGTCTCCCAGGTATCCTCGCTCGATGCCTAAAATGATCTTCAGCGCTGTGGAGATCATACCGAGTCCGACGCCCATCATGATGCCGCGCTTGGCCGCGGTGTTGGGGTAATCGAGAATGAAATCCGAAATTTGCGGGATGACCTCGCTGATGGCGTGGCCTATCGGAACGCGTCCGATCATGATCAAAATCGCCGCAATCAAAAGTAGCGTGGCTTCCGCATTGCGTGCGCGAAAAGCCCGAAAAGCCGCTGAGGCGATGTAAAAAGCCAGCAGGCTGAATGTCGTGGCCTCCAGCGGCGCCAGGATGAACTCGTAGATCCGCATGAAAAGCGTGCCCTGCTCGATCCCGGTGTAAAAGCCGATAACCGTTGTGGCGATCATGGAAATCATCGCGATGACCGCGTAACCCCAACCCTCTTTTTTCGCCTTGATTTTCAGGGAGAGGTGTTTGGCCAAAGACAGCGTGCCCAGTATCAGGGCCGCGCACCAGATGAGACTGGTCCAGCGGTTGATTTCTTCCACCACGCTTTGCACGTGCCGGTGCGGCACGAAGAACTGCAGGGCCATGAAAAGGCCGACGGCGAAAGCGATGGATACGGGTATGGTTTTTTTCCACATGGATTAATTCAACTTCATTAAATTCAGAATTCCGCTCCAGCCGAAGAGTCCGGCGACGAAGCCGGAACCCATTAGAGCGAAAATGAGTATCTTTGCGTAGTCCAGGGCTTTCAGGGAGCCGACCAGGATCGGATCGCCGCTCAGGTAGGCCGAGGCCGCGTAAAGCTCCTCGCCCAATAAAGTGTAATCGCAGGCGGCGATGAAAAAGGGCAGCTGCGTGACCTGGTCCGTGCCCGCAATCTGGATCGCGCCCGTTGCCGCGCCGGTTTCGGCCAGAATGAGGCTCTCGGCGTAGAAGGCGCCGAAAAAGAAGTTCGTGGCGGGTTTTTCCCGCATCATGATCCCCGCGACGCCGGCGGCGTAAGCGAACTGGCGTCCCGAGAGGAAGAAAATGTTGTCATCAACATAGGCGTCGGGTTTGCCGACCTTGATGTAGGCTTGGCGCACGACTTCCTGCGCGATGGAATAAACCACCGGGTCGCGGTTCGGAACGAGAAGCGGAGTGCCGTATTCGGCCACTTTCTCGGCGATGGGAGAAAGGATGGTCATGGCCGCGAGCGTGGCGATTTCTTCGATCACGCCGATGCCCGGAACATAAAGAACAGGCTTGCCCATTTCCGTAGCGCGTCCGACGGCGTCCTCCACGGCGTTGATGCCGGGAATGGGGCGGACGTACATTTTCGGACCGTGCTTGGCGCGCTGGATGAAAAACACTACCAGCGCCACGTATAGGAGCGTCGCGATCAGGACAATCGTGTGGTCCGTGTTGAGCCACTGACCCTCAGATACAGCCGAAACGATTTCGGACTCTTTGGCGGGGTCTTCAATGATACGCAGTTTATAGCTGTACTGGGCGCCATCTATGACGAAGTGTTCGGGTTTATTGTCCTTGGCGAGAATGTGCGAATCGGCGTATTTGCCGGACTCCGCCTTGATTTCGCCGACTTTTTCCCAATCGTCGCCTGCGCCGCGCTTTCTCAACACTTCGTAATTTGTCACAGCCGCGGCAATGTCGCCATCGGGGAATTTGTCCCACAGAAGGCGAATGGCCCAGCCGCCGTCGTTGGGCACATCCTCGGCGCGAAGATTCAGCGGGAGCGGCCGATCAATAAGCGGCGGCGAAGGAATTGGCGGTGTTGTTTGCGCTTCGTCAGCGCTGGGGACATCAAGTCCGGCGCCGGGCAAATCCGCTTTTTCCTCAGACCCCGGCTCTTTTTCCAACGCGCCCGAGTCCGGTGCTTTCACGTCCTGCGCGTAAACCGGCAGCACGAGGCATGCAGCGAGGAAAATTAATGTTGAAATCAAAAAGGTTTTATTCAATCGAGTTATCCTTGTCGAACAAACCGTTAGTGCTTACCTAACCTGAAAACTTCTGTCAACCGAAGATTCGCGCTTTCAGCGATGAAGACCGCGCTTTCAGCGATGAAGACCGCGCTTT
>CAZQAE010000065.1:0-4503 GCA_964591275.1 uncultured bacterium | reverse complement strand
CGCGCTTTCAGCGATGAAGACCGCGCTTTCAGCGATGAAGACCGCGCTTTGGCATGCGTCAGATTAGGATATTGCTCTTAGGAGGTAGTTGGTTAAACGCGACGCATCACGCAAAGGCGAACATGTCCGAAGGGCTTTTGACGAATGAGGATCCAAAAGAATATTCGTTACACGAAGCGCACTTCGTCAACATTCAGCGAAACGACGCCGTATTGTTCATCCACCGTACCGCGCAGCAGGTAGGGGCGCAGGTGCGTGATCATGTGGCAGAAGCGGGCGTAGGTTTTTGGGAAAAACACTGTTTCATAAATCGCCGTGGTGTCTTCGAAGCAGACAAACTCCATCGGCTCGTTGGTTTTGGTGGATACGATTTTCGCTGTCACGTACCAGCCCAGCGTCGTGACGCGCCGGCCCGCGTGTTTGTGCAGATTTTTTCCTTCGACGCGTGCGATGCCTTTGAGCCGGTGTTTATGGAGTTCCAAGGGATGGCGGCTGCACAAAAATCCCAGAGTCTGAACCTCATGTTTGAGCATGGTCTTGGCGTTGTATTCCTCCGTGGGTTTCACAGCGCCTGCCGGCTTTGTTAGCGTATCGTCGAATAGCGAGAGGGTCTTTCGCGGACTGCGCACCGCCGCCCACTCGTACACGCGCCACATCATGTCCGGGCGGCTCATCCCGTTAGCGACGGAATCGAAGCATCCCGCTTTGACCAGAAGTCGCGCATCTGCCGGGTCGATGTCCGTGCGCGAAAGAAAATCGTCCAGGCTTTCGTAGGGGCGCTCTGTGCGTGTTTCGCAAATCGCCTCGATTCCGGCGTCGGAAAGTCCTTTGACCTGCATCAGGCCCACGCGCACCTTGCTTTTTCGACCCTTGAACGCGCGCGCACTCAGGTTCACATCCGGCATCAGAACCTTGAGGCCCATGCGGCGGCACTCGGAAAGGTATGCAAAAGCTGAGTAAAATCCGCCCTGGTTACTGATGACAGCAGCCATGAACTCGGCGGGGAAGTGCGCCCGCAGCCAGGCGCTTTTGAAAGACACCATGGCGTAGCTTGCCGAGTGGGGTTTGCAAAAAGAGTAGCCGGAAAAACTTTGGATCATCTCCCAAATCTTTTCGATGGTTTCCAGTTCCACTTTGCGTTCCAGCGCGCCGCGAAAGAACATCTCCTTATATTCCTGCAGGCGCTTGGGTGATTTTTTCGAGATGATTTTGCGCAAATAGTCGGAGTCGGCCAAGGAAAAACCCGCCAACGCGATGGCGGTTTTCGACACGTCCTCCTGGTAGCTCATGATGCCGTAGGTCTCCGATAGAATATCTTCCAGCAGCGGGTGTAGCGGCTCCCACTTTCCGCCATGCAGCCTCCTTATATACTCATTGATGAAGCGGTTGGCGGCGGGGCGGATGATGGAGCTGTGGATGACCAGATGCTCAAAATCCCCCTTGCCGGTTTTCTTTTGAAGTTGGCGCGTGGCGGGAGATTCCACGTAGAAGACGCCGATGGTGTCGCCCCTGGCGATCAGATCCTGCGTTTCCGGGTCGTGCAGTGGATTGAATTTGGCATAGGGGATGTCCACGCCGTGGTATTGTTTGATCGCCGCCAGCGCGTCGCGGATAACCGCCAAAGAGCGGTTGCCCAGGATGTCGATCTTCACCAGTCCCGAATCCTCGGTCTGGTCTTTTTCCCATTGCAGCACCGGCACGCCTTTGGGCGTCCTTTGCACCGGGGCCGTGCCGGAGATACGCCCTGGAACGATCACAACACCTCCGCAGTGCACCGATAAATAGCGCGGCCTTCCTTCGAGCATGCGCGCCGTGTCGATGATTTCCGGCCACGGCTCGGGAAGTTCCAGCCCCTTGAACTGGGGGTGCGTCTTGATGAGTTCGCTGACCGGGACGCGGCTGACGAACCATATTTTTCGCATCCGCGTGGTGATCCGGGCGATCTCCCCGTCGGGCAGTCCGTAAACTTTGGCCAACTCCCGGATCGAAGCTCGCGCCCGCATCGTCACGTGGTTGGAAACCATCGCCGTTTTCATGGGTCCGTATTTTTTGAAAATATAGTCCAGCACCGCGTCTCGCTCGTCCCAGGCAAAATCCACGTCGATGTCCGGTGGGTCGACCCGTTGCTTGCTCAAAAAGCGTTCGAAGTACAGGTTGTGCGCGATAGGGTCCACATGCGTGATGAACAGGAGATAGGACACGATGCTTGCGGCGGCGCTGCCGCGCCCGCAGGTCAGCGTTGTTTGTTGCACCACGTCGGCGACGATCAAAAAGATGTCGGAAAAGTTTTTCGCTTTTATAATATCCAGTTCTTTTTCGAGGCGTTTACGGATCGCCGGCGTTTCCCGGCTGTATCGTCTGGATAGGCCTTGCGCGCATTTCTCTTTAAGCAAGTCGAAGGAACTGACGCCGCTTTTCGTGGGGAATTTCGGGATGATGACGTTGCCGAAATGCCAGTTTGTTTCGCACTGCGCGGCCAGCTGTCCGGCTCGCTCAACGGCGTCGGGCAAGTGCGGGTATTCGCAGATCAGATCGTCCGAGCTTTTATACCAGCAGGTCGCGTTGACGACTTCATTGCCTGGAATCGATTTTAACGTCGTGTTTGTATCGATGGCGCGCAGAAGTCGATGGATTTGCCGATCTTCGCTGCGAAGGAAATGAGCGTTGGCCGTGATCAGGTCGGGAATGTTGCGCCTGCCGGCCCATTGGGAAAGATCGTGGGAGCCGCGTGTTTGGCGAATTTCGCAGTACAGGTCTTTGCGCCCTGTGAATTTTTTGAGAATTTCACGGTCATCAGTGACAATGGCGAGACCCTCGTCGGCGCCTTCGAGGGCGCGGGGCAGTTCAAAGCCCGGGTCCATGTGGCGCTTCGAGATGATTTCGCAAAGTGATTTATAGCCCCCGCGCTTTTTGACCAGCAGAACCGCTCGTGTTTTCGTACCCGGATCGACGATTTCCGCGCCGATGATGGCGGGAATTCCGTGGCGCTTTGCCTCCTCCAGATAATCCACGAGTCCGTAGAGACCATTCGTATCCGTCAGGGCGACGGCGGGCATGCCCATTTCCCTGGCGGCGGCGCAAAGCTGGGCGGGCCAGGGAATGCCCCGCATCATCGAGTAGCAGGAATGCGCGTTCAAGTGGACAAAACTGGACATGCCATCCCCATCTTTCTGATGGAGTTCACTCCGTATTTTCTGCGGATGTCGTCCATGGCCCGCGTGATCGACGCCTCCTTCTCGTGAACGCTCTGGATATCGGGGAAAAGAGATTTCTGTATGCGGCTGGGGCCGAGATCGCAAAAGAGTATCTTCACGTAGGACACGCGCACCCGTCGCTTGACCTCGCGGCGAAATATTGTTCGCGCCGCGTTGAAAAGATCCTCGTCGCGATCTGAGGGGGGCGCAAGCCGCGCCTTGCCTTCGACCAGAAGGTTGTCGCAGTAAGCGACGACAAGTTCGGCGGTCCGCGCGGCCTTGCCTTCGCCGCGCACTCGGAAGCCGCAACGCTCGACGAGGCCGTAGAGGATCGTCATCAATTCGTCCCGATTGTTGGTGTCTTTCGCCAGCTCGGCCTCCTCAAAAATCGTTTCCTTTATTTCCGGCGGACGAACAGGTCTGGAATCGCGACCGTGTGCGCGCCAGTGAAGCGTGGTGGCGAAACGCCCGAAGACCAGCGCCAGGCGGTTGACCGGCGTATCGGCGAATTGCCGGATAATGCGGATGTTCAATTCCTCAATGGTCGCGATGGATACGTTTTCGACGCCGGGCAGAAGAAACGCGTTTTGCGGCGCGAGAAATGCCGCCTCGCAACCGGGCGAAACGTCCAGGAGGTCCTCATCAACAACTTCCGAGGCGACGGCGCTGGTGGATTTGTTCACGGAAAGCCCCAGGTGCGATGGTAGACAAAAAGAGCGAAGGATTTCTCGGGAGATAGTCCGGGCCGTGTCGCGGATGGGACCGAGAAGGCGCTGCGTGCCCGACAGGTCCACGTAGGTTTTGTCGTAGCCTTCCGGTTCGGCGACGGGCGTGTAATGGGACAGCACATTCATGATGCCGCTTTGAGCCTTGGCGTAGAGTCGCGGATTAGGCGAGAGCACGGCGGCGTCGCGGCAAACGCGCTGCGCGGTTGAAAGCTGCATCCCGACGTTTACGCCCCAGCTTCGCGCCTCGGAGGATGCGCTTTGCACGCGAGACCGTGAATGGGGCAGGGCGATGATCAGGGGCTTGAGCCTGAGCGCCGGATCCCGAATACGCTCTAGCGCCACGGGAAAATCCGGCAGATTCAAATGCAGCACGCGACGATTCATTGATCCAAAGCTCCCGCAAAACGAAAGATCGTGAGACGCCCGCCGTCCCCCGGCGGCGTGGGCAATACGGGAATACAATACCGAACATAAAACGAACAGTCAATAAAAAACTCGCCTGACAGACATTTATCGGTCCGCTTGTACTAGGGGGTAAGACGACTTGTCATAGGTGAAAAGCGCCTCACTTTTGCTTATAT
>CAZQAE010000064.1:0-28297 GCA_964591275.1 uncultured bacterium | reverse complement strand
AAAAATCGAGCTGACGCTAGCCATGTTGCATAAAAACGCCGAAATATCAGGGATGCATCTGTACTCGAAAGCCCTTTTGACTTACGCCGAAATGGGATTTCGATTGGGTGGTGCTTCCTTCAGCGTTGCCAACACGGCGGTCCATAATATCTACGCCAGGCTCGGTGCGCGCTTTTACTCGCCGGTCGGTTGCTGGATACAAAGAAGCGGAAGAAATTTTGATTGGCGACCGGAATTTGGCGAATGAGTTCTTCGCTGCAATAGGGAAACCTGAATCGTGAACAAAACGGATAATGGAAGCGGACCATCGCTTCGCCTGCAAGATAAAAAGAACCTGGCGTGGATCGCCCTGTTTGTATTCCTCGGCTCCCTAACCTGCTATTCGGTATATTGCCGTCAATTCATCGTCGTTAACCAGGATGTGGAAATCTATATGGAAGTCGCCAGGAATCTCCTGGAAGGCAAAGGATTCACAACCAACTACCGGGCGCCATTTGAGATTCCGTTCCTGCCGGAACAAGGCGGCGTGTTGTCGAAAATGAATCTTCGGTCTTTGGGGCATCCGCTTTGGCTTGTGCCGCCGATGTATTTCTTTGCGAATTCCGAATTTGCCGTGCTGATTTATTCCACGTTTTTTCATTTGCTGACCTTGGTCCCGCTTTTCCTCATTGCCCGGCACATTTTTGACAGGCGCACGGCGCTTGTGGCTTGCCTGCTGTTTGTCGGCAGCACTCATCTAGCCGTTATTGGATTGCAGGGCTTCACCAATGTTCCATTTGTCCTCATTGTGATGTGGGCGCTTTATTTTGTGTTTGTGCGCGAGCATCAACCCTATGCGTCTGTAATTGTTGCAGCGTTGCTCATTGGAATCGGTGCATATTTCCGGGAAGACGTTTCTTATCTGAAGCTGATTTTTCTGGGATACCTGATTGCGACTTCCAGCGGCAGGCAGCGATGGGCGCGGCCAATTATTTTCTGGGCGATAGTCTATTTGGCGACTTACCCAAAACTTCTCTATTTCCAGCACTTTTTCGGCATAAATTCCACGCTGCCAGCCCCGCATTTGTCATACACATTTCTCAATGAACTGTCTGATTATCCGAACTGGATCGCTCAAAGCCATTTTGTCCTGCCCGAGTTCCAGGAGATCATTCAAAAATATTGGTTTGAACTGATCCTTCGTGCATTTTCATATTTCAAAACATCCCTCGCATTTCTTTTTTCTCAATATGCCGTCATCGTCGTTATGGGGGCAATCGGAGCTTTGGAATCTTTGTCCAATCCGCGAAAAAGGCAATATGCCATTTTCGCATGGCTGGCCATGTTGGGGCTTTTGGCCCAACATACGCTTTCCGTACCGCTTCCCCGCTATTACCATACGCCCGCCATTTACCTGCTCCCGGTGGCGGCGTGGGGTTTGGTCAGTCTTTATGACCGGTATGCGAATAAAAACCCGGTCGCCCGGCGAATGACAATCGGTGTAATCGCCGTGCTGATTGCCGCAGCTGTGCTGGCCATTTTGCCACCGTGTTTCAACAAACAACAAATGAAATACAATCGACGGGAGCGCGATTATTTTTTGAAGGTGATGAATCTGGTTCAAAGCGCTGTTCCCGAAGACGCATGGATCGTCACGGATAAAGTCGTCGATATCGCTTATTACGCACGCCGTTCAAGTATCCTTTTACCGGTGAAAAAGGACATGCTGGACGAGTTGGTCAGGGATTACCACTTGCCCGAAGATTACTATGTCATGCTGGGAAATTTCTATTATCATCGCTCCCACTTATACGATCCCGACTTCAAAAAAGCAGTCGACCAGGGGCTGCCGATAAAGGGAAAACCTGTTGTTTTTATGCTCAACAGGAAAAGCTATCCCATCATTTTGTTCGGCCCTGAAAAGTCAAAGAAAAAATTCTGAACTAAGCTCAAACAACTACGCCGGAAGACATTTGCCAATCTTTCCGTGAGACATTAGTCTATGCGCCCGTTGAACCTCTTTGCACAGGATTCAACGGATGGCCTGTCGATTTGAACTCATGCGTTGAAACGGAGCTTTTATGCCGCCGATTATGGCCAATCCTTTTGAGCATCTAACGGGCTTTCACTGCGCAACAACGGCGTTGCGTGGTCTGATGAAGCATTTTGGCGTCGATTTGTCCGAGCCGATGTGCCTGGGCCTGGGCATGGGTTTGAATTTTTTCTATGGAGAGGGCGAGGATTTCAATCCGACCCGCTGCTTTTTAACGCGCAGCGGCGTGCTCGAAGAAGATTTCTTTCGCATCCTTCGCATTGATGCTCCGATGAAACGCCCCGAAAACGCCGAGCAGTCCTGGCCGGAGATCATGGCATTAGTGGAAAAACAGCATCCGGTCATGGTGCAGGTCGACATCGAGGGTCTTCCTTACTACAACACGCGCACGCATTTCGCCGGGCATAAGGTTCTCGTCGCCGGATTCGATTCGGAAGCCAAAGACGTTTTCATTTCCGACAGCGAGTATCCCGACTTGCAGGTGGTGACTCTCGACCAGTTTCAGCGCGCCCGTTTCTTTCTCGGCATACCCTGGGACCTGCACTATCAGTGGTGGGACTTGCGCGCCGTCAGAGTCGCCGCACCGATTGACGAAGCCGTTCCACGCGCCCTGAGTGAGTGCGCGCAAAGGATTGTCGGCGATGAAACCGGACTCTTCGGCATTGCGGCCATGCGTCGCATGATCAAGAGCATGCCCGATTGGGGCCAGGCCGAGGACTGGCAATGGTGCGCGCGTTTCGGTTATCAGGTGATTGAAAAACGCGGCACCGGAGGCGGAGCTTTTCGCAACAAGTACGCAGAGTTTCTGCAAGAAGCCGCCGAGTATGATTCACGAATCGAAAAATTCAACCTTCCTGAGCGCATGGCCGATATCGCCGCAAGTTGGACCGCTTTTTCCGAAATGCTTCACCAGATCAGCAATAATGAGAAACCCAGTGGATTCGACGAGGCCGCGAAGTTCTTCGAAAAACTCACCGACATCGAGGAATCGTTCTTCAGCGATGTTCTTAAAAACGCATAATGGGAAATGGTGACTGGCATCGCCCGTCCCGGGTGTGCCTGTCATCCATTTTCACGAGCTATCGATAGCGCCGATGCACCCATACTTCCGTATTCGCTTTTGCTTTTTCAATACGGATTTTCTGCTCTTTTCCTAGATGGTCCAATCGCGCTTTCTCTCGATCCATATCCTTCAAGGCCGATGTCCAGCCATTGGCGACAATTCCATTTGATGGGTTTTGCGAAGCGTCAAGCTTGAAATCATCAAAAGAAATTTCCGGTGGCGATGAATCCGCTTTCTCGGCGATGGCGAGGAGTTGCGAATCTATCCACAAAGTAAAAGTTGCTTTTTTTTTCGCAGTCAAGCTATACTGGCTGCAAAGGAGGATTGAAATGAAAAATCTTTTTCAGATCGCGTTGGCTTTGGTGATTTCCATTTGTTTTTTTGGCTGCACAAGCAGCGGCGACGATGACGACAATAATAATAACGATGACGAGGTGGAAATCACATGCACGGTCGAAGAGTATTGCCTGAGTTATTTGGATAGATGCATCGACATGAGTCAAGATACGCTTGAAGAATGCCTGGAATTTGTAGAGTCGAATGCGAATAACCCGGAATGCGACCATGACGCATATCTTGCCTGTATATGCGAGTGCATTGGCTTGAAATGTCATGGCTATGATCCGGGGCCTGATCCTTCGATAATGGATTGCAAGAACGAGTGCAGTGTGACGGAATGCGAATTTGAAGAGATAGAGGATTAATATTTCAGGAAAGTCCAGAGCAAATCCTCAAACAGCGACGACGATGATGACGACCCTTCGACAGGCTCAGGGCAGGCGAACGATGACGAGGTGGTAATCACCTGCACGGTCGAGGAGTATTGCCTGAGTTATTTGGATAGATGCATCGATATGGATCAAGATACGCTTGAAGAATGCCTGGAATTTGTAGAGTCGAATGCGAATAACCCGGAATGCGACCATGACGCTTATCTTGCTTGTATATGCGAGTGCATAGGCTTAAAATGTCATTCTAATGATCCGGGGTCTGATCCTTCGCTAGTACGGTGCAAGAGCGATTGTGGTTATTCGGAATGCGAATTTGAAGGGATAGAGGATTAATAAACCAAGAAAATTCAGAGCAAATCCTCCAATTTTTTCACAGTCAAGCTATACTGGCAGTTAAGGAGGATTGAAATGAAAAATCTTTTTCTCATTTTGCTGGCTTTGGCGATTTCTCTTTGTCTTTTTGGCTGCTCAAACAGCGAAACCCTTTGACAGCGCTCTGGGCAGGCTCCTTCGCAGCGAACCTCTCATCCACTTTCGTGGGTTAGCCGCGTCATTCCGCATTCCAAATTCGCAATTCCACATTTGATTTGCCCTTCGAATATTTCCTTGCCATGATCGTCGCCGCGTTGTACTCCCGCGCGGGTTTTGATAATACTTGAAATCGGAATCTCAATCGGGGGATATGAAATTGGCCGAAACAAAAGAAAAGATCGCGGATTTCAAAGCGAAGCTCGAGGCCGTCAAACAAATGGGCGGCGAAAAGCGCGTGGAATCTCAAAAAAAACGGGGCAAGCTCACGGCGCGCGAGCGCATGGCGCTTCTATTCGACGACGGTCAGTACACGGAACTGGACGCCTTCGTGAAACACCGGTGCGCGAGCTTCGGCATGGAGAAAAAGGATATCGCCGCGGAAGGCGTGGTGACCGGCTTCGGCGACGTGGACGGTCGCACCGTTTTCGCCTACGCGCAGGACTTCACATCACAGGGCGGAAGTCTGGGCGAAATGCATGCCGCAAAAATTGTGAAGATTCAGGATCTGGCTCTCAAGACCGGCGCGCCGATCGTGGGCTTTAACGACTCGGGCGGCGCGCGCATCCAGGAGGGCGTTGTCGCGCTGGCAGGGTACGGTGATATTTTCTTCCGCAATTCCGCAGCCTCGGGAACCGTACCTCAGATATCGGCCATCATGGGTCCCTGCGCCGGAGGCGCCGTGTATTCTCCGGCCATGAACGACTTCATTCTCATGACGCGAAAAAGTTCCTTCATGTTCATCACCGGTCCTAAAGTCATTGAATCGGTCACCGGGGAACAGATCGACGCCGAGAGTCTGGGCGGCGCGGACATTCACGCGCAAACGACCGGCGTGAGCCATTTCTCCTGCGACTCCGACGAAGAGAGCATCGAAACCATTCGCGACCTGCTTTCTTATTTGCCATCGAACAACATGGCGGACCCGCCTTTTGTCGATTCGGGCGATCCGCATGACCGCGCCGCGCCGGAGCTGGACGGGATCATTCCCGACAATCCCAGGGCGAGCTACAACATGTACGATGTCATTTCCGCCATCGTCGACGATGGTCGATACATTGAACCGCATGCCGCCTACGCGCAAAACATCATCACATGCCTCGCCCGGCTGGGAGGGCGCAGCATCGGCATTATCGCCAATCAACCCGCGCATCTGGCCGGATGCCTGGACGTTAACGCATCCGATAAATCGACGCGCTTCATTCGCTTTTGCGATGCGTTCAACATTCCTTTGCTGACGATCGCCGACGTGCCGGGATTTCTGCCGGGCGTCAACCAGGAGCATATGGGAATCATCAGACACGGCGCCAAGATGCTCTGGTGCTACTCCGAAGCCACCGTGCCAAAAATGACGCTGGTCACGCGCAAGGATTACGGTGGAAGCTATCTGGCCATGTGCTCCAAGCATCAGGGCGCTGACTTCGTGGTCGCCTGGCCGACGGCGGAGATCGCCGTCATGGGCGCTGAAGGCGCGGTCAACATTCTTTACGCCAAGGAAATCAAGGCCGCCGAAGATCCCAAGGCCATGCGCGCCGAAAAGCTCGAAGAATATCGTGAGCTTTTTTATTCGCCTTATATCGCCGCAGCGCACGGGTACGTGGATACGATCATTGAGCCGGGAAAAACCCGCTCCGTGCTCATTCAGACTTTGAATTCATTAACTTCCAAGCGAGAAACGCGCCCGCCGAAAAAACACGGCAATATACCGGTGTAGGGCAATAAAAATGACCTCAAAAATCCCAAAAGAAAAAGTCGCCGCCATCACAGTCGCCGTGGCCTCCTATATGGCGGCGTTGTCAGGTTCAAAGACCGTGGAAGCCCTTCCGCTCGCCCCGGCGCCCACGGCCTGGACTCTGGCCGGTAGGCGTGAAGCTATGGAAACCCGGCTTATGATGCAAAGAAGAATTGTGCGCTAATACTGCTATTGAGAAAGGGACCGATAATGTCGGAAACAAGTAAGATCGGGCAGCCGGTAAAAATTACGGATACGACTTTGCGCGATGCGCATCAAAGCCTCATCGCCACGCGAATGACGACCGAGGACATCCTGAACATCGCCGCAAAACTCGACGAAGTCGGTTTCCACTCGCTGGAAGTATGGGGCGGCGCGACATTCGACGTGATGGTACGCTTCCTGGCCGAAAACCCTTTTGACCGCCTACGCGAGATCAACAAGGTCTCGCCAAAAACACCGCTGCAGATGCTTTTGCGCGGGCAGAATTTGGTGGGTTACAGGAATTATCCTGACGATGTGGTCCGCGAATTCATTGCACACGCCGCCGATGCGGGCGTGGACATCTTCCGCGTCTTCGATGCTCTAAACGATCCGCGCAATATCGAATCATCGGCGAAGGCGATTATCGACGCGGGCAAGCACTTCCAGGCCGCCGTGTGCTTTTCCATCACGGAGCGAAGAATCGGCGGGCCAGTGTTCAACGAAAAGTACTACGCCGAAAAGGTCAGACAATTTTCCGACCTGGGCGCAAACAGCATTTGCATCAAGGACATGGCGGGGCTGCTCACGCCGCAAGACGCTTATAATCTCGTGGCTGCGATAAAAGCTGACAGCGATCTGCCCGTACAATTGCATACGCATATGACCAGCGGCATGGGCTCAATGACCTATATGCGCGCCATCGACGCCGGCGTGGATGTGATTGACTGCGCCTTGGCTTCCATGGCCGGCAGCACCAGCCAACCCGCCGTCGAACCCTTGGTCGTCGCGCTGGAAGGCGGAAAGCGCAGTACGGGTCTGGATTTGAAATTGCTTTCAAATATCAATGACGCCATCGAAATAATATTACCGGATTATGAGCGATTTAAAGACCACACACATGCGTCGCGGAGTGATGCGGGCGTCCTTATTCATCAGATTCCCGGCGGCATGCGCAGCAATATGGTCAATCAGCTCAAAGAGGCCGGGGCTCTGAATCGCCTGCCGGAAGTGATTGGGGAACTGCCGCGAGTGCGCCGGGAACTGGGCTCTCCCCCCCTGGTGACGCCCACGAGCCAAATCATCGGCACGCAGGCGGTCATGAACGTCCTTATGGGGCGATACAAAATGATCAGCGGAGAAGTGCAGGATCTTTGTTACGGATTGTACGGCAAAACTCCCGTCGAAATCGATCCGGCGATCCAAAAGATTTGCCTCAAAGGTTATTCGCGAGGACCAACGCCCGTGACGGGCAGAGCGGCGGATTATCTTGAACCGGAAATGGAAGCGGCCGTCGCAAAAATTTCGGAGATATACGAAGCCGCCGGCAAAAAGGGAGAACCCGATAAGGACCACGTGCTCATCGAAGCGCTTTACCCCCGCCAGGGCCAGGAGTTTCTGGAATGGCTGCTGGGAATAACCGATAAAAAGCCCGGCGAGGCCGTGGCGCCTGCTGCTGATCCGGCGCCTGGCGCGCAGCACTCGGATGAAGTCGCCGGAGAGGATGTCCTCGGCCCGGAGGCGCAAAGCTTCCGCGTAGCCGTTGACGGCGAAGTCTATGATGTCATGGTTGAGGCCAGCGGGAATTTCGTCATCAATCCAAATATGGCGTCTTCCGTCCGCGTGCCGGCCAGATCCAAACCGAAAGCGAAAGTTGCGATGAAGCCAAAACCCTCGGTCGCCGCAGCGCACAGGCCGCCCGCGCCGACGCAATCGGCCGCACCGGCATCCGGCGGCGCCAATGTCCTCGTCGCTCCAATGCCCGGAACAATCCTGGCGTATCTTGTCAATGTGGGAGACGATGTGGTTGCAGGGCAGCCTGTGGTTACGCTTGAAGCCATGAAAATGGAAAACAAGCTTCCGGCGCCCAGGGATGGAAAGGTGGCATCCCTCGGACCGGACAAGGGAGCCTCGGTAGCCAATGGCGATACGCTGATCGTGTTTGAGTAATGACACGAAAATCAGGGCGCGTTGTTATCGAAAGATTATTTGGAACCTTCACTCACCTTGCGGGCCTTGTTGCAGCGTGCGGCGGCGCTTTGTTCGTAGGCGATGGCGGTTGATCGAACATTGTTCAGCAACTGGTCGATGACACTATCGCCGCCGCTGCGTTTCCAGGCCTTTTTCTTTTTTCTTTGCATTTGTTCGGAAAGCAACGTCGGAGCAGGAGGTTCTTTACCGAGGTCCAGCGCGGATTTCGCCTGCTCGTATCGCTCCGTCATTCCCGATTGCAGAGCCTCTGCATTTTCTTTCGTCGTTGCAACAAGACCTTTGGGAGATAACGAAGAGCCGGCGTGATCAGCGCTGCCCGTCTTTTGAGAACGCTGGTCCGAAGCGAACACAACTTCGTTGATGCGGGCAATTCTCTCACGCCTGCTTTTGAGAAAAAGCGTATAGAGAACGCTGACGATGGTCATGGCGATCAGGAACTGGACAATCAGCTTCTTCATTTCAACCAAACCTGGGCCTGCCAAAAGCACCGCGTGCTATTACTCGAATTCCTTAGAGCCGCATTCGGCGCAGACTTTGTCAAACTTCGGCACTTTTCCTCGCCATTCGCACTTGGAGCAGGTTACATCGACGATGATGATTTTTTCCATCGCCTCCTCAATCTCTTCTTCGGTCGGTCGGAAATAAAGCTTTATGTTTTTTAAAAACGACAAAACAGCGAGGAGGAAGATCACGCCGACAAGGATCAGCAAAATAAATTCAAACAAGTGAAGTCCGAAAGGCTCAAAGCGGGCCATCGCCAGATTGTCGACAAGACTTAAACTGTATTGCCCCGCAGTTTCCTTCATTTTTTTAATTCCTCGTGGTGCTATCGTTGAACTGTCATATCGCATAAGTATCAACTCCATGATAAGAATGTCAACTTGTGATTCGTGACAAGACACGACAAACCGTCTGATTCATTTGATGAAAAGGCGCTGGCCATTGCCCGCAATTATCAAACCAGCCCGAAAACGATTATTGAGCAGGTTCCTGGCCGCATTGCTCATCGCTGCGTCGGCGCTGGCCAACGTCTGGTTTACATCCATTCGTCAGACACCCTTTCCCGGCGATGAAGGCAATCATCTTCAATCAATAATGAGCTTTTTCCACAATGGAATTGGCACGTTGCGCGAGAGCGTTTATCCGCCTTTTTTCTATTTCGTTTCCATCATCGTTCACCACGTGGTCGGAACTTCGATGCAGGCGAGCATTGCCGTGAACATCCTTTTCCTTTTCGCCCTGGTTTTGGGAACCTTCGGTATTGCGCGGCATATCACGCAAAGCGAAGCCGCGGCAACTTTTGCGGCTATGCTCGTCGTCGCTTATCCGATGACTGTAAATCTTTCCAGAATGGCCATGCTTGATTTCGCACTGATGGGAATGGTTGCCCTGTCGGCGTGGCTGTTATTGGAAACGCAGAGTTTTTCCAGGCGCGGGGCTTCTCTGGCTTTTGGACTCACTTGCGGCCTGGGAATGTTGACCAGGGGAAGCTTCGCGATTTTTCTCGCAGGTCCGGTGATCGTGGAAATCGCCTTGGCCTTTCGTTCTGATTCACACGATGAAAGCCGAAATTTAATGCGGGCATTTCAGAACTTTTGCCTCGCCGCCGCCATCGGCCTGGCGCTGGCCGGCGTGTGGTATCTGCCGGATTTTCAACGGAAGATTTCCTTTGGATTCTCTCGCGTGCTTTTGGGCGCCAACCACGCGCAAATCGACTTTCTTTCTCACGAAGGCCTCATGTTCTATCCCTTCACTCTCATCGACACGGCCTTGTCGCCCTGGCTTTTTCTCCCTTTTGTGATGAGTATTCCGCTTTTTCTAAAAAATTCCGCGATCTGGCGCGCGCAACTTGCCTCGTGGATAATTTTTCCATGGCTGGTGTTTTCCAATATGCCGTGGAAGCTGGCGCGATACATGGCGCCGGCGCTGCCGGCCCTTGCCATTATCACGGCGGTCGGTTTGCTTTCCATCAAAACCAAATATTTTCGCCACAGTTCCGTGCTGATGTCCGCGCTTGTTGCCCTATCAATCTGGCTGTCTTTGACCTTTGGCGCGCCGCCGCCGAAAATCTTCGTCGAAAATGGATGGGCGTCAATTATAACAGGCATCCATCTTGATCCTTCGGATTATCGGGAGGATATTCATGTTGGACCGCCTGAAGGAAAAGATCGCAACCTTGAGACAATCGGCGGCATCATTCAGGGTGCAGTAAGACGCGGAAAAACTCTCACGGTCATTCGTTTTCTCAACACGCCGACGGGATGGGACCAGCAAGCCCCTTATGAGCATCCGCTGAATTTTCCTCTGGGGTATTTTATCGCACGGGAGAATCTCAATGCGCGGCTGATCGACTGCTGGTTTGAGGACGGCGCCGTCAGGACTTTATGGCCCGGCTCGGATTTCACCCCTGACGCCGATATAGAAAAGGCGGATTTTCTGCTGGGATACACGGGCGATCTGCCGCGGGCGCTGGGGTCGGAAGATATTTGGGAATCCATTTATCGCTTCGACGATCTCGGGGCGGCGAAAGAACTATATCGTCGAAAGTGATTGACCGCCAGAGCCGCATCGTATAAATAGAGACTTGCGCTTTTGGGGTTGTAGCTCAGCTGGATAGAGCATCAGGCTTCGAACCTGAGGGCCGGGGGTTCGAGTCCCTCCAGCCTCGATAAAGAAATCAAGCACTTGGGGAGTTTTGCCCTAAGTGCTTTTTCTTTGAGTCACCAATAAGTCACCACGCGGACAAAGAAATTTCGCACTTTTCCAACGGCGCAAGGTAGCAAACCAAGGCTCATAATGATTTCCCTTTCACGCTCCCTATTCCACATTTGCCCGATTAAACGTCTGTTAACCACTAGGTCGGGGGTTCGAGTCCCTCCTCAGGAGTCAATGTTTTCAAGGGTTAGAGCGTTTTTGCTCTAAGCCCTTTTTCTCTGAGTCCGCAAAAGAGGAAGAAACGATGGATTGATCGCCCCAAATATTTTTCACGCCCCGATTCCATCACAAAGCAATTCTGCCTGCTTGAGCACGGTCTTGCTGGCCCCGAGGAAAAGCGCCATCTGATGCTCAAGAGCCTCCTGAATCAGGGGCTGCAAAACCGCTACAAAAAAATCACGATCCTGCGTTAATGCCTTTTTCACAATCGACACCGCCGTCTTATCCTGTATACGAGTCATGGTTCAAATTCTCCTGTTGGGGTTTTGTTGTTCTTACAGGAGATACCATAACTCAACCTTTTGCAGAACACTTGCAACATAACCGGAACAGTTCCCTGCCCCCCACGCCGTCGCCCTTGTCAAAGACATGTTTCCCACCGAGTAGCGGGAGTGACCACCTCCATTGATTGATCCAATTATGATGTTAGCCCACATCAAGATAAGAGCTAGGGCAAAGCATAAGGCGCCCGAGAGCATTAGGAATTATTCAACGAGATTTTCGCTTGTCGAAGATGGCCGGTAATGGCGCGATTGCGCTTCAAAAAGTCGTGCGTACTTCCCGCCATGTGCTATCAATTCGTCGTGGCTTCCATTTTCCGCCACGCGGCCTTGATGCAAAACGTAAATTCGGTCCGCTTGGCGAACGGTGGAAATACGGTGTCCAATCAAAATCGCCGACCGGCCTTTGATCGATGAGCGGAACCCCTCCAGAAAATTCGCCTCAGATTTTAGATCCAGGGAATTGCTGGGTTCGTCGAGGATCATAATGGGAGCATTTCGCGCAAGGGTCCTGGCCAGTGCGAGCTTCTGCCATTCGCCGCCGCTCAGTTCCTCGCCGCCCTCAAACCATTTCCCCAGTATTGTTTCATAGCCATTGGGCAAGGATTCAATGACTTCGTGAATTCCGGTTCGCCGGGCGGCATCGATGATGCCCGCCTCTTCCAGGGATTCGCCCTGGTCACCAAGGCGAATGTTCTCAGTCGCACTCAGAAAATAACGCCCGTAATCCTGGAAAATGGCGCTGATGTGCTTGCGCAGGTCGTGCGTGGACATTTCGCGCAGGTTGATGCCATCCACGAAGATAGCCCCCTCAGTGGGGTCGTAAAGACGGCATAGCAGCTTGACCAGAGTTGTTTTTCCTGAACCGTTTTCTCCGACGATGGCCACTGTCTCATCGCGGCCCACCTTCAGACAGACGTCGTGCAAAACGGTTTTCGAGCCGGTTGGGTAGCGGAAGCTCAGGTGGTCAAAAACGATGCCCTCTTTGACGGGCAGAGGAAAGGATTTGGGGCGTTTGGGTTCGACAACTCGCTTTTTCAAGTCGAGAAATTCGTAGAGGTCTGTAAGAAACAGATTGCTCTCATAAAGACTGGACAAGTTGCGAAACATTTCACGCAAATATGTCTGGCCGCGCGTGAAAGCCTGAAAGTACATCACCAGATCGCCAATGGTGATGACCCCCTGCACGGTACGCAAACCGACCCAGGCATAAGATGCCACCAGAGCTGCGGCGGTGGCGAACTGCGTGATCAATTCCGCTTTGGAACGCTCGGCGGCGATGTCCAATTTCTCCGCCCGTATGCGGTCTCGAAGAGACTTGAAGCGACTTTTGAACATGTCGCCAAATTGAAAAATGCGCACCTCTTTGGCGTATTCGCTCTGCGTCATGATTTGATTGTAGTACCAGGCCTTGCGCTCGTCAGGCGTTACGGATCGCTGCCAGCGGTAGAAGCGGTCCGCGTGTTGAAGCCGCACATACACGCCCGGAATGGCGGCGACGACAAGAATGACAACCAGCAACCAGTGAAAAGACAGCAGCAAAACGCCCATAGCCGTCAGAAAGATCGCGTTTTCGCCCATTATCATCAGGCGGTTAACGATTTGCGCCGGTAGAAAAGGAGTTTGCCGCTGCGCCCTGTGGAAGGAATCGTAAAAGGTAGAATCCTCGTAGTACTCCAGGTCGATCTCGATGGATTTTCCGTGCAATAAATCGAAGACATGGTCGGTTACGACCTGCGTTAGCGCTTCCTGCGCAAAGACAATCAAGGGTCTGACAGACGCCATAGTGAAGACAACGCCGCCCATCATGACGATAATGGGCAATACGTCACTGATCTCGATGGCTGTGACTTCCCCCATGATCCCAATGGTCAAAGAGTCCACAAGCAATTTCAGCAGATACAGCATGGCAAGGGGCGTGGCGCCCTGAATGATCAAAAGGCACATATTTGCCAGCGCCCACCCTTTGCCGCTTTCCCAGACGAGTCGTATGGAGCGACGCAGGCCAAGAGCTTTAGCCATGTCGTTTTTGCCCATGAATTTGTCGTTTTTCATGAATGATGAACCTTTAGAAACTGCGGTCACTATAGCGTTTTATTGACACCTGCCAAGACGCTCGTTATCCATAAGCCGACGCATAGCAAGCAGCGGTTAAATGTCCGCGACGGCATGGACGGGACTTCTCATGCACATTCGTCGATATCATGTACTGGATCAGATTGTCGAAATCAGCGCCCCAAAGGAACGGTGGTTGAGCGAGGTGGAGAAATCTCTGGCTCGCTTTTGTGCGCCCGCCGATGACTTGGAGACAAGTCTGACGATAAAGGCCGACGCAACGTCCATTGAGGCCTTCGATGGTTGCGGACTCAAGATAAAGCAGCGGAATCTCAATCTCGGAGACAACGCGCCTTGGTTGCTCAAAGCCATGACCACGCAATGTCTCCTAAATGCCTTGGCGCAAACGCATGACATTCTCCACGGCTCGGCAATCGTCGCCCATGGGAAAGCTTACCTTTTTATCGGGGGATCGGGGACGGGGAAAACGACATTGAGTTTGGAATTAGTGCGTCGGGGCTATGCTCTTTTATGCGAGGGGCAGATCCCTGTATTGCGTGAAACGGCTTTGGCGCAGCCGTTTCCTCGTGGCCTGGAATCAGAATCCAGACCTGACGAGGCCGAGGCTTTTGCGTCAAAGCATCTGAAGAAGACACGGCCTTTAACGCTGAATGTGCATATGGCGCCGTGCGCAGTGGCCAGTGTATTTTTTTTGGAAGACATTTTTCCCGGCACGGCCATGCAAGCTTTCATAATCACTTGTCCAATAAAGAACCAGGCGGCGTTGACCCAAGCGTTGTCTTGTTTGCCAGTCAGCGATGTTGAGATCGACATGGATGCCGGCATATGCGTTGCGCGCTTTAACTTTCAGCCTTCCCCGGCATTCGGTCTCAACGAACTTCACGCTAAACTTGGCAAGTCCGGCCCGCGGGTGGATTTGATTCGCTCGGCAAAAGTTGAAAAACCACAGTGGTCCCGGCCTGTGAATATTGAGAAAATAAGTCTCTCAAAAGCAACACTCGGGCTTGGAGCGAATTGTTTTGCCCAAGCAAGAACCGATGAATCGGCCAATGGAAAAAATATCCTCAATGTCTTTTCCGGTGTTTTAAAAAACGCTGAGGCATACCTTTTGCGTTGCGGGAGTGTTGACGAACGCGCTCGGTGCGTGATCGAGAAAATCGAAGAAAAGGTGAAAGAGAGATAATGCCGGATATTTTCGATACCCTATTTTCTGTGCGCATTGCGCGAAACGGGCAGGACTTCTGGGCGACTTCGCTGCCGAATCCCGAGGGCTTCGCCGTCATCACATCGGCGCATCACAGGCAATGAGCCATAGTCCAATTGGCCGACGATAAATTTGTCGATCGGCGGCATTTTGAATCCGTCGTCAGTATGGCCGCCGATGATCTTATCAAAGGGCTTCCCTTCGGCGACGCTCCGGAGGCAATAGATAAAAAGCAGCTCATCAAAGGACTTTTCCTTCACCTGACCACCCGGTGCAACCTGTTTTGCAAGCACTGTTATTATCTAAAAACGCCGCGTCGACCGCATGAGGATATGGAGTTTTCCGTTATTGAAAACCTTATTGTGGGCCTGAAACGCCGGGGTCTTGAAAGGGTCACATTATCGGGCGGCGAACCCTTGCTTCATCCCGAATTTTCTAAGATTATTCGCCTGATTCATAGCCATGACTTGCCGTTAATGCTTCTGACCAACGGAACGCTTGAAATGAACGAATGCGCCGGGTTGCTGGGACCTCATGATTTGGCGCTCGTCAGCCTGCATGGCCCTGATGAAAAAAGTCACGAACGGCAAAACGGATTGGGCACATATAAGAGGGTCATTAAGAACCTGAATCTTCTGCGTGACACAATCCCCGCAGAAAATATCGTTATCAACTGCACCATGTCCGATTGGAACATCGATCAATTGGAAAAGATGGTGGAGCTAGCGACGTCCCTGGGTCTTTCGCATATTCGTTTTATGCCTTTGCACCAGATCGCCGGGAATGCGGACTCGGGACCGACTTTGAAGCACCAGTCGGCAAGCGTCCTGCATTGGGCGCGCACGGCGGCAAGGCGTATTGCCAACAGCCGTTGGCCGATTCAAGTCGGTGTTGGTTTTACCGGTCTGCCGGGATACTTGAATCAGAAAACAGAGGACTGGGGCGACAATGTTTGCGGCATAGGGAAACGACTGACGGTTTCCGCCGACGGAGCCTTGTTTCCTTGTCCGTGTCTCATGGACGAAGAGTCTTTATTGGGCGATTCCAGGGATGCAAGAAATCTGGATGCTGTTGTGAGCAGCATCGAAAAATGGGAAAAGAAGATGCATGATCGTCGGGAAACTATTCCCAAATGCCGGAATTGTCCCTTGAGCGGAATATGCCAAGCCGGGTGCCCGGCCTTAGCCTTTCAAACGACCGGTTCTTTTCAGGCAGTCGATCCCCTGTGTTTGGCTGTTAGGGAATTTTCCATCGAGTACTTCAGCCGACTGGCCTGCCAACGCTTCGAAATCGACGACGATCTCTACTCCTGAAGCCAGTTGCGCAGTCGCCCGCGCATGGCTTGGTTTTCGGCCATGACTTTTGCTTTGCCATCGCCTTGAATCATACGCCATAGCATGGGGAAATATCTGCGGATCATTTCCACCCACCGGACAGGATAATACAACACGAAGCAGATTGACGACGCAGCAATCGAATATTTTTGGGACATTTCACGAGGTGAAGGAAACAATCCACTGATCAGCACGCGCGTGTTGGATGCAATTCCACGTACTTGAATCAATTCAGAGAATCTTGGAGAGGAAAAACCTACCGAATGATCAAACAAAAAATCCTGAAGCCAGGAGTTAAGCTCATCATCAATGCGCCCTGGCTTGATCGCCTTGAGAAAATCTCCGGGCACGGGTGTGCCTAATATAGAAGCTGCGGCATTCATGGCCAGCCAGACCGTAGTTTGGGCTTTCCATTTGTCAGCTCGCACTGCAATGGTCTTCCAGTCCAGTTCATCGACATGATGGCGCACTGTCTGATCCACATCGCAAATATCCCGTAACCCTCCTTGAAAAGCGTTCTGATACACAGCATGAACGCATAAATGCAACAGCAGATCTTCCGGAGAAAGTGAAAGGGCAGAGACGCCGACATATTCGGCGGCAACCGCCCTGTCCCAAAGCTCGTCCGGCTGAATTTCAAGCTCATCGTCCAGATCCAGGATCGTCCGATGTATTTCAACCGGTATGGCGTCGGTTTTGAACATTCTGGGAAGATGCTTCCACGTGGGATCAGGAGCGCCGGTCCACACCTTTACCTTCGAATGGTAATCGAGCCTTTCCATGATGGATTCCGCGAGCGACAGATCCTTTTGGCGAACAAGCAGGTCAATATCAATCATCGTACGCAAAGCGACGTGTTCATATACATTATGAGCCAGATGCGCGCCCTTGAGCACGATGACCGGAATATCGCTTGCGCCAAGAGCATTCAATATCAATTTGAGCTGACCGGATAGCAAGGCTCCCACTGCGGCGGAAGCCAGATAGCTATCACTTAGTTTTTGCCGCACGAGGTCAGGAACGCAGACTTCGAGGCTACGTTGTCTGAGTCTGTGATAAAGAAGCGGCGCCAGATTTTTTGTTATGGCGAATTCCGTCATGGCCGCCCAGTCGGTCTCGCCGAGACTCCCTAGCGAATCGGCGTCCGCCGTTTTGGACAACGCATTGACCAGCGCATGATTTTTTGCACTCAAGTTGTTTCTGATCACGATACTACCTTAAATTATATTGACTCCCGCATGTCATTACTAGCTTAAGTCGCAACCGAAACGCCAGCCTTTAAAATAGTGCAGGATACCTAAATAATTCATGGCATTTCTTTTGCTTCTAGCCAATTTTATTTCTTAGTCTTAATGATTCGCCAGACAAAAAAGCCTGCTTGGATTTTTTGTGAAAAATCGCTATTGTCTTCGCCGAAGATAGAAAAATTCCACTTGGAAAAATGAAATTGTCAAAACTCCACTTTGTTGAAAAGATTTTTTGCGTGTGGATTGACTTCGGTCACATAAGGAATACATGCCATAAAACTAACAAAACGCGATGAGAAACAACACTCGAAATTCCAACCCTCAAAGCATGACGTTGGTGGCTGAAAATTTTCGAAAATGAGGATGCAATTATGAAATACAACGGCTATCTGGCGCTGGTGTTGATTGTTATTTGTGCTATTTTCACTTTCACCTGCGACAAGGGACAGTTTGGCGATGGCGTCTCTGCGACGGTCGCGGGACAGGCTGATGACGATGTGGAAGAATGCGCGACAATCAGATCGGAGTCGGTTTCAGGGAAAAATGGATCGAAAGATGTTTGGAGTCCGGCGTCCGGGACTACCTGGCAATGGGAACTCAACGATGAAAACATCAATCAGTCCTTCAACGTGACCATGTATGACGTCGATCTTTTCGATGTTAGCGAAGAGACGATTACTGCATTGAAAAATGCCGGGCGAGTGGTCATTTGCTACTTCAGCGCCGGAAGCTGGGAAAACTGGCGGGATGACGCGGCAGACTTCCCCGAATCCGTCAAGGGCAACAACATGGATGAATGGGATGGGGAGAAATGGCTCGATATCAGCAACGCTGCTCTTGAGCCCATCATGGAGGCCCGGCTGGATCTGGCCGTCACGAAAGGCTGCGATGGCGTCGAGCCGGACAACGTGGACGGCTACGTCAACACCACCGGCTTTACGCTGACCGGCGCGCACCAGATCGCATACAACACATTTTTGGCGACTGAAGCCCACGCACGCAATCTATCGGTGGGTCTGAAAAACGATGTGGATCAACTCGACGCTTTAGTCGGTCTATTCGACTGGGCGCTCAATGAATCATGTATGGATTGGGATGAGTGCGATAATTATGATGGAAATTTTCTCGCCGCGAACAAGGCTGTCTTTCATGTCGAGTATATCGCGGACCCCTGGAATCAGACGACCGCCGAGCACGAGGCCGCGCAGGTTTGTGGCGTCAAACCGGCCCTGGACACTCTTATCAAATCGGAGGATCTGACCGATGATCGTTTGGCCTGCGCAGACTATTGCACGACCAATGGCGCCGCCTGCGACGATGGCCGATTCTGTACCGGCACAGATACCTGCCTGGACGGCGCCTGCTCTGTCCACACGGGCAATCCCTGTAGTGGCCTCACGCCGTACTGCTATTGCGATTCACCAGGGATAGATTGCCAGTGCTACGAAGAAGCCAAGGTGAACCTTCTGAATTTCGCCGCTGAGCGTAGCGCGAAAGGCGTTAAGCTAACCTGGAAGACCGGACAGGAAGTGGAGTGCGGCGCGTTCAAGATTCTTCGTTGCGAAACGGCGGCTCCAGGAACCTGCGAACTCTGGAGTCACACGGAACTGGATATCACCGTGCCCTGCGAGGACAATCCCATGGGCGCGGATTATTTCACCGTCGATGCCACGGCAAAGAAAGATCAATCATACTCCTACTACTTACGCGAGTATGACACGACGGATCGCATTTTTGAGTATGGTCCGCTTTTCATGGCGATTGACGATTCCATTATGAACACCGGGCATATAGAGCCTTATGAAAGCACCTTCGACATTCTCACCGCGCCGCCCAGCGACGATAACGATGATGAACAGGATGAACAGGAGCCGGACGCAAGCGCCGAAGAAAACGATAATAACGGTGGAGGTTGCGGTTTCTAAGCACCACTCTGCCACTTTGGATTTAACGCTACGACAGTGTAACAACTAACAATTCAGGAGGACGATGAAATGAAGAGTCACAAGAAAAAGGCTGATGCACCCAAAGCCATCGCTCTCGAAACGAAAAAACCAGCCTACAAGGCCCCGAAGCTCGTTATCCACAGCGGCGCGGAATTCGTTCGTAAACTTGGTCCGGCGCAGGCGTGCAGCGGCAGTCCCGACTTTTATTAAAGGAGAAATCAAGTGAAAAACTTATTAATCCTGTCTTTGGCGGCTCTCGCGTTCTTTGCGTTTCAAACATCGACGTGGGCGCAGGAACTCCAAGAAGCTCCGGTTAATCCCAAGTTTTTAAAGTTCGTTTCCGACAAGGGCGCCCTAGCTGAAGATAGCGGAGAATACTCCTTGGGTTATGAGCCAAGCCCCATGTTTTTCCCCAAGATTCCGGCGCAACCGCCTCACAGCGACTATTCCGATGACAGTTATACCGCAACCTATGATCTGAGGGACTATGGAAAGGTGACGGCGGTCAGGAACCAAACGACTTGCGGCGTATGTTGGACATTCGCCGCTTTTGCCAGTATGGAATCCTACCTCCTGACAGGTGAGACGGTGGACTATTCTGAAGAAAACATGAGGACCTGTCATGGCTTCGACTGGAAATATCCGGTTGAGAAGTCCTGCAATGGCGGAAACAGGTCAAAGGCTGCGGCATATTTACTCCGATGGGACGGCCCGGTGACCGAGGTCGCCGACCCTTACACAGCCGACCCAGATGAGACCTGCGAGACGGGACTCACGCTTCAAAAGAAAATCGATGGAGTGATTTTTCTGCCTGATCGGGGCAGCTCAACGGACAATGACTCTCTCAAGTATGCCATTACAACCTGGGGCGCTGTCCACATGTCCATGTACTGGGACGCAGCATACTACAACTTCGGGAACTTTGCTTATCACTATACAGGGATCGCCGACACAAACCATGCCGTGGCTATTGTGGGTTGGGACGATAATTTCTCTGCCGCAAATTTCAACACAGCGCCCGCCAGCAACGGTGCTTTTCTCATAAGAAACAGTTGGGGCACCTCCTGGCACGACAACGGCTATTTTTGGATATCGTATTACGACACCGTGGCGATGGTGAATAACGCAGTCTTTCCTGCGTCAACCGATGCGGACAATCTTTATCAGCACGACCCCTTTTGGGTGATCGGTGCTTCGGGCTATTCATCGACCACGGCCTGGGGTGGCAATGTTTTTACTGCGAACGGGGATGAAGAAGTCCAGGCCGTCGGGTTTTACGTCAGCGTACCGGGTGCCTCCTATGTTGTGCGCGTTTACACAGGCGTTGTCGACACGCCGAGCAGTGGTTCTCTGGCGGGGACAAAATCGGGTTCGCTGACATATTCAGGCCAATACTCGATTGACGTCAGCGATCTGGACATTGTTGTCTCGTCGGGAACAAAATTCTCAGCTGTCGTGCAATTCACAACGCCGGGTTATAACTATCCAATTCCAACCGAATACCCCGTAGCAGATTATTCGAGCAGCGCGGAAGCCAGTGCTGGCGAAAGCTACTTTAGCGGGAATGGAAGCAGTTGGACTGACGCCACCGCCAGTAATGCCGATCGTAATGTGTGCATAAAGGCATACACGGATGACCTCTTTACTTTTACCGTTACGGGCGATTCGTGCGAACCCGCGTGCCCCAAAACAAGCGCCTGCGAAACCGACGTTTCACCGAATTATCTGTGCGACCTCGCCTCGGCTTCGTGCTCGGATTCAGGAAGCGATGCGATCTGCGCCGGCTCCCTGGGAGATTCGGCACAATGCGGCGCGGGTGAGCCATATTGCTATGACGGAGTCAGTGGAGTGGCCTGCTACGCCGCCGCCAAGGTGGACCTTCTTGACTTCGCCGCCGAGCGCGTCGATGCAAGTGTGAAGCTCACCTGGAAAACAGGACAGGAGATTGAATGCGGCGCGTTCAAGATATTGCGCTGCGAGACCGCCACTCCCGGCGCATGTAAGCTTTGGAGCCACACGGAACTGGATATCACCGTGCCCTGCGAGGACAATCCCATGGGCGCTGATTACGCGACCGTTGATGCGACGGCGAAGAAAGACCAGTCATATTCTTACTACTTACGCGAGTATGACACGACGGATCGCATTTTTGAGTATGGTCCACTTTTCATGTCCATTGACGATTCCATTATGAACACCGGGCATATTGAACCCTTTGAAAGCACTTTCGAAATCCTCACCGCCCCGTCCTCAGGCGACGATGATGATGACGAAGATACGGAAGAAGAACCGGAAGCCGGCGCCGAAGACAGCGATGATTCCGAAGGCGGCTGCGGCTGCTAGCAAGGCATGGCCTTGAGCAGATTATTTCGTATGGGGGCGATCCCCCCGTGGTCGCCCCATGTAAGGGCAGGCACGGGGGCCTGCCCCTACTCAAGTCGAAGGGTTGCCACGATCGAAGCCCGTAGGGCGAATCATTCAATCCTGATACCCCAAAATACTAAACCCACAATTTTAACTTGACATCATTTGATTGTTCATCCTATAAAAATATTATGGTGGGGAAAATGAGGGAAAAAATTGTAAGTCGAATAAATCGGATGCACGAATCATTCATTGTTAACCATGCTGCATGAGTTTCGCTAGTTTTGGAATTATGCAATGGGGAAAAACCGATGAGAAAGATTGAAAAGGAAAAGAGCGCGAAGCCGAAAGGCCGCAGCAAGGAATCGAAGAAGGCGTATAAGGCCCCGAAGCTCGTTGTCCACAGCGGCGCGGAATTTGTTCGTAAACTCGGCCCGGCGCAGGCGTGCAGCGGCACTCCGGATTTTTACTGAGGAAGTGAGTGATAAAACAGTAATTGTTTTTTCATTGGGATGAAAGAAGGGGTAAATAATGAAGACCAGGGCGATTAGAATGCTTTTAATAACGGCTATCTTGTTTGGATTTTCACTCATTTGTCTGGCACCGCCAGCTTCTGCTGCAATCGTCGAACATTACGGCGGCAGTTACGGAAGTTGGCCGGGCGACGGGGAATGGATTCCGATTTCCAGCTTGAATGACATCGATGACGGCGTGTCAACACCAGAGTTTGACGTTGTTGGCGCCTCTATAAATCCGGCCGTGTATCACTTTAATAATGAATTCTATAAAGATTAACCCAACAGAGTGCAGTGGCCCCAAACATTGGACGCCGAGTCCACCTAAGGTGGCACAATTGGTGTTTACTTTGACTATGATCGCGACGGAACTTTGGATTATGCGACCATTTGGGACAGCCAAGGAACGCCCTCTGCTAACCATGGTTTGGAACTGCAAATTGCTGACGTCGAAGGCGTAACCTGGGCTTTAACACAACTTTTGGATGAAGACGGCAATAGTGGCCAAAAATTTGCGCCCCCGGATTTTGCCCTGACCGGTGGAGATGGTTATATTCGAACGGTCGATGGAGTATCCACGACCAATTTCGATGTTACCACCTTCGTCGATTTCGCTATTAACTGCACATTTCTGGCCAGCCAGACAAATATGCGTTGCACCGGACAAGTCTGGAATATAATGACCGGTTCCATTGCCGGCAAAACCGACCATTTTAAAATCGAGACCGATGTCGCCGGAGGTGATCCTACAGATGATCGCTTCTGGAGCGATTCCGTCAACGCCGCAATTGATCTTTTGTCTTTTACCGCGCAGCGCGAGGAAGGAGGCGTCGGTTTGTACTGGACAACAGGTTCGGAGATGGAATGCGGCGCTTTCACGATTTTGCGTTGTTCGTTGAGCGAGACTGAATGTTTTCTAGCGGATCACA
Organism: uncultured bacterium; assembly: GCA_964591275.1. Lineage (GTDB taxonomy): Bacteria > Lernaellota > Lernaellaia > JACKCT01 > JACKCT01. The sequence continues at coordinate 5,188 of CAZQAE010000064.1, read as the reverse complement.
TGGAACTTCCGGGGATCATTGTGCCATGCCAGGACAACATTTTTGGTGACGACTACCAGACGCTGGACGACACTGCTGTGAAAGGTGAGGCATATTCATACTATCTCAGAGAATATGAAACTACCGGTGGCGTATTCGAGTACGGACCCGTGATTATTGATTCTGACCAAAGCGTGGCAAAGTGGGGAGATGATTTCGATTATGGATCTTACGAGGATATTTCGGGAACAGATAATCACCAATCCAAGCCTTCCGATGACGACGATGCGGAAATCTCCGACGATGACGACGAAGACAATGTCGCTTCTAGCATCGAAACAGCACTTGAAAATGACGAAGGGGGCTGCGGTTTCTAGCTCGATCTTTTAATAATACGCAACCGGCATGTTACGCAGTTTCAAACACACAGGATTTTCGTTGAGAAGATCATTGCTAGCCGTATTGTCGGCGGTGCTTTGCATTGCTGTAGGATGTGCGTGCGATAAAGGCATAAAAAGTCCGACTATCAATTATCAGTTCATCAAGATTCCCGCAGGCCGTTTTTATATGGGCAGTTCATTGCGAGAACCGGGGAATGATGAAATCCGACATCCGGTCATTCTATCTCATTCGTTTTTAGTGGGAATGACGGAAGTGACGCAGGGGCAATGGAAAGCTGTCATGGACAACAATCCAAGCCACTTTGTCAATTGCGGCGACCAATGCCCGGTGGAAAGTATTTCCTGGATCGATGCCATAAAGTTTTGCAATCGTTTATCGAAAAAGGAAGGCCTCAGCCCGTGCTATCACCGGGTTGATAAATCTATCTCCTGGGATCGAAAATGCACAGGTTATCGACTGCCGACGGAGGCGGAGTGGGAGTATTTGGCGCGGTCTGGAACAACGGGACCATTTTCTACGGGGGATTGCCTTTCTACGGATAAGGCTAACTATAACGGGAATAAGCCGATCCCCGAATGTCCCAAGGGACAATATCGCGAAACTCCGGTTCACGTCGGGAGCTTTGATAAAAATGCCTGGGGCCTTTTTGACATGCACGGCAACGTCTGGGAATGGGTTTGGGATTGGAAAGGAGATTATTCCTCCGATTCAGTAACAGACCCGAACGGTCCTGATATTGGAACATATCGGATTTATCGAGGCGGTAGTTGGAAGAGCAATATCAGGCTATGTCGCTCTTTTGATCGTGTAGGCAGCCTGCCGGGTGCGCGGTACAATGACTTGGGCTTTCGCCTTGCCAGGTCCTTACGCTAGATCCCATCGGCAAATCCAAAAAATATTTCAATGCCGTTCCTGCACAATTGACGTCACAGCAGGTTTGCCGCCAGCTCCGCCAATCCCGAGCGCTCTCCCTTGAAAAGCGATACATGCCCGACGATATCCTGGTGACTTTCCCCCAAAAGTGACGCCACTCATTGCGTTAGTGCCAACTCAGCCGCTTGGCGCGCCTTTTTTTGTCTTATAATGCCCCTCAAAATGGTCGCAGAAGGCGGAAAAACGGCTCTGGCCGAGGCTTGATGAAAAATCGATTAACCGAATGGTTGGAAGGATGCAAAAATCGAATCGCTTGTAAAATACACTAATCGACAATCTCTTCCGCCCTGGGCTAATGAATGAATCGCCTCTGTCGAAACTCAATTTGGAATACCGGATTATTATTCGCTTCTATCGAGGCTCAATGGAAATGCCGGATTATTTTCCACCACCTCTATCGAAGCTTTTCTTGATGCCAAGGTCGCCAAATTGTGATATACGATGTCGATGAATATGGGGGATCGAGTGATGGTATTTGCACGTTTTTCTCTGACGATGACCGCCGCATGTCTGGCTTTGATTGCGGCTCTTGCCCTCTTTGGCGGTTGCGGGGACGATGACGACGATGACAGCGGTGGAGAGGATGCCGTCAATGACGACATCGTCGATAATGATGTCAACGACGATGCGGATGATGATGCCAACGATGACGTGGATGACGATGTCAACGACGACATGAATGACGATGTCAACGACGACATGGATGACGACGATACCATCGATTATTCCGAATGTGACGGCGTGCCCTGCCCCATCGTCGATTTCTGGACTATGAATCCCGGCGCTCTGCAGGTCCCCCTGTCATCCATCAACGACACGCAGGCCGAGTCTCTGGAGTTTCTTCGCGTGCGGACAGATGGTGTTAAGACGTCCATTCGCGTGATGGACCCGGATGCCGCGGAGCCGGTTGTTTTCGCTTTCGCTCCGCCGATCATTGGCGACGGCTATACGGCGGAAACGCACGTCATCGCTGATTTGGCCGACGGAGACGCCTCGCCGATGATGGAAACCCTGGCCGCTCCGGTGAACCGCGCCGCGCCCGCAAACGAAATCATCCAGCGCCACGTAGTGCGTTTTCGGGATTATTGGGCCATATACCATCCTCCGGCGATTGAGGGAGTTTTCCCCGATTGCTGGGCTTCGGAAAGAATCAGTTTGGATGAAACGATGAGCGCCGTTTTTGACGGCTTTTCAGCCGATGACCGTGCAGTGAAAGCGGGTTTTGAGCTATTCGGCGGCGGTCTCTTTCCGCGCGATGTGGATGTGGCTTTGAATGGAAATGCTCTGACTGAAATCAGCTTCGATGAATGGGATAATTTTAGTTGGGAAGATGAATTATCGCCCACGGCGCCGGGCGTGGCTGGCGCTTTCGAGATGATTTTCAGTCTCGTGGACAACGGATTCGTGGCTGACTCATTCAACGTGGTTTCGGCATTTCTAGATGTCCGTGCGCCCTTGGCCTTTAACGGTGCCGCGAAAATTTTGAAGTCGTATGAGACTGAAGAGGTGGATGTCAAACTGCCGGGTGATTATGCCGGAAGCATTGAGGTCTGGGATGTAACGGATCCGCTTGTTCCGATAATCGTGGAGCTGATCGACGACGGTACCGATCTATGGTTGCCGAATTTCACGCCGGGAAACACCTACGCCATGTTCGATCCGGATCTTCCCGCGCAGCCCGACGGCATTTTTGCCGTACCGGATGTGGAAGGCTTGTTGGAAGAAGAGGGCGACCTTATCATCCTGGCGCCGGAAGTCTTCCATGATGAATTGGCGGATTTGTTGACACTGCGCGAAAATGAGGGTTGGACGCCGGTTCTGCGCAGTCCACGGGAGCTTTATCATCTGTTCAACAACGGCTACCAGTCGCCGGACGCCATCCTCGATTACCTGGATCACGCCGCGCAAAACTGGACGACGTTCACGCCCAGGGCGCTTTTCCTGATTGGAGATTCCACACCTCACTTGCATGACCCGGACGAATTTGACATACGCCTGAACCTGCCGACCATCTATCAGTGGAGCGAAAGGAACTGGCTCTGGTTTCCCAGCGATACGCTTTTCTCCTTCACGCCCGTCTCGTTTAAGAGCCGCGCGGACGTACCAATGGCCGTCGGTCGCTTGCCCGCCAGAACCGAAGCGCAGGTTGCAGCAGCAGTGGAGCGCATTGCGGATTATCAGGCGGCAACAACGAATCGTTACATTTACATCAGCGACGACAATGAAACGGTTTTCAAAGCGCACGCGAATCGCGCCAGGGATGCGCTCCCCGTGGGATACGCGAGTGAATCCTTGCATTTGAGCGATTACAACGAGACCTATCCTCCGGCCGGCGGCGAAAATCAATGGGAGGAGCCTGCCATTATTGCGCTGCGCGCCGACTTGTTGGGTTTTATTCAGGCCGGAGCCAGTGTTGTAGAATATTATGGACATGGCGACATGAATCGCGCAGCCGGCGAGATCATTATCGGGCAAACTGAGGAAGTGAGTAACTTGGAGACAATGCTGGATCATAACGGGCAGCCGCCGGTTTTCATTCTATTCAACTGCCTCAGCGGGTATTTTGCCTACACGTCCACGCCCCATTCCCTCGCTGAAACGATGGTTATTTTAGATGACGGCGATCTGGGAGCGGCAGGAGTGATTTCACCGTCGGCTTACGGTTTTCCACAGCATACCGAGGATCTCTCCACCGCTCTTCAGGACTATTTCACCAACGGTTTGGCGGACACGGTTGGCGGGGCCCTGGCGTCGGCGGCAAAGGATTTGACGGATGATGTTGGGGACGAAGATTACCGGATCCTGACTATGAGCTATAATCTGATGGGCGATCCCTGCCTGCCCTTGGCGGAGGCGACGGAGTAACAATGAAATACGCACAATCTCCCGGCATGAGCTTCGAAGATTTCCAGGACGGAGCGATCCTAATCGACATCGACGGTGGCAGAGTCATCGAGTTCAATGCCAGCGCAAAATTTCTTTGGGAGAGCCTGCCTGGCTCAGCAACGAAGGATGAGTTAATGGCAGCGCTGTGCCAAAATTATCCCGATCTCGACAACGCGCAGGCCGAGCGCGACGTGGCCCTGTTCCTGGAAGAGTCGCTGGCCTGCGGCGCAGTGATAGCGTTGGAATAGGCTGTTGCTCAGGGAAAATGTCATAATCGAGCCGAACAAATCCGCGACCCTTGGGCATACCCTGAAAGAACCGCTGGAAGTGTCCATTCAGGGCGACTCCATGCGTCCCCTCATCCATGACGGCGACATCGTGCGCGTTGCGCCGTATCTGCAAACCCCCATAGCTGTCAGCGATATTGTGTTATTTCACCGTGAAAAATCTCTGGTTGCACATAGGGTGACGGCCATGAAAACGGAAAATGGCCAAAGCTTCGTCGCTGAGCGCGGCGACAATGCCGGTCTGGTGGTTTGGCGGCCGATCCGCGAAGTCGTTGGCCGGGTGGACCGGGTGCGCAATCCGCATGGGACCCTGAACCCGAACCAGGGGGCCGCATACATGATCGGTCGAATCATGAATTTCTACTGGAAGGCGATAAAACGCCCAGGCCGGCTGAAAAAATTCCTCATATTGCTGATGGAATCCTTCTTGAAGCTGCGCGCCATTATTTGTGGCAAATCCGCTAGTGATTCGAACTATGATGACTCCGGTGCTGAAGACAAGCCGGAAGATACTGATGCCAAATCCGACATCGAAACCGGGTGTGGATGCTAATCTATTATGTCGTACTTTGTCGTAGCTAACTGCAATTACATATCAGTGGAGAGGGCTTCAATCCGAGGTTATGTTGCAAGTGTTCTGCAAAAGGTTGAGCCATGGTATCTCCTGGAAGAATCACCAAACCCCAGCAGGAGAATTTGAA
>CAZQAE010000063.1:28452-28712 GCA_964591275.1 uncultured bacterium | reverse complement strand
TCGCTAATGCCCGTCAAATTTCCTCCTCCACTTACTTATTCTCCTCAAATACCGAAATTAGGACAAAAAGAATCGAGCGTGTGACAAAATTCACGACCTTCGGAGAATAGCAATATAGAGGCTGGAAATAAATCCAGCAATACAAACTTAACCAAGGAGATATCATGACGTTTGAAGGTGCCGTAATCAAAGAGCAAGGGCAAACTTTCGCGGTGGTGATCGTCAAGAAGCATGTCCTCAACAATCATAGCGAGGCAAAT
>CAZQAE010000063.1:0-28442 GCA_964591275.1 uncultured bacterium | reverse complement strand
CAGCAAGCCTTCCCGGGAATCCCGGTTGTGCTTATGGCTCAGGATTCGCGTGGTGTGCCGACCTACTTTGGTCGCAAGGATATTTCTAAGTTTCTCGCCAATGTCCCGATGTCGGCGATCCCGTGGAAAAAGTATACGCTCAACTAGCCTGATGCCATAGTCTGGATTTGCTGGACAACTTCCAGGCGGTGACGCCGCATGGGAGATAATAGTCCGAGAGCACCGGCGCATCGTTAAGGCATATTACAATTTGTCCTTGGAATTTCGGAAGTCTCCCCCGCCGGTCGATAAGAGCGCCCAGCGTATCGCGTGAAAATATTTTGATTCCCCATGCGGTCGCGATCCGCGATGTTGGCAACTGATCCTTTTGTTGAAATCCAGCCAAGGGAAAATATGAATAGTTTGTCAGGAGTTTTTCGGCCACTTCGGCGCTCGGATTAAGTCGGTGCAACGCATTTTGTGGGTTAGAAAGCTTGCGATTTGGTAGCGCTATGGTAGCGCAGAGAAAACAGCACTTTTGGAATAATGCTCTAAGTACTTGATTTTGTTGACTTCTGAGGAGGGACTCGAACCCACGACCTGGTGGTTGCTCACCACCACGTAAGGATTGCGGGGATTGTCGATCTTTTCGGCTCCCTTTAAATCAACCTTCCACATGGGATTGACTTTAGTGAGCCAACTGCCCATCCGCCGAAACACATAACCGGTGCGGTAGCGAGCCGGATCGCGGTCAAACAAACGCACAAGCGCCAGCACTGGCAGCATCGTCAATACGACTAGAGTGATGCCGATCCAGGCGTAAAGGGAAAGAATAATGTTCCGGAGTCTGCGCATCCCTTATGTCCTCGCGGGAGAATTTCCAAAAAACCGAACTAGAAGGAACCTGCATAGAGAATTTATGGGATTAGGTCAACAGATAAATAGAAAAAAGGGGATTTGCCTTGAGTTTGGGAACGGTGTAGCTGCCTGAAAAACTGGGATCTGAAATGAAAACCGTCTTGTCATTCCGAGCGAGACCGAAGGTCGAGTCGAGAAATCCCTTAGCTGTCATTAATCGTGGGGTTTCTCAGGCAAGCCCAAAAAGGCCACTGCCCCGGCTCGCCGGTGGCAATGTCTGGGCCGTGGAGGGTAGAGAAGCCAAAGTTGGAGAACCACATGAGCGCAGCTTCTTCGATTACGGATTCTGTAAGTAAGCGTGTAAATTTAATTCAAGAACCCCCTTGTCCTAAAAAGGCTTTCAGCATGGCTGCACAAAGTCAAAACTTCTGCTGATTTTATATAATATCCCAAGTTGATCATGACATCCGTCTGGGAAATAGAGGTAATTACTGTAGGAATATTTTTTGGAATGATTTCCCCCTCAGCGGAAAAGGTTGGCCCTGAAAATAGAACTCCTAAAAACAGCATTCGAGTTCCCATAACTGTTGTGTTCGGCTTTTTTTGTATGAACTTTCGTTGACAATCATGATTGGTGAACCCGATGAACCCGGAAAACAAGCAACATCGACCACCCCCATACTTTGGCCGCAATAATCCACCGATGGGTGAGAAGCGGTGATGCCCTTTCGGATAATTGGAAGATTATTCGCCGTATCCCACAACCCAATTGGGTACCCAACCATGAGGATATCTTCAACAGCACCCAAGTCCTCAAGCTCACTATTTGTCTGCACAAGTTTATTTTCCAGAGATTTGCGAAAAACAGTTTTTTCCTGACTACGGGCCTCTTCGAGTAACGGATTGTATGGCATAGCACACAGGTCAATATTCGGGTTTGGGTGTCGAACCCATCGTTTTCCGAAATCATCTAATGCAACAGAAAAAAACTTCCCTGACGGTTTTTGCTCTTCTCCAGTTCCGTCCCCTTCGTGAAATTGAAACTGACCTTCAACGGTATTCTCAACAATGTGATTGTTCGTAATAATCAACGGTAATCGGCCTTGACTATTTTGCATGGTGAAGTCGAAAAAAAATCCCGTTCCAACTCTTGAAATTCCAGAAGCTGTTTTGGCCTCAATTCTAACTGTCGTAAAAAGGATTTGCTCGCTAGGTGTTGTTGGAACGAACATTTCGGTTTCCTTCTAATTGGATGTGGTCTTCCTCCTGCGGCGTAGGCTCACTTGGGGTGATGTCCTGGCCGTGGAGATGTTTGTCGCCGAACCTCACAAACCATGTGAGGGTGGCCTCTTCTGCGAGTGATTCCGTAAAAAAGTCTTCAGACATTTATAACCTGTCCACCCCATTATGTAGCAGCATTTTTGTGTCTTTCCTCATATGTCTCATAGAAGAACACCGCGAGGGTGATTGCAGCACCGGTAGCGAGTTTTGCGTGACGCATTTCAATTGCACTCTTTTCAACCGTGGCTGGTTTCTTCCCGTGACCAGTTCCAAAGAGATTCCTGATTTCTCCCATTCCTGATGCAACACCACCAAGATTACCTAGAAGTTTTTTTATTACTTTTGCTCCCTTCCCATTCTCATTGATGTTTTCGGGAAGAATTTTGAGTAATTTTCTTGTCGATTTCAATAGTTGAGGCATCTCAATATTTTCTTTTATTTCAAAATGGAAATGCTCGTGAATTGCTTTGCAGATAGTTTCAAGAAACTCTTTTGCACTTCCTATTGCAAGCTCGGGATCATCCCTTCCTAGAGCCTGCTGGATTCTCTTAATCTGCTTGGAGACGTAGGCCGAACTCAGTTTCTCAGCCACCCGCTGAGCTTCTTCAATTTGGTTCGATGCTGCATCCGCAATTATTTTGGCCGAATATATTGATTTACCAGACTTCTTTGTGCTTTCGTATAGCTCCCATCCATCAAATTTTAGATTTTGGTTATACATATCTACTAAGTGTCGCACCTCATCTTGGTCCTTTCGAACGACGGGATGTACCGTTTCACATAAAAATTGGACGAAAAGAGAGTCGGGGCAAGTCAGCAATACCAGTCGATCATCACTGAAAATCCAATCGTCAGGCCAATCATAGTTATTTATCCGGTGCTGGCGAATATCACCCACCAGGTTCGTGAAGCGGCTGTCATTTGAAGGAAGTTCATATATATTTGCAAAAATCCTTTTCAAAAAGGCTAAATCGTCAAGGCGACCGTACCAATGGATTTCCTCAACGACTAAAGTGTCACAAATATTCCGTCGAGTGATTTCCGATATTTCATTTGCCATCAGATAGCATCATTCATTGAGTCGCTCCGTCGCGACCTTCCCCCACAACTCGCCGGAAAGGAGCTTCGGCAGGAGGTTGTCGCAAAGGGTGTCTGCCGCCACCCAGAGCTTTTCCTCGAATCCGAACTTCGCGCTGTTGTCGTTTTTCGTTTCCCTGCCTTTGGGCATAGACTCCCCGCTGTTCATCAAGCGCTGAAAATTGATGCGGCGCTTTGTCATTAACCGAAATGTATTAAGATCATAGGGAATTGGGGGGGCGGTGGCAAGGGATGCCCGCTTCGCGGGCGTCGTATAGATATTGATTGATCCCTTTCCCAGGGTTTCACCTGAGGGCTACGAATCAGCCGCCCGCTAAAGCGGGCTGGTCGCGACAAGAATGTCGCTCCTACATTTCGCGGCTGGAAACCGCTCCTACATTTCGCGGTTGGAAACCGCTCCTACATTCGCAGCCGGGGGCGGCTGTGCCACACGTGCTGTGCTGGTCCGACACCCTGGACCCTGGACCCTGAACCCTTGCGCTACAATCTTTCGCCCGCTAAAGCGGTCTTCGGTCGCGACAATCCCTCGACTAGGCTCGGGACAGGAAATGTCGCTCCTACACTGCCATTCATCACGCGGGAAATTCCCTTACCACGGCACATCTTCGCCGTGGCGGTTGATGAAGCGGCCCGTGTCATGGCAGGAAATTCCATCGATGACTTTCAGCATCCCGTTCACGGATTCCTCTGGCGTCAGCGGCGCGCTTGGCCCTCCCATATCGGTGGCGACCCATCCGGGATCGAGGCTGACGACCGTCACCCTGCGGTGCTTTAAGGATTCGGCAAGGGTTTTTGTGGCCATGTTGAGAGCGGCCTTGGAAATGCGATACGCCGGCGTTGTTATGCCCTCCGCGCGGCCGATGCTGCCTAGTCCGCTGCTGATGTTGGCGATGACGGGATTGTCGCCGGCCAGGAGCATGGGCAAAAGCGCCCCGACGACGCGCATAGGCCCAACGGCGTTGACGTTCAGGGTCTCCAGAATCATCTTCGGATCAATCCCGTTGTCCCGCCCAAGATCCTCCAAAAGGATTCCTGCGTTATTGATGATGGCGTCGAGGCTGGTGAAATGAAGTTCTTCGGCCAGTTTCTCAATGCCGGCGTCGTCGCTTATATCGAGTGGGTAAATTTCCAGAAGGTTCTGGTGTTTTTCCTTCAGCTCTTTCAAGGCATTAGCTTTTCCCGGCACTCGCGCCGTCGCCAGAACTTTTTCTCCACGCTTTAAGAGTTGGCGCGTGAATTCCAGCCCCAAGCCTCTGTTGGCGCCGGTGACCAGGAATGTTTTCATCATGATTTGTCTCCTCATCCCGAATGGGGCCAACGCGTATGGCCCATGCTCTGTATTATAATTGACCAGGCCGGCAAATTTTATGAGGTGAATCATCCATTGGCGTTTTCGGCAGCGTTTGACACGCAATTGCCGAGTTGTTAAAAACACTATTCCGTTTCGCCGTTTCGTGCGTGTGAAAACGCAAAAAAAACGGCGAGCCATTAACGGACCGTAATCCCTTGTGCATGCGGCCTGGAGTCGAAAGGGGCGGACCGACTTCTCCCGGCTTTATCCAAAAGTCCATCTTCGCCCCTTTGGGAAAAATAAAATAATGCCAAGCCACCCATGGGCAGCTATCGAACGCGCATCCCGATACATCGGCGGCGAATACGGAAGCGCCGACAAAGATCCGAAGGCCGTTTCAGTGCATCTGGCCCTGGCTTTTCCCGACCTGTACGAGATCGGGATGAGCAGCACCGGTTTTCAGATTCTCTATCAGATGGCCAACTTGCGCGACGACGCATTCGCCGAGCGGGTTTTCGCGCCCTGGGACGACTATCGCGAATTGCTTATCGCCAAAGAGCTTTCTCTTTGCAGCCTGGAAACCAAAACACCGCTAGCGAAATTCGACCTGCTTCTTTTCTCCGTGCAATACGAATTGGCGGCGACGAATGTCGTGATGATGCTGGACCTGGCGCAAATTCCGCGCCGCGCCGCCGAGCGATCTGAGGACATGCCTCTGATCCTGGCCGGGGGTTATCAGGCGCTCAATCCCGAACCCTGGGCTCCCTTTTTCGATGCCCTGATCCCCGGCGATGGCGAGGACGTCATGGGGGAGATTCTCGACGCTCTGGGCGGCCTCAGAGGTGCGCCGAGAAGTGAAAAGCTTGAAGCGATTTCACATATTCGGGGTATTTACCGGCCTGACAAGTGGGAACCGATCTATAACGGACAGCGTTTTTCCGGATTCAAAGTTCAAGAGGGAACTCAGCCTGCCGAGCGCCGGATCGTCGCCGACCTGGACCTTTTGCCCGAATTGGTTCGCCCCGTTATGCCCAACACGAGGCCTGTCTTCGACCGTCTCGCCGTGGAAATCATGCGCGGATGCGTGCGCGGATGCCGATTCTGCCAGCCCGGTTTCATCAACCGCCCTTTGCGCGAGCGCTCGGTTTCGTCCATCGTGAATATTATCGATAAAAATATCGCCCGTTCGGGTTACGACGATGTGACGCTGCTTTCCCTTTCCAGCGCGGACTACAGCCGCCTCAATAACCTGCTTTCGGAAATACGGCGCATCGAAAGCGGTCAGCGCATCGCCATCGCCATGCCTTCGCTACGCGTGGATGCGGTCTCCGATGAGATGATTAAAGAGATAGCCACCGTGCGCAAAACGGGATTCACTATCGCCCCGGAGGCGGGGACCGAGAGGCTTCGGCGCGTTTGCAACAAGCCCATCACTGATGAGCAGATCGCTGAGGCCTGCCGGACGGTGATGCGTCACGGTTGGAATCTGGCCAAGCTCTACTTCATGATCGGCCTGCCGACGGAGACCGACGAGGATCGTGAGCGCATCATCGAAATTGGGAAAATGGCGCTGCGTATCCTTGATCAGGGACGGCGCAAGGGACAGGTCAATATCAATATCGGAACATTCATTCCCAAGCCTCATACACCCTTCGCCTGGGATAAGCAGCTTTCGATGGAAGAGGCGCGCTGGATCGGCAATGAGATCAAGGCAGGGGCGAGAAGAACGCGGATCAAAATCAAAGCCCACGATCCTGGCATGTCCTTTGTTGAGGGGATTATCACGCGGGGCGACAGAAGCGTGGCTGCGGCCATCGAAAAATCCGTGGATATGGGCGGGCGCTTCGACGGCTGGACCGAGCATTTCGATGTTGAACGCTGGAAGCGCGCCTTCGAAGAAGCGGGCGTGGATACTGAGCGGATTCTCGGCGGTTATGGTTTTGACGAGCCTTTGCCCTGGGATGGCATTGACGCTTTGATCGACAGGGAATTTCTGATGTCTGAACGGCAAAAGGCGACCGAGGGCATTCTCACTGAGGATTGCCGGGAGGGCGCGTGTTCGTTTTGCGGGACCTGTGATCATGAAAAAATATTAAATATCCTGGCTCGCGACACGCCCGGAGTTGCCGAGGCTCCTTTAGCGCCTCTTGCGACACCGTCCTCGATTCTTTTTCGTTATCGCGTCCGCTATGCCAAGCAGGGCGACCTCCGTTTTCTGGGACATTTGGAATTGGCGTCGATCATTCACAGAGCCTTGCGAAGAGCCCGGTTTCCTCTCGCCTACACGCAGGGTTTTCATCCGCAGCCCAGGGTTTCCTTCGGACCGCCCCTGGCCGTGGGTGTCCAAAGCGATAACGAATATTTCGATGTCTACCTCACGCGATACCAGGAACCGGGGGATTTGATTGAGCGACTGCGTGGCGAGACGCTCGCCGACCTTCCGGTTGCGGAGTTAATACAGGTGGGTCTCAAGGACAAGCCCCTGTTCACCGCTATCAAAGGGATGGAATTTGAGGCCGATTTGAAGGAGCTTATCGAATCGGGCGATATCGATGTTGAAATGATCAAAACCAAGATTGGACAATTTGACCAATCTCCCAGCCACATGATTTCCGTTGTAAAAAAAACCAGGAAGAAAAATATCGAAGCCAAAGATATCGTTAGCCTACTGGAGCATTCCGGCGGAGAGTGTGTTAGCATCACCTTGCGTTTTACGCTCACCGGAAGCTTAAAACCTTCAATTGCTTTGGGCTCCATCCTTGACATCGATAAAAGGTTGTGGCCCGCTATTGCCTGGAAAAAGAAAAGGACACATTTTGAGGCCATTTGATGCCGAATGAATTGATAATCAATCTTTCCGAGCAGGAAACCCGCGTTGCTCTTTTAGAACACGGGGTCGTCGCCGAGTTTCATATTGAGCCTGCCAGAAAGGTTGACGTCGTCGGCAATATTTACCAGGGCAGGGTTCTCCGCGTTCTTCCCGGCATGCAGGCGGCTTTCGTGGACATTGGTCTGGACAGGGCGGCATTTTTATACGTGGCGGATATCGTGGGTCATTATGATGATTGCCGTATGATCATCGCCACGAGTCCGGAAAAAGGCGCGAAAAACGGGGTGTTCGCTTCTGCTCAGAACATGGATTTTGATAAAGACTCGGTCAAAGAATCTATCCAAACAATTCCCATCGAGAAGCTTCTTAAAGACGGACAGGATCTTCTTGTACAGGTAGCCAAGGAGCCGCTTGGCTCCAAGGGCGCACGCATCACAAATCATATCAGCCTTCCCGGTCGCCATCTGGTCCTGATGCCAACGATGGCGCACGTGGGCATTTCTCGCCGTATCGAAAACGAAAACGAGCGTAACAGGCTCAGGGAAATTGTTGAGGAGATACGGGACGGCTCGGAAATGGGCTGCATTGTCAGGACTGTCGCCGAAGACATGGATGTGGAAACACTGAAAACCGACTGGGATTTCCTGGCGCACTTGTGGGAGCAGTTGCGTACCAAGAGCCTCAAGGCATCGTCTCCTTCCCTCATTCACTCCGACCTGTCGATGACCTTGAGGGCTATCCGGGACATTTTGACCGATGACATCGACCGGGTGCTGATCGACAACAAGGACGAGTACGAAAAGATTTTCTCGTTTTTCGGCGACAACATGCCCGGCCTCAACGCCACTGTGGAACTGTACGAAGACGACGAACCCGTTTTTGAAAAATTTGGGCTGGAGATCGAAATTGCGCGCGCCATGCAGGGCAAGGTCTGGCTGCGTAGCGGCGGCTATATCATTATCGAGCACACCGAGGCGCTCACCGCCATTGATGTGAATACCGGTCGATATGTCGGGCGTCGCGACTTTGAGGAAACCATCCTGAACACGAATCTCGAAGCCGTAAAGGAAATCTGCCACCAGCTCAGGCTGCGCAATATCGGCGGCATCATCATCATCGATTTCATTGACATGGAAAAGGAAGATAACCGGGAGAGAGTTAATAATTCTCTTGTTACGAAGCTTGAAAACGACAAAGCCCGGACCAACGTCCTGGCGTTTTCCGAACTCGGCCTCGTGGAGATGACGCGCAAAAGAACCCGCGAGAACATTATGCGCGTGATGACCGAGTCGTGTCCCTATTGTGAGGGCCGGGGCGTCGTGAAAAGCCGCACCGCCGTCTGCGCTCAGATCTTTCGCAGGCTTCGTAAAGAGGCGCCGAATATCGATGCCCCCACGATCATTCTCCACGTCAACCCGGACGTGGTGGATCTGTTCTACGAGCAAGAACGTCAGCCTCTGGAGAACCTGGAGATCCAGTTGAAAAAAAGAATCGTCATCAAGGACGTGCCTTCATTTCACATTGAGCAGTTCGAGATTGCCGGGGCCTGAGTCATGTCTTCTAAAAAACTCGCTTCAATCGCGCTCATAGGCGTATCGGCGAGTCTATACATCACGCTGGCCGAAGGCGCGGTCGCATATCTTTTAGCCCCGACGGGGCATTTTTATTTCATCGTGCAAAATGTGGCTTTGTCGACCACCGCGTGCGCGGCGGCTGCTCTAGTCCTGGCGGCGACGGCCTTTGCGCGCCCGGCGATCCATCGTATTGCGTGGGCGGCGGGCGGATTGTTTCTATTCCAAAACACGTTGTGGGCATCACGATACTTCATTGCCCGCTTTCAATATCAGTCGCACTTAAACGGACCGTCGATTGTCGCCGCCATCATCGGCCTTGTCCTTGTGATTTTGCTGGCCCTTGCCGTGTTCAAAAGCGAGCGGCGTGTTCTTTTAGGCGCGCTGGCTTTCGCCGTGGCGATCCTGACGCCTCTAACAGCGATGATGATACAGACGGCGCTGGATGACGATGCGATATTTCAGCGGCATTACGAACGTGGCCTGCAAGACTCCGGCGACGTGCACCAAGGGACGGCTCCGGGCAGTGCGAAAAATCTCATCATCATTTTGGCTGATGCGCTTCGTGCCGATGCTTTGGGTTGCTACGGCGACGCAAAAGGCCTGACGCCCAACATCGACCGCTTCGCACAAGGTGGCGTACTTCTCGCCGATGTCAACTCGGTCAGTTCCTGGACTCGCCCGACGGTCGCCACGCTTCAGACAGGCCTGACGCCGAGGGAGCATGGCATGCGGGCGCTTTTTGGCGTTATGCGCGAGAATCAGGCGACGGTGGCCGAGCATCTGCGCGCTACTGGGTTTCGCACGGGCGCTGTAGTGGCAAACGCCATTTTGAAAAGTTATTTCGGCTTTGGGCAGGGTTTCGAGACGTACATGGACCGCACGAAGGTGGACGAAGTCTCTTTTTTCTTCACCGGTAGGACATTCGCCAGGGCCTTTGGGCTGAGTGCGGCGAGGCAGTCCATCAAGTCCGACGATGCGGGTCATGCCGTAGACCGCTTTTTGGATTGGATTGATGAAAAAGATGACCGACCCTTTTTCGGTTATCTGCATCTCATGGACCCGCACGCCCCGTATGATCCACCACAGCCTTTCAAGGAACGCTACGCCATAGGCAAGACGCCGAATTTCAAATGGCTATACAGCACGCAGGATTTGAAAACGACGGAAAATCCGGCGGCGTTAAAAACACTACGCTCCTTGTATGACGGGGAAATCGCCTACATGGATGGCGAACTAGGCAGGCTTTTTCAGGAACTTGAGCAGCGTGGCATCACCGGCACAACGCGGATCGTATTTCTCTCGGACCACGGCGAGCAGTTTCGCGAGCATGGGGGCATCTATCACGGGCACTCGCTTTATCGCGAGGAAGTGCATGTGCCGCTGATCATCTCAGGGCCGGGTTTGCCGAAAGGGCGCGTGATCGCCGAACCGAAAAGCCTGATCCAAGTTCCCTCCGCACTGTTCCAACTTGCCGGCGTTTCCATCCCCATCGGTTTCGGCGGGAAGGGTCTGGCCGGACTTCTGGATACCAGCCAAAACGAAACTCAATTCATGGAAGTGGATGGCGATCTTCAAGGCGGCAGCATCACGCTGTTTGGCGTGCGCGACGCTGGTCGAAAACTGATTCTCGATTTAGAAAAGGATACACAATATTACTTTGATCTCGCCCTGGACCCGGGCGAGTTGAACAATCTTGCCTCTTCCGACCCCGAAGGATTGGCTCATCTTTTGGAACTCGCGCAATCCTACGAAAAGAAATATCCACGCAAACCGCGCATCCCGCTGGATTCGATCACCGATGCCGCCAGCCGCGCAGCCTTAAGGTCGTTGGGCTATTTAAGATAGGTTTTGCTTCACTTTTTTAAGTGTGTAGGACCACTTAATAAAGCAGCTCATACAACTCTTTTGTTTGCAGAACCTTTTTCACGTAGCGGTTGGTTTCCTTGTAGCTGATTTCTTCGATGAAGTATTCGATGGGCAGGTCCTTTTTGAATCGAAACCATTTCTCGGTCACATCCGGTCCGGCATTGTAGGAAGCTGCGGCGCACGCCTCGTTGTCGCCGAATCGGTCGAGCATCTTGCGCAGGTAGTGCGTGCCGAAGCGGATATTCGTTTCCGGCTCGAACATCCGGCCTATGTCGAAATCCTCGACGCCCAGTTCCCCGGCAATCTCGCGGGCCGTGCGAGGGATGACCTGCATGAGGCCGATGGCGTTTGCCGGTGAATGCGCTTGCGGGTTGTGGTTGCTTTCGCAGTACATGATGGCGTTGACCAGGCTGGCGGGCAGGTTCTTGTCGCCTCCGTAACGGTTGACCAGTTCAGGGTAGGCCAATGGATAGATTATGGACCAGTAGGTTTCGCTCATCGGCGCATCAAGGGTTTTGCAGTAGGAATAAAATCCGTTGGATCGGGCAAGGCGCTTGGCCTTGGCGTAGCGACCGCCGCGCATCAGAAGCCAGGCGGAATGAAAAAGACGCCCCAGGTTGTTTTCCGTGACGGCGCTTCCGGCGATTCGCTGAGCCACCATCAACGCTTCAGGTCGCAATCCCATTTTCATAAGCTTCTGAAAGCGCTTGCCGTCGTTTCCGAAAGCCTTGGCCGTGTCAAAGAAAAGGGCCTTGCCGGTCACCGTTTTGCCTTGCGTGTTCATGGAGTCCAGAGGCGATTTCACAGTGTTGCCAAGTTCTTTTAAGCGCTTTGCCGACAACATGCCGTAATAGGTTTTTGGATTTGCGTTAACTTTTTTCCAGTCATTGACAGCGCCCTTTTTTTGCTTGCGCTCCGCCAAAACAACACCGCGCCAATAGCGATATCGATTCGTGTCCCTGGATTTGCCGAAGTTTTTAAGGAGGCTATCAAAAAGTTTCTCGGCACTTTTCAAGTATCCCGATCTGAATGCGGTCCAGGCCGCAAGCCAGGTCAAATACTCCTTTTGCCCGCCGGAAGGCCTTGCGATGCGGGCTTTGAAATACTTGTAAGCCTTTTTGTATTCGTTTTCTTCCAGGTCGAGAAGGGCGATTTGATACCTCGCGGCGCCGCTACGCCAGGTGCCTGGAAAACGCTTGCCCACCATGGCGAATGACATGCGGCTGGCGACGTTATCGCCCATGCGCGTCTGAACCTTGGCTAGGCGGTAGAGGGCCTGATCCGCCATGGGAAAGTTTTTGCGTATCGCCAGATCGGCAAAAATATTGTGCGCTTTTCGATTGTCATGATTAAAATAGGCGCTCATGCCCAGGCGGAACAGATCGTCTTTGCTGAACTTGCCGCCCTGAATTTTGCGCATCAGGTCGAGGCCGGGTTGTGCCTGGCGGTGACGACCTTCATTGTAGTGCGCGTATGCGTAGCCTTGAATGAAAGCGGAGTATTCCCGTGGGTAGGAAGCTTTGCCCGCCAGCCAGACGAGAGCGCGGTTTCGATCAAAAGCCATGTTAGTGAATCGGTCTATCCGCTCGGCGCTAAAAACCTTCCTGTAAGCGACCCTGGCTTTGTCGTATAGCCCCGCAAGCTCAAATTGTTCTCCGGCAAGGTAATGATTTTTCGTGTAGGCGCTATTGGCGGAATTGGTTCCCGCCAGTTTTGAGTATTGAGCGGCTGCGCTGGCGTGTTCCCCCTGTTTCGCAATGAGGTCGGCGTTATGGGTATTGCAATCCTGCATTTCAAAAAAGGGTGAATCAGCGTGAAGCTTTCTGGCGTAGTTGAGTTGGAATTGCGCTTGCGCGTATTGGCCGCCGGCTTCCAGGGATTTCACAAGGTAGTGCGAGCAAAGGTCGGCCAAAAGGGGCAACTCGGTTTCGGCTCTGTGAAAGTATGCCGCTGCAGTGATCGGCTCGTTCGATTTCAAATACGCCATGCCCAGAAGAAATTTTGCTTCACCGATATTTTTCGGTTTGGGTTTGCGTGCAATATAATCGGCTAACTGAAAAATTGTCTTGTCATATTGTCCTGCATGGTAATCGGCCAGAATGTCGTCGAAGGTCGTTGTGGGGGAGGCGAGTTTGACGGGCGCGGTGAAATCGGCTTCGACGTTGCCGACGAAAAGCAGGCAGATGAATATTATCGTCGTGCAAAATGATTTCATGGGTATCCACATTCCAGAGGCTTAAGAGACGGGAGATCTGGCGACGTCCATGAGTCGCTTGTCCGGTGTGCGAAAACCAGGCTACTATCGGAATCACAACGAATTTCATAGTTTTTGTCAAAAATGCTCAAGTAGTCAGTGTATTTGAGCCAAAGGTTGATCATGAAACGGTCAACCAGAACCACCTTCGGTCGCGTATGTTCCAGTTCCCTGACCAGGTTTTCACCCATTCCCGAAGTTCGTGTATCAATTAACATGCTTCCATTCCCGCATTGGAGGAAGCGCTTGATTCCGTCGGGTAGTCGCCGCGTCACTTCCAGCAGTTTCTCTAATCCTACGTCCTCCAGGGCCAGCAGGCCAGACACCCATGTATTGCCGCTAAATCGAAAGACATTTAATGAGTTGGAAGCCAGGCCGATTTCGTTGGCGTCGAGGTGTTTGTTGAAATAGCGTATCCCTGCGTCCTGTTGCGATCGTGAGAGCATATAGTTATAGGCGTGCGGCGGCGAGAGTTTGTAGATAGCCATAAAAGCTTCGGCCAGTTGAAGTTGCCCTTCATGACTGTCGAGCTTTTCCTGAAGGCGATAGAAATTCATCTGGGCATGAGCTGCATTATCATGTGGAGTGGATACCTGATAAAATGTGGTGATTGCCCCTTCGCATACAATGAAAAATAAGATCAGGTATTTCAGATATTCGCGTCCGGGAATGCGAATTCGATCCCATGCCGTCCCGACAAAAAAAGACATCGCAATGGCCGGGAAAATGAGGTCCTGGAGGTGCATCTGCTTTTTCACTAAGGGTACGAAAAGGAAATAGATGAGCGTTCCAAAAAATAAGGCGTGCGCGAGTGTGGATTCTCTGAAAAATCTGCGATTGTGAATCACGGCCAGGATTAGCGCGGCCAAACCGACGATCCAAAAAAGTGGTTCAATCTGAAGAAACTGAAAGGAATTGAAGTGAAAGACGGCAACCTGGATCGCGCTTAATGTCTCCAGGATATTTTCCGGCAGGCTATGCAGATCGACTGCGGCGACTTTGATCAAAGGCCAGAAGAAATAAATAAGCAATAGATTCGGCGCAATCATGCCTGAACCAAGAGCCAGAGAATATTGAATGCCTTTGCTCCTGGAAATTTTTGACAAGCGAATGAGAGTTAGCAGCCATACTGCGATAAGGTACGGAGCAACGAGGAACTTGATTCCGGCCGCTGCGCCAAAAAATACGCCGCTCCAGAACAACCGCAGGGCTGACAGACGCTTGGACTCGGCGTCCACCAGCAGAAAATATGCAGCGCCCATGCACATGACCATGCTCGGCTCATAGCGTATTTGCTGCGCGGGAATGAGCGAGGGGGCGCATACGGCGGCAAAGGCAATGGAAACGGCTGCAGCCTTCCTTGAGTGCGTCGCGTTTTTTATCGCACAATAGAAAAAAAACAACCCGATGAAAAACCAGAGGCTCATCACGAGGCGATGCCAAATGAGGGTCTGCTCGCCAAGAAAATAAAAAAGGGGCATTAGCAGATAATGCAAAAGAGGTGGTCGGACGAAATCGACGTCATCGATGAGAAAACGCCAGCCCTGTGCAAAAAGCCAACTCATATGCGCGTGGACGAGTTCGTCGATGTTATAGGGCATTTTTAGCAGGATATAGAGTCTGAACGCGAGATATAGCAACAGTGCAAAAATAAGAATCGCATAGCGATTTGAGTTCAATTTCAGACGAGTCGGCATCGCGCTAAATATCTCTCGCGCATCGAAAACCGGTGTTGTTGTTGCTTTTATTGGGCGATAACCAGAATCTCAGAGCGGGGCGCATTTCCTTAGGATATGTGGCCCAGCTTCCTCCTTTTAATACTCTGAAATTTCCCCATTCCGATCCGTCAGGATCAACTTTTTGGGTGTCCAGGTAGGTGTCTTCAGCATACCAGTCAGAGCACCACTCCCATGTATTTCCCAGCATGTCGAATATCCCAAAATGATTGGACTGCTTTTGGCCGACCGCATGCGTGCGTCCCAGCGAATTTAATGCATGCCACGCAATTTCGCCGGTTGCCCTGTGTTGTCCTTCATCTCCAGTGGCAGCCGCGACGTATTCCCACTCAGCCTCCGTCGGCAACCTGGTGTTCCTCCATTTGCAGTATTGCTTTGCTGCACCCCAGTCGACGCCGACCACAGGGTGGTCGTCCCGGCTAAAAGGCGGTTTATCGTCAAACTCCGACGTCCTGCAAACGCCTTGGGACACGCATAGCCGGTACTGTGAATTTTTGACTTCGTGTCGATCCAGCCAAAATGGGGGCAGAAGGACTTCGTGAATCGGCGCTTCGTCGAAAAATGCCGACTCATCCTCTCGGCTTGAACCCATCATGAATTTGCCGCCGGGTATCCTTTCCATTCCTGCCGGAAATTTTAGGATATAAAAAACTGGGCGACTGAAAAATATATTCGTACCTTTCGTCAAGCTGACTTTTATATCCAGCATGTGCCGCCCTTCTTTAAGCGGCAGTTCGAGGCTGAGGCATTTTAAAACTTCATCTTGGCGAAAAACTCTCATTGTTTCCGAATGATATTGAATTTCTATAGACTGAATGTCTTCCAACTTCAGATTTTCGATCGTCCATTGGACCGTATAAGGCGTTTCGTTAATGATTTCGCCGGGGGATGGCTTGATGAAAGTTATTTGCGGAGTTGCGCCTTGTGAAATTTTGTTGTCTTTCGATTGACTGTGCGGGGGCGAATAAAAAAATCCGAGCAAGGCAATAATTGTTGCGCTGATAGCGGCTGCGGAAACTCGCCTCCGGCTATCATTGACGCGGTTTTTTTTAATGAAGCTCATGCTGACGTGACTTCCCTTGACGATATTTTTGAATAATCGGGACATGGCGCTCAGTCCGATGACGAGTGAATTGTATCCAAATATGATTAAACAGAGTCCTGTGCATGCCCGAATGGCGATCAGCTCCCATATCCAAAATTTGGACTTCGCACCATCCGGCGCGTGACGTGGCGCCAAGGTGCGGAATCCCCATCGGGATGCTGACAATGCCGTCTATGGGACTCGCTACGCAAGTTCTGGCTAGAAAGATTCTCATCGCATCATGTTAGCACCGCAAATTGCCCCAAACAACCAGTCGGTCGAAAATCTGGTCCGTCCTTGTTATTTGCTATTATCCCTGATACTCATGCTCCTTTGCCGCATGAGGTAAATTCATTGAACATCCTGCTTGTCAACGCAAAGCCGTCCCAACCCCAGGCGGACGAGTTGGAGCCCCTTGGCCTATGCTACTTATCGTCCTATCTGAAGTCCAAGGGACATTCGAGCCGCGTCGTTCATCACACTTACTTCACTCCGGTGAGGGAATCCGATTTTATCGCTGAAGTCCAACGCGATGCCGTTGCTATGGTTGGCTTCACGTTGTACGAACCCAATGTTGATGCCACGCTGCAACTATGCCGCGCGCTGAAAAGAGGTTCGAACGCCCTTACCGTACTCGGTGGTCCGGAGGCCACGGCCTTGCCGGAGCTCGCTTTGCGTGATGAGATTGATTTCGTTGTTTATGGCGAAGGCGAGATCCCTATCGTTGCCCTGGCCGATGCCCTGGACGCGGGAAGATCGCTGGAAAATGTGCCAGGATTGATCTGGCGCGATGGGGACAAAAATCGAACCAATCCTCCTCCAGCACGCATTCGGGATATCGATGATTTGCCTTTTCCCGATCGCAATGATCTGCCCATTGATCGTTACCATCTCACCGGATTAACCAGCCCATTTCACCGGGGACGTGTCGTCAGCATGATTACGTCCCGCGGCTGTCCGTACAATTGCAGTTACTGCATGACGAAAAAGATGTGGCAAAGTAAATGGATACCGCGTGATCCCGATGATGTAATGCGGGAATTCAAGGAGGTACAGGACACAGCTCCTTTTGCGCACATGGTTTTCACGGACCAGGATATGTTGATCGATAAAAAACGGAGTCTGGAGCTGTGCAGACGGCTATCTCTGCTTCGTCCTAAAATTGAGTGGATCACCGGAATCAACATATTGCACCTGGACGCAGAACTCATCGTGGCTCTTGAGCACGCCGGATGCAAGTCGCTCTTTCTAGGGGTCGAATCCAGCAGCGAAAAGAACCTGGAGCAATGTAACCGAGTGTTTGATTTTCATAGGACGGCGGAAAATCTTCACCTATTGCGGAAAAGTAATATTTTTACTTCTGTTGCCTTTCTCGTCGGCTTTCCGGACGACGATAAACAGTCCATGCGGCACCTACGCCGTTTCGCCCGAAACCTGGAATGCGATTTACCGCTATTCTCCCTGCTTAGTCCCTATCACGGAACGGAGTTGCGCCGGTTAGCTTGTAAAAACGGTTGGATTGACGAGGAGGACAACCTGCGAATGGGGAGGAAGCGACTGTTGTATCCTCAGTTGCCCACCTATCATTTGAGCAGGCGCCAGGTTTATATTCAGTATTTGATCACGATGATCTCCGTGTATCTCTCGCCGCGCTTTCTAGCCTGGACGATCTCGGGCCTGATTTTTCGTCGAAAGAAAAGCCGATACATTTATTATGGATTGGCCAGCGCCTTCGACAACGCACTCCAGATTGTACGATTCAACCTCTTTAAACGATTTTATTCAGACGTTTAGCCTCCTTATCCTTGGGTTGACGAATATTCCCTGTTTTGTTATTCAGGACGCGGGTAAATTCATGATATTAAGGAAGATTGTCAATTCGTGGGTGAAAAGGATGATCCGATTTTTGTTTGTGGATTGTATTCAGGCAGAGGATTGCTGGCCGTGCCATCAATCCAAAAGGCCGGCACGGCTATTTTTGTTTTGCCACCCCGAATTTCGCGTTAGAAAGCGATGTTAAGTGACCGATGAACATTCTCTTATGTAGCCCAAAGGATCATGGGCACTCGTTTTTATACCGCTCAGAGCCATTAAATCTTGGATATATTGCGGCATATTTACATCTGCACTCGGACCATTCTGCAACGATTGTCACCGAAGATGACTATGAAAACGATGGCGATGTTTTTCAAAACCACAATTTCGAAATCCTTGCCTTGTCCGTGTTTATCTCCAACGTATCGGCTGCAAGGCGCATGTCTGTATTGGCCAAGGAACAGGGGAAAACAGTAATCTGGGGCGGGTCTCTCCCGACGGGCATGCCTGAGTTGATTCTTGATTCATGCGTAGATTACTTCGTTCTGGGGGAGGGAGAGGCAGCATTTCTCGACTTGATCATTGCAATAGATCAGGGTCGGCCCCGCGAGGAGTGCGGAACCTTACCGGGTGTAGCATTTGAAAGCGGGCGGAAGTTGGTTCAAGGGCCAAGAAGAGATCTTATACCAGACTTGGATCTCATCCCATTTCCAGAGCGAGTCGCTCAAAAAAAGCAACACATTTTTGGAGATAAGCTTCTATTCCAGCACCCCGATCCAGACTGGTTTCCCATATTTTTTTCACGGGGATGTTATTTTTCCTGTCCCACCTGTTCCAACGAGCTCATTTGGCATAGAAAGTGGAGATCGCGATCGGTTGAAAACTTTTTAGAAGAGGTTTCGCAGGCCTCCAGGCTTCGGAAAACCAATAGGTTTTATCTCCTGGACGCTGAGCCGTTGGCCAGACTAAAGATTTCATGGGAATTACTCGTTGCGCTTGAAAATGAGAACTACGAATGGGTCACGTCGACGGCAGCCATCAACCTTAACGAGAAAACACTTAAACAACTTCACCGAAGTCGTTGCAAAGGATTAAATATTGGTCTTGAAAGCGGATCGCAAAGGGTTCAATCATGGATGGGCAAAGGGCTGGAAAAACCCGGTGCATTAGCCGCTGCAGTGGAAAACATTAGGAAAGCCGAAAATCTGGGAATTAAATGCATGGTAGCGTTTTTAGTAGGGTGCGTACCGGAGGGCAAAAGTGACTTGGTGAAATCAAGAGCCCTGATCCGAAAAACCCAGGGAAGCCTGATTATTGTCTCCTACCTCCTACCACTACCGGGAACACGACATTTTCAAACTGCCCTGGAAGAGAATCTACTTATTGTCAGGCAATCATTGGAAGAGATGGGCAACTCAGGGCAACCCTCTATTCGAACCCGCAAATTAAATGAAGCTGAACTGCGCAGGGAGTTCATCCTGACATTTCTGACCGCCATGTTCTCGC
The DNA here is from genome assembly GCA_964591275.1 of uncultured bacterium. Lineage (GTDB taxonomy): Bacteria > Lernaellota > Lernaellaia > JACKCT01 > JACKCT01. The sequence goes on along the minus strand of CAZQAE010000063.1, from coordinate 9,270 downwards.
CGTCTATGTGGATGCGAATTACCAAAAACATTTGTGGAAATCCAAAATTCCTGCTGATTTATATGCGGTTATCCCAGACAATTGTCTCTACTATCTTCAAGTCGATTATCAATAGATTTAGCGGTAAACCAAGCAAGGTTTCTATCCCTTAAAATTTGTCATTTCGCGACTTGATGGATCGTTGTCCGGTCATTTCCCCTTCCTCCCAAATTCATTGACAAGGTCGGAATGGATATTTTATTGTCGCAATTGCTCAAATTTTCTTAGAAAGATTCGAGCTTGAAAGCCAAAAAAGTTAAATATGTCATTTTCAGCATTGCCACCCTGCTTGCAGTTTTTCTCATCATCGAAGTTGCTCTGAGATTGACCCTTGGCAACAATGACCTCGGGAAACTCCTGTATTATCAGCACGATTCACTGCCCTGCACGAGACTGAAGCCGGGGACGGAAGTTATTCACTCCGGCGTGTTTAAAAAAATCAGACCACAAGTTCACAAAATCAATCAGTACGGTTACCGAGGAAAACCACGTGGTCCGAAAAAATCCAAAGATGTTTTCAGGATCATTATTGTCGGTGACTCCTTTACCTTTTGCCCCGGCGTACCCGAAGGCGCTGACTATCCCGCAAGGATCGAGAACCACCTTCATCAGTCAAAAGGCGGAAACGTTGAAGTGCTTAACTTCGGGGTTCCAAGCCATAACCTCCTTGAAGTTCAGGCACATGGGGACGAGACCATTGAATTCCAGCCCGACCTTGTTGTCTTTCAGATCGCTCAGAACGACTTTTCCCCGACGATGTGCGCATTATTGGGAGAGCAGAGTAAGTTTAGACACTGGCTTTTATACAATAGCTATCTTTTTCGTCTGGGTTTTGGATTCTATCTCATCTCAACGCAGGATTATGAAATTTCCAACGATATAAGAATGAGTAAGCTGGAGCAATTTGCGACAGATGTTGCCGCATTCAGGAAACGTCACGGTATTGATGCTGCGGTGACATCCTTTGATGAGCCCGTTCAGTGCGAGCAGATGACCGCAAAGGGCTGTCTCGGCCCCATTTTTAATAAATATTTCATCCCCTATGTGATATTTCCTGAGAACTTGCGATCCTACCTTAATTTGGATGTGGGACATTTGAACGAAGAGGGAAGCGACCTGTATGCCGCTTTTCTGGCGGATTGGCTTCGTAATCAATTTCCCATAAACGATTTGGCGGTCGATGGTGATAACTAGTTCCTGTCCTACAACTCGTAAGTTCTTGTTATTTAAGCGGAAATTCGCAAAATAGTTGAAATAATATCGGACATTCTTATCCTGTTGTGCTATCATAAGATTTCCTAAGTCACTGATAACACGGAGGAAAACAGTCCCGATGCGAAACAGAATACTGCAACAACTCCCACTTGTCGATTTCGCCATCCAGCATGTGTTGACAGCAAATGATATAATCGCCCTTCATAGCAAGTGATCTGTCCGCTTTTGCGGAATAGGGGTAGATGGCTTCTCAAAGAGGAATCATGAAGAAGCGATAATCCGAATCCGTCTGGATGTGGGCGATGAAAGAGATGGAAGTGCTTATTGAAGGCGATCAGCGGCGAGATCAAATGGATACAGGCAGCGGACATTTTGGGTGTAGTGTCTCAGACTCTGGTTGATTACGACCGTTTTGTGTCTTTCATTCATCAGGTAGGCGGACAGGTAAAGAAGCCCCATCGGCTCCATGCGAAAGTCATCACCGTAAAAAAGAGTCTCAGGCGCCGCTTTGGGCAGGACAAGTGCGATTCTCAAAAGTCATCTCTTGTCAATCAATCGTGGACCAGTAATATCCGTCATGGTCATCAAATCGTGTAGAAACATGAAGAAGCTCGGTCTGAGCATCATGGTGATCATGCGCCTGATGTGCCAGAAGGGGCCTTTGTCCAGGATTGAGCCATAGTATTTTTCAAAACCGGTGCTCGGATAAGGGAAGAAGGGATAAATGAAGGTCTTATGCCCCATCTTTTTCAGAATGCGCAGGTGCTTGAAGGTCTCAACCTCATCGCGCAGGCGTTCGGTGGGTAGTTGATAGGCAAAATAAAATATTCCCTCGATATCATGCGATTTCAACAACTTGGCCACGCGGATGCTTTCTTCAATAGTGACGCCATGATTGATAATCGGGCCGACTGTTTGCGTCCCTGAGATAATGTCGATGTGAAAACGTACGGCGCCAGACTGAGCCAATTTTCGGACGTGTTCATCATCAATTTTCGGGAGGGGTTTGAGAAATCCCTCCCAGCTAATTGAGTGCTTCAGTGGATTAAAAAGCCCCAGAAGTTCCTTTGAACGTTCCAGTGGAACGTTTTGCACGCCGTCAATGAGAAGAAAATGTTCGACGCCCTTTGCGCGAAGAAACTGCAAATCCTTATCAACATTTTCGAGCGGCCTGAGTCGAATCGAATCGCCCCTTAGGAAGGACGACGGGCAATAAGCGCAATCGTAGAGACATCCGCGATAAGATTGCAGGCCGACCAGGTATTCTGGATGCGTGTAGTCCAGTCCGTCGATATTTTGGTATGCTGGAATTTCTTCGCCAGGCAAAAAGCGGGGCGGATAATTGGATTGAAAACCGCCTTCGGTTCGGTAGCACAGTCCGGGAATGCTTTGCCAATCGTCGCCTTCGACGAAGCGCAAAAGCGTGTATTCCCCTTCGCCCAGAGCGCCGACTTGAATCTCCGGGACAAGCTTGAAAATCAGGGAATGAAAAAGCGAGAATCCCGGCCCCCCGACAATGGGCTGCACGCCTTTTTCTTTGAGATAGATGATGAATTTTCGCAGTGCGCTAAAGCGTTCGAGCCAGAAAGCAGGTAGGACGTTGCGAAATGAAAGCGCGACCGTGTCGTATTGATTGGCCAAAAGAAGTTCGTCAAGGCGGCTTCGCGGCGCGACGTTCAAATCGACAGCGCTTACATTATGGCCGTGCTGCTGGAGGTATCCGCCCAGGGCCGCGAATTGGATGGGGAAAATCGTCGGCATCCCCTTGGCCTTAAATGGGAAATTTATCAGCAGTACTTTCGCCATCGACGACTTGCTCCTTAAGGGACGCCTCCTCATTGGAGGAGGTCATTTCCAGTTATTTTTGATCCATGCCGCAGTGTCCGGCAGCCCTTTGGCTAGGGTGGGAAAGGACAACTCCAGTCCAAGTTCCCGTTTAATTTTTTCATTGCTGAATATTCCATCGTAGCTCAAAAAATCCAGTATGCCACGCACGTTGGGGGACGCGCCCAATATGCCGAGGGCGCCATCAAGCGAATACGCGAATGCCCGCTGCGCGCCAATGGGTATCTGCATCAATTTGAAGTGCGTATCCAACTCCGTCGCTAGCATTGCTGCAAACTTGGAAATGGAGCAGCCCGCATCATCGGCGGCGTTGTAGATTTCCAAACTCGGCTTCGCTTGTTCGGCGGCGGCGGCGAGCGCAGCGGCCATGTCCGCGACATGGATGAAAGAGAGTTCGGCACTATGTTTTCCCGGAAAGGGAAGACCTACCAGGCGCATTCGGCGAAGCCACTTTGCGAACCAGAGAAGGTAATTTGCGCCCGGCCCGTAAATCGCGCTGCCGCGAATAATGGTCGCCGACACATCCGCATCACGCAGAACCTTTTCGCACTCTCTTTTATAAATCGTGTAACTGTCGCGGATTTCGGCGAGGGGGGGCGTATCCTCGTCGGCCGGGGATTTTATGGGGGGCGACACGACCGTTACGCTGCTGACCTGAACAATGTGACGAAATCCGCTGGTCTCTTTCGCCGCCTCGATCATGGCTCGGACGAGATCGACATTCAGGCGTCCGGAATCTTTTACGCTCATTCCGATTTCGCCTACGTGAATGAGGCATTTCGCCATTTTTACGGCACTGCGAACCTGATCGAAATTGATCAGGTCGCCTCTCTGGATGAGACAGCCAAGCTCTTGGGCTTCGCGCGTGTCGCTGGTGGAGCGGGCGAATACCAGAACCTTGTGATTCCTTCGCCGCAATTCCCTGACGAGGTATCGTCCGACAAAACCGGTGGCGCCTGTGACCAGAATTAAGCTCATCGTGTCATCAACTCCGCAATGATTTTCGGCGAGTTCGTCAGCGCTTTTAGCAGGATGTTTTTCAGCCGACGTTCTTTGGCCGCGTGACTGACGGCAATTTCGATCAGGCTGGGGCTTTTCGATAAAGCCCAGCCAGCCAGATTGATAAAGTGCGCGCCGGGCGCGCGCCGGGTTTTTTTGGATGCCTCCTCAAGGCGCAAGGCGTAGCTGTCTCGCCAAAGCTCGTCGAACTCTTCAGGTTTCCCTGCTAGTATTGCTTTTGCGGCGAGCATGGCCCCGCGAATCGCGAAGGGAACGCCTTCGCCGTTTAAAGAATCGCAATGCCCCGCCGCGTCGCCGATAAAACAATAATTATCGCCGGCGCATTTCGCCTTGAAAAAATCTTTGCTGATAGGCGAGGGTTGCAGGCCCGTCCAGACTTTGGCGGGGCCACTCCATTTTTCGGGAAGCGATTCACGAAAGGTTTTTAACAAAAAAGTCATTTTTCGCGCTGTATTGAGCCGAGAGGCGATGACGATTTGGCTGAAGTTGTAGCCCGGTAGAACGAAGCCGATGCCGCCGCTTTTAAAAAAAACCGTATCCAATTCTTCGTGCGCGCATTTGTGATACGTGGCGCCGACGCCGACGACGATGTCCTGGCGCGGAATCGGGCCGATCAGAGATTTTCGGACAATGCTTCGCACGCCATCGGCGCCTACGATGATATCCGCGGCGTATACGCCTCCGTTCGTTTCGATTTTCCAGCCGCTTTTCAATCGCTCGACCGATGTCGCTTTTTCTTTTTTCAACTCGGCGCCGCACTGAAGGGCGTTATCGAGAAGAAATTGATCGAAAAGCAGCCGCGACGAAAGGTTGAATTGTGTCAGCGCCTGATGCGGCGTAATGGAAAAGCTTCTGCCTTTCGGCGTTGTATATGAGCGTCGCCCATCGAAAGGGCGGTGATCGTGAAAGTCTCTGAGCGGTTCATACAGATCGAACACTTCTTTTGTTAAAAAACCAGAACACGGTTTTGCACGAGGGTGGCTGTGGTCGAAAAGCAGCACACGCGCGCCGCTTTTGGCCAGTTCGGACGCCACGACGCTGCCGGCGGGACCGGCGCCCACGACCGCGATGTCGTGTCGCGCCCCGCCAGTCATGAAGCGACCGTCTCCTTATCCTTCGCGCCGTCCGGGGCAGTGCCGAAACCGAGCGCCGACCTTGTGATTTTCCAAAGCGCCTGGGCCATGCCGCCGATGAGAAAGCGCGCGCCGTCCAGGTAGTCGCGGGGTCTTAATGTTTTATTACGCAGATGCTTGAGGACGATTCGAGGTCTGACATAGTAGATCAAAAGCATGATCCGTTGGATGAAAAGCAGCGTATTGGGCGACATGCCGCCCGGCATAACCGTGACTTTGCGATAGGGATCCGATGATTGAAACCAGGAGTTGTAGCTTTCGGGATCGAAGTTTTCCAGCAGCGTTTCACGGTGCTTTTCAAAAAGTTCGCATCCGGGATAGGGAATAACGATGTTGAACTTGACAACGTTGCAATCCAGCTTCATCGCCAGGCGAAGCGTCGCGAAGGAATCCCGGGGGGTTTCGCCGGGGAGTCCGATCAAAAACAGGCCGAAAGTATGGATGCCGGCCTCTCGCGTCCAGCGGCTGGCTTCAAGTCCCTGCTCGATGGTCGTTCCCTTTTTCGATTCATCCAAAAGCTTCTGGCTTCCGGTTTCAAACCCATATTCGATGTTGCGGCAGCCCGCCTTTGCCATCATGAGCAACAATTCTCGATTCACGATATTGACGGTCAGTTCGGTGGACCAGCCCATCTTTTTGTGGAGGCCGCTTTCGATCATGGCTTCGCAAAACTGCATTCCATATTTATGGCTTATCGGAAAGTTGGCGTCGAGGAAAACGAAATTTTTAATGGCGAAACGTTGATGGAGAGTTTCGATTTCGCTCAAGATGCTGTCGATGGATCGGAAGCGCATGCCCTTGTGAAAAATTTCCTGTCCGCAAAATGTGCAGCGCTTGGGGCATCCCCGGCTGCCTAGAATGGGAAGGGTTCTGCCGTATAAGCCCAGCGTTGGCGCCTGGCTATATACGTCGATTCCCCCGGTTATCGCTTCCCAGGCCGGAACGGGCAATGTGTTCAGGTTGCTTATCAGTTCGTGATCTTCCGTGGAAACGACAATGCCCTTGTCTTTAAAGGTTATGCCTTTGATATCGTGCAAGGGACGACCGGCTTCAAGGCAACTGAGCAGTTCAGCAAAAACTCCTTCGCCTTCTCGACGGACGACGAGGTCGCAAACGCCTTGCTCAACAAGTTTCTTATGAAATACCGTGGAGTGAACGCCCCCCATCAGCGTGAGACCCTTGCCGCCCCGCAGGCGGTACAGATCAAAAATTCGCCGTGACGCAGGTTCTGCAGGAGTCAGGCAGGTGATTCCGACAAGATCGACTTTGTGTTCGATAAGCATGTCGGCGAGAGTTTCGTGGCTCTGCCTGTAAGCGAATTGATCCCAGACCTCCACATCGTGGCCACCTTGCATGGCGACGGCTGCTAGTGAGACCAGACCGTAAGGCGGGACCGGGAGCATAAGGCGGTTGCGACCGCCCGTGTTGGGATTAATCAGGACAATTTTCATTTTTTAAATTTTTTCACTTAGTTGACACAATCATAGTCTGCGTTTTACCGCTTTTGCTTCCCTTAAGATAGCCCAAATTGAGCGAAGACCTTTTTTTGAATTGGCGGGCAGTCAAATTAACCGGTCAGCATGGCCCGGATTCGCAAAATGATCGTTTGATACTCCACGCGAAATATCCTTTTCGTCCAGCGACTCTTGCTCATCAGGCGAAGCAGGCGCACAGGACTGAGATAGTATGTCAAAAAGAGCAGCAGGCTGAGCGCCTGGACTTTCCACCGGTTGGCGCCGTCGCCCACGCGATAATGCAGAAAATCCATCGCCAAAGGATCGCCTGCTTGAAGCAAGCCCTTGGAGGTCAATTCGGCGTGCAGGGACGAACCGGGCAGCGGTGTGTAGATGCCGGCCTTATACAGGTCGCTTGAGCGCACGCCGAATCGATAAGTTTTCACCATGTTGCCAATCAATTCGCCCGGTGAACCGTAAATGTGGCTGCCGATGGAAAATATTTCGCATTCGCGCAAAACCTGCGCCGCCTTGATGTTCGTATCGTGCTTCAGGGACTTGTTGACGGCTTTGAGGCTTTGATCGGAATAGCTTTCAAATCCAACGATGGCGTAACGCAATCCGGCGCGCGCCAGTTTTTTCATCAAAGTCGAATGATCGCAAATCGTATCGGCGCGCAGATAAGCTCCAAATTCAAAATCCCAATTTTCGGTGAGCATTCCTTCGGCAAGCTGGTGCGTTTCCCTCTCGTCAAGCGCGAATGAGTTATCCACGAACAGCAATTCGGAGAATCCCATCGCTTTGATCTCTTTGAGTTCCTCCAGCATTCGTGCGGCGCTTTTAGCGCGATAGCTCTTTCCAAATTCGTGGACGGCGCAGAATCGGCAGTTAAAAGGGCAGCCGCGCGACATTTCGACAGCAGCAGCTTTTGCGCCAAGGTAGATGGCCGGTTGGTAATCGAGCAAATCCCAGGCGGGAATCGGCAATGAGTCCAGGTTTTGGGTGATGGTTTGCTCGCCGCGCAGTCCGGCGTCTTCATCCGAGCGAAAAGCCATCCCTTTTGGCGTGTCTTCCGCGAAGGTTGTTTGAGCGCCGCCGTCGATCCAGGACGGGAAACTGGCCTCGGCTTCGCCAAGGAAAACGACATCGGCGCCGAGCCCCAGGCAAAAGGCGGATTCGAATGTGGCGAAAGGTCCGCCGCATGTGATGACGGAATCGGGCGAAACGGCTTTTAAACGCTCAATCGTTTTTCCCAGGGTCATCGCGCTCACGGTGGAGGGCAGGGCGAATCCGATCACATCTGGTTTGAAGTCGGCGGCCATGTCAAAAAGGTAATTTCGTTTATCTCTATGCGCGGCATTGACGGCGATTCGTATTTCGTGGCGGTCTTTTAACGTAGCCGCAAGCAGCGTGAGATTGAGAATAGGAAAGCGCGGAAATTTGAAGTTATAGCCCTGATAAGGGTGAAAAGGCGCGGTGGACAGTAGAATTTTCATGGTGCCTTTTGTCCTTTTTTCTTGCCGTGCGATTCGCCGCCGGTAATTTTTTCAGACTTTGAGCGCCACCAGGCCATGCGATATTTTCCAAGGGCCAGCACTGTCAGGAAGGGCAAAAGTTTCAATAGGGTCAGAAAAAATGCCGGATTGTTTTTTGCGATATACGAAAGGTTGGCCCAAATTACGCTGGGGCGAAACATGAACCTGCGCGTGATTCTTCTTATCCCGTGATAGATTTGCTCACGGCTGAGTTTCGTGACTTTGCCGTCCGGGAAGCGTTTGTATAATGGCGTGTACGGCAGGACTTGCAGGGGAAAAACCTGGATCATGTGAGCCGGCAGTTTTGAGACGTAGCGCACGTGTCCTTCGATGGTTTCGAGCGTTTCGCCCGGCAGGCCTACAATGAGATCGACAAGAGTGAAAATCCCCGCACGCCGTATTGTCGGGATGATCTCCAGGAGAATCCGGGTTTCCTCGGGGCGGCGGTCAATGTTTTTGAGCATCTGCGGCGAGGTGGTTTGCAGACCGAAATGAAGACTGGTGCAACCGGCCCTTTTCATCAAATGGAAAATTTTGACATCATCGTTGCGAAAGCTTGTGGGAATGGCGGAGCAATTCCATTCGAGGCGCGGGCCGTTTTCTATCATCTTTTCGCAAAATTCGCCGAGCCAATATTTTTTAGCGCCGAATGCGTCATCCAGAAATTGTATGTGACGGACGCCGTATCGGCGATGCAGTTCGCGCATTTCCTCAATGACGTTCTCGGCTGAACGGGTTCGATATTTGCGCTCCTTGACAGGATAGATTTTCGAGCAGAAGGCGCAGTGATATGGGCATCCGCGCGTAGCGCAAATGACGTACCACGGATTTTTTTGGATAAACGCCAAATCATTTCGGAAACGTCCGGGCGGCGCAAGGTCCCACGCAGGATGGGGCAGGGCGTCAAGGTCCTCGACTTGCGGCGCAAGGCCGGCGTCGAGGGTTGTTGTTCCGTCGCAAATCACGCCCGGAATGCCTCCCAAATTCCGCCCGGTATTTATACGCTCCGCAATTTCCACGATGATGTGG
>CAZQAE010000062.1:0-28905 GCA_964591275.1 uncultured bacterium | reverse complement strand
AATGCGGAATGCGGAATGCGGAATGCGAAGCGATGAATAAGCGAAAGCACGATGTCGACAACTCTTCACCCCTACTTCATACTTCCTACTTGCTACCTCATACTTCATCCGCCCCAGACCCTAAACCCTGGCCAAATAAATCAGTAATTTCAAGATGTTACCCGCCACCTGAAAAAGTAATGATTGAGACATTTTAACAATATTATCTAGTTCGCCGCAAACTCCCTGAGTTGGTGATCCGACGTAAAGTACCGCCTGACCAGCAGCAAAATGGCCGTGATTGACGACAGGGCGACGATTCCCGTCAGCATATAAAAAATGACCACTTGGTAACGCACCGCGATTTGAGGGTCCACACCTCCGGTGATTTGCCCCGTCATAAATCCGGGAAGCTGTACGATTCCCGCAGTCATCAGACCGTTTATGGCGGGAATCAGCGCCTGCCTAAGGGAGTCGCGAACGATGGGCGCCACCGCTTGCTGCGAGGTGGCGCCGACGCAAAGGGCCGCCTCGATTCGTTCGCGATTGTCTCGAACTCCGATGTCCAAAGCCCTGGCGCCGATCGCGACGGCGTTCATGGCCCCGTTTAGACCCATTCCCATCATGGGTATCACGTAACGAGGATTGAAATAGGGTTCGATCCCGATAACGGCGTAAAACACGAAGGCGCACACAGCCAGAGTCGTCACGCCGATGACGCCGGTCGCCATAAGAATAGTGCGCGCATGGGCGATCTCGGCTCGTTTGGCGGCATTGAATCCGGCGTTGGCCGTCATCACAAGGAGAATGCCGAAAACCGGCGCCGCGTGATTGACCGCGAATATCTTGTCCAGGATGTAGCCGACCGCCAAAAGCTGCACGAAAACTCGAATCGACCCCACGAGCAGGTCTCGCTCAAGACCCAGCTTCAAAAATCGGCTGATGAAATACGGGATGGCCATCGCCACCGCGCAGACAAGCAAATCAAGAATGCTGATCTCATAGACAGTCATGAGCTGCTCGGGCTCTGCGTTGCCAGAACCTTGCGCGCCGGGTTGCCGGGATCGTCCAGAATGGCCGTCGGGGTTCCAGAGGCGGCGATCAAGCCGTCTTCAATATAGATAAGGCGGCGACATCGCCGAAGCTTGGTCTGCTGGTGAGAAACATGAATGATGGTACGGTTTTCACTTTGGAATAATCCCTCAAGATCGCTCAGAATCTCCCCAGCGTTTTTCTCGTCAAGATTGGCCGTGCATTCATCCAGCAACAGGACTTCAGGTTCAAGACTCAGCGTGCGCGCCAGTTGAACGCGGGCTTGCTGCCCGACGGAGAGCGCCGCCGCGTCACGGCACATCAGGTCCCTTGGCAGCCGGACGAATTCAAGCCACTTGCAGCCCCAATTCTCGTCGCCTTTCCGACCGGCGATGAGGTCGTGCATGAGGACATTGTCGATGACGCTTCCGGGGAAAACGACCGGCTTTTGCATGACCAGGCCGATTCTGTGGCGCATTTCAATGACGGGAAGTTCGGCCATATCATCATCGCCGTAGTGAATCGTTCCCTTGTCCGGATCCTCCAGACGGTTGAGCAGCCTGAGCAAAGTTGACTTGCCCGAGCCGCTGGCGCCGATTACGCCGACGTACTCCCCTGCTTCAATGCCGAAGTGGATACCGCGCAACACTTCGACAACTCGGCCATCATGCAGCGGTTTAAAGCGATAAACATTGTTGATGCGAAAGGGTTTCGCCCGATGACTTGAAAACACGGATTTCCTTAGGATCGGCAGCACAGGCGCGGCAATATTTCTTGTGTATAATTCTAGATCAATCGACCATAAAGGATCAATACGGCACCCAGGGCGATGCGCACATCAAGCTTTCGGTCCAACTCGAGCTTTAGGTCCATCAGGGCGTACTTGTTACCTTTGGGCGTTGTTGAATGAAATAGCCCGAGGATTTCTTCGCCGTCAACGAAGGAAAACTCAGCCCCTCCCAATTCCGCCAGCAGTCTTCCCATTTTGGGTTTTTCCACCAAGCTGCACATCTGGTCGCCGCCAGGCGTAAGGATTTTCACGTTTCGCAGCAGTATATTTTCCAGCAATTCAGCCCTGTATTTCGCAATCGCCTGCCCCCCCTCAATGTAGAGCGTGTACTCGGCGGTTGTCGCGAAAAGCACCTTGTCCTGCTTTACCCAAAACAGTCGGGCTGTTTTGCTTTCATCAACGTAAAAATGCACTTGTTTCACGAGCTTGAAATCGGGAATATCCACGTAGAGAAGGGGCTTGTCATCGTCATCGTAAACGTAAAACCCCGTACTAATAAATGTAAAACCCTTTTTTCGAATGTGGAATTTATCCACTAATTCGAGTTTGCCGTCCGTCATTTCATCCCCCTCGTGAAGTTACACTTTGCTTATACCCCGGTTTTCAAGATGAATGCAAACTCTTTATTGTTTTCCATTAGTTAGCAATCAGTTTCAGCGGTCTCGCGTAACAATATAGTGGGCGATTTTCCGCAATGGATCGGCCCGCGAGTCAAATTCATCCAAGGCGGATAAGGATTCACCGAGGAGTTTTTGGGCCAGGGACTTGGCTTTGGCCAGTCCCATCAGCGCCGGGAAGGTGACCTTGCCCGCTCTGGCGTCGGTGCCTGTGCTTTTTCCAAGCTTGTGCGCCTCGCCTTCAACATCCAGGATATCGTCGGCCACCTGGAACGCCAGGCCGATGGAATGGCCAAAATGTGTCAGGGCTTCGACCTGCGTTTCGGATGCTCCGCCCGCCACCGCGCCGCAAGCCAGGGAAGCTGTAATCAAAGTAGCCGTCTTATGGTGGCACACGGCTTTTACATGCTCAATGTCGCTGGGTTCCCCTTCGTAGATCATGTCAAGGCTCTGTCCGCCCATGACGCCTTCCCAACCCACGGCTCGACTCAATATATGGGTGAGAGTAATAGCGTGCTCCGCGTTGATGTCGCCGCTGACGCATTGCCCGGAAATGATTTCAAATGTAATGGCCAAAAGAGAGCAGCCCGCCAGCAACGTCTGCGCCTCGCCGAAAACCTTATGGTTGGTCGGGCGTCCCCGGCGCATGTCGTCGTTATCCATGCACGGAAGGTCGTCGTGAATCAAAGTAAAGGTATGCATGATCTCCAGCGCACAGGCGACGGGAAGAACCTTCTTGATTTCGCCGCCGACGGCTTCACAGGCGGCCAGCGCCAGGATCGGCCTAATGCGTTTGCCCCCGGCGAAGAGGCTGTAGCGCATTGAATCGACCAAAGTACCAAATAAATCGCTGCGCAAGTCCAGATATTTTTCCAACTCGGCGTCGATGACTGTTCTTTGCTTTTTCAGGTAGGCGTTTAGGTGCAAATTCCACCGCCAAATAGATGGGCCGAAAGTTTAGTGGACGTCGTCGCTGGTGTCGTCATTGACATCGTCATTGACATCATCGTCGACGTCGTCATTCACATCGTCATTGACATCATCGTCGGCGTCATCATTCATATCGTCGTTGACATCATCGTCGGCGTCGTCATTCACATCGTCGTTGAGATCGTCATCCGGCGTTTCGAGTTCGTTGTCGATCTGAATCATGTCCGTGTCAAAACCTTTGATGCAGCCGTCCTCATGCGTTGCAATGATGCGGAAAAAGAGGTTGCAGTACGGTTCGTCGGATTTGCAAATGTCGATGCCGTTGAACTGTCGCAGATAACGGAAGGCGTCAATGTCGCTGCGCACGAGATCGTAGGCTTTGCCCGTCGCTTCGCCGCTAGACATGTAGAGATCGGCGCGGATGAGTTCGATATCCTGGTTGACCGATTTTCCCTTGAGTATGACAATCAACTCGAAATGCGTGTCCGGGCCGCCTGTTTCCGGGTAGAGTTGAAAACTCAAAAAGGCTGGGCAGTCTTCTTCGTCCTCCTTTTTCTCACCGCAGGCGACAAAAAGGACTGCAAGCGCCAAAATAAAAATTATCGATGAAATGGGCTTCAAATTCGCCTCCAAGGCTAAATTCGCGCAAGTTTGCCAGCGATGACGGCAAGCGTCAAGGCAGTACAAAAGTAAAAATTCACCCCAGTTCCTCTATTGACGGCGCGCAGGTGAAAAAGTACGGTGAATCGATTGGAGGGGTTCATTTTTTATTGGCAATAGATCGGCGCCTTCATAAGGTTTTAAGCCGCTTTTCAGCACTACCATTTTCAAGGGACGGATCGACATGAGCGCACAAAGCGAATTGACTAAAAACAGAATTGAGCTTGGCAGTCGCCTGAAAGATGTCGAATTGGATCGGGACATGGTCGCAGGCGAGCTTGAAATCGTTGAAACGAAAATTCAAAAGGCCGAAACACGGCGAGACAGGGTCAAACCCAAGATTTTTGAAAAGGTCGTGGCCGGCTATTTCGAAAAGCGCAATGAACTCAAAGAACAGGTCGCCGGTTTCGATCATCAGATTGCCGGTATCAGTGAAAAACTGGAAAAAGCCCGCGTCGCCGAAAAGCTGGAGCAAGAGCGTCGTAAACTGGAAGAACGCAAACGTCGCGAGGCCGAAGAGCTTGCTGACATAGAAAAGAACCTCGCGTGGCTCCGCGAAAAAAAGGAGCAGGTCCAAAATCAGATGGTCGAGCCATCCGATACCATCGAAGAGATGGAATTTCGCAACGAGATGGAAGAATTTGAAACCCCGGAGGAATTTGAGGCCGCCGTCGTCCCCGCGCGCGAGCAGCTCGAAGAAATGAAGGTCGAACTGCGCCAGATCGATAGAAAAATGGCAAAGCTTGCGAATCGGTGCGCGGAACTCGGCGGAGAAGCGCAGGCCGACTTCCAGGATACGGGGAGTTTTGGCGAAGCCTCCATGGGCTCCATTGTTGATGGGGTCAGCCCGATTGATGAGCAGGCGTCGGACGTTGAGATGCCCGAAGAGGTTGAGGACGCCTATGAGTCTCCCGCTGCGTCAGAGGCACTGGAAGCCGAAGATGACGACGAGGAGTTATACGATCCACTGACCGACGTTGCGGAAGAAGTGCCGGAAGAAGCTCCAGCGCCCCCGGAGTCGCGATTCGATCCAAATCTCATTGAAACGAAACCATACGATGCGGTGGAAGAAGAGGAACTTTACGAGCCCGATGATGTTTTCGAGCCGGAAGAAATCATCGAAGACGAGGTGGAGGAAATTTCGGAACCTGCGCCAGCCGACGGACCGGACCCCATGGCGGAGACCATTAAGGCACCTGTTTACGTTGAGCCTGAAACCGAGGATGCGGACGACGAAGGCGACATGACCGTGGAAGAGGAAATCATTGAAACGCCGATGGAAACGGAAGTGGAAACCGGCGAGATTGACGAGGAGATCATTTCCGAGGAACTGATCGAAGATGAAGAGGGCCTCCTCGAAGCGGCGTCGGACGCAGCGTCCGCAGCCGTGAACGAAGCCATTGAGGATGCCATCGCGCCCTTGTCCGATGAAGACAAGGAATTTTTCGGGGACATGGAAACGGAAAGCGAAGCCGTCGAACCCGACGATACAAGCGAACAGGAAAAGCAATTTTTTTCTGACGCCGCCGACTCAAGCGTCGTGCTGAGTTCCTCCATTGTGATGCAGGATCCCAGCGGCAAGCAGCAGGTTTTCGAGCTGGCTCACGATATCATGATCGTTGGCTCCGCGGGCATGGGCGACGTGGACATCCATATTCCACACCCTTCCGTGGACAAAAAACACGCCCGCATCAAACTTGAGCGCGGCCACTACGTTGTGAAGGATTTACGCAGCAAGAACGGCACCTTCGTCAACGGGAAAAAGGTTCGCAAAAGCCGTCTTAATCACATGGACAAGCTGAAATTCGGCGACATCTTCTTCCAGGTGCGCCTGCCGTAATATCAGAAGCTAGAAGTTAGAAGTTTGAACAAGGATACTGAGGTCTCATTGCAGCCCGGCAAATGGGCTGTTTTCATAGCCGCCATCACATTAAAACTCACCCGGCTTCAACGAACCATCGAAGAGGCCGCATTGCCCTTTTGATTGGCTGATGGGACTTCCTTACTTTTTGGCGTTAGCGAAAAAGCGCGGCGGTGTCCATATCCGGCCTGTCGCGCCACACGGCCCGCGCGCCCAGCAGGGCCATGGCCACGTGCTGGTCGTAATCAATGCGTATGTCATTTGCGATGAGACCGCCGCGGACGCCGCCCATGGCGTATTCGGGATTTCGCAGATAATACGTGTTTTCATTGCGGAACTGATTGCTCAGCATGAACCATGAACCCCACACAATGGCGTCGCCATATCTCTTCATGGCTGCTTCGTCGCCCGCGGCCACGGCGAGTTGATAGGCTTCGTCCATCGCCTCGGTCCGGCTGCCGCAAGGCGTGGTTCTGGGCGGCTTGGAATTGTCGAAGCCTCCGTGATAGTCCTGAAATGTGTTTTTCTTTCGAGCCGGATGAAATTGATGCTTAACATTGTAGTCGGCCATTTTGAAACCGATGTCCCGATAGCGATCATCTTTGTTGATGCGGTACAGGCGGCTCATGACCTGGATCATCCAGTTGTCCGGTTTTTCGGTCCGCTCAAATTCGCCGATCTGAAATTCGGCAATTTTCACGGCGCCTTTCAGCCATTTCTCATCTTCGGTTTTTTCGTAGAGATTGATGAGGGCCAGCGCCGCTTCGCCGGGAAAGTACATCGGCTGCTTTTCGGGAACGCGCCCGGCCTGAAGCTGTTTGTATGTCATGTAGATACGGCCGTCGCCGGCAATAAATGCCAATAGGCAGTCGCCAAGTTTCTCCTGCGCTGCCTTGCGCTCGTCGGACATGTGCTCGGCGGGCATTTCGACCGTCGCCAGCGCCGCCAACGCCATTGAGCCCAGATAAGCCCGACCAACGTAATCGATGATGATGAGATTCTCGTTGTCTTCGGGTGTCTTGAAGCTCTTTTCCAGATATTCAAAACCGATAAGTCCGCCGTCCAGAAATCGCTTTTCACCGGTCTCGTTATACAGTTTGAAAAGGCCCCAAACCGTCCCGGCATGACGCACGATATTATAATCTTTGGACATCTCGTCTGTGTCCGGATAGTAGATGTATCCGAATTTGCCCGTTTCCGAATCCAGATGGCGAAGCACGTGATCGCCAGCGGCCTCGGCGCCTTTGAGCGCTTGGTTTTCCGTCATTGTTTTCGGAAGGAGATGATTGGCCCGATAAAGGCTAATCGCCTCACCGCCGCCGCCGGCCTTGCCGTCCACAAAGCTGTAAACGGAAAATCGGTAAAAATCCATTCCCGTCCAATCTTCTTTTTCAAGTCCGGCTTTTTCCATAAAATGTTTAAGCTGCAACTTGGCCATCTTCTTTCCGCGCACGCGCATTTTTTTCTCACTTTCGGTAGTGCGATCAATGCCCCAGCCGTGCGTAACAATGGTGTCGGGATTGATGGACATGCGCGCGTCGTTGATAAGCATCGGTCCCCAGAGGCCGGGCTCCAGTCGTCTGGAGAGCTTGCGTAGAGAAGCGCCCTTTTTTACAGTCTTCTTTTTTTTCAAAATGGAGACCTTGATTTTCGCACCGTCCAGCTTGCCTTCGAAACAGGTTCTGAAATCAGTCTCAACTTTGAGTCGGGCTGCGGCGTCTTTCAGACCATCCAACACGCATTCACCCAGCCCCATTTCCTCGGTGCCCTGCACGCCGGGCCTGAACACGGATATCCATACTTCACGTCCGCACAGGGCTTCAACATTCTGCGTCGCCTGTGGAATGGGCTTTCCTGTCAAATGCGCCCTGGCAATGGCCAGCACATTGCTTTTGTCGTCGGGTTTCAGATTGAACGTGCTCGGTTTCGCGATGATGACCTTGGGATTTTTCGGCGCCTCTTTCTCTTTACATCCCGACGCAATGAGGCCCGCGAAAACCAGCAGGCAAACAGAAAGGGCGACAGATAGCTTTTTCAAAATGGACCTCGCGATGACAGAGTGTGTTTGCTATGTAATGAAACTCGAATACCTAAGGGGGGATTATCCGCGATAAATGAATCCTTATCAATCCTTAGAATCAAAAAAACGACCTTGTTGTTTTGTGCGAACCCTTCAAGGCAATCCGGAGAAAACTCTTTTACACGCGCAACGGAATGTGCTAGCAAAATGCTGTCGAATAAAATTAAAATTTTCAGTGCAAGGAACTGGACTTTGGCCGGAAAATTACAGCACGTTTCCACTTCACGTTAAACCAATATGCGAGGAGGCCAAAAAATGATGGATGGAAAGCAAAAATCATCGAAATCGAGCAGATGGCGGACCATCATAATTGTCCTTCTGGTCGCGCTTGCCGCTGCCGCAGCCTGGAGCGGATACAAAATCTATCCCTTCGTCAGAGCGGCGCCGATAACCGAAGCCGAAGCCGAAGCGATGATGGCGAGCTATAACGAAATCGCATCGGAGATCGAAAATCGCCCGGCGGCTGACCGGGAGGCCTTCGAAAAGTTGGGCTTACAATGGAAGGAACGATTAAAGGCTGTAGAGGATCGAACGCCTCAATTCGACAAATGTCCGGCTCTGCATGAAGGATTTGGCCTTGAAACGGAGCCATTCCTCATCGAGTTTTCCAAGCTCAGCGGCGCAGTCGCCGGCATCGTCGACGACGGATTCGTATGGAAGCAGGAATTCTCTTTTGATGCTGAGATTATGAACTTCCTGCAAATTCGACAGTGGGCTTATTGGGAGATTGCCAGCGCTTATCTCGATGCGAAATCCGATAAATCCATTGAGGCGATGGTCAAGGTCAATCGAGTGAAAAATGTTGTGGCGACTATGTACGAAACGCCCATTTTAATCCATATGATGATGGGTGTAGCCATAGAATCAATAATGTATCAGGGCATGGCGGCAATTATTCCACACTTGAATGAGGAAGAACTTTCGCAAATGGCCGATTCATTTCAAGACCAACCGAATATCACGGAAGCATTCATAGCCGCCATCAAAATGGAGACTGTGTGGGTTTCTAATAACCTCGAACAATTTAAAAATAAACCGGACCCGGATGTTGTACAGCAGATGACGGATATCAACATCCCCAAACCGTTGCGTTCCTTGATAGTAAAGGCATATTCAAAATTTTTATTGCATCGAGAGCGAAATTTCTATCTCGCACTGGTGCGCAATACTTTGGCGATGGTGGATTCCGGGGAAATCTCCGAAGATCCGCCTTGGGTTGAATTCAATGAAGGAGGATATCGCTCCTTTACCGCTCTTGTTATGTGGCCGAATTATAGCAAGCTGTTCCAAAGAGCGCAGGCTGTCAGGACAAGGCGCACGAACTTCATAAAAGCCCTTCGTAGCGAAGCCGCCCTGTCTGTAGAGGATAGGCTGGCGGAAAGGCAGTACCCCTTTGACGACGAAGGTTCCTTGCACATCGGACCGGAAATCGGGTGCGTCAAGAAAGATGCAACTTAGTTGTTGAGTATTGTTTGAACACATCCAACGTGCCTGCCCCTCGACTTCGCTCAGGGCAGGCGCACGGGGCTGATCTTGTGTCGCCCTGCGTTGCGGGCTTCGTCTGAATTCTCATTGATCCTTTTCCCAGGGTTTCACCCTGGGCTACGAACCTGCGCCCCTTACGGGGCTGATCGCGGTTAAAAACCGCTCCTACCCTCCAACTTCCTACCTCATACTTCTTACTTCATACCTCATACTTCATACCTCGCTCACACCAGCGCCAGGGCCTGCCGTAAATCCTCGATGATGTCGCGGGGATCTTCCAGGCCGACGGATATGCGCACGA
Source organism: uncultured bacterium (assembly GCA_964591275.1). Lineage (GTDB taxonomy): Bacteria > Lernaellota > Lernaellaia > JACKCT01 > JACKCT01. Next base: position 19,170 of record CAZQAE010000062.1, on the reverse strand, counting down.
GGCCGGGGTTGATTTCCGCGGCTGCAAGCTGCTCCGGCGAATACGTGGAGTGCGTCATGCTGGCGGGATGCTGGATAAGAGTGTCCACATCGCCCAGGCTGACAGCCAGCGTGCACATGCGTACGCCGTTGCAGACGACGGTGCCCGCTTCGCATCCGCCGACCACGTCGAAAGCGAGCATTCCGCCGAAGTTGCGCATCTGCTTTTTGGCGATCTCATGGCCGGGATGGTTGCGCAGACCGGGATAATACACGCGCTCGATTTTCGGGTGGTAGCTCAGGTATTGCACGACCTCCATGGCGTTTTCGCAGTGGCGGTCCATGCGCACGGGCAGTGTTTTCAATCCGCGCAGAAGCAGCCACGCGTTGAATGGGCTGATGCAGGCGCCCAGGTCGCGAAGGTACTCTCCATTGATCGTTTCCATCAATTCGGATGAACCAGCCAGCAGTCCCGACACCGTGTCGCCGTGGCCGCCGATGTATTTTGTGGCCGAGTGCATGACCACATCCGCTCCCAGCTTGACAGGATTTTGCAGGTATGGCGTGGCGAAGGTGTTGTCCACCGCCAGCGGGACGCCTTTTTTATGCGCTATATCGGCGAAGGCCTCGATGTCGATGATCCCCAGCGTCGGATTGGCCGGCGTCTCCATGAAAACGACCTTTGTTTTTTCATTGAGAGCCTCATCCAGTTCCTTCAAGTCATGCCCGCTGACGGGCCGATATTCAATTCCGTAACGCCTGCACATTTCATCGAAGAATTTGTGCGTGCCGCCGTATAGACATCTGGTAGCCACGAAATTGTCGCCCGGTCGGCAGAAATTGAAAATCAGCGCGCTGATCGCTCCCATACCCGAAGCGAAGGCCACGGCGCCGTCGGTTCCTTCCAGGTAGGCGATTTTCGTTTCCAGCACCCGCGTGGTCGGATTGCCGATCCGCGTATAAACGTATCCTTTGCGTTCGCCGGAAAATATCGCCGCGCCCTCTTCCACGTTTTCAAAGCCGAAGGTGCTGGACATGTAGATCGGCGTGGACACGGTGCGGATGGGAAAATCCTCTTTGTGTTTGTCGATATGTTTGCTTCCATGCACGCAGATGGTTGCAAATTCCGCCATTTTCTTTTCAGACATTGCGCGACTCCTTTATGCCAAAGCTTTTTTCATTTTATCAACCAGATCAAGGCGCTCCCAGGGCGAGGCAAGTTCCTTGCGGCCAAAAAACCCGCCACAGGCCAGTGGGGCGTAAGCGCTTTCGCGCAGTCGCAGATGTTCGACCACGCCCGGGCTTGACAGGTCCACGATTTTTTGCAGCGCGATGGAGATATCTACTTCGGATATATTGGCGGTTCCGAAGGATTCCACCTGCACGGAAATGGGATCCCGTCGTCCGAAGGAGTATATCAGGCGAAGCTCAATCCGCTCCGCTACGCCGGCGGCCACCAGATTTTTCGCCAGGTAGCGCGCCATGTACAACGCCGCGCGGTCGGTCTTGGTCGGGTCCTTGCCGACAGGAGAACTTCCACCGAATGCGCAAGCCGTACCGTAGGTGTCGCTGACGGACTTGCGCCCGGAAAGACCAATGTCGGCCGCTGGTCCGCCGATGGTGAAGGCTACGGCGTTATTGGCCGACTTTTCCGTATGCTGCGTCATCGAATCGGGGAGCAGATTCAACACCGGATCAATGACTTTCGCCATCAAATAATCCCTGATCTCATCGATGGAAGCGGATTTTTTATGATGAGCACAAACACCGGCGGACTGAACTTTGGTAGGCGAGCCATTTTCATAATGCACTACGACCTGCGCCGTTCCGTCGGGCAAAATTAGCGGAAGCTCATCGGCTTTCCGCACGCTTTCCAGTTGCATGGTCAGCTTGTGCGCCAGCCACTGGGGCAAGGGCATGAAATCCAAATCCACACCGATCCGTTTTCCCTCGTCGGATGCGTAGCCGACGCACACGCATTGGTTGCCGGCCCCCTTGTTGTCCACGGCGGCGGCGACTTCGTGGCTTTGCTCGCCGATGACGTGCAAAACGGCGATGCTGTCGGCGTTGAAATTCACATCCGGTCCGGCATAACCAACATCCCTGACAACCTCTCGAATGATCGACTCCAGGCCGACGTAGGCCTTGGTGGAAAGCTGCCCGGCCAGAAAAAGCATTCCCGGCGCAGCCATCGCGTCCAGGTCCACGCGGGCGAAACGGTCCATTGCCAACACCCTGTCCAGGATCGTGTCGACAATCAGATCACAAAGTTTGTCCGGTTGCCCGCAAGTGGCTGACTCCGCCGCAAAAAATTTTCTCGAATGCATTTGAATCCCCCAATGAATTTGCCTCTCTTTATTTTAGTGGGACAATAAAAAAAATTCAATCGGTAAAAAAGGGGTTGGGTTTAGGGTTACACAAATGCGGAATGCGGAATGCGGAATACGGAATACGGAATACGGAATACGGAATACGGAAAGATGTATAAGCGAAAGCACGATGCCGACAACTCTTCATCCGTATTTCATACTTCATACTTTGCTTTAGCGGCAGGCTTTAGCCCCCACTTGCCGACCGCCTCGCGGTCAATCTATAATCATTGGGCTCGGCAACCTTGGAGAAAAATATGCGTTTTTTAACTTCACCAAGTTCGGATCGCTTGCTGATCCTGATGCTTGCTCTCGTAATATGCTCAATGGCTGCCTTTGGATGCGGCGACGACTCATCCGATGACGATGATTCGACAAGCTCTGAACCGGCGGATGACGACATTGGCAACGACGATAACGACGACGATAACGATGATGATAACGATGATGATAACGACGATGATTTGGATGATGATAGTGATGACGATTTAAACGATGACACGGGTGACGACGATGCTGACGATGATCTGAATGATGATGCGGACGACGACACTGAATACCCGCAACTTCCCATGCCGCCCAGCGACGGAAGACTCTACGTGGCTGCCGGGCAGGCCGTCATTACGCCGAACGAAGCCAATCATCCCGGTCTCATTTACATGGGCGGAACCTCTTTGAACCGCGTGGCGACCGGAGTGCACGATGATCTGCTGGCCGCTGTTCTTGTGCTGGCCAAAGGAGATGAACACGTCGTGCTGGTGAGTCTCGATCTGGTGGGATTTTCCCGTTTGAACACAAAAGCCGTGCAGGACATGCTCGGCCTTCGCGGTCTCAAACCGCGCAATATTTTGGTGGCTTCAACGCACAACCACGAAGGGCCGGATACGGTGGGCATCTGGGGGCCTGACCCCGCGACTACCGGTGTTTCGCCAGCTTATCAACGCTTCATCGTCAACACCATCGTCAATAAAACCGTTGATTTGTGGGAGAGTTTGACGCCGGCGACCATGAAGGCGGGCGCCGTCGATATCAACGATCCCGGCTCTAACCACGAGAGCCTTATCAGAGACAGTCGCCAGCCTGAGATCGTTATTCCAACGGTATCCGCCGCGCAGTTTCTCGATGATTCGGGCGACACCGTGGCGACGCTGGTGAACTGGCACAGCCACCCCGAGGTCGTCATTTCATCAAGGGAAATTACCGCGGATTTCCCCCGCTGGGTACGTGAACGCATTGAGGAGCAGCTCGGAGGCGTCGGTGTTTACATTTCCGGCGCCGTCGGGGGATTGCAAACGCCGCTCGGCGTCAATATCCCCGCAAGAGATCAGCAAGGTTTGCCGGTGCTGGATGAATTTGGCCAGCAAACCTACCTTTCCGGCCAAAGTTGGGAAGCAGCATGGAGCCAAGGTTTCGTCGTCGCCGACGCCGCGATTCAGGCGCTGGGTGAAGCGCCAATCGTCGAACGACCCGATTTGTCGATAATCGTCGCCGATCTCCCCTTGCCCATACAAAACCCCGTATTTCTCCTCGCTTTTTTCGCGGGCATCCTCGAGCCTGCCGAGCGACTATTCGAACCGCAATGGCTGTGCGGCCTCACCGGTTGCACGGACGAATTCGTCGCCCTGGTTCGCGTCGGACCTGTCACCCTGGTCACGTCTCCCGGCGAAACTTTTCCCGAGACGATTCTTGGCCGAGAAGAATCGGTCGTCGATTTCGGCGGAGACTGGGGACCTTTCACATACCCGGCTTTGGATGGATACATCAATTACGTGGGCGACGGCGTCCCCATGCACATGGGTCTTTGCGGTGATGAAATCGGCTATATGTTGCCCGCGGCTGATTATCACTGGATCGAGCATCCGGATTTTTATGAAGAGGAAGTTTCCCTGGGATTCTCGACGGAAACTTTCTATCGCCAAAAAGTCATCGAAATGCTCAGCGGCTTGCACGAATAAAACCCTCATTATCAGCCTGTAAAACAGGCGATACAGCAATAGGCTTTACGATGATGGACTACAAATCCCGCAGGTGTTTTTAGGGATTGAAAAAACCCACTTCTGGGTCGCTAACCGTTATCAGCATTTTGCATTGTGCGGTGTTCCAACATCAGTTAGACTGTCTTGTCTGTGTTTGAAATGGTTTTCTGGAGTAATTTGAAAATGAAAAACATGATATATGCGCTGCTGGTCCTTAGTCTCGCCGCCTTCGTGGCCATTGGCTGCAATTCTGAATCGGATTCCGATTCGGATGATGACGACGCTCCTGTCGCCGACGACGATTTGAATGATGACACGGGTGATGACGACCAAACGGACGACGATGTTGATGATGATGTCAACGACGATGTGGATGACGACCTGAACGATGATTTGAACGACGACGTCAATGACGACGCCGACGACGATATTGAGCATTCCTGCAACGCGACGGAAATCGTCCGCAAGCCTTATCTTCTCGACGTGACGCAATCCACAATCCGCATCCATTGGGGCACGAATCTTCTCGGCGACTCCATCGTCGAATACGGTTTGACTGAGGCTCTGGGCAATCGTGTGGATTGTAATCAATGGGGAATGATCCACCGTTGCGAAGTTCCAGATCTGGAGACGGAGACTCAGTACTATTATCGCGTGGAATCTTGCGGCCTGCAAAGCGCGATTTACCGCTTTCAAAGCGCTCCTCATCGCGACACGCCCTTCACCGTCGGCGTCTGGGGGGACAATCGTTCCGATCCTGCGTCGCATCAGATGGTGGCCGACGCCATGGCCGATGCCGCGCCGGACATTGCGATCAACGTGGGCGACATCGTGGGCGACGGCTGGGTGGCAAGCCAATACGATGAGCAGTATTTCGACCCGGCGGCGGCTCTTTTGCCGAACACACCCACTTATATCAGCATCGGCAATCACGAAAGCGAATCCGTCTACTATTACAGCCTGTTCACCTATCCCGGCGTGTCGGGCTATTACTCCTTCACGTACGGCAACACTTTATTCATCGCACTCAATACGAACCGCCTCTACATTCACGGTTCGCCCCAATATCAGTGGTTCAAACAAACCCTGGAATCCCAGGCGGCCACAGACGCCGAATGGATCGTCGTTTTCGCGCATCATCCGGCTTGGTCGGAAGGGTGGGACAGCCCGGGCTACCAGGGTGAAATACTTATGCGCATAACTCTGGTGCCACTATTTGAGCAGTACGGCGTGGATTTGTTCTTTTGCGGCCATACGCACGACTATGAACGCGGCGAGAAAAACGGCGTTACGCACATGATCTCCGGCGGCGGCGGCTCCGCCCTCGACAGCTTCCAGCAGGATTTCGATTTCATAGAAGTCTATGAAACCCGTTATCACTTCGTAAATCTGACATTCGTGGGAGACACGCTGTCCATCGAGGCCATCGACCCCGACGGAACGGTGTTTGACGAACATCTACTCACGCATTAATAGATAGAAGAGCTTTATTGCGTCGGCAGAGTGTGTGAGATATTCGCGGGCGCCTAGGTATTATAAAGCCACTCTTATGCATGGAACTTCAAAAGGACGCCGATCTTGACGCATAACACTGGGGATGGCCGTACGCCGGTGAAGGATGTCCCGTCCCGCGCCATCAGGATAGGCGATATCGTTGATGGCCGGTACGAAATCATCGGTCTTATTGGGAAAGGCGGCATGGGAGCCGTGTTCGAGGCCAGGGAACTGGGATTGGATGTTCCGCGAACAGTGGCGCTGAAGGCTCTTTTGGCCGACGCCATAAGTGAAGACGACCGCGTTTCCAAGCGATTTGAGCAGGAAATCAGAATCGTCACCCGCATGGATCACCCCAACATCGTGCCGATCTACAATGTGGGACGCCACCAGGGCATGCCCTACTTCGTCATGAAGTACGTGCGGGGCCAAACACTGCGCGAATACATAATGGATGGCGAAAAAGCCGGTGAAGATGAGATCAGGCACATCGGCGGGCAAATCACCGACGCCCTGGCCCATATTCACAAGGCCGGCGCCATCCACCGCGACATTAAAAGCAATAACGTGATTGTAGACGACAACCACAACGCTACGCTTATGGATTTCGGCATCTCCAAATCGGAGGAGGCCACAACGGCTCTGACCGCGACGGGTGAAGTTCTCGGAACGGGACCTTATCTGAGCCCCGAGCAGTGGTGCGGCAAACTCGACGAGCGAAGCGACATCTACGCTCTGGGCGTCATGCTCTACGAGATGGCCATCGGGGAACTTCCCTTTCTAGCCGAAACCATCCCGGACCTGATGAACAAAATTCTCACCACCTCGGAAAAGCCGATCCGCAAATTCCGCAAGGACCTCAGCAAGGACTTGTGCGACGCGATCCACAAGTGCATGGAAAAGGACCCGGACAATCGCTTCCAAACCATGTGGGAAGTCCGCAACGCGCTTCGAATCGGGGCCGAGCCTGCTCCGATCGGGCGAGCGAAAAACAAAAACCAAAGCGGCGCAAAGCTGGATGAAGCACGGCAAGCGCACCAGGAAGGCGAGGTCACCGTCGCCTTAAAGCGCCTGAAACAAGTGAAAAACGAAAAGCCTGACGATCCGCATATCGAGCAATTGGAAGAAGAATACAGCCGCCTGGCCGCAGAAGAGGAAATAGCGGTCAAGCAAATCCGCGAAATGATCGATCACCACGACCATGCGGAAGCGAAGAAAATTGCCGGAGCTTTTTTGCGGAAATTCCATTCGCGCCGCATCCAAACCGACTTGGAGCGAATACAGGTTTTTTTAGACAAAACCGAGGAATTGCTGGCTGAAGCGGAAATGCAACGGGTCAAAAAGCATCTGGACCTGGCCAAACCGATTTACGAGCGCGTCTTGACCCGTGATCCGCAAAACGAAAAGGCCATGGAGGCCATGGAGAAACTGGGCGGGATTCAGGGCCGGAAATCCCCCGAACAGCCAGGATCCCGAAAAAGCCGCTGGCCGAGCCTGGTTTTGAAAATCGTGATTATCATTGTCGCGGCGTGGTTTTTAATGCCCGTGATCTCAAAACCCATCGCCGCAAACCTTCATGAGAAATTGGGCGACGCCGCCAAAGACGCCGGCCTGCTGACCTCGCCGCCATATTTCAACGCCTTCGATTCCTACTTTCGTAGCCTGAAATATCTGGGAGAAAAGAAAGATCCCACGCAGCTTGTCGCCAAGCAGGACGAGATCGTCAGGATGATCGTCGAAAAGGGCGATCAACTGGCGAAAAATAAATCGTATCAACTGGCCCTTGATCAATATAAAAGAGCATCAGCCTTGCGCCCCGAAAACAAAGCCATTGCAAAAAAGATCGCCAACGCCACGAAGAAACTGGGTAAAGCCTCCAAGTAGCCCAACGCTAGGGCCGATAATCACTGCGGGATCATGAATAATCTTGGCTAATCATCAGCCTCAATCCGAAGCGGCCATCAATACGAAAACAGTTGCCCAAAGACGTCGCGATCTGGATTTTTATCGCGGTTTCACCGTGGCGCAAATGGTGGCGGCGCACCTGTTGATGCACTCCGCGGCGCCCGTGCGCGGCGACGAAACTTTTCGCATTTTCTTCCTCGCCTATGCTTATATCTTCTCCGCCGGTTTCCTCATGCTCACCGGAGTCAATGTCGATCTGGTCATTGAAAAAGCAAAGAAAATCCCAGGATTTCGCCTGACGCGCCTTTACGCCCTGACCGCGCTGGGGCTTTTTTTCTACGGCTGGAGCTATAACCTGATCGAAGGGTCCGGCCCCTTCATTTCCGTGGTGCAGGCCATTGGCGTGGGCGTGTTTTTTGCGTATTTGCTGGCGCGCATCCGACTGCCCAATTGGGCGATGCCTTTCGTGGCGGGATTATTCTTTGCCAACTATTTTCTGGCCCTCGGCGCGCAGATCGAAATCAATCCGCAAGTGCGCTCGCACTTCGCCTGGCACTTATTTGCCGGCAACGGCGAGATGACAAAGGAAGCGGTCAAGAGCCTGTGGCCTTCGCCTTATTGGTTTTGCATGTTTGGAATAATTCCCTCCACCGGCTTTGTCATCATGGGGCTTTTCATCGAACGACTGCGCGGTCGGAAGATGGCATTGGCGGCGAGTGTATTTCTGATCCTTCTTGTCGTCTCCTGGCTGCTGCCGATGATGGCCTACAATCCGCGAACGCAACCCGTCATTCGGGCCGACTTCCGATTTTTCCTGCAAACCTTTGCGCTGTTCACGGGATGGCTTCTGGCTTTTCGCCACATCTATCCCAAAGTTCGTGAGAGCTGGTTCACAAAAGGCGTGGAGCGATTCGGGATTCTCTCACTGGACTTTCTTGTTCTCCATTGGATTTTCATCTACCTGGCAAGAAATTTCACGCCGGGGCTGGACCGTCTGGCCTTTTCCACAGCGCAGTGGATACGCTGCCTGTTGGTGCTGGCGCTCATGTGGTTCGCCGTTCCCGCCTTTAACGCCTGGCGAAAAAAACTGGAAAAACATCGCGGGTTTTTGCGCGGAATGCGGCTGGCCACGATCATTTTCATGGTGATCGCCGTTTTCACATCCGCGACGCACTTGACCGTCGTGCGCATGTTTGCCGGCGCCTTCGCCGCCCTGGCCTTTGCGCTGATGTACCCGGCGCAACGCGCCGCCTGGCGTAAAAGTTCCATGCCCGGAAATCCAATAGAGCAAAAAGGAGCCTGATCGGCTATGATAATAGAATAGTTTGGAGCCTGTGAAGGTGTAAAATTGACGTTTGATTTTTTAATAGGATAAATCAATGCGAACAAAGCTTATCGCTTTTCTTCTGCTAATTTTCATCATTGCCGCTTTTTGCGTCTCGTGCGGCGGCGACGATGACGATTCCGGCGACGACGACGACGACGATACCGCCGATACTGACGACGATACCGCTGATGACGACGCCGACGACGATGCGGACGACGACGAGATCCCCTTTCGCGTGATCAACGATTATCTGCTCCTCGACGCGCCCGCGCCGCCGCCCAATCCGATAACGGGAGACGAAACGCCGGAGGAATACAACCAGTTTCCCCTTTTCCGTTTTCGGCAGGACACCGGCGATAATCCTCCGCGCTCGGTCAGCGCGATCTTCATCCTCATTGCGGGTTATACCGCCGGGGCGAACCAATTGACCTTCATCGCCGAGAATATGGTGGAGTTGGCCGAAGGCGATCTGGAGGTCTGGGTTCTCGACCGCCGATGTCACCTGATGGAGGACGTGCACGTCAGCAATATCGCCGAAGAGCAGGGCGACCCCTGGCTGGCCTTCGATTATTATTACAATAACGCCGAGGTGGATGGAAAAACATTCAATGGCTACATCAGCGGCAACGACCCGTCCATTGCCATGACCAGCGAATGGGGGCTGGATCTGCAACTCGCGACGTACCGCCGCATATTTGAACTGATTCCCGAGGACAAGCGCCAAACGAATGTTTTCTTTGGGGGTCATTCCAGGGGCGTCTATTTTGTTCAGGCTTACACGGCCTGCGAGTTCGACGACGGGCATATGGGCAAAGACGATGTAGCCGGGCTGGTTTTTCTGGACGGCGGCGCCCGTTACAACAGCGAATACACCGAGCCCGAATATTTGCGCGATTTACAGAAACTCCGGGACGGTCGCCTCTCGCGCACAACAACCTTTTCTTTCCTGACGCCGGGCATCTACACTTTCCTGGAAGTGTTTTCCATGGCCGCCGTGGAAGGGCTTGGCGATCCCGGTGATCCGACTCTCGGGCCTGACGGCGTCTTCCCCGATTACGGCCCCTTTAACATCCTTATGCCATTCATGACGCGCTTTCACGATGTGATCCTGACCAACGAAGCTGTGCTGGGCCTGGTGGCGGACGACGAATTCGGCCTGATGGAAAATTTCAGCGGCCACATGGGAACGATGACCGGCGGGGAGATATGTCACGACTTTCTGGGATCCTTTCCCTGCGAAGACGGTGCAACTTATTCCTGGATTTCCTACGACGAAATGGATCCGCCTGAGCTGATGAACGCGCAGCAACTGGCCAGAAACATTTTTGAAGGTCCGTCCAACAACGCCGACCCTTATTACCCGGCGCGCATGGATTATGATTTCTACGTGGCTGATTTGCTGGAAACCGAGGGCGCCTGGCGTGAGAATTATTTCAGCTTTTTTACTTCACGGATGGATGCGCCGGTTTACGCCATGGGGACCGAACTCATCAGCGACGAAGGAGTGATGGAGGCCTACCGAGATCAGCTTCCGCCCGTCCGGGGCCAGGACCTGCCGCGCACCGAGTACGGTTTTGAAATCCAGTACAACGAATCCTGGAGCCACATCGACGGCTTGCAGGCCGACGCACAGTACAACACGCTTTTCCCCAGGCTTCTGGACTGGATACAGGGATTTTCAGACGGCCAGGTGCAGGTTCCCGCTTTCGGCGAACCCTGGACGCAAAACTACGATCCGAGAGAGATCGCGAAATCATCGACAACCGGAAAGTGATCGGCAAGGATCCCGACCGCCTTGTTTCATTCGTACACTTTAAATTCGGATATTTGGGGACATTTAATTCCACTAATTGTCCGCTTATGAAACGGCATCGGTAAAACACAAAAACTTTCGCTCAACAAGTAACCGAAATAATGGGTGTCCCCAATTATCCGAGGAATGCGTGTACAGCGAGGAATTTCTCGCGCAAGTTCGAACCTCCACGCATCGCGGCAACGCACTCGCCAGCAACGATTTCATCGAAAAACTCGAAAAACACCTGGGGAAAGTCTTGCGGCCCTTGCCCGTGGGAAGACCAAAAAAGGAATGAGGATATTTTATATTCGTACAATTCGCGCATATTTCACGAATAATAGGTGACTGTCACCAATTATTGAATTATGCTATTTATATAATTATGGTCGTATTTATCTGAAACGTCGGCATGCCTTCTGATTTTCAGAGAAACAGCATGTGCGGTTATAACATGAAATAACAACACTAAAGCCAGGATTGAAATACATACAGTGCATTTTGTTTGTAAGCGCATTATGGTTACCTCCATTATCTGTTGACTTCAAATCCCGTGTCAATACTCAGTGCCGATTCAGCTCCATGCGTTTTAATATTATTAGCAATAGAAATTGCTCGAGAAATGTCCCTTTCAAAATACTTGCTAAGATCCTTCTTGGCGTATTCCTCCTGTAATCGCTTTAGAATTTTCAATGATTCATCTGAAGCCCAATATCCTAAACCCCATATTCCTGAACGAGCCAAAGCAATGGCCAGTTTCTCACCCTTGTACTCATTGAAGTGCCACTTCACTTTGTTCTTTAGCCACTTCTCAGGAAAACATGATTTCTTCAGATATTCTTGAGCTTCCAATCCACCATCACGTGCACTGTGACCTAGAGCAGGAAGAATTTGCATTAGGCCAAGAAAATGGTTTTCCTTAACTTCTCCAGTGTATAGACTTTCAAGGACGTAGATTAAATATTCAGAATAAAATCCCCGATCATTTAAGCCAATTGCAAGCGCCCACTTTTTATGACTGTATTTATTATTGTACAGGTGTTCAGAAATATCGCCATTCTTAAAAAACTTAATATCACTAGCGCATAGTATTGCGCCACTGAAACCCAATATTTTCGCATTCTTGTAATTCAGATTGGGATTATTATCAACAAAAGTGACTCTCTGTATTTGCGGAAAAGTAATTTGCCGTTGGAATTTCTGATAGTCCCAAAAAAGGGAATCGCTTCCAAATAAACTAGATTTTTCAATATTTGCGATTGCTCCAACTACATGTAGTGTAATTTCACGAAGTGCATTGCCGTATAGGAATTTTGCTTCATTTGATTGAAATTCCGTGTATAAATTGATTAAGGAGGTTTTGGCTTGAATTCGTCCAGAATACCCAAGCCCGATTATTGAGCTTCTAACGAAAGAACGAGATTGGATATCCTGACTCCAACCATGGTCATTAATATCAAATTTGTACCCCTTTTTTAACCAAGTCCTATTATCAGTACCATCAATGAGGTAATTTAGCGCATCTTCTGACCCACTGGCAGCAACATTCCCCATCGATTTAATTGCATCGTTAAATATAAAACAATTTTTTTCTAAAACAATTTTGCTATTATAGTTTTCGATATGTTTTTTGAGAATGCCAAAGCTTTTAGTGTTGTCATAAAATGATATAATAGATTGAGCAATTCTTTTCTCATCCATATCACTGGTTTTCCATAGAATGTTTTCGATGTAATCCATGTCACTTTCATTAATATACTGTTCTGCAGCGCACTTATGTGTTAATTTGTTGGAGTCTTTCAAAATGTTGAACCTATCATGACTAGGTAGGCTTTTAAAGTTGAGGAGTTTTAGTTTCTCTTCAACTTTTTGCCGACTATCAGAGACAACTGACGGCACATCTCCATTTGGAAAATATTCCATAATTTTGGGGCCATATTTTTTCAAGAGTTCCGGATTAATCGGAGAGGGAGTCGAAATTTCTTCGTCCTGGGTGTCGGATGAAACCGACGCCTCAATATCCGTGGCATCCGCTTCGCTGCCTTCACTTCCGTCGCTACAAGCGGAAATGGCAATCAGGCAAGCAAAAGCAAAGATTGGAAAACAAGCGAAACAATATTTTTGGGGAAAACAAAATAGCTGCCAGGAGAAGACCTGAACAACCGGCCTAAGTTTGATTTCATTGTCTTCATTTCACACTTCCTATCGAGTTGGCAATTTGCGTCGCAAGTTTGCCCGGTTCACTCGGATTTAAAGTCTGCTCGAAGCACCGATAAGTAATTCGATTCATCAACATCGCCCCAACTACGCTTTCGTTTGCCCACTTTCACTTATAGTACTCATCGTAGCATTGTCAAAATATTATTGCAAGCCATTAAACAAATAAATGCTGAATATAGTAATATATATATAAAACAGCTATATAGAGAATATATGTCATAAACCACTTTAGCTTTTTGACGGAAAATAAAAAGGAATAAATGGCCCCTCATTTGCGATATTTGTGTTTTGCTCATCATCAAAACCATTTGTTTCCGCAATAAGTTCCGCCGTGCGTATCGCCTTCGCTGTCCATGCCCTGCGGCTCAGTGTCGTCATCGGCATCTAAATCATCGTCGGATGTGTCGTCATTTATGGAATCATCATCGCCGTCATCGTCATAGTCGGGAATGTAGCGGCAGCAATTATCCACGCACCAATACCCTTCGCCCATGCCGTAATAGCAATGATCGTTTTCCTCGCAGTACACGCATTCCTCGTTATCGTCGTCCAGTGAGTCATCATCGAGGCTGTCATCATCGAGGCTGTCGTCATCGTCTGTATCGTCATCTGCGTCGTCAGTTGTCGTTGTTGTTGACGTCGTCGTCATCACCGTCGTGGTTGTCGGTTCCTCGGTCGTCGTCGTTGTGGATGTCGTTGTCGTCGTGCTCGTTGTCGTCGATGTTGTGGTTGTCGTGCTGGTTGTTGTACTCGTGGAAGTCAAAGTCGAAGTCGTTGTGCTTGTGCTTGTAGATGTGGAGGAACTCGTAGTAGTCGAACTCGTCGATGAGCTTGTTGAGGTGGAACTGGAAGTCGTCGTAGTTGTCGGTTCCTGCGTCGTTGTGGATGTTGTCGTCGAAGTACTCGTAGTGCTCGAAGTACTCGTAGTACTCGTAGTACTTGTGGTGCTCGTTGTGGTTGGTTCGTAGAGGATTTCCAGCGAAATATCATCCAGGCGGTTGCTGTAGTTGCCCAAAACGTCCGTGGATTCAATTGTCGCACGCGCCTCATAGGTTCCCGGCCCGCTTTCAAACATCCACTCGGACAAAAGCACGCCCACTTCGATGGGCCCGTACGGCGCGCCGCAATCATCCACATCCGCATTGATGGGAAGAAGCTCATCCCAGGTCATGGACAGCGGAAATAGATCGGCGGGCGTATCCGTAAAATACACGCGCCCGCCGGACAGGTCGCCATCGCCGTCGCAGGCGTACCATTCCAGATTCGCGCAGTAGCTTGATTCGCATTCCTCGCGCCATTGCAGCGAAGACGGAACCCACACGCCGCCGAAAAGCATCGGCGCGGATGAAACTCTACCGCGACCTCCTGAAGGTCACGCGCAAGACTGTCGGCGACGCCGAGCGCGTGGCGGATGAACTGACGCACGCGGCGCCGACCGACTGGATAACAGCCGACGCCCTTCAATAAAAAACCCCGCCGCAAGCGGCGGGGTGTTCAAATTCGGTTATTAAGTATCCTACGCCGCAAGCGGCCGGGAATTAGTCAGTTAAGCTATTTCGATACTTTGTGCCCTGCGATCAAATTTTCCACGACACTGGGATCCGCCAGAGTGGACGTGTCACCCAAGTTGTCGAATTCATCCGCGGCGATTTTGCGCAGAATGCGACGCATGATCTTGCCGGAACGGGTCTTCGGCAGACCAGGCGTGAAATGAATGCGATCGGGAGAGGCGATCGGGCCGATTTCAATGCGCACATGCTTCACCAGATCGGCTTTCAAGGCGTCAGACGCCTCGCGACCGGTGATCAGGGTGACATATGCATAGATCCCCTGGCCTTTGATTTCATGCGGGAAACCGACCACTGCGGCCTCAGCCACATCGGGATGAGAAACGAGGGCCGATTCTACTTCAGCCGTACCCATGCGGTGACCGGACACGTTGATCACGTCATCGACGCGGCCCGTAATCCAGTAGTAACCGTCTTCATCGCGGCGGCAGCCGTCGCCCGAGAAATAGAAACCGGGGAACATCTGGAAATAGGTTTCCTCAAAACGCTTATGATCGCCGTACAAGGTGCGCATCTGTCCTGGCCACGGTTGTTTGAGCGCCAGAACGCCATTGGTTGCACCTTCGAGCTCATTGCCCTGATCGTCCAGAATCGCCGGGTTGACGCCGAAGAAGGGAAGCGTGGCGCTGCCGGGTTTTTGATCGATCGCATAAGGCAGAGGCGTAATCAGGATGCCGCCCGTCTCAGTCTGCCACCATGTATCCACGATGGGGCACTGTTCTTTACCCACCTTGCTCCAGTACCACATCCAGGCTTCAGGGTTGATCGGTTCGCCGACGGAACCGAGAAGGCGCAGTGAGCTGAGATCGTATTTGTTGACCCACTCCTCGCCTTCCTTCATGAGAGCGCGAATGGCCGTGGGGGCTGTATAGAACTGGGTAACCTTCCATTTGTCCACGACACCCCAAAAGCGACCGGGATCGGGGTATGTGGGAATGCCTTCGAACATAACCGTCGTGGCGCCCTGGGAAAGCGGTCCGTAGACGATGTAGCTGTGGCCGGTGACCCAACCGATGTCCGCCGTGCACCACCAGATATCACCGTCATGATAGTCAAATACATGCTTGAACGTCGCGCCGGTAAAGACCATGTAACCGCCGACAGTGTGCTGCACGCCTTTGGGCTTGCCTGTGGAACCGGACGTATAAAGAATAAACAGCGGATCTTCCGCGTCCATCTTCTCAGGCTCACATTCGGCTGCGGCATCCGCCATAAGATCGTTCCAGTAGTAATCGCGACCGTCAACCATCGGTATATCCTGGCCTGTGCGATTGACAACGATACAGGCGTCGACATCATGATTGTGTTGAGTCTTGCAGATCTCCATGGCTTTGTCGGCATTGCCCTTCAGTGGGATAGCTTTTTTGCCGCGATAAACGCCATCGGTGGTGATCAGAATCCTGCAGGTCGAATCGACGATACGATCCGCAAGAGCTTCCGAAGAGAATCCACCAAATACGATGCTGTGGATAGCGCCGATACGCGCAGTGGCCAGCATAGCGATGGCGAGTTCCGGAACCATCGGCATGTAAATGGAAACGCGATCGCCTTTTTTCACGCCCTTGGATTTGAGGACATTGGCGAACTTGTTGACTTCAGTGTAAAGCTCGCCGTAGGTGATTTGTCTGTCTTCTTTCGGGTCGTTGCCTTCCCAAATGATGGCGACCTGATCTTTGCGGCTTTCCAGGTGACGGTCAAGGCAGTTGACGGTTATATTGGTTTTTCCGCCCTTGAACCATTCGATTTTCACGGGACCTTTACGAATGTCGTAGTTGTAATCCCAAACCTTGTCCCACTTTTCGAACCAGGTGAAGTCATTGGCGACTTCGCCCCAGAAAGCCTCGGGATCATCGATGGATTTCTTGTACATGGCTTTATACTCTTCCATGGATTTGACCCAGGCTTTATCGCGGAATTTATCCGGTGCGTGGTACTTGAATTCACTCATGACATCCTCCTCTGCAATTGTTAAAATGAATGGACCTGTTTAACTTTGTTGCTTTCCATTGATTGAAATCCTTCAATCAAGATATACCGTTTTTTTATTCCGACTACGCTTTCACTCCAGCCGGTTCGGCTGCTTCGATCTCTTCATTGTCCTGTGACCGATTGGACACGGCGCGGCTGACGAATGTAAGGAGTGCGGCGAGAACCATCAAAATGGCGGCCACAACAAACGTAATCCTCGAGTTTCCGGTCGCGTCGATGATCATACCATTGATGCGAGGCAGGATAAGACCACCCACGCCCCAGGCCGTGAACATAACGCCGTAGTTGAGGCCGAAATTTTTAAGGCCGAAGTAATCTTTTGTCGCCGACGGGAAAAGAGCCAGGTTCGCGCCGTAGTTAGCACCGGCAATCATGATAATGAGCAGGAGCATGATGGCGCTGTTCTGCACGAAAATCAAAGTGATAATCATAAATGCCTGAAGGACATACGCGCCGAACATCGTCCACTGGCGGCCAAGTTTGTCCGACAGCGTTCCCGCCAGGATACGTCCTCCGGCATTGCCCACGGAAAGAAGCACAACCGCCCAGAACGCGGCTTCGCCGAGAGAAGCTTTGCCGAGTGGCGTGGCGATGCCGATCAACATAAGACCGGTAGCCGAACCGAACGCATACATGGTCCAAAGCAGCCAGAACTGAGAGGTTTTTATCATTTCCTTCCAGTTTTTGTCCACAGAGCCCTTCGAGGCTGGAGACCCTGTTTTGGCCGGTTTGACACCTTCCGGAACGTATCCGGGCGGTGGATTCTTTATAAATTGCGCAAGCACAACAACGACTACCATAAAGCCGATGCCCAAATAAAACAGTGTATCCGCCAAGCCGACATTTCTGAGAAGAGATGTCGCAAGCGGAGCGATGTACACGGAAGCCAGGCCGAATCCGGCGACCACGAGACCGGCGATCATGCCGGTTTTAGCCGGGGGAAACCATTTTACCGCCGGAGGGGTCGCTGAAGCATACCCAAATCCGATGCCCATACCCGTAATAACGCCAAACCCGATGACGAAGCCCCAAAGCCAGGAGCCCACCATAGATGAAAAAATCAAGCCGCCTCCCATCAGAACGCCGCCGACCGTGACAACCCATCGCGGTCCGAAACGATCCTGTATGCGACCAGCCGGGATCATGGCCAAGGCGAACACGAAACATGCTACGGAGTAAGGCAAGGCTTTGTCAGCCGCACTCCATCCCCACTCCTCGGGAATGCCGTGTGCAATCACACTCCATGTGTACAAGACACCCAAAGCAAGATTGACGCCCACGCCCGCGAACGTCACCCGCCAGCCAATGTTCTTATTTTTCACCATGACACCTCCTCATAAAATTTTATTCAACATGTGAGCATGCTGCACCAGCTTGCTCATATAACCTGCATTGGACAACGATATTCGATGCTTTAAGCAATAAATCTCACGGTCCTTTTCAATTTTTCCTGCGGTTTGGGTAACGGATTCGCAGCTCCGCCATTGATTGTCTGATCGATAAATGCTGGAAATTTTTCCCCTCGTGATCACCGTGCTTCTTTTACTCTCACCCATTCTTCTTGTCAATCAGCATGGGGTGTACGTCACAGAAGTGGGTTTTTATTCTTGCTCTTTTTATTTGGCTGTAATGATGTAGTAATGCATACTACATATGGAGGGTAAAATGGCTTCAAATGATCTCACGGCAAGACGCAAAGACATCCTGTCCGAATTAGCGAGTCTGGATCGCATGAGACGGGGAAGCATTGTTCAGCAGTATAGGGAGGGCAAAAACAAGGAAGGCGAACTGGTGCAGCGCGGACCTTACCCCCTCTACACTTTCAAAGAAGGAGGAAAGACCGTCTCCAAAAGGCTCAAGAGCCTGAAGGAAGTCGCAAAATACCAACAGCAGATCGACAACTTCAGGCGCTTCGAGCAATTGACCAGGGAATTGCGGGAAATTGGAGAGGCCTTGTGTGAAGAGCTAAAGCACTCGTCGAAAAAAAAACGGCACCGGTCGCCATCGAGCAAGACTAAGAAGTAAGGCGCATTCTCAAAAAGGCGTCAAAGGCGGGAAGCGCCGACCTGGAGGCGTGGGAAAGTAGCATACGCGCCGCAGTCCTTTGCGCCGGAGCCAAGGCGCTGTCGGCCTTGCTGCGCGCCATCGGCTCGGGAAAACGGCCTGAAGCGCTCGTCTGTTCTTGCGGTATGCCGATGGAAAGCAAGGGACTCAAGAGCAAGGCTCTTTTGTCGATCCTCGGTCCCGTGTCCTGGTCGCGTTCGATGTTCGTCTGCCCATCCTGCAGGAAAACGTGATACCCCGGCGATGAGGAATTGGACGTGGCGGGCACAACCCGGACGCCGGGCCTTCGAAGGATGATGGCGCGGGCCGGAAGGCAGTCCACATTCACGAAAGGATGCGAAGATCTGAAAGTCTATGCCGGGATCGCCGTCAGCGCCAAGAATGTGGAGCGGGTGGCGAAAACGATCGGCGAGCAGATGGAGCAGTGGTCAAAGCGGAAGCGCGGCGGAAATTTCCGGCAAACCTGGAGTTACGCGATAAAGCGGAAA
>CAZQAE010000061.1:0-30103 GCA_964591275.1 uncultured bacterium | reverse complement strand
ACTCGAACCCCCGACCTAGTGGTTAACAGCCACCCGCTCTACCAATTGAGCTACTCAGGAATACTAACGCCTTTCATCGCGATATGCGCGACGAGAAGCGTACTATACTTTTTGCTTTTATCTTGTCAAGACAGCAGCCGCTCATCGCCAATGGCATTGGGCGGCATTGAATTTTTGTCGGACCTGATGGACATTTCCTTGGTTTGCTTTGCGTGTTTCGGAGAATAGAGGGGGTACGAAGAACAGTTTTTCAGGTCATATCTTGAAGCGTTTTCGGGATTTACCTGTACTTGCTATGGGTGACGAAATATCGCAAAGCTATTTTGACGTGTGAGGTTGCCAGGCGTGTTTCAGACGCCGCTGCCTTCCGGGTCGTGGTCATTGGCGTAGCGAATCATTTTCTAAAGCGCCCGGACGCTCATTCAAGATGACGAATGCAAGGCCGAATACTATGGTGCGTATTCGAATCCCATTTTGCGTGATTGTTGCGTTTTGCGTTGCCGTGTTGGCACTTTGCGTCGCTGGCCTGGCGCCTGCCGCGGAGGAAAATGTTGGGCTGAAGGGCGCCTCCTCGAAGTTTTCAAAATTTGTTGCCATCGAAAAAGTCATTGATGGCGATACTATCACCATCGGGGGTGGCGAGAAAGTTCGCTATATCGGAATTGACACGCCTGAAAAAGGGGAAGCCGGGTATCGAAAAGCCACGGAAGCCAACCGGAAACTTTGCGTGGGAAAAAGTGCGAGGATCGAGATTTGTCAGGCTCGCCCTCTGGACAAGTACGGACGGACACTAGCCGCCGTGTTCGTTGGCGATATTGACGTCACGCGGCGTTTGCTTCGACGTGGGCTCGGTCGTGTATTCACCGATTCGTCCTGCCTGACCGGTCGGCGCGCGCAGGAATACTGGACGGCTTCCAGATCGGCTTATGTCGAGGGTCTGGGCATTTGGAAAGCGAGTCGCGGGGCCGTGAGTAAACCAGAGGATGCGCAGCGGTTGATCGGACGCCATGCCCTTGTGCGCGGGATCGTAAAAAATGTGCATGTCGGGGAAAAGGCGGTCCATATCAATTTCGGCGACGATTGGAAAACTGATTTTTCGGCCACAATATTCAAAGACGCCAAGGAGTTATTTTCGTCCAAAGGACTTGGACTTGACCAATCCTTGACGGGGAAACAGGTGAGTGTTTTCGGTTATATCGGAAGGTATAACGGCCCAAATATCATTTTGCATTCTCCCGCGCAGGTGACTGTTGAATAATGCGGCGGGAGAATCG
This sequence comes from uncultured bacterium, assembly GCA_964591275.1. Classification (GTDB taxonomy): domain Bacteria; phylum Lernaellota; class Lernaellaia; order JACKCT01; family JACKCT01. The sequence continues at coordinate 28,829 of CAZQAE010000061.1, read as the reverse complement.
CCGCCGCCGCGCTCGTTTGCTTTTATCTTTCATCCCCTGTAAAAAAGTGCGTTATTTAAGGAATCAATTGTATGGAAGATAATAGCAGTCCGTCAAAAAATCCTATCGTAAAAATTGCTTCACAGCTTCGGCGCGACGCGCGCGACATGTTCAGCTACATCCGTGATATGCCCATGCCGGTGGTTCGCGTTTTTCTCATTGGCGCGACGCTGATTTTATTGTACAAATTTTTCTGCACAAAAAAGAAATTCTATCGCGAAATAATTCGTCCCATCTATAATTTCGACGTGGAGTTTTTCGGACTCGGCCAACGGGCCTGGATGTATATCGCCACTTTTGTTTTACTTTTTCTTATGGCCTTGGCAGCCGCGTACTTCCTAGATCGGAACAAACCGAAGGACCTGGGCGTCAGGGTCGGGGACTGGCGTTTCGGTTTGCGTTGGACCTTTATTTTTCTGGCGATCATGCTTCCGGTCGTTTTCATCGTGAGCTATACCGACACTTTTTCGATGAAATATCCTTTATCAAAAGGCTCGATGCGTTCGCTGGAAGCCTTCCTGGTATGGGAGGCGGTTTCCTTTCTCTATTTCGTTGGATGGGAATTTTACTTTCGCGGATATATGCTTTTTTCCCTGCATAAACACCTGGGTTCCATCGCCATCTTTATCCCAATGATCCCCTTTGTGATATTACATTCATCAAAGCCTCTGCCCGAGGCTCTTGGCGCCATTTTTGTGGCTGAACTTTTGTGCTTGTTTGCGCTTCGAGCCGGGTCTTTTTGGTACGGAATGATCCTGCACTGGACCATCAATACCGCCATGGATGTCGCCGCCATCTGGCAACGTGGCGGTTTCACCGGCTGAAAGCTTCGCCAATTCCATGACTTATTGTTTTCAAAAATCAACACAATATTTGTATGCCTCGCGGGATTGAGGTATAGGAAGAGCAGATCGTTTTTTTATCCTGGTAACGTTGCCGGGATAAAAAAATGGACCTGAAGTAGGAATTTCCTGGAATTGAATAAGGAAAAGGAAATACATGAAAATATTGCTGTACGACCTATCCCCTTACATGGGAGGAAGTATTCGAAGCGGCGTTGCGCTGATCAACGGTCTTTTGGATCGCGGGGACGATGTCGGGCTGATTGCCTCGCGACACGACCTGTTTGCGCCGCTCGTTGCTGAGGGGACTCAGTTTTTCCACGTCGAATGGGAAGGTTTTAAAAATCTCTTTGAAACGGATAATGCCGCAACGAAAATTCGCCTGCCCGTTATCAGCCAAATGTTGGCGCTGCGAAAACTCAGCGCTCACATTGCCCCGGCGCTGGAAAGGGCATTGAAGGATTTTGCACCGGATATTATTCATTTGAACCAATTTAATATGTTTTCAACTTTGATGATTCAAGTGGCCAGAAAAGCCGGGATCCCCTGTGTCATGCACGGTCGGGAAATCAGGCTTTATGGCCGTAGAGAAATAAGGCTGTTGAGTCTGGTGGAGCGTTGCGTGTGTGTCAGTACGGAAGAGAAGGAAAATCTCGTCAGGAAAGGCGGTTTTGCTCCTGAAAAATTGACTGTGGTTTTTAACGGCGTTGATTTACAGGCATTCAATGTTGACAAGAATCCCGCAGCACGGGAAAATCTTGGTTTGCCGCATGACGCGAAAGTGGCTTGTATCCTGGGCCGAGTGATTCCCTGGAAAGGGCAGGACATCGCAATAGAGGCGTGGAATATTGTGAGGCAGCGCGTGCCCGGCGCCATTTTGATAATCGTCGGTTCCGGCACTGAGGAATATGTGAAAACCTGCATGGACCAGGTTAAACGGGCGGGACTGGAAGACGCCGTACGTTTTCTGGGAAGCCACGACGATGTGAGCAGCGTCTTATCCGCCTGCGATCTTGTGATACACGCATCGCGTTACTCAGATCCGAAATTCGGGCCAGTTGAGGCTTTCGGTCGCGTGGTCATCGAGGCGATGGCTGCAGGGCTTCCCGTTGTGGCGACCAGGGCGGGAGGCGTGCTCGATATCGTGCTAGACGGTGTGACGGGCAAACTTGTTACACCCGACGACGCAAAAGAAATGGCGGAGGCCATTATCGAGTATCTGGGAAATGACCAAAAGGCGCTCGAAACGGGCAAAGCGGGTAGAAAGCGTGTTGAGGAGGAATTTTCCGCGGATATGACCACCGACGCGATTCGAAATGTTTATTGCGAGGTGTTGGAGGGCCGTTGACATAAAGGATTACGGTCGCCCAACGATTTGTCGCTTCTCGCAATCCATTTTCAATAATTCCTCGACTCTGACATTCGCCGATTACGAAATACTGACACAATGAATTCAAAAAGCACGATGGCGCCGACGGTCTATATTGACGGCGATGGTTGCCCCGTAAAAGACGAGGTGTACCGGGCGACGGGCAAATATGGCTTGGTCGTATTCGTGGTAGCCAATTCCTACATGAAAACTCCCGTTGGCCAAAGAATCCGCCTGGTTGTCGTTGAAAGCGGCGCGGATGTCGCCGATGACTGGATTGCCGAAAGGGTCGGCGACGGGGACATCGTCATCACCACCGACATTCCCCTGGCGGATCGATGCCTCAAAAAGGGAGCGCGGGTTCTCAACACGCGGGGAAGGGAGTTCACTCCGGAATCCATAGGCAACGCCGTGGCCACGCGCGATCTCATGGAGCAATTGCGCATGATGGGTCAACAAACCGGCGGGCCACCTCCCGTGAAGAAAAAGGACAGATCGCAGTTTTCGTCCAAATTGCACCAAGTGATTCAATCGTTGACACGCAAGTAAGAAATATTTTTTCTAGCCGATAGATTCCATTACCCGCTGCGAATATTCCTTAGCCAGCAGCTTAAAGACTGGCCCAGGTCTGCCGTTCCCGATTGTCAAATCATTCAATGTCGTCACTGGAATAATTTCGATCACGCTGCCTGTTAAAAACACTTCCGTCGCGGAGACGAGACTGTCAAAGTCGAAAGCTTTTTCGCGTACAGACACATTTCTTTTTTTGAGAATTTCCAGACAAATCTCGCGCGTGATGCCCGGCAATGCGCCGAGACCGAGCGGCGGCGTGAACGCAACATCATTCACTACCGCAAAGACGTTGGAAATAGAGCCTTCAACGATCAGGCCGTCTTTGTTTGGCATAAGAACTTCAAAGCAGTTTCGGTCGTGGCATTCCTGCCTGGCGAACAAGTTGTCAAGGTAATTCAGACTCTTGATTCCGGCGATGGAGGTCGGTACGCAAAAAGACCGGGATGAGATCGTCGCAACAACGCCGTTTTCGTAAGCATCCCCGGGCGCAAGAGTCAAAGGGCGGCAGTGCATGATGCGCGTTGGAACTGTTGCTTCGGGTAATCCAAGGGGATTGTCCGTTACGCCCCGAGTGATTGTCAGGCGTAAAACAGTGTCTTTGAGCTGGTTTGCTTTTAACAGGGCCTCAGCCGCATTTTTAAAATCATCAGCGGATTCCGGCGCCGAAAACCTTAGCCTCTTCAGGGAATCAGACATGCGGCGCATGTGCCGGTCAAAGGCGAAGATTTGACCGTCGTACGCACGCAGGGTTTCAAACAAACCGTCTGCGTAGAGCAGGCCGCAGTCAAGAACCGAGACCACAGCCATATTTTGGGGAATGATCTCGCCGTTGAAATATACGAATTGTTCACTCATGAGCCTTGCCCACCTTTTCCAGCGCCCGAATCATGGCCGCGGCTTTGTCCAGCGTTTCATCATATTCCGCCTGCGGATCGGAATCGGCGACGATACCGCCTCCAACCTGAAAATACACATCGCGGCCTTTGGCAATCATGGTTCGTATTGCGACATTCAATGTCATATCACCACTAAAATCAATGAATCCGAGCGAACCGGTGTAAACATTGCGGCATGTGGGTTCGAGTTCATCAATAATCTCAATGGACCGGATTTTAGGGCAGCCGGAAATCGATCCGCAGGGAAAGGCCGCTCGTAAAAGCTCTACCGGTCCCACCTCTTCGCGCATCATTCCCTGGACGGAAGAAACCGTGTGGAAAACCGTTGGAAGCTGCTCAATATATGCGTGTCGGTCCACCACGATGCTGCCGTACTCGCAGACGCGGCCCAGGTCGTTTCTTTGCAGGTCCACGATCATCGACAACTCGGCTTTATCTTTCCCGCTGTTTTCTAACTCTCGGCGCAGGCGCAGATCCTCCGCCGGTGTTGCCCCGCGCGGGCGGGTGCCTTTGATCGGTCGGGTTTCCACCATTCGCCCTTCGGTGCGCAAAAATAGTTCCGGTGAAGAGCTGATCACGCAATGCCCGTCATAGGGAAGAAATGCGCCATATTGCGAAGGATTGATTTCGCGCAAAGAATTGAAAATCTCAAAGGGTGTGGCGGTGACTTTCTGGTGAAAGCGCTGCGAGAGGTTCACCTGGTAAATATCCCCAGCATAAATATATTCCAGCGCGCGCTCGACGGCTCGAAGATACTCATCGCGAGTAAAATTGGATCGGCGCAATGAAGCAGGAGATGGTATTGCGTGCGGCATGGATGAATTGCTGTTTTGATTCAGTAAAAAGAGCAGCCGCTTTTCCTTTTCATTGAGAAGCGACGCAATATCGCTTCTGCTGGCAAATCCTGTTGTCGCCGTGAGAAACCATTTTCTTTTTTTGTGGTCGAAAACAAGCGCGGAATCGTAGAAGGCCAGGCAGCAATCGGGCAGATTCAGATCATCAAGAGCGCAAAGAGTGGAATAGTTTTCCAGATGACGAAAAAGATCGTAGCCGAAATAGCCGATGGCCCCGCCGTAAAAGGGCAGGCGCTCCGATCCCTCATGCCGGATTTGACGGCACATGAGTAGATGTTCCAGCAGATCGAATGGGTTGCCGCTCAAAGAGCGCCAGTGGCCCTTCCAGCGTATTTTCGCGTCCTGGTTTTTGCTGCGAAATACAAGCTCGGGTTCCCACGCGAGAATGGAATATGCTTCACCGGCCTGACTCGAATCCAGGAAGGCGAAGTCGTTGGCGCCGGCCAGTTCGGCGGCTACCCCTGCAGGGTCGGGCGGCAGGTCCAAGGGAATCACCGCTGTGACGGCGACCGGATTCATCATTGAGCGCAGGTCGATCATGATTCTTTCATCCCAAGCAGGAAGTTTTTCATCAACTGCGCGCCATGTGGGGTCATAAACGATTCTGGGTGAAACTGAATTCCTTCCAATGCCTGGGCGCGGTGACGCAGTCCCATCACCAGACCATCGTCTGTGCGTGCGCTGACTTCGATGTTCTTTTCGAGATTGGTGGGATCAACGAGGAGGGAATGGTAGCGCGCCGCCGGCATGGGACTCTTCAGGCCGCGAAAGATTCCCTTGCCGTCGTGATGCACTACGGAGACTTTTCCGTGCATAGGCTTTGCGCGAACGGTGCGTCCGCCGAAGACTTCGCCGAGGCATTGATGACCCAGGCAAACGCCGAGCAGCGGAATTTTTCCGGCGGTAGCTTTTATCAATTCACGGGAAATTCCCGCATTGTCGGGAGTTCCGGGGCCGGGCGATATTAAAATGCGGTCCGGCGCAATATTGAGTGCCTGGTTCGGTGTGATGGAGTTGTTTCGCACAACTTCGACTTGTGCGCCCAAGGCTCCGAGGTGCTGCGCCAGATTGAAAGTAAAGGAATCATAATTGTCGATGATCAGCACACGAAGGCCGCTAGCAACCTTTTCACAGCGCATCTCATGGTATTTGGTATTTGGCGTCATTTTCATCCCGGCTTTTTGATAGGCACACGACAGCCGCGCGACCGGGATGGCTCCACTTATGAGGAACCTGACATAACCGCAGGGCTTTCCTAGCAAAGCCGTTAGGCTTTGTCCAGTTGGTTCTCGGAGGGTCATTTCGCTCCAATGGGGAAAAATTGTGCTCATGGCAGAAAAGGGTTCGGCGGAACTCAAGCCCCTATTGAATTGCCGGGTGAAAAGCGATCTTGATAACTGGGTCGCGGAAAATGAGTGAATATTCATTCCTTTTGCGAAGCGACCAATATGGCTTGGCAAAAAAAGGCAGGTCTGCTAAGTTTTGCCCACCGTTTTCCTCAGGGGAAAAACGAGGAGGCGCACCGAATTTGAAAAATAGCGGTAAACAAGGGTTGGCCAGTTAGAAAACTATGCGGCCCGACATCCGATTACCCATTGATTGAGGCTTAATTCGGTGTATTGTGAGCATCTATCACCATGCCGTTGCTTTCAGTAAAAAAAATATTCATCACTACAGGTACTAGCAATCAGAACTAGCAGGAGAAGACCAATGCCTTTGGACCCGACCAAACACGCAGACTACGAGATTGCCGAAGAATCAGAATCACGCATGAAGACCGTTTACGAGCTGGCGGAAACGCTGGGCTTGAAGAATGAAGAGCTTCTGCCGCATGGTCATTACGTGGCCAAGCTGGACTTCAACATGATCACCAAGCGTTTGGCCGACAAGCCCCAGGGCAAGTACGTTGACATTACCGCGATCACCCCGACGCCCCTGGGCGAAGGCAAATCGACTTCGACGATGGGCTTGGCGCAGGGCATGGGCAAACGCCTGAATGGCACCGGCAAGACGGTCATCGCCGCGATTCGGCAGCCCTCCGGCGGCCCGACGATGAACATCAAAGGCTCCGCAGCCGGCGGCGGACTGTCTCAGTGCATTCCGCTGACTCCGTTTTCCCTGGGCCTCACCGGCGACATCAATGCCATTATGAACGCGCACAACCTGGCGATGGTCGCTTTGACCAGCCGCATGCAGCATGAACGCAACTACGATGATGAAAAGCTTGCACGTCTGTCCAAGATGCGCCGTCTCGATGTGGATCCGACGAATGTCGAAATGGGTTGGATCATCGACTTTTGCTGCCAGTCCCTGCGCAATATTGTGATTGGCATGCCCGACGTGGGCGGCAAGGCTGACGGCTACATGATGAAGTCCAAGTTCGGCATTGCGGTTTCCTCCGAGATCATGGCGATCCTCGCGGTGGCCAACGACCTGAAAGACATGCGTGAGCGCATGGGCAAAATCGTGGTGGCCTACGATAAAAAGGGTGCGCCGATTACAACCGCGGACCTCGAAGTCGACGGCGCGATGACGGCCTGGATGGTCGAGGCGCTGAACCCGAATCTGCTGCAGACCCTCGAAGGGCAGCCGGTGCTCGTGCACGCCGGTCCCTTTGCCAACATCGCCATCGGTCAAAGCTCGATTATCGCCGATAGGGTTGGCCTCAAGCTTGCCGATTACCATCTGACGGAGTCCGGCTTCGGCGCGGACATCGGATTCGAGAAGTTTTGGAATCTGAAATGCCGCTTCTCGGGCTTGAAACCCCACGCGGCCGTGGTCGTTGCTACAATCCGGGCGCTCAAGTGCCACGGCGGCGCGCCGATTCCTGTTCCGGGCAAGCCGATGCCGTCGGAGTACAGCGGCGAGAACGTCGGGTGGGTCGAGAAGGGCTGCGCAAACCTCGTCCATCACATCAACAATGTGAAGAAAGCCGGCATCAACCCGGTTGTTTGCATAAACGCTTTCTACACTGACACCGACAACGAGATTGCCAAGGTTCGCGAAATAGCAGAAGCCGCCGGTGCACGCGTGGCTCTGTCTCGCCACTGGGAAAAGGGCGGCGATGGCGCTCTCGAATTTGCCGATGCGGTTATGGACGCCTGCGACGAAAAATCCGATTTCAAGTTCCTCTACGACCTCGAAATGCCGATCTCCCAGCGCATCGAACTGATTGCCAAGGAAGTTTACGGTGCCGACGGCGTGGACTATGTCTCCGACGCGCCGGCCAAGCTAGCCCGCATGGAAAAAGATCCCGAGATCTCCAAGATGGGAATGTGCATGGTCAAGACGCACCTGTCGCTCACCGACAACCCGGCCCTCAAGGGCGTGCCGACAGGCTGGCGCCTCCAGATTCGCGATATCCTGATCTACGCTGGCGCGGGCTTCGTGGTCCCGGTAGCCGGAAAGATCAGCCTGATGCCCGGCACCGGCTCCAACCCGGCTTACCGCCGCGTGGACGTCGATACTGAAACCGGGAAGGTCAAAGGCCTGTTCTAAACTAAATACGTCATTCACTTCGGGCGTCTGTCGTTTTGATGGACGCCCGAAAAACCGATTTCACCAAGGAGAAGGTTATGGCGGCGGAAATTATCAGCGGAAAAGATGTTGCGGCGGCGATTCGGGCAGAGTTGAAGGAGGAAGTAGCCGAACTGAAGGAAAAACACGGCGTGGTTCCCGGACTGGCGACTGTGCTGGTCGGCGAAGATCCCGCCTCGGTTTCCTACGTGACGGCCAAGGGCAGGGGCTGCGAGCAGATCGGCGTCAACAGTTATCAGCACAGCATCCCCGCTGATACTACCGAGGAAGACCTTCTGAAACTCGTTGACGAGTTAAACAATGATCCAAAAATAAACGGCATTCTGGTTCAGTTGCCGTTGCCCAAGCATATCGACTCCAACAAGGTGTTGTACGCCATTAACCCGGACAAGGATGTTGACGGATTCCATCCGGTCAACGTCGGACGTTTGGTCATTGGCGAGGACGTCTTTCCGCCATGCACCCCGGCAGGTATTCAGGAACTGATTATTCGTTCTGGAACCGAAACGTCGGGCGCCGAAGTGGTCGTGGTTGGTCGCAGCAACATCGTCGGCAAGCCGATTTCGATCATGATGATCCAAAAACGCGTTGGGGCTAACTCCACCGTTACCGTTTGCCACACCCGCACGAAAGATATGGCCTCCCACACCAAGCGAGCCGATATTCTTATCGTCGCGGCGGGCGTGCCCAATGCGGTCACCGGCGATATGATCAAACCTGGCGCTACGGTTATCGACGTGGGCGTCAATCGCATTGGTATGACCGAATCCGGCAAGGCCAAGCTGGTCGGGGACGTGAATTTCTCTGAAGCCAAAGAAGTGGCCGGCAAAATCACACCCGTGCCCGGTGGCGTCGGACCCATGACGATCACGATGCTTTTGAAAAACACGGTCAAAGCGGCCAAATTGACCATCCAGAAATAGATATTGGGTGGTTCGGGAAAATTACTGCCTTCAGAACAAAATGTTTTCGTTCAAACGGAGGGGAAATGCCTTCAAGTGCTAACGATATAATCGTTCTGGGTTCCGAAGTGGCCGGACTGACGAGCGCCCTGATATGGGGTATTCGGCCACTATCGTTGAGCGTAAGAATGAATTTGGAGGGCACGCCGACGAATGGATCTGCATGGCGACTGATCGTTGCGCCAAATGCGGGGCCTGCCAATCCCAGGAACTGAGGCAAAAAGCCTTATCGCATCCTAAAATCACAGTCGAAGCAGGCGCGGAACTGACCGGCCTTGAAGGTGATTGCAGCGCAATTTGCCACTCTTTTCGCCGTGGAAACGGTTAGCGAAAAGCCCTGCGCCTGGACCTTGATCTACCGTAAGATGGAAAAAATCGGCCGTCTCGATTACCTGAAAAAAATTCAACCGCCCAAGAATTACCAGGTTATGACGAAGCTGGGAAAATACACGCACGAGGCATACCAGCAAGCGCGAGAGGAGTCGTGAGATGACCAAAAGCTTTTGTCGTGACAGCCGAGGTCGGCTCCCCAAGGGAACCGATATCAAGGAACTTCTTCATCACATTGATATTCTTAAGGATCAGGTGGATGGCCTGAACGTCACCGACAATCAGAGTTCGGTGATGCGCATCAGTTCGCTGTCCATTTGTCGCCTGATACAGGAGATGGGTGGAGAGCCGGTCCTGCAGTTGACCTGCCGTGACCGAAATCGACTTGCACTGCAATCGGAATTGCTTTCAGCGCATGTGCTGGGCGTTAAAAACGTTCTTTGCCTGACCGGTGATTATATTTTGGTCGGCGACCATCCCGAAGGCAAGCCCGTGTTCGATCTGGACAGCGTGCAACTTTTGCAGACCGCCGGATTGTTCAACTCGGGCAAGGACATGTCCGGCGCCGATTTGAAGGGCGCTACCGATTTGTTTGCCGGCGCGGTCGTGACTCCGGAAACCGACTCCATTGAACCGCAGATGCTCAAGTTTGCCAAGAAGATCAAGGCCGGAGCGAAGTTCACTCAGACACAGGCCATATACGACATGGACAACTTCAAGGAGTTCATGAAAAAGGCTCGGAAATACGATACAAAAATTATGGCTGGCGTTGTGCTGCTGGTTTCAGCCGGTATGGCGTGCTATATGAACAAAAACGTACGCGGAATTTTCATTTCCGAGGATCTGATTGCCGAGATGAAGGGCCCGAAAAAGAGCAAGGCCCAGGAAACCGGCATACGCATTTGTGGCAGGATGGTCAAACAGCTTCGGGAAGAAAAAATCTGTGATGGCGTCCACATTATGGCCATCGGCAAAGAGGATCGCGTCCCGGACATTCTCAAAGCCGCGCAATGATCGGGGGAAGTCGTGCCCAAAGAGGACTGGATCGACGTCGCCAGTCAAAATGATGATCGTGGAATCCCGATAAGTAAAGTCGGGGTGAAGGACATTCGCTATCCGATCACCGTGCTGGACCGTGACCACGGCAAACAGCACACCATTGGCACTCTTAACATGTACGTGGACCTGCCTCATGATTTCAAGGGCACGCACATGAGCCGTTTCATTGAGCTTCTCGATGAGTATCATGGAGAAGTTTCGGTGAGCAATTTTATGAACATTCTGTCCAACATACGCACGCGTTTGCAGGCCGCTTCCGCGCATCTGGAGGTGCAGTTTCCCTATTTCATGATGAAGACAGCGCCGGTCAGCGGCGCCAAAGGCATGATGGAGTATCGCTGCGGCATGACTGGATCGCTTAACGGCGGCGAGATGGATCTTATGGTTGAAGTCGCCGTGCCGGTCAATACGCTATGTCCTTGCTCAAAGGCGATTTCCGATAGAGGTGCGCACAACCAACGCGGCGAGATACGGATTGCTTTTCGCTCTGTGGATTTCATATGGATTGAGGATATTATCAAGATTGCGGAGAAAAGCGCATCGTGCGACGTATATTCCATCCTCAAACGGGAGGACGAAAAATACGTTACGGAAAAAGCTTTCGACAATCCGGTTTTTGTCGAAGATGTGGTGCGCAACGTGGCGGGAAAACTTGAGTCCATAAAGCAGATTCTCTGGTATAGCGTGGATGTTGAGAATTTTGAATCCATCCACAATCACTCCGCTTATGCCCGTGTCGAACGAAAAGTTGGGACAGAAAAAGCTTCATCGTCTGACCATGCATGATTTTTTACCGAATATGAGGACAATTACAAATTATTTACATCCATTTGTCGTCGCGGATGTAAAGCCGCTATAAATCGTTTGAGTGAAACCTTGTCGCGTTAAAGTGCGTCATAAAGAGAGAATCATGAGTCACATCATCGCTATGGCTGGCAAAGGCGGCACCGGCAAGACGACTTTGGCCGCACTTATAATTCGGCAATTGGTCGCCCAGGGTCGTCGCCCCATTTTGGCTATCGACGCGGACGCCAATGACAACCTTGCTGAAGGAATCGGCCTGGATAAACAGGGAACGATAGCTGAACTCACTGACAACTATTTCAAAAATCGGCAGACTGCGCCAGCTGGATTGCCCAAAGAGGCAGTCATTGAAATGCAACTGAATGCTCTGATTACTGAAAGCAAAGATATTGACTTGCTGGTGATGGGACACCCTGAAGGCGCTGGTTGTTATTGTTCTGTAAACAATATTTTAAAAGCTCACATGGAACAATTGGTTGATAACTATCCCTTTGTGGTAGTGGATAATGAGGCTGGCATGGAGCACATAAGCCGACGCACCTCACGCCGTATCGATACCTTGTTGCTGGTCGCCGAATACTCGCAAAAATCCGTGAAGGCGGCCGCTCGAATACGCGAAGTTGCGCAGGGACTCAAGCTTGATGTGCGGAAGATGGGCCTCATTATCAATCGCGCCCCCGCCGACATTTCTCCATTGAATGATATTATCGAGGCCAGCGGCCTGGATTTGTTTTATGTCATTCCGGCGAGCAACGTTGTTGCTGAAAATGACGCCCTCGGGAAATCCGTCTTTGAGCTTCCCGATGACGATCCGGTAGTTAGCGCGGTTGCTGAACTGGTCGAAAAATTGGCGAAAGAGGCAAAATAGTTGCAGATCGTTTGGAAAAGGTGGATTTATCCGCGTTCATATAAACGATCGGAGAACAGTAAAAGAAGATGATCGAAGACGAACGAGAAATTGTCGAGTGGGTCAACGATTTTTTCAATGATGACAAGGACCAGAATCTCATCGGCGCGCTGCAGGCACTGCAGAGCAAGTTCGGATATCTGCCCAAAATCGGGCGTAAATCCATCGCGGCGCGGCTGAATATGTCGCCCGCCAACGTGCACGCCGTCGCGACTTTTTACAACCAGTTTCGTTTTGTGCCGCCGGGGAAATATCCCATCAAGGTCTGTTTGGGAACCGCGTGCGTTGTTTCGCAGGGCAAGCTGATCCTTGACCACTGGAAGCGAAGGCTTGGCATCGATGTCGGCGAAGTGACTGAGAATAAGGAATATAGTTTGGATCGTGTGGATTGCGTCGGATGCTGCACGCTGGCCCCAGTGACGATTATCGGTGAAGAAACTTTTGCGAAGATGGCCGTCACCAGGGTGGACGGCATCTTGTTGCAGCACCAAATTCAACGTGAGCAAGAAGCAAGAAAAATCGCAGCCGAAAAAACTGAAGAAGACAAAAGTCAGAGTGAACAATGAGCTTTCAACCGAACATGGACGCCGCCGGGGCGGCCTATAAAACACTGCGTGATGAAAGCCAAAAGCGCTATGACCTCATTGCGGGCGATGAGGCGAGCACTGTAATGGTTGGCGCAGCCACTTGCGGAATCGCCGCGGGCGCCGGCGCGGTGACCGAAGCTTTCAAAAATGAATTGTCCGCTCTTGGCGTCGAAGCCAATGTTTTTGAAGTCGGGTGCATGGGGCACTGCTATGCGGAACCGATGGCCGTGGTGAAGCGCCCGGGGTATCCGCCCTTTGTTTATCATCTTTTGGATCCGGGCAAGGTTCGCCGATTGGTGAGAAAATTCTTTAGTGAAGAAGATCCGTACTTCGATATTTTTCTCGGAGCGCTGGGAGACGGCGAAGATTTTCCGACGATGAGTATGGCGCCGCGATATGGTCATGAACTCAGGCGTCTTCTCAAACGATGCGGAGTTCACGATCCGCGGGACATCGGGCAGGCGATTGCGCTGGGAGCCTATGAAGGTTTTTTCAAAAGCCTTGAACTCGGCGCCGAAAATGTTATCGACCAGATCAAGAGTTCCGGCCTGCGCGGACTGGGCGGAGCCGGATTTCTGACATGGCGAAAATGGACCGCTTGCAAAGAGCAACAAGCTGACGAGAAATACATTATCTGCAACGCCGACGAAGGCGACCCCGGCGCTTTCATGGACCGCACGATACTTGAAAGCGATACTCATGCCGTTATTGCGGGGATGATGATAGGCGGTTTGGCCGTCGGAGCCGAGAAGGGACGGGTGTACGTTCGTTCAGAATATCCATTGGCCGTGGAAAGGCTTCACAAAGCCATTGATGACGCCCGAGCGGCGAATCTGCTGGGCGAAAACATCCTGGGTTCCGGTTTCGCCTTCGACATCCGCGTGGTGATGGGCGCTGGCGCGTTTGTTTGCGGTGAAGAGACCGCGTTATTGGCCTCCATCGAAGGAAGGCGCGGCACGCCGCGCACCAAGCCGCCTTTTCCCGCCGAGTCGGGGCTTTGGGGAAAACCCACCGTCATCAACAACGTGAAAACATTTGCGAACGTTTCCGCAATCCTCGATGAGGGACCGGAAAAGTTCGCCGCCATCGGCACGGAAGCTAGCAAAGGCACCGCAGTTTTCGCCCTGGCGGGAAAAATACTGAATACGGGCCTCGTGGAAGTCCCGATGGGAACAACCCTTCGCGATGTGGTTTTCGACATCGGCGGAGGCGTTCCATCCGGCAAGGAATTTAAAGCCGTGCAGATCGGCGGACCCTCGGGAGGCTGCGTGCCCGCTTCTTTGTTGGACACGCCGGTGGATTTCGATGCCCTTGCGGAAGCGGGATCCATGATGGGATCGGGCGGGATGGTGATTCTCGACGAGGATAACTGCATGGTGGAAACGACCCGTTTCTTCCTGGAATTTCTCCAGCGGGAGTCCTGCGGAAAGTGTACTTTTTGCAGGATCGGCACAAAGCACATGCTGGACCTGTTGGAGAAGATCGTTGAAGGCAAAGGCGAGATGGCCGACATTGATAATCTCAAGCGCCTGGCCGAGGATCTGAAAGCTGGTTCGCTGTGCAATCTCGGGAAAACCGCAGCGAATCCGGTGCTGACCACGTTGCGTTTCTTTCGACATGAATACGAGGCGCACATACTGGAGCAAAAGTGTCCGGCGGGCGAATGCCAGGCGCTTACGGCTTTCTACATATTGCCGGATAAATGTGCTCGCGGGTGCGACGCCTGCGTCGGCAGTTGCCCGACCGAGGCCATTTGGACGCACGAGAAGAGAAGAACAAAGATTGTTGAGCAGGATAAATGCGTGAATTGCGGTTCCTGTCTGACGGCATGTCCTCCCGAATACGATGCCATCGTCAAAATTTCGCCATTGCGGGATGTTCCCCCGTCCGAACCCCGGCCGAACAAGGAGAAATCCCTTGACCCCGATTGAAATCATCATCGACGGGCAAAAGATTGAGGCGATAGAGGGTGAAACGCTTCTTTTCAGAGCCTTGGCCGCTGGGATATTTATTCCAAACCTTTGCGCCATGGAGGGGGTTGATCCGCCGAGAAATTCCTGTCGTCTGTGTTTTGTGGAAGTTGAAGGAATGGATAAACCGGTTACGAGCTGCACCCTGAAAGTCCAAGACGGCATGGTGGTGAGCACGAGAAGCGAGGCGGTGGATCGTTTGGTGGCTTCGGCCTTTGAGATGCTGATGTCCGTGCATCGGATTGATTGCAAGTTCTGTCCCGGCAATGGTCGATGCGCCCTGCAGGAGATAGCGAAGAAACGAAAATTTCGTTTGAAGCCGAAACGCCTGCCTATGATAGAGCCTGATTGGCCTGTGGACGAAAGCCGCCCGGAAATGGGCATGAATCCCAATCATTGCGTGTTATGCGGTCGATGCGTGCATGTGTGTAATAATGTTGTTGGGAAAAAGGTTCTGGATTTCATGAATCGGAACCTTGCGACGAGGGTTGGAACTTTTGACGGAGAA
Organism: uncultured bacterium; assembly: GCA_964591275.1. Lineage (GTDB taxonomy): Bacteria > Lernaellota > Lernaellaia > JACKCT01 > JACKCT01. Next base: position 13,592 of record CAZQAE010000061.1, on the reverse strand, counting down.
CCTTTGGCCGAGCAGGAATGCGGCGACTGCCTTGCTTGCGCTGGAGTCTGCCCAGTGGGCGCGATTTACCTACGTGAAAGCAATAAAAAGGGCGAGAATGATTAAGTGTAAGGGTCATTGTCAAGGGAATTAATCTTGTGTGACCTTATGATTAGAAAATGCGAGAAGGCACCGGGAAGCCTTGACAAAGCGGGGGCTTTTGTAAAAAAAATTCGCACCTCGACAGGGCTGCCGGGGAAAATTAAAAAGGTTTGAAACTCTCAAATAAAAAAGGAGGGGATATACCGTGAATTTCAAGACAGAGATGAAAAAGTCTCATACGGGCGAGGATGTCGAAGTTCTTGCAGCTTCCTATAAAGAGGGCAAGCCGGATACAATCGACCGGTGGCAAACGAAGTTGCGAGACCGAAAAGAGATGCTCGGTTATTTAATGACGGCCGACCGATATTGGTATGCTGAAGAAGGGTTTGGCAGCGAAAAACGCAAGAACCCTGCCTGAACCATTTCCATATTAATGAAGAGGGGAAACTAACCATGGCGGCAGAATTTCCAAAAGTAGAAGCCTCCGGCACTATCAAAGAAATCACGCTGGGTGAAGGCGAAAAGAGCTTTACCCTGGGTGGAGAAAACGCATATCCCTTCCATACCTTCGAGGGTCAGACGCCTCATAAGGCTAAGATCGCTATGGAAATATGGGATATAACGCCTGACGATTGGGCTGACTCTCTGAACAGCGTCTATTCCGATTGCTACGGCGATCCTGTGGCGTGGGCGAAAAAATGCGTCGAGTTTGGCGCGGACGCGATCGTGCTGACGCTCAAGAGCACCGATCCCAATGAAGACAACGCCCCTGTTGGACAAGCTGTGGAGACGGTCAAGAAGGTGGCTGCGGCCATCGACGTGCCGCTGATTGTATGGGGTGTGGACAATGAGGAAAAAGACGGCAAGACATTGCGTGCGGTTGCCGAGGGCGTTGATTTCAAACAACTGATTCTCGGACCTGTCGTTGAGGGGAATTACAAGCAGGTTGGCGCCGGCGCTATCGGTTACAAGCACAAGGTTGTCGCCAATACGCCGATTGACATCAACCTCGCTAAGCAGCTCAACATTTTGCTGGGCAATCTCGGCATGGCCGATGAGAACATTCTTATCGATCCTACGGTTGGCGGCTTGGGCTACGGCCTGGAGTACACTTACACGGTTATGGAGCGAGCCCGCATGGCCGCGCTGATGCAGGGCGACGAAAAATTGGCCTTCCCCATGTTTGTCAACATCGGCAAAGAGGTCTGGAAGACCAAGGAAGCCAAAGCCGGCGCCGAGGAGCCGACTTGGGGCGATCCCGTGAAACGCGGAGTGACCATTGAAGGAATCACCGCTGTCTCATTGCTGCTGGCCGGTGCCGACATCCTGGTTCTTCGGCATCCGGAATCGTTGAAATATGTGCGCGAATACATTGAGGAAATGTCGAAATAACGAATGTCGTCAGCGGCAATTTAAAATAATAGAGTTGAACATTATCCACCCCACAAAAAACACTTTAATCCTGGTCGAAGCTGCTTCTGTTTAGACTCAGGATCAAGGGGACCCGATGGCGAAAGAAGAAAAAGTACCGATGGCCAAAGCGATTGATGCTGCATCTCTTCAGCTGATCACTAAGGCTTGCGACGATAATGTTGAACTTTGCTGGGATCGATACGAAAAACAAAAACCTCAATGCACTTTCGGCCAGGCCGGACTTTGCTGTCGCCACTGTAGCATGGGACCTTGCCGAATCAGCCCCAAGGGCGGAAAGCTGGCCGTCGGTATCTGTGGTGCGACTGCCGACACCATGGCGGCTCGCCAGTTTGGAAGAATGACGGCGGGCGGAGCGTCTGCGCATTCGGACCATGGTCGTGGAGTTGCTGAAACATTTTTGGCGGCTGTCAAAGGCGAACTCAAAGATTACGGAATCAAGGACGAGCAGAAACTATACAAGTTGGCGATGGATTTCGGCATTGAGATCGGAGAACGTGAGCTTAAAGACATTGCCCTTGATGTTGCGGAGAAGTCTCTGGCTATCTTCGGTCAACAAAGCGGCGAGATAGAGTTAATCAAGCGTGCTCCTCTTAAGCGCCAGGAACTGTGGCGCAAGATGGGAGTTGTTCCGCGCGGCGTGGATCGCGAGATCGTTGAGATGATGCACCGCACGCACATTGGCGTGGACATGGAATACAAGAACATCATCAAGCAAGCCACACGTACAGCGATCGGCGATGGCTGGGGCGGATCGATGATTGCCACCGAGTTGCAGGACATTATGTTCGGCACTCCCGCTCCGGTGGTCTCAGAGGTTAACCTGGGCGTTTTCGAAAAGGAAAATGTCAACATCGTTGTCCATGGTCATGAGCCTCTGCTCAGTGAAATGATCGTAGCGGCTTCGCGGGATCCCAAGATGCTGGTTCTGGCGGAAAAAATGGGAGCCAAGGGTATAACGCTGAGCGGCATCTGTTGCACGGCCAACGAAATTCTCATGCGTCACGGCATCCCCATCGCGGGCAATTTCCTTCAGCAGGAACTGGCAATAACAACAGGTGTTTGCGACGCTATGATTCTGGATGTGCAGTGTATCTTCCAGTCTCTGCCGGTTGTGGCCCAGTGCTACCACACCAAGGTTTTTACAACGAACACTCGTGGAAAGATCGAAGGCGCCACGCATATCGAGTTCCATGAAGATAAAGCCATGGAAACGGCGGAGAAAATCGTTAAAGAGGCTGTTGAGAACTTCAAGAACCGCAAGGGAGAGGGACTGGTTCCGGATTGCAAGACGGACATGGTGGGCGGTTTCTCCCACGAGACTATCGGTTACCAGTTGGGCGGCATTTTTCGCTCCTCATATCGTCCTCTCAATGAAGCCATCATCAGCGGTCGTATTCGCGGCATAGCTGGCGTCGTGGGTTGCAACAATCCTCACATAGCTCTTGACCAAGGGCACGTGGACATGGTCAAGGAATTGATCAAGCACGATGTCATCGTACTTCAGACGGGCTGCTCGGCTATCGCGTGCGCCAAGGCGGGCCTGATGGTTCCCGAAGCGGCGGCGAAGTACGCCGGAGCCGGATTGGCTGAAGTTTGCGAAACCGTCGGACTTCCGCCGGTGCTGCACATGGGCTCCTGCGTGGACAACTCGCGCATATTGATGGCCGCTACGGCTGTCGTAAAAGAAGGCGGCCTGGGCGATGATATCTCTGATCTGCCTGTAGCGGGCGCTGCACCGGAGTGGATGAGTGAAAAAGCCATTTCGATTGGTCACTACTTTGTTGCCAGTGGCGTTTATACGGTCTTCGGCGTGTCGTTCCCGACGCTGGGCGCCCCGAAACTGACCGACTATCTCTTCAACGGGATTGAGAAAGACCTTGGCGGGAAATGGGCTTTTGAGCCTGATCCCATTAAGGCGGCTCACTTAATGATTGATCACATCGATTCCAAGCGCAAAGCTCTTGGCATCGACAAGGCAAGGGAAAGAATGTTGATGGATATGGCGGACCGTCGAGAGATCGAGTAGAAAACGGCTGGTTTCGTTTGATAACCGAACTTCAAACGCAAGCAGGAGAAGGTTAAATGTCAAAAATCATAGCGGCTGCGGGTATTCGAGGCGCTTATAGTTTTGTCGCCCAGGCTAAGGAAAAACTGGCTGCGGCATTGGAAAAATATGGTCCTGAAAAAGAGGCCGGTTTCCCAAATACTGGATACTATCTTCCGGTCATTTACGGTATTCTTGGCGTCCCGGTAAAGACGTTGGGAGACATGAAGGCTGTCATTGAGCGTTGTGAAACGCTGTTGCCGCCGCTGGTCAGGGAAAGGGTTCATTTGCCCTACCTGGGGCCGGCGCTGGACGCAGGCATGGCGACGCTGTTCGCGCAGGAACTCATTGAAGCCATTCGCTACGTCGAAGATCCCGAATATTATCAGGGCGGCGAGGATATTACGCCTGAGAAAATTTGGTTGGGCGCGGCGGACGACGTCATTTTGAGAAAGCGCGGAGTGGAATTCGTCGATGGCTCCGCCCCTGGTTTTGCGGCCATTCTGGGCGCGGCGCCGACACCCGAGATTGCGGTGTCCATTGCTGAGGAACTCCAAAAGAAGAGCCTCTACGTTTTTATGGCCGGCAGTACGAACGGGAAAACTTTTTCCGAACAGCTCATCGAATCCGGCGTGCAGATCGGATGGGGCACCCGTCTGGTGTCCTTCGGTCCCGATACTTCTGCGGCTGTCTTTGCTTTCGGTTTCGCCACCAGGGCGGCCATGAGCTTCGGCAGCATCCAGCCGGGAGATTTCCGCAAGCTTCTGATCTACAACAAGGATCGCATCTTCGCTTTCGCCATGACCCTGGGTCTGGTCGAGGAAGAGTGGTACGCGACGGGACTGGGCGCGGTGAATTACGGTTTCCCGGTGATCGCTGATACTCCGATTCCCGAAATTCTGCCCACCGGCGTATGCACATACGAGCATGTGGTCAGCAACGTTCCCCATGATAAAATCGTCGAGAAGGCTACGGAAGTTCGCGGCCTAAAAGTCCAGATTACCGAAGTGCCGATCCCTGTATCCTACGGACCGGCATTCGAAGGCGAGCGAGTTCGCGGCGATGAAATCTACTTGGAGGCCGGCGGCGGTCGCACCGCAGCGGTGGAATGGACCGAATCGCTGCCGATGGATCAGGTTGAAGACGGTAAGATTGAGGTCTTCGGTCCTGAACTGGCTGATGTGGAGCCGAAATCGAAGCTGCCTTTGGCCATTAAGGTTGAAGTCGCCGGACGTCAGATGCAGGCGGATTTCGAGCCGATCCTGGAACGCCAGATTCACCATTTGATCAATTATGCCCAAGGCGTTATGCACATCGGGCAAAGGGATATCGCCTGGTTGCGCGTCGGCAAGTCCGCCGTGGAAAAGGGCTTCAAATTGGAGCACCTGGGTAGCATTCTGCATGCCAAGTACCACGAGGACTTCGGCAGCATTTTCGACAAGGTTCAGGTCAAAATTTACACGGAAGAGGACAAAGTCCAGGAAATCCTCGCCCAGGCGCGCGCCAGCTACAAACTGCGCGATGAGCGCATTGAGGGCATGACTGACGAGGATACCGACCCCTTCTACAGTTGCACACTGTGTCAGAGCTTCGCGCCGAACCACGTGTGCATTATTACTCCGGAACGCACCGGACTCTGTGGCGCATATTCCTGGCTGGATTGCAAAGCCTCCAACGAGATCAATCCCACCGGGCCGAATCAGCCCGTCCTCAAGGGCACCACGATCGATGCCCTGTTTGGGCAATGGTCCGGCGTCAACGATTTCGTTTTTAAGGCTTCGCGTGGCAATGTCGCGAGCGTCGACGCTTACAGCATCATGCGCGAGCCGATGACTTCCTGCGGGTGTTTCGAGGCCATCGCGGCTGTTTTGCCCACATGCAACGGCATCATGACAGTTGATCGCGATTACACGGGTATGACGCCATGCGGGATGAAATTCACCACTCTGGCCGGCACCGTGGGCGGCGGAAACGTTACGCCCGGCTTCTTCGGTCATTCCAAGTTCTACATCACCAGCAAAAAGTTTATCCAGGCGGAAGGCGGACTCACGCGCATCGTCTGGATGCCCAAGCGACTAAAAGAGGAAATCAGGGAACGTTTCGCTAAGCGAGCAGATGAAGAGGGCATCGCCGACCTTCTGGATCGGATCGCCGACGAGACCGTGGGCACTTCGGAAGAGGAGATTCTGTCCTTCCTGGAAGAGAAGAAGCATCCGGCGTTAACCATGGAACCAATCATGTAGCAAGGAGCGTATGAAAATGGCATTATCCGGAATTCAGATATACAAGTTCCTGCCGAAGACAAACTGTAAAGAGTGCGGGGTGCCGACTTGTCTCGCCTTTGCCATGGCTCTGGCCGGCGGCAAAGCGGAGTTGGCGAAGTGCCCCTACATTTCGGACGAGGGGAAAGCGGCTTTATCCGAAGCCAGCACCCCCCCGATTCGTGCGCTGGCCATCGGCGCCGGGGACAGCCAGGTGAAACTGGGCGGCGAAACGGTGCTTTTCCGTCACGAAAAGACCTTCGTCAACAAGACCGGTTTGGCTATGCTGCTGACCGACGAAATGGACAACGCTGAGATCGATGCGCGCCTGGCGCGCTTTGGCGAACTTCAATATGATCGCATTGGTCTGACATTGAAGGGCGATCTGTTCGCAGTGAAAAGCCTTAGCGGCGACAAGGATAAGTTCCTGGGCCTGATCAATAAGGCCAAGGATGTCGCAGGTGCGGAATTTGTGCTGATGGCCGACAGCGTTGATCTGCTCAAAGCCGACGCGGAAGCGCTGGCCGGACGCAAGCCGCTGCTCTACGCCGCGACAGCGGACAACGTTGATGAAATGGGTGCCCTGGCCAAAGAAACCGGCTGCCCACTGGCCGTCAAGGCCGACGGGTTGGATAACGTCGCCGCTCTCACGGAAAAGCTGGTGGGCATGGATGTCAAAGACTTGGTTATCGATACAGGATCTCGTGAAATCAAACAGGCTTTTAGCGACCAGATTGCTTTCCGCAGGGGGCCGCTGCTCAAAAAGTACAAGCCCTGGGGTTATCCGACGATCGCTTTCCCGTGCGAAATGACGGATGATCCAATCAAGGAGGCACTCTACGCCGGAACCTTCATTGCCAAATATGCGGGTATTCTCGTTCTGTCCAATTTCTACGGTGAAACGCTGTTCCCGCTGCTTCTTCAGAGACTCAATATTTACACCGACCCGCAGCGACCGATGGTTACCGAACCGATGGTTTATGAGATCGGCGCCGTAACCGACGATTCTCCGATGCTGGTCACCTGCAACTTTGCCCTGAGCTACTTCATCGTATCCGGTGAGATCGAAGCCAGCCGCATCCCGGCCAGATTGTTAGTTGTGGATACGGAAGGTCTTTCGGTGCTTACGGCTTGGGCCGCGGGAAAATTCGCCGGCGATCTTATCGGTATGGCTGTCAAAAAGGCAGGAATCCCTGATCAGTTTAAAAACCGCAAGATCATCATTCCAGGAGTTTCTGCGATTATCAGCGGTGAGCTTGAGGAAGAATTGGGGACGGATTGGGAGGTGTTGATCGGTCCGCGTGAGGCGGCCAACATTACACCCTTCCTGAAGGAAATGAGCAACTAAGCAACATCAACTGGCGATGATCTCCTCTTTATTAAAAGGAGATCATCGTTTTCGTAAAAGGCAAAACGGACCGAGGAGAAAATACGGATGCTCGTGATCGCTGAAAACATTAACATTATGTCGAAAGTCATTGGGGTCGCCATGCGTGAGAAGAACGCAAAGCCCATTCAGGATTTGACTGAGATGCTTCTGAAAAACGATCCGGACTACCTGGACATCAATCTCGGTCCCGCGCGTAAGGGCGGACCGGAGATGATGGACTTCGTGGTCAAGGCCGTACAGGAAGTCGCTCAAAAACCCCTTTCGCTGGATACTTCGAACGTCGAAGCGATTGAGGCCGGATTGAAAGCTCACAATAACGCATGGGGCATGCCGATCATCAACTCCATTATGGCTCGTGATGAAAGAATGGATGCCCTGATTCCGCTGGCGCAAAAATATGAGTCCAACTTCGTCGCGCTGCTTTATGGCCCCGATGGTTTGCCGCGCGACAGCAACGAGCGCGGCGAATTGGCGGCGATCCTGCTCGGTCGTTCCATGGAAGCCGAGATTCCTGAAGAAAGAGTCTGGTATGATCCCATTGTCGTTCCGGTCAACACGCAGCAACAGGAGTTGCAGGGCTGCACCGAATTTATGGCGATGGTTCCTGAATTTGCGCCCAATTCCTCTTCCACTTGTGGATTGAGCAATGTGTCCAACGGGTGCCCGGATGAGCTTAGAGACCTGGTCAACCAAACTTACCTTTGCATTCTGCGGCATGCTGGTATCAAGTCAGCCATCCTCGACGGGCTTGACACTAAGATTTTTGATATCGCCAAAGACAAGAACAAGGAACTTGACGATTTGATTGCAAAAGTTGTCAACAAGGAGCAGTTGGACCTGTCGGCCATGAGCAAAGAAGAAGTTGCTTATGTCAAAACAGCCAAGGTGCTTCAGATGGAGTCCCTATACTCTGACTCCTGGTTGGACCTGTAGAAAAAAAGCTCCATGAACAGACTTCCGATAGTCGAACAAGACAATTATGAGGTTGCATTAAAGCTGGTTCGCGACAAGTGGGAAAAATTGGATCCGGCGTTGCAGGCAAAACACTGCGGCGCCGGATTTTCCATGGATGGCGATACATTCGTCATCACGTTGCCGTTTTTTGGGCAACTCATAAAAGCGACGCATCCAGCCGGCAATCTTCACAATGCAGCAACAGATAAAGAGCCATCCATTTGGGAGCAGATACTGATTTTGCATTACCTGGCTTCCGATAGTCCGGTCCTTGATTCCGACAAAATAATTGCTTTTTCCGAGATTCCCGATGGCAAATTTTATCATGCCGCTTACCAAAAGCGCACTCGGAATTATTTGCTGGACGTTTTTGGCGCAAGCATGGATACTTTAAAAGAAGCGGCGGTGGCTGCGGGCGCGGAGCTTGAAGACAAAGGCGACATTTCCTTTTACTTGAAGGCATTCCCGAAAGTAAATGTCCACTTTGTTTGCTGGCGAGGAGATGAGGAATTTGAGCCCGAAGCTTCCGTATTGTGGGAAGAGAGTGTTCAGGGTTTTCTTGATATTGAGAGTATCGCGGTTCTGGGCGGCATGGCCGTTGGGCATCTGGCCAGGATTTCGCGTGAGCTAAAGGGATAATAAAATGTCTTTAAAAATAGCGCTCAGCGGAAAAGGCGGCGTTGGCAAAACAACGATTTCGGCAATGATCGCGAGAAAATTAGCGGCGAGCGGTAAGCGGGTGTTCGCTATCGACGCCGATCCGGTCGCCAATCTGGCTGCCGCCTTAGGTATCTCGGAAGATCCGCCCATTACTCCAATCATAGAATTGCGCGATCTCATTGCGGAACGAACCGGCACGCAAGCCGGTCAATACGGCGGTGTTTTCACGTTGAATCCGAAAGTGGATGACTTGCCCGAACGTTTCAGTCGCGAGCGCGATGGCGTGCGTCTTCTTGTCACCGGCACGATCAATGAAGGCGGGAGCGGCTGCTTTTGCCCTGAAAGCGCCGTGCTGCGAGCATTGATGCAGCACATGATCTTATACCATGACGACGTTGTGGTGATGGATATGGAAGCAGGCGTGGAGCACATCGGTCGTGCAACGACCCGTTCGGTGGATCGCCTGATAATTGTCGTGGACCCTGGCGTCAGAAGTCAGACCGCAGCCACGCGCATACGCAAACTCGCCTCCGATATCGGCCTTGAGAAAATTTCCATCGTCGGCAACAGGATTCGAAGCGAAAAAGACATTGAGCGAATCAAGGAAAATCTGCACGACTTCGATATTCTCGGATTTGTTCCTTATGATGAAAAATTCCTCGGCGCAGACAACGAGGGAGTTCGTCCCTATGACAATCTTGACGAGGCGCCGAAGGTATTTAGTGAAATTATAGCGCCCTGGTTGAGCTGACTGGCTCACGCCTTTTCCCCGGCAGTCTTTTGTCGACCGATGCCTACTCAACTTCCCTGAGAACAATTTTGTGCGTCATAAGGTCCATCTCTTCGATAGTCGCGTTGAGTTCCATTCGCTTTCCGAGCACGCCTGTTAAGACTACTGTGTCGCCCTTCGGCAAAACATGGGCCACGTCCTCGAAAATCATTTCCTCTTTGTCTCCACGTTTGATGTAGGCGGTGGATTCACACATTTTTGCTCCCTTTTTTTGCGGTTGTTTTTTTGTTTTCTCGGTTGTGCTTTCAATGTCTCCAGGCGGTATTTCAGCAAATTTTATCGAACTCTTCATCCTGCATATTAAACGAATGTTCCGGGCCAGGAAAGGTTCCGGCTTTCACCTCTTCGTGATATTTTTTAGCCGCGTCCAGGATCGCGGGACCGACATCGGCGTACTTCTTGACGAATTTCGGCGAAAAACCCGAGCGGATGCCGATCATGTCGTGCAGAACCAAAACCTGCCCGTCGGCGTGAACACCGGCGCCGATGCCAATAATCGGAATATCGATTTTCTCCGAAATCAATTTGGCTAATCTATCCGGAACGCATTCCAGGACCAGCATGAAGGCGCCGGCCTCGGCAATTTTGACGGCATCGTCCAAAATCTTGGCAGCCGTTTTGGCCGTTCGCCCCTGGACGCGGTAGCCGCCGATCATGCCGGCGGTTTGCGGCGTGAGGCCCAGATGTCCGACGGAGGGGATGCCCGCTTCCACGAGGGCGCGAAGCGTGTCGATGTTTTTGCCGCCGCCTTCGAGCTTGACCGCCTCGGCGCCGCCTTCTTTGATAAAACGACCGGCATTGCGAATCGCATCGGCTTGCGTAATCTGGTAGGAAAGAAATGGCATGTCGCCTATGACCATGCCGTATTTCACTCCGCGAGAAACAGCGCGCGTCAGCACCAGCAATTCGTCCACAGTTACGGGCAGGGTGTTGGAATACCCCAGCACCACGTTAGCCGCGCTGTCTCCAACGAGAATGGTTTCGATGCCCGCCTCATCGAGCAGAGCCGCGGTGGGGTAGTCGTAAGCAGTGAGCATGGAGATTTTCTCACCATTTTTTTTAGCCCTGAGCAGGTATCCGATGTCCACTTTCTTCCGTTCCATAGAAACACCTCTTTTTGTGGTTTGTTGATGACCGATGATCTTGGTTGTGGAATTGGGAAGCGTCCTGACCGAAAAATTACGGTTCAGGCGACAAGGTCTTTGATTATTAAGAACTCAAATTTCGACCTAATTCCCCGTAACGTCCTGCAAGCAAGTACATTCGGGTGTCTGACGCTACAGGTGATTCCGTACGCCTTGCGCGAAAGACAAAACTACCTTTTGCAAAATTCTGTTTGAGAGTCAATATAATCGCCGACTTTGAAAGTCGCTGAAAAAATCGCTATAATCATTCGTATTCCAACAAAGGAATTTCAAAAATGAAAATCTACCTGATCGGTTCCGGCGCGATAGGATCGCTGTTCGCAGCCTATCTGACCAAAAGCGGCATGGACCTGACGCTCGTGGCGCGCAATCTCAAAGTGGTTGAGCAGGTGAATCGCGATGGATTGAAGGTCACGGGAGTGCGCGGCGACCTTAGCGTTCGCGTACCTATCGTAACGGAGGTCAGCCATGACCCCGGCGCTGATTTGGCGCTGATCTGCGTGAAAGCATACGATACGGAGGCCGCAGCTTTGCAACATGACGTCCTTCTACGCGGCGCAAAGATGATCGTCAGTCTGCAAAACGGGATCGGAAATGTCGAGGAATTGACGGCGAGATTCGGCATAGACAAAGTTTTAGCCGGCAGCACAACCATGGGAGCATTCGTTACAGGTCCGGGAAGTATCCATCACGCGGGTGAGGGCGAGACGATAATTGGCGAGCCGCGAGGGGGAATTTCAGCGGATACTCAAAGCGTGGCGGATGTTTTTTGCGCTGCTGGGTTGCCGACGGCGGCTTCGGAAAATATCAACAAACCCTTATGGAAAAAACTGTGCGTCAACGTGGGCATCAATGCGATGTGCGGTGTGTTGCGCGTGCGCAATGGCGTGTTGGCGGAATACGACTCAACGAAATCGATTATGCGGGCCGCCGTCGGCGAGGCGCAAAGGGTGGCCGCGAAAATGGGCGTGGATTTGGACATGGAAGAGATGCAAAATCTCACTATCGAAATCGCCCGGAAAACCGCAAACAATCGCTCCAGCATGTTGACGGATATTCTTGGCGACCGGCGAACAGAGATCGATTTTATCAATGGCGCTGTTGTTCGCCTTGGACGTGGAAATAAGATTGCGACGCCTGTGAACGAAGTGCTGACAAACCTCGTGATCGCGTTGCACGAAACGCAATCCAGGCGCATCGAAAACAAGGACGCATAGCAGAAGCTTCGATGTCTTATCATCAAGCTCTGGGATACGCATTTTACCGTTGCAAAATGCCTAATTTTGCTTCTTGCCGAAGCACAAACAGGACTTCTCCCAAAAAAGACCGCATCAGTAAGATTAACCCAATAAATTCAATAAGATACGTAGACTTGTTGGTAAAAACCGTTGTTTGACAAAAAAATGAGGGAAGTCCTGGGCCAATATGGCTTGACAAAAAAAAGGCAGGTCTGCTAGGTTCCGCCCACCGTTTTCCTCAGGGGGAAAACGAGGAGGCACACCGAGTTTGAAAAATAGCGGTAAACAAGGGTTGACCAACTGGAAAACTATGCGGCCCGACGTCCGATTGCCCATTGATTGAGGTTTAATTCCTTGGGATTCAATTCCCCGCCGCTTGCGGCGTAGAATGGTTGGATGGGTGAGTATATTCACAAGAGCCATAACGTTTCGGTATTGCTTTACCGTTTGGTTTTTCCAGCCAATTACCGTCGAGCTGTGATCAATAAGGACGTGGACGTCGTGTTGCGGGATGTGTGTCTTGAAATCGAGAAGCGTTACGAGGTGAAGTTTTTGGAAATCGGTACGGATAAGGACCATGTTCATTTTTTGACCCAATCGGTTCCGACGTATACTGTGACGAAGCTTGTGAGGCTGATAAAGAGTCTTACGGCGAGAGAGGTATTTCGCTGTTGTCCGCATGTTAAGAAGCAACTGTGGGGAGGGGCGTTTTGGTCGGATGGATACTTCGCGAGCACAGTTGGCAGGCATGGGTGTGAGGTGGATTGCGAAATGTGCCAAAAACCAGGGCCAGGAATATTGCAAGATGTACGAAGACAATCAAATGGTCTTATTTTGAATACTTCGCTGCTTGCGGCGGGGATGGTTTATTAGAAGCCGGTTTAGGATTGAAAATCTGAAGCGATGACATTGGAGTAATCATGGAAAAACGCTTAGAAACAATTTTTTCATCCTTTAAGGGAAAGCCTGAGGAGCTCATCCCGATCTTGCAGGATGCACAAGGCGAATACGGCTACCTTTCCGAAGATGTCATGTTCGAAGTATCAAAGTTTGTCGGGATGGCGGAAAGCAATGTTTACGGGGTTGCGTCGTTCTACGCGCAGTTCCGATTCAAATCGATCGGCAAAAACCTTCTGATGGTTTGCCGGGGAACGGCCTGCCATGTCAAAGGTGCGCCCCGCATTCTTGATGAAATCAGCAGACATCTGGATGTCGAGGAGAGTGAGACGACAAAAGATGGGGAATACACATTGGAGACTGTAGCTTGTATTGGATGTTGCGCCCTCGCGCCAGCTATGGTTGACGGTGATACCGTCGAAACGAAGCTGACCGCAAAGAAGATCATAGGTCTCTTTCCCAAGGAAAAAACGGAATGAATTTCGAAACTATTGCAAATCGTGCCAAGGAAAGTTGGGACCAATTGCAGCAAAGCCAAAAGCCGCTGGTTCGCGTCGGCATGGCGACCTGCGGACGATCTGCGGGGGCAATGAAGGTCTACAACAAAATTAAAAATGAAACCGGCGATTCAGGTGATGTCAATATCATGGAAGTCGGTTGCATAGGGCTTTGCTACATTGAGCCCATTGTTACTATTA
>CAZQAE010000060.1:0-31395 GCA_964591275.1 uncultured bacterium | reverse complement strand
TCATTCCATGTTTCTCAAAAGATTCTTTGAGGAAATTCGCGATAGAGACGCTATCGTCCACAACCAGTACTTTCTGAATCGTCTTTGGCTTCTCGCCGTGCAAAAGCGACTGGAGGTGAGAGCGCAAAACCGCCGCCTCATAAGGCACGGGCAAAAACGCGTTTGCCCCCAGATCGGTCGTAATCTGTTCGGCGTCAACCCCTGCAAAAGTCGCGGACAGGACCAGAATCGGGACGTCGTTGTAAACTTTGTATTCTTGCGACCGAAGAAGGCGACAAAAGCGCCAACCGTCAATTTCCGGCATGTGCAGATCTGTGATAATCAGATCGGGAGGATCGTCGGGCGACATTCCGGCAAAAGCGCCTATAACGCTTTCAAAAGTTGAAAGATCCAGGTTGTCCTTTTTCAGAATGGCCGCCGCCATCTTCAACTGAAAATGGTCGTCGTTGACAAACACGACCTTAGCTTGTTTAAGAGCGTTCATTATTTTTCATTTCCTCTACTTCCTGATACGCGTTGCTGATTATTTTTCTAAGATTTCACATACTTAAAGTCTTTACCGACAAGAAGCAACGTAATTTTATCAAACCTGCCACAAAATGTTCAAAGTGTGCTTACTCTCCTTTCCTGATTTTTCGGCTTGCAATGCGCTTTCCTGCAGAGCGTTGGAGCAGATGTTTCCGGCTGCTCCTTTTATCGAGTGAGCTTGTCGCCCTACAATATCGACATCTCCGATGAACAGCGCATCTTTCCATTTGTCAATCTGTTCCAAAATATTTTCAAAAAATGTGTCGATGATTTATCCACCAATTCGGCATTGTTGGTCGAACGAGACCACACGGCAGTAAAATCGGCAAAAACTCAATGAACTTTAGAGGTTTTATTTTTTAATGAGAAAAACCAGGATGAGGATTCCAATACTCGCCATTATCATATTTTATTTCCTGTTTTTCATTTCCTTCGAGTCAGTTCCATAAGGTTGGCATCAGACTCATGGCAAGGTCAGACAGCCTCGTAAAAGTCGTGCAATCCACTAGACGATGCAGGACCAAAACACTTAATAACACTTGCATCACCAGACAACAAAGAATGCTCTTGCTTTTTTCTCGCCAGACCTATATATATCCCGCGACGTTGGGGCGGGAGCGTTCCTCGAAGATACTGAAACGAGAAGATTTCTCCCGCTTCGTGATAATTAGGAATCCCAGACCTTCCAGTCAGGCAACCTTTGCCGGAAATCATGCCTCTGGTCATTTAATGCCAGCGAACAGATTGCGAGCGACACGATAAGTGACGCGTTAAACGAGTTCGGTTCGTTTTCCAGGAAAAGGCCGGGGCGCCAAATTATTCAATAAAAAATGGGCGAAAGCGCACATCCTTTCTCCGTGCGATGAGTCAGCGGTGATGGAAAATTGCCGTATTGATTTTCAAAAGCATGCGCTCGGGGGATGGGTTTTTAAGATGTCGTTTTTGCAAAGCCTTACGAGAAAGAAAAAAAATGAGTTTTAGCGAATTGGGCCTGAAAAAACCGTTGTTGGAAGCACTGGAAAAATTGAAATTTGAAACGCCGACTCCCATTCAGCAGCAGGCGATCCCTGTATTGTTAAACGGGGAAAATGATTTTATCGGACTGGCTCAAACCGGAACCGGCAAAACCGGCGCCTACGGTTTGCCCATGCTTCATCTGCTTGATCCCAATGACCGACACACGCAGGGAATCATTATCTGCCCCACGCGTGAATTGTGCATTCAGGTCACTGAAGATTTGAAAAGGTTTGCCATAAGACTCAAGGCCATTCAGGTTACGGCCGTTTATGGCGGCGCCTCTATCATCGGGCAGGTCCACGAACTCAAAAGAGGGAGTCAGGTCATCGTAGCAACGCCGGGCCGGCTTTGTGATTTGATCCGAAGACGAGCGGTGAACCTTTCAAACGTTTCCTGCGCCGTCCTTGATGAAGCGGATGAAATGCTCAACATGGGCTTTAAGGAAGACATCAATGCAATCCTGGAGGCCATTGCCAAGCAAGCCAAAATATGGCTTTTTTCCGCCACCATGCCAAGGGAAGTCATGGTCATGGCATCCAAATATCAAAGCAACCCGATTGAAGTGACCGTCGGGACCCGAAACCTCGCTGCTGAAAACATCGAACATCACTATTATGTCATGCAAGAAAGAGACAGATACCAGGCCTTGCGAAGAATTCTTGATGCTACGCCCGACATTTTCGGCCTCGTGTTTTGCCGCACCCGTCGCGACACCCAGGACATTGCGGAAAAATTGATCAGCCATGGCTACCGAGCCGAAGCCATTCACGGAGATCTGTCCCAGGCCCAGCGGGATTATGTCATGCGCAAGTTTCGTCAGAAAAGCATCAGCGTATTGGTGGCCACCGATGTTGCGGCTCGAGGGCTTGATGTCAATGACATTACCCACGTCATCAATTTTTCGCTCCCCGATGATGCCCTGGTTTATACCCACCGCAGCGGAAGAACCGCCCGCGCCGGAAAATCCGGGCTATCCATTGTCCTGGTCAATCCACGGGAAAAGTATCGGATTCGAGAACTTGAAAGAATATCAAAGATTCAATTCAAGATGCGCAAAATTTTCAATGGTGAAGCCATCTGTCGCAATCAGCTTCTTGCCTTCGCGGAAAACGTGGTGAAAACTCCGACAAACGGCCTTGAGATGGAAAAGTACCTGCCCCAGATCTACGAGGCTTTTGAGGGATTATCCAAAGAAGAAGTGATCAACCTAATCCTTTCAAAGGAGTTCAGTCGCCTTATCAGTTCTTACCGCAACGCGCCGGATATCGACGCCGGCAGCCAAATGAACAAGCCGCGTAAAGAATATGGGAAAAGCCGTCAAAGCAACAACGGAAACTCCCATCGCGACAAATTCCGCAAAGGCGGATTCGGAAAAGTGCGCAGAAATCCCGAGGATTCACAACGCTTTTCCATCAGCGTCGGCCATTTGCACAATGTCAATAAAGGAGCGATCGTTCGCCTGGTTTGCGACAAAGCCGGAATCAAGTCGCAAATGATCGGCGCGATTGATGTCAAACGAGAGTTTTCCTTGTTCGATGTGGACAAAAAAGCCGCCCAAAGAGTTCGCAACAGCATGAAATCAGTTTCCTTTGACGGCAAGCAGGTCAAGGTGCAGCTTTCATAAGCGGATCGTCGAAAACAACAAAACAAATCCGGTGGACTTTTTCGTTTTTATCCGCCAAAACTGAGATGGAGTATCTCTTTTTGCGACTTGCAACGGCTGTTTTTTTACATCATTTCATATGAATCGGAGGGTTTGAAATGCGAACGTCGATGTTGTTTTTTACTTTGCTTTGGATTGTCCTGCTTTCTTTTTCTCTTTCGTGCGGCGATGGCGAAGACGACGATGATGATTCTGGCGACACTCCTTCCGACGATGATCCCGATGACGATATCAATGACGACCTAAACGATGATGTAGACGATGACCTGGATGACGACGTTGACGACGACGCCGACGATGACCTGGATGACGACGTTGATGACGACGCAGACGATGACCTTAACGATGACGTGGACGATGACGTGGACGATGACGACACATCGGGTGATACCTGGACCGATTCCACTTCGGGCCTGATATGGCAGAACGGCGATGCCTGCAATATGAATTGGGGAGAAGCCAAAAGCCATTGCGAAAATCTGATTTGGAGCGATGTTAGCGATTGGCGTTTGCCGACACTTTCGGAGTTACGCAGCCTGATTCGAGGATGCGGCCACACGGTAACCGGCGGCGACTGCGGCGTGACGGACGAGTGCCTAGCCTATATGAGCTGCTGGAATCCACCATGCCAGGGATGTGGCTTTTTAAGCGGGCCCGGGCTCGGAGGCCGATACTGCCCTGCCGAACTCTCCGGCACCGGCTGGATTTATTGGTCCTCTTCGCAGGTCGAAGAAAACCCTTCCACTGCGTGGCGTATCCATTTCAATGACAGCCTTATCAGCTACAACGACATCGACTACTCATACTGCGCGCGTTGCGTGCATTAACCGATCGCGGAAAACCTGAAATGCTCTTTGATCCCGTGGGTTCCTGTGACCGAAGCCACAATATCATTTGTCATCATTGTAGCAAAGAAAGTCATCAGTTCGCCGTTGTGCCTGATGAGCGGTTTCATTGCCGCCGCCGAAAACCAAATCAGCCACCTGGGAGCAAGCTTGCCTTTGACGGTTCGCCAAGTTGAACAAACAAGGTTCCAAATCGGGGATTTTGGACCGTGCCGCGTGTTTGACATGGATTCCACCTTTTTTTAACATGCCCCGCTGTTGGAATTTTCGCTCACAGGTGAATTTTGAAAAAAAATATACTAATCATCATGGCGCTTTTCACGCTGCTGGCCTGCACGAAAGCACCGCTGTTATTGAAACCCGGCTCATTTATTGCAGCCAAATCATCGCGCCCCACTTGCGGCGAAGTGACGGAGATCCTGCTCATCAATACCGGGCAGGCTATGATGGCGGAAAAGAACATGTTCGAAGGCGGTGGAAATGCCAAGCGGGAAATCCCCATTCTTTGCGCCTTACTGAAAAAAGGTGAGCGATACATCCTTATCGACACCGGCTTGAACCATCATTTTGCCTTCGATCCCGGCGACTATCTCGGCGAAACCACACAATTTTTTGGGGAAATGTTCAGAGATCTTCCCGCCATGCAGCCCGGGCAGGACGTCGTGGCGCAATTGGCGCGCATGGGCGTCAGTCCGGAAACGGTGACAAAAATTATTCTCACTCATGGCCACGTGGATCACACTGGCGAGTTGTCCTCTTTTCCCAATGCCGACATCTACCTGTGGCAAAAGGAAAGAGAGTATATGTCCAGAGCATTGGGGAAATTGCGCGGCGTTATGCAAAACGACCTTCCCGACAAGCACATAAAGGAACTTTCATTTGAAAATTCCAAGCCGCATCTGACCTTCCCGGGCAGTTACGATCTATTCAACGATGAGTCGGTCGTTATCGTCCCGACGCCCGGCCATACGCCGGGATCGATTTCCGTTTCCGTCAACACAAAAAAGGGGCGCTTTCTGTTCATCGGCGATGCGGCCTATACCCTGGAGAATATCCGAAAGCCTGTCTTGACCGGGTATAATGAAAACAGGGACCAGACATGGGAGACGATTGTGCGCCTGCACGATCTTTCCAAGCAGAGACCTGATATTAGAATAATACCCTTTCATGATCCCGACTTAAAACCGACCGACTCCATGACGCCGACACGCCTCATCACGGACTAACAAATCCGTTGCACTCACGAATTGTCTTAAGAGGAAAACACCTTTTTAATGGCGTCTTTGACCCGATCCACATTGAAGTCGCCGGAAAGAAAAGATTCACTTTGAGCCTGCGCGGTCGGTCCGACGGACTCGACTTCCGCTTTTCGCCCCTGTTTCATTTTCATTAAAATCTTCAACTGATTCTGTGCTTCCTTGTTTTTCTTGTTGATCCGATAGGCCTGGGCGAAAAGCTTAGACGCCTTGTCGAGAAAATCCTTGTCTTTCATGATCATGCCGAGAAAAAAGTAAGCCTGATCAACCTTGGGATTCAAACCAATGGCCTTTTCGAATAGAACCTGGGCCTGAGCGGTGCGCTCGGCCAGCTTAATATCCTGCATATTGTATATGGCCCACCCGAAATAGGCATGATATAGGGCTTCTTCTGGAAACATTTCCATCGCTTTGGCAAAGTGCTGTCTGGCGATGTGCCATGCCTTATGCTTTACAGCCGACAGTCCGATGTTGAATTCGTTTTCCGCCTGGAGCACGGTATAGACGCTGCGTTTCTGCTTTTCGGCGGGATGACCCATGTTTTTTATATAATCGCGGCGGGTTTTAAACTCGACGAGGACTCTATAAGCCTCCGTAGCCCTGTCCATGACCTCCTTGGCCTTGATCTGAATTTCCTGGGAATAATCGCCCTGAATTTTTTCCGGGTAGAACTTCCTCGTCATCCATCGATAGGCGTAGCGGATCTCCTGTTCGGTGGCCGTTTGAGGAATGCCCAGAAGTTCGAAATAGTTGGCGCTTTTTAAAACCGAGTGTTTGCGAACGATCTCCTGAACCAACTCATCTTCCGTCCCCGCCTCCGCGGTAGTCTGAAATCCGGGAATCGCGTCATGCGGACTGGGCGGATCGTCCCCTCCTTTTTGGCGACCGGCGCCCATCGGTTTACCGACGGTGATTTCCTCTGTCGCCTCTTGGTCAACGGACCTGACTGCCGATTCCATGATTTCGCTTATTTCATCGGACACGGTGATGGCTTCCTCAGGCTCCTGCGCATCCTCATAAACTTTCTTCACATCAAGCTTGGGCATTTGGGACTTGGAGCCCCCCCCCGGAACCAGTTCGCTGAAAATATCCTCTATGCGTTGTCTCTTCTCATCTCCCGTTTGGGGAGCGGCCTTCTCGATTTTCGGCTTGGAAATCAGCCCCACATCTTTCTCGAGTTTTTGATGGGCTTCAGTCTTCGATTCTCTCGTTGATTCCGGACGGGCAACCTTTTCCTTCACAGGCGCAATCGCCGCTCCGGCAACCGGCTTCGGCTTTGCCGCGGATTCGACAAAGCTATCGAGATCTTGGCGGCTGGAGATTCTCATAACATTTTCTATCGTTTTTTCGACGCTCTTGATTTCCTTGTTCAGAAAATCGCCGTCATCGAAGCGGGAGTGTCCCTGCGCGACGTGCTCTCGCTTGTTTCGAATGTTTTTTATCGATCCATTGATCTCCAACATCTCAGCGTGGATCCGCATTAACTGGTCCTTGGCCACTTTTTCACGCTGATTGAGTTCGGCCTCGATAAGCCTGGCTCTGAGTCGCTCCTGTGCTCGTTTGAGGGATTCCTTTTGAGCCTTGTAGATTCTGTGGGATTTGATCACGGCCTCGCGGGCATCAAGAGCTTTCGCGAGAATCTTCGCCAGCTTGATTTTCGCCTGCTGCTCGCGACGTTGAATATCCTCCTCGTGACGCCGAAGCTCTGCGTCCATTTCAAGGCGATGATTTCGATTTTTATCAATAATTTCATGAAGTTGGATTTGCATTTCCGCAAGACGCTCGCGAGCCTCAATCTCTTTTGTATTCAGATCGCTCTCGATTCCCTTCTTCCGGGCTTCGAGAGCCTCTATTTCTGCCTTCCTGGCGCTTTGGCTTTCAAGCTCACTGACCTGACGCGTCGCCATTTCCTTTTTGGCATCGTCCAACTGCTTTCGGGTGGTGTCCAGATTTCGACTGATTCGATCATACTCCGCCTTAGAACTCTTAATGTCGCCTTGATACTGCCGGCGTTCGTTTTTGGCGTCCTGAATGAAGACTCCAACCTTTTTCAGCTCGTCTTTCACAACGGCAAGTTGCTGACTCGCTTTTTCAGCCTTGCTTTCCTCCGCCTGCCGATTCTGGCGAACGAGTCCCACATATTTCTCGATCTGCTTGGTTTTTTCCCTTAGCGATTGAAGGCGATCATGGACGCTCTTTGCCGCATCGCCACTCTCTTTGGCATGCTGCGCCTTTTGGGCGACAATCTGACCGCTGAGACGATCTGCTTCGCTTTGCAGAGTTAAAATTCGTTTCTCGGCGCTTTCTTTCTTTTCCCTCAACTCCCGATCCATGTCAGCATTGGCCTTGCGTAGGCGGTTCGCCTCAGATCGTAGAGTTTCCGATTCCGTTTGAACGGCAACGATTTCGTTTTGCGCTTCGGACAAAGACCGAGCCTGTTGCGCCTTTTGCTCCTCAATCCTAGCCGTCAGGGAACTCAGCTCATCGGCCGCAACCTTCTTATTATCCCCGTACGAGGCCAGAGTTGTTTCGCTTTTTTGCTCGACCGAGTCTCTGCTCCGACCGACGGATTCTTCCAACTCACGCAGTTCACCGATTTTTGCGTTGAGTTGACTGTGTTCACTTTCCAAAGTGGAAATTTCCTTTTCAAGTTCCGCCTTACGTTCTTTGGCTTCGCTTTCCTCTTTTTCTCGCGCCGCGCGAGTTGATGCGACTTCACTTTCCAGGTCATTGACCCCGATGCGAAGACCGGCAATTCTAGATGTCGCCTCCTCCTCTTCCATTTTCTGTCCATGAAGGAATTGATCCTTTTCAGCCCGAAGGCGTTCAGCCTCGGCGCGCAGTTTATCTGACTCCGCATTGGCCTTTTCAATGCGTTGACTTGACTGTTCCAGCAATTCCGCCTGTGTTTGTTCTGTTTCGATTTTCGATTTTTTCAACAGCGCCAGTTGATCTTCCAGTTTCCTTTTGTCTTCGTGCAGCGCGGACAGGATTTTCTGCCGCTGCTGATCGCCGGCTATTGTCTCGTTTTCTGTTTTTTCTTTCTTCTCACGAAGCTCCTCTATCGCCGTGTTCAGTTGCTCAACTTCCAGTTTCGAGGAAGATATTTCCTTTTCGATTTCGGCCTTGCGATTGAGCAAAGTCTGCTGCGCCTGATCGCTTTGCTCGTGAAGGGCTATAATCTTTTCTTCCAGACCACTGGCTTCTTTTCCAAGCTCCGTAATTTTCGAAGCGGCCTGGACTTCTTCCGTTTCTTGTTGTGCCAGAAATTCATCCCGCTTTTGGCGAAGCGCCGTCATTTCCTTGCGCAATTTGTCGCTTTCAGCTTGAATTTCGGCCATACGGCCATGCGACTGGTCCAAAGAATGCCTTTGCGTTTTTTCCGCTTCAATTATCGCGGCCTGCAACACGCCGAGGGCATCTTCCAGCTTTAGCTTTTCATCACGCATCCCTGAAAGAGCTTCCTGATGTTCCCGTTCACCACTCTCTTTTTCCCTGGCAACCGTCTCTTTCGACTCGTGCAACTTCCGAATTTCATCATTGAGCGCTTCGATTTCGCCATGGCGTGATTCAATCTTTTCGTCAAACTCCGATTTGACCTGATCGAAAGCCTCCTGTTCTTTTGCTTTGCGATCGCCGATGCGCGCAACTTCCTCTTCCAAATTTTTCGATTCCGAGCGAAGTTCGGCAACTCTCGATTTCGATTGCTCTTCTTCCATTTCCCGACTATGCGCTGCTTCATCCCTTTTGGCGCGAAGTTCGCTGATTTCTTCGACGAGGATATTGGCCTCGTTTTGCGCCTGCTCCACAGCGCTACGAGCCTTTTCCTGCGCCTGCGCACGTTCCATATCCAAATTCTCTTTGGAGTTTTCCAGAGATTCGAACTCCTTTTGAGCACTGGCAATACCTAACTGCAATTCGGCCAGGCGACTTTGGGCTTCTTCCTCCCTTAGCCGATACTCCGTTTCCTTATTCACCTTGTCTTCAAGAAGGCTGTTGATTTCACCTTCCAGCATATCGGCGTCAACCTGCAGCGTTGCCAGTCGATCCCGAGCCTCTGATTCGGCATGACTGTATTTGGCTTCGGATTCGGTTTTGCGCTTTTGCAGATTTTTTATTTCCAGCGACAACCGCTCCACTTCCATCTGCTCAGCAAAATCATCCACGCGTTCCGGCGATGCCGAAGGCCTGGGAGCGTCCCATGATGCGTCATGGGCTTTGTCGTCCTCAACAGATTCGGCGGTATCTTCGGTCGCATCAACCGGCCCGGCGAAATGTGCAATCTGTTCCGCCAGCGTTGAAAGAATCAGAGAACCTGAATATGGTTCCTCAAGAATGGAATCAACATTCCAACCGGGGTCGAATTTCGCATCCATGACGGCTCTGTGAAAAATCGGGCCGCTTCCCGTTAAAATGACTGGCGTGTGCTTTCCTTCAGGCATTTCCTTTATCTGTTCCGCCAACTTCGAACCCGGAAGCTTCGGCAGGTTCAATGTAAGAATCACAGCGTCGGGGCGCGTCTGTTTAAAAGCGCCGACAGCTTCAGCGCCATCTTTGCAAAAATAAACTTGATGGCCGCCGACGTTAAGGATTTTGTTCAGCCAGGTCCGCTTCTTTGCGCTGTGGTCAACCACAAGAATTTCGGCCAATTTTCATCCCTCTTATAGTGCGTGTCGTTCCGAGAGAAAGAGCATATTTGGAATAAAGGTCAACTCACTGCCAATGTCAAGATCACGCTCAATCAAGCCATCTTGGCATACGCTGTTTATTGGCTTTAACTATAGTAAAATGAATTCGCTACGCCTCGCCCCAACACGGACAAAAACGCCAACATAATTTATCCTTTTAGCATAGGCTTTGTCAAAGAACTCCGGGAATCGAGGCCAACGTTGCGCTGAGTCGAGACAATGATGCGCGCTCTTGCCAGGAACCATCAGGACGGATTTTTGCGATGCTCGACTTACTTTGCAATGTCGATCTCGGTGATTTAGCTTGAAAAATACCTTGTTTTCCTTTTATTCGGTATGGCAAGGCCATTTAGGGCATGGACCTGTCGTTCATCATGGGTTATCGTCTCGTCCAGTGAGAAAATTCGTCAAGCAGCGGGAGATTCTGAAAGTGACCCACAAACGTCTTCAAAAACGTGCGACTCGAAGGATGCTTGCCAAAGTTCACATTCAGTCCAGTGACTTTCACGCATTCGTTCAGGATCTATCCAAATCAGGCCTTGGCCTCACCTGCAATCAGGATGTGGAGGTCGGTCATCCGGTTTCGGTTTTTCTCACAGCTCCGGAAATGGAAGGGCGGGAATTGAATGGTATGCTGGTGCGTAAAAGAGACCTGCCCATCATTTCCCAGCACAAATATTTGTTGGGTATCAGACTGACCGATCCTCCCGAAGATTATGTCCGTTTCGTAGAAATAACGCTTCGCAGTGAGTACAAACGGAGGGAATTCACGCGTTTCGAGGATGCTCTGGAAGTCACCGTCAAAGACATCCTGGGTCTCATGAACGCACAAACCGAGAACATTTCCGTCAAAGGCTTATATATCAAAACTGCGGGTCCGCTGGACGTTGGATCAGAATACGATGTGGCTTTCACGGGAAAGACCATGGACAAAACCCTCAATTGCCTTGTGGAAGTTGTCACCAGCTTCGACTGCTGCAACAATGGGGAAGACAGGTATCCTTACGGGGCAGGCGTAAAAATCATTTCCTTCGCCGGCGACGACGACAAATATTTTCTTGATTACCTGAAAAACCTGGTAGATCTGAACTGGTACCACTCTCCAGAAGAAATCAGACAAAAGGCACAATCCACAAATTAGCCTACTCCCTTCTTTTGCTTTGACAAAACAAGCTGCAATTTGCTATTAGATTTCAATAGATGTTTGTGAAAATTCGTTGGCGAAAAATGAACCTTTACAAGGTTGGAGGAAAAATGATGCGAAAACAGAATTGGGCAATACTGGCGATTGCGGCGCTTCTTATCTTCGGAGTCGTTGGATGCGACGAGGATAGCGCTGCGGAGGCCGCCAAAAACGCGCTGTGCGATGAACTCGGATTAGTTTGTGACGAAGATGCTGTCGGCGTCGATACGCCGGACGGTTGGTACTTCCTGTTTGCCAAGGACCTTGATGAGGATCAGTCCTCGGTGATCGACCAGGAACTCGAGATCCCGCAAGTGGGTACGCTCGTTGATTTTCTTGGTGTGGATGAGGACGACCTGGACCAGATGATCGCTGTGGCGAAAGTCGAAGCCGTAGATGGTTTTGGCAACAGACTGCGCTACGCCAATAAGGTCATTTACGACGACGGCGCAATCAAACTGGATTCCGAGACGATGGAAAAGCTGGGAGATTCGATCGGGTCTTCCGGCGCGGGCATGTACGCCTTTTACTTCTCCGCAGAGCAAAACGGCTTCGTCAGCGGTGAAGTCAAGGACTGCAGCGGCAACGCGAAATCCGGCATCCAGGTTACGGCTTCCGACAGCCCCTTCTTCACGTACACGGGCGAAGAACCAGAGGGCGGATGGGCGCTGCCCACGCTAAGCGGCAAACCGGCCGCGGTTAATTTCAGCGACGGCGACGACTGCCAGGGTGAAACATCCGCTCCGTCCACGGACACGGAAGAGGATCCGAACCCCAAGACTGAGACCTGCGGCGGGGATGGCGAACCACCCTGTAACGTGGACGATACGCCCCCGAATGACGAATTTGAGGATGAAACCGACAACGTGGACACCGGTGAAAATGAGATGGAAGATTCGCCTCCTGAAGAGGATCTCGGCGACCGTATCGATTTTGAAGATGGTCTGGCCGCCGGTTGGGTATTCACCACCGGTTGCCTGTCAGGTGTGGGCGATCAGGCCTATGGCGCCCTGTTCCCCGGCGGCGACGAGGATCAGTATCTCTACATCTCTTCGGGCGGCGATGGCGTGCAAAGTTGCACGGCCACAGTTACTGTACCGGTCCCCAGCGGAGCCACCAGCATGGAGATCAGCTACAACTTCGTGAGCCAGGAATACGAAGAGTGGGTCGGCAGCGCCTATAACGACATCTTCACCGTCATCGTGCAGGGTTCGCCGATCTACGCGGTCAACCGCTCGGTCAACAACGTCGCCACAAGCGACGACTGGATGGATTTGGCCGGCGACGCCGTGACAATCGCCGAAATCGGAGATTCGCTTGACGCCCAATGGAACGACAATCCCAATGAGTTCGATGGCGGACTCAAAGGCGGCGACGGCGAAAGCAATCCCCGCGGCGCACCCGTTAACGACAACCTGGGCAATACGGCTTCCGTGCCGCTGCCCGAGGACTTTGCCTCGATCACGATCATCGCCACCGTCTCCGACGTGGCCGACTCGATTTACGACTCGGCGGGCCTGATCGACTGGATCGAATTTAAGTAACCACCTTTCTCGTTTACGACAAACGGCGCGGCCAATGGCCGCGCCGTTTTTTATTTACGAATTCCGCATTCCGAATAAGAAAATCGCCATTCCAAATTCGAAATTCCGCATTCTTACATAATCGGCTTCAATCCCAAGTGCCGCGCTATGACGACGCGCTGAACTTCGCTGGTTCCCTCGCCGATCTCCAGCAGTCGCTGATCCCGATAAAAACGTTCCACGTCGTACTCCTTCATCAGGCCGTAACCGCCGTGGATTTGGACCGCAGCGTGCGTCACGCGACGCATGACCTCCGAGCAATACAGTTTGGCCATGGCGGCTTCCCGGCCGAAAGGTCTTTTTTCATCCCGCAGCCACGCGGCCTTGTACAGAAGCGAACGGGCGGCCTCAATCTCCATGGCCATGTCCGCCAATTTGTTGGAAATGGATTGGAAATTGCCGATAATCTTGCCGAATTGCGTTCTTTCCTTGGCATAGCGCAGCGCTGCCTCAAAGGCTCCCTGCGCGCCGCCGAGACCCATAGCGGCAATGGAAAGACGCCCGCCGTCCAACGTTTTCATCATCTGGTGAAATCCCTCGCCCTTGACGCCCAGCAGATTTCCTTTGGGAACGCGGCAATCATCAAAGTAGAGTTCGCCCGTATCGGAAGCCCGCCACATCATTTTGCCGTGCATGGTCACCGCTTTGAATCCGGGTGATCCCTGCGGGACAAGGATGCAGGACAGTTCATTTCTTCCGTCGTCTCTTTTGCCGGTCACTGCCTGCACCACGCAGATTCCCGCCATTTCGGAAGAGGAATTTGTGATGAAAATTTTGCTGCCGTTGATGACCCACTCGTCCCCGTCCAGTTTTGCGGAGGTGCTGCTCGCGCCGGCATCCGATCCGGCGTTGGGCTCGGTCAGGCCAAAACTGGCCAGAATTTCACCCGCGCACAACCTGGGCAGCCACTCGTTTTTCTGCTGGTCGCTCCCAAAATAATAGATCGGCCCAATGCCGAGGGAATTTCCGGCCGCGATGGTTGCGGCCTGTGAGCCGTCCACGCGGGCGATTTCCTCCACCGCGATCACGTAGCCCAGATAACCGACCTCTGAGCCGCCGTATTCGGATGAGACAAACATACCGAAAAGCCCCATTTCAGCCATCTTTTTCGTCAGTTCAATCGAAAAACTTTCCTTTTCGTCAAATTCGTGCGCGACCGGCTTGATTTCATTTTCCGCAAATTTCCTCACCTGATCGCGAAGTGCGTTTTGCTCCGGCGTTAGATCAAAATTCATAATTTCCTTGCTCCTTTTCAATTATCCTTAAGAAACTTCGCTTATAGAATATCGTTCAAGGACCAGTCTAACTCAGTCCATGTGAATTTGAATTCGTTTGACCTGACAATCTTCGTCAATTCGCCCTCGCCATATTTCGCCAGAAGATTCATCAGGATGATTTCCCTTTTTTCGCGATTTTTATACTGTCCCGGCTTGAAATTTCCCGATGTAAACAGGCTCGCATGGTTCTTCAAATAGGGTGTCACCAGTACGCAACTTCCGGTCGGACTCAGGCTGACATTGCGTTTATCTGTAATAAATTGCCTTGCGGCTTTATCCAAATGTACATGAAGATTTTGCGCCGTGTATACATCCGCGGACAATGCTGCGCCGCCTTTCGTTCCGTTGCATATCCCGAAAATGAAGAATGGTGCGCCCAACGAAGGAAGAATGTTGTTTTCGATACGACTTAATGTGACCTTGCCCTCAGGCGATTTAAAGCGGATATCGGTCCAGGCTCCTTTGATGCTCATGGGGGAATTGGCCGGAAACTTTGAATACTTCGCTCCTCCCTTTATGGGATAGTTTTCCACAACGATTTTCAGAAGAAAAATATTGTATGCGTTGATCCAATAGGCCCTTTTCTGATCCAGAGTGAAACTTTGGTATTCCTTCTTTTTCGCT
This sequence comes from uncultured bacterium, assembly GCA_964591275.1. GTDB lineage: Bacteria > Lernaellota > Lernaellaia > JACKCT01 > JACKCT01. The sequence continues at coordinate 16,731 of CAZQAE010000060.1, read as the reverse complement.
TTGCTGATGGTTTTCACGCACTCGTCCAGTTCCTTTTCATGGATCGCCAGCGCCGAATAGTTAACCTTTTCGTTTTTCAAATATTTGGAGTACAGCGACGAAAGGCACGCGTAGTTATAATCGAAGGGATCAGCGGCCGACGCCGACGTCGAAAAGCAAAAACTCGTCGCAATGACAATGGCGACCGTAGCGCAAAGGCATTTCATGATAAATCTCCTCGTTTCATAGACATCCACCGGTTTTAGAAACGCAAAATCAGCGAAACACCGACGTGCGTGGTTTTTAGCAATTTTAGGGCCATTGGTAAAGTGGACCTACGTTGATCCATAGCGGCGATTTGTGTGGGAGCAGACGCAAAATGGCCACCCTTCTTTACAAGCCAATAATTAGCCGCTAGGTTTTTGCTTTTGATTTTGGGTCATTCCAAATCATTGGAGGATTTTACCCATGTGCGGCGTCATCGGCATCATCTCTAAAGAACCGGTTTCCGGCAGACTCATTTCAGGAAGTGAGCGACTTCAAAATCGGGGTGAACGTTCCGTTCGCATCGTCACCTATGATCGCGAAAAGAACTTATTTTTCCAAAACGGCGGTTTGAAGCCCCCTTCACTACAGTTTTTTGATTTTAATCCCAATAATGCACCGGGTTGCTCGGGCATCGCACATACGCGATATGCAACCGTCGGCGACCTTGATCCGGCGTCTTTGAGCCGAAACATCCAGCCGGTTCTCACGGATCGCCCGGGCATGGCCACATGCTCCAACGGCGATCTGGTCAATCATCACAGCCTGATGCAGAAACTTCGCGACAATGGTTTTTCTTTCGACACGCAGGTGGACGCCAAGGTCACGCAACACATCCTTATCAAGCACCTCATCAATTCCAAGTTTTACCAAGCGGAAAAGATTGATGAATTCATCGACACCTTGTTTGGCAGCGTTCAATCGACAATGAACGAACTGGTCGGAGCGTATTCGGCGCTATGCCTGATGGAAAAGGGCCTGCTTGCATTCAAAGACCCCCACGGCATTCGCCCATTGTGCTACGCCCATCGGGAAAACTCCAAAGGAGAAATCATCGAATGGGCTTTCGCTTCGGAATCCACCGTCTTCAATTATTTTGGCGACTACCACGGGATCACGGAAGTCGAACCGGGCGAGGCCGTTTTCATCAGCAATGAAAATCTGGACAAGATTTATAAAAAGCGACTGGTCAAAAGCCGCGAGGCCTTTTGCTTTTTTGAGTTTTGCTACTTCGCCCGTCCCGATTCGCTTTTCAAGGGAAAATACGTTGAAGTGGTCCGGCGAACTATGGGCCATATTCTGGCCGAAGAATACAGTCACCTGAAGGATCAGATCGACACCGTATGCGGCTTGCCGGGAACGGCGATAACAACAGGTCTTTCCTTCGCGCACCAACTTGGCCTCCCCTACCATCAGGCCATCATCAAAGTCGGCAACAAGCGGAGTTTTCAAGAGACCTCCTCCAACAAAAGACAAAAGGCCATCGACGACAAGTTTATTTTCATCCGTCATTTCATTGAAGGCAAACGCGTCGCCATCGTGGACGACTCCAACGTTCGCGGCACCACCAGCAAAAAAATCATCAAGCGCCTGCACAGCCTGGGTGCCAAAGAAGTACGCTTTCTCTTCTATACTCCGGAGATCGTCGGGCCGTGTTTCTATGGGATCGATACGCCGGATGAGAATTTGCTGATCGCTTATAACCGCTCCAACGAGGAAATCCGCAAAGAAATGGGATGCAAAGGCGTTCATTACATTTCCCATGACGGTTTGATACGCGGACTGGGCATACCCAAAGAAGAGTTATGCCTGGCCTGCCTGACCGGAGACTATCCGACGGACGTCGCCGAAGCACGGCAGCGCGTCAAGCATCGACGCATCGAACGCGAATGCTCGGATCAGACGGAAGAAATTCTGCCCTTCTGTTGAGTAAAAAATACTGATAAAATCAGTCGATGCCGACCTCGACGGGAATCGGTGTGAAATCCACCGAATCGGCAGCGCAGAAAATATACTTAAGCTTATTTCTCATTCCCCGCACGGCCAGGGCGTGATCGCTTCCGTGATAGTGCCCGTAAACGACCGCAGCGACCCCAAATTTCTCCAGGATATCTGAAAAACCCACATGATTGCTCCCCTTGATGAGCGGCGGAAAATGCATCATGGCGATGATTGGCAGCTTTGCTTTTTCAGCATTTTTCAGGGAAAGCTCCAGCCGCCATCGCTCCCTATCGTAAATCCTGATGTCCGCCTGCAAATCCTTCGTGTACTGGTTGGGAACCGGCGTATTCCAACCCCTTGTTCCGGCGACAATGTATTGCTCTACGACGAGGCTGTCATTTTGCAACAGGGAAATGGACGGCGGCATAGCAGCCCTGAGCCTTGTGATCCCGTCCCACCAATAATCGTGGTTGCCGCGAATCATCACTTTGCGGCCGGGCAATTCATGAATCCATTGCAAATCCGGCGCTGCCTGATTCAGGTTCATGGCCCAGGAAATGTCTCCGGCGATCAAAACCGTATCGCCGTCTTGCACAACCCTTCGCCAGCCTTCGGCGACTTTGGCCGTATGGTTAACCCAATGCGGGCCGAAGATGTCCATGGACTTGTTGACGCCGAACCCGAGATGGAGATCGGCAATGGCGAAGATCGGCAAAGTTCATTCCTTAGCGTGCGAAACCCTTTGGAAAACTTTACAACGTCGTATCCCATCGCACAAGTCTGAAAGTTTTCCCCTGCGGGTAGCGCGGACTTTGGCCTTGTGATAAAAAGACTGACACCAGCGTCACCCGTTTTCGGATTTAATCAGGGCGCCAAAAAAACGAAACGATCCGACAGGAGGCAAGACAAATGAAAAAGCTATTACTTCTGGTTATCTGCGCGATGATTTTTGCCCTTCCCCTTTCTTCCGACGCCAGCTATTGGACGAAAAAGATGGGACGCGAGGATGGACTTTTCCCCGACGGATCTTTTTCCGACGTGCAAGCCCTGTCCGAATATTCCTTCATCGCCGCGGGCACGAAAACAGAAGGAATCGTCGACATTAACTTCAACCTCCTGTGGCTAAGCCAGGACGGCGGCGAAACTCTTACGCCCATTTTCAACGCCGGAGAATTGACCCAGGGCCTTTTCTGCATGGAATACCTGATGATCAACGCCCTACACTTTTTCACCGATACAACGGGCCTGATCTTCGGCTCCTGGGGCAACAGTTATGATAACTGCGGGATCATGACGACTTCCACAAATTACATTGCCAACACGATCAGCCAGGGCGGCTTATGGGACGTAGTATATATCGAACCCTACCGACCTGACTCGCAATTGACCGCCGTTGACTTCCTTGACGACATTCACGGCCTTGTCGCCGGTGGGAGCGATAATATCTGGCTCACCGCAAACGGCGGCGGCTCCTGGACATATTCGGCCTTCGATGCGCCCGAATATTCGGGCAATGCCACCAGTGTTTCCTATGCGAGTTCTACATCGATGTTCGTTGTCGGCGGCGGTCGACTCATCAAGTCAAACAACGGCGGATTGAGCTGGCAAAGCGTAGACATCGAGACCTCCGGCAGCGTGCGGGATATTCAATTCATGGGCGACAAGCGTGGTTGGCTTCTTGTCACCGGGGGCGACGACGTGCAAATGCTGATCACGCAAGACGGGGGCGATTCCTGGGAAACGGGAGAATTTCCTATTGTGGCCGGAATCGGCTCTCCCGGAAGCGACTACACGGTCCGAGATTTCACGATGCTTTCCCGGCACGTAGGCTGGGCCGTCGGCACGGACTACGGCAACCTGACAGAAACGAATTTCCAATCCGTCATCTTCAAAACCATCGACGGTGGCCTGACCTGGGAGACTGACGAATACGTCGGTAAAGGCTCGCTCAACGCCATCAACATGTTCACTGCCAAGCAGGGTTTCGCCGTGGGCGATCAGACGACTGTGCTGTCTTTTCGCAATCCCAACAACGTGGCGCCCATCGCCGAGGCCGGCGACGCGATCTTCGCAATCGTCGATCAGACGATCACCCTTAACGGCGAAGAATCCTTCGACGAGGATGGAGACCTTTTAACTTATCAATGGAGTCTCGAAGAGGGCGCTGAAGCCGTCGCCCTGGACGACGCAACTTCCGAAACGCCGCGTTTCACGGCCTCAACGCAAGGCGAATATATTTTCGCGCTACAGGTTTTCGACGGCATCGCGTTGTCGCCGCCGGATCGCGTGCAAATCATCTTCGATCCGGTTCCCGGCTCGGACGATGATGCGGACGACGATACAACGGAACCTGATGAAAGCGACGATGATGAGGACGAAGAAGACGACGGGGGCTGCTGCGGATAGGGCAAGCCTAAAAAAACGAATATGCCCGAGCCAACAATATATTCCGGAACTTTCGCGCAGTGCGTGGACGCTTTCGTCCAAAACACTCTTGATGAAAAACGCCGGGACGCTCTTAGGCCCATCGTCGCGCTGGTCGGATCGAACGCCATGCGCCAGGAACTTCGCGAGCGCTTGCACAAAGGCGGCGGAGGCATTCTTGGAGTTTATTGCCTGACCTTCAAGGACCTGGTGGAAAAGCTGGGGAGTTCTTCCTTTTTCGCCGCAGGGAAAAGGCCGGTGGAAAAGCTCTACCATCTGGCCACGATCCAGCGCCTGATCAAAGAGAAAAGCCAATACTTTCAAAATGTGTCCCAATACGAGGGGACTTCGCAGGCCATTTCCCAGACTTTTGAAGATATCCGGGAAGCGGGATGGGAAACGATACCTGTCCGCCGCGATTCCTCGGATAAAATCAAGGACATGGCCTCAATATTTGACGCGCTTCGCGATGCATTCGCCCAAAACGACTTGTACACGCTGCATGATCTATTCGACGCCGCCTGCTTAAAGGCATCATCATTTCAAAAATTATTCCAATGCCCCGAACTGCGCGTGATCGGACTGTACGACCTCAACGCGCAGCAGGACAAATTGCTCGCGGAGTTGGCCGCTCATATTCAGCTACGTTATTACATTCCCCGCGTCACGCATGCCTCCAATTGGGCGAAAAACAAAGGCATTGAAGAAACATCAATGTTTATAGCCGATGCACAGCGAACCACTATACTTTCCGCACTTTCTCCCCTTGGAGAGGTTAGGGAAATCATCCGTGAAGCCAAAAAACTCCGCCATCGACCGGATTCTCCGATCCCCTATCACAAAATGGGCGTACTCGTGCGTCATAGGGGTGAATACGCCGATCTTTTTGCGGATATCTGCGCCGAAGCCGAAGTTCCCTGCAAAATTCATGGGGGCTGCTCGCCGACGGGTTCGCGAGCTTTGCGCCTGCTGGCGGGACTAACCGGGCTCATCGATTTCACAAACGAAAATGGGCGCTTGCATCCCAACTTGAAACGCGCGGGTACGGTGACTTTTCTCGATGCCTGCCGACTGCGGCCAGACTCTGCGTGGCCTGCGAATATACAAGAAATGCAAAGGCTCTGGAATCACATCAGCCGCGACGCCCATATCCGAAAAGGCAAAGACTGGGATCGGCAACTAAAAAATTACCGTAAGAAAAACAAAGGAATCGCATTGTTAGAAAGCGCCGAAGCGCTTGCCTCGGCGATCGCCGTTCTGTCGGAAGGATTGTTGAAAATCGCCGGCGCAAAAAGCTTTCAAAGCGCCGCGACGCATTTCGAGTCTCTCGCAAATAGATTCATCGAAGCGGACGAGTCCTACAAAACGGCGCTTGAAAGCCTGGAAACGCTGAAACATCTTGACGACGCGCACGCGGACTTCGACCCCTTGCGCTTCAAATCGCTCCTGCTCGAAATGATTTACGAAGTCAAGGACCTCAGTCGATGCGCCGACCCGGAAGGCCTGCAGGTCATGGATATGTCCGCCTCCCGCGGACTGCGTTTCGATGTGGTATTCATTCCAGGGTGCGTGGAAGGCATGATCCCGCATCTTGGCAGGCCGGACCCGATTTTGCTCGACAAAGAGCGCATTGATCTCAACAAAGCCCATCGTGGCAGCCCTTTGCCTCTCTTTTCGAATCGACCTGAAAACGAACGAAACCTATTCGACTCGGCTTGCATGGCCGCTTCAAAACACCTGATCCTGACTTATCACCGCCAGGACGCCGGGATGGGAAAGCCGAAGCTCCCAAGCCATTTCCTTCTCCATATTTTCGGCGAGACATCCCCGATGGATGACTTCATTCGCAACCATGTCAGGCAAATCCCATCAGGCGCGCCTGCCGCGAGAAATGTTAACGAAGCCTTGTCGGGCGACGAAAAAGACTTGGTTCTGATGAAAACGCTGGCAGCCGTGGACCCTACCGGACCTGTTTCGTTTCTTAGAAATTTCCACCCGGCCTTCGAACGCGTCTGGCGCAAACAACTTCATCGCTGGACCGAGCGCGAGATCGGCCCCTGGGAAGGGTTGTGCGCCGGCAAGGAGGCAAAGCGGCTGTTAGCCGGTCGCCTTGAAAAGAGCAAAGCCTTTCACGCAACGAAGATCGAGGCCTATGTAAAATGCCCGCGCCGGCACATGTTTGAAAATATCCTGAAACTCCAAAGGCCGGAAACCCCGGAAGATGTTGTCAGCCTTCCCGCCAATAAACGGGGAACCCTGATCCATCAAATTCTTTCGGAATTGGAGCAGGAGGGCCTGACGCAAGATGAATGGATCGCCCGCGTCAAGAAAAAATACGGGGCGTATATCGATGACAACCTCACCGGCGGAGGCGCTCTCGACGAGATCGAGGCCGCAAGGCTGATCGAATGGATCAAACTTTTCGAGGAAATGATCGACGAAAATAAATCCGTTTATAAAAGCGCGCAGCCCGAGAAAAGAATTGCTGTCGATATCGCCATTGGTGGCCAGTCCAAATCCCCTTTTCGTCTTGCCGGGCGACTGGACAGACTCGACAGCGACGAAGGGGGACGTGAGAGAATCATTGATTTCAAGACCGGCAAATCTTCCGACGGCCTTTTGGGAAGCAAAGGATTGGCCGACGACAGTTTCAACGCTGGCGCCACTTTGCAAATTCCCCTCTACATGCTGGCGATGACCGAAAACGCCGCCAAAACCGAAAATTTCGAAAGTTTTGTCGACCTCTCTCTCGAAGCAGCGTACTGGCACTTGAAGGATAAAGACGGCAATCTCAATCCACAGACAATAAAATTCTCAAACGAGTTCATTCAAAAGAGCGCGAACGAATTAAAGAGCATCTTGCGTGAGGTCGTTGAAGGAATGCTGGCGGGTCATTTTGTTCCCCGTCCCGACGTGGCGATAAATGATGCGCCCTATTGCACGCATTGCGATTATAAAAACATCTGCGACGGCCTGAGCCGCAAATTTATTGCCTACAACGGCCTTGGCCAAAAGAACTGCCCGTGGCTTGCGAGACTGACGCCGCCCGCAAGCGAGTCGAAAAAATGACAAAACCAAAAGACGACTCCACCAGGCAAAAAGCCATTCATGGGCGCAATGCCAATTTCCTTCTTGAAGCCGGGGCCGGCACCGGAAAAACGCATACGCTCGTGCGCCGTATTCTTTCTTTGCTCCAGGGTGACAAACCCAAAACAAGCCTAGACCGGATCGCGGCCATCACTTTCACCGAAAAAGCCGCCGCCGATCTGAAACTGAAAGTCAGGGAAATCATAGAAGAGCAAGCCGCCATTTCTCATGACGAAAAACTGACGAGGGCCATAGGCGACATTGATCGCGCCCCTATCATGACGCTTCACGGCTTCTGCCTTTCCCTGCTCAAGGAACGCCCTGTCGAAGCGGGAATAGATCCCCTGGCTTCAATCCTGGATCCACAGGCCGCCTCCACGCTGGCGGAAAATATCTACGATGACTGGTTTGATGAGATGGCCGCGAATCCGACGCCGGTATTTCGATGGTACCTGATCAATAAAGATTATTATAAGCGGCGAAGCGATGAAGATTGGCTCTGGAAACTGGCCCGCCGGATTATACACGATTCCGACATCCTCATGGACTTCAAACCCGATGAAGATTTCGACTTCCCCCAAAGCGTCCAATCGCTTTTCGATCTCGAAAAAGCTGCTTTCGATTACGCGCAAGCGCATTGCAATAATGAAGACGACAAAGGCTTTTGCGACTGCATGAGTTTTCATGACGCCGTATTGGATTTGCCCGAACCGGACAATGAAGATGATTTCGCAGACGCCTTCCAAAATCTGCCTGCCATGAAACCCAGCCTCGGTACGAAGAAAAACTGGGAAAAGGACTCCCTCCCGCAATTCAAATCTTATCGAAAAAAGCTCAAGGAACTTGTCGAAATTTTCAGCAGGGTCTGCCACAGCTCAAAAATTTGGGAACTTTTCACACTCACGCAGGAGTTCGCCCGTCGCTATGACGCCGAAAAAAGGCGAATCGGGGCGCTGGATTTTTCGGATATTCTCACCCGAACCCTTGAGATGCTGGAAAATAATCAAGACAACGTGCGCCGATACTTCCGCAATAAGTTCGACCACATTTTCATCGATGAGTTTCAGGACACCGATCCCCTGCAGATGAAAATCGCTTCCTGGCTTTGCAGCGTTTCCGATGCCGAAAGCGATGATATTCAGGAGTTTTCGCCAGGGAAACTCTTTGTCGTCGGCGACCCCAAGCAATCGATTTATCGCTTCCGCCGCGCAGATATTGAAATCTATGAGGACACCAGGCGAAAATTTGAAAGTCGTGGCGAAGCGCATCATATTCAGGTCAATTTCCGAAGCGTTCCGAAAATTCTCGATTTCGTCAATCACGCATTCAGGCCGCTCATGGTGCAAGACGAAGATGAGCCAGCAAGCCCCAATTACGTTGAACTGACGCCCTTTCGCGGCCAGGACGGCGAAGGGATTATCCCCGATGACTCCGGCGTTGTGTTCATCGCTCCGAATCGACCGCTGGACGAAAACGACGACCCACTGCGCCTGGAATACGCAGCCATCGCTCAGTGGATAAGCGACGCCGTTGCTTCCCACCTCAAAGTCCCTGACAAAGTAAGACCCGGCGAAAAAAAGACTTTCAAACTGGGCGGGGCGCTAAAGGAAATCGCAAACGATGGCGATAAACCCAGGGACTTTTCGCGTGATATGCGTTTTGGGGACATCGCAATTCTCAATCGTCGCGGAACAACTTTCAGTGCGCTGGAAGAAACACTCGGCATGTACGGGATTGACTACATTGTCACCGGCGGCAAGGTGTATTTTCAAAGGCCGGAGGTCATCGCCGCCGTCAGCGCCATGTCATGCCTGAATAATCCCGACGACTCGTTGTCTCTCGCCGAGTGGCTGACTTGCGATCTCGTGGGCTTTTCCGACGAGGACTTGCTGATTCACACGCTGTCAAAAGAGGATGAAACCCTTTCATACGCATCCCTGCCGGAGCCGTGCGAAAATGAGAATGATCTCACAAAACACCTGCGCGCCATGCAGGAGATTCACGAAAAACGCGACGAGGTCGGCTGCTGTCAAACGCTGAAAAGCCTCTTTACGCTCAGCGCCGCTATCCCCGCGGCGCAGGCGCTCAGGCGAGGCGACGTGGCGGTGGCCAACTTAAATAAAATCCTCGACGCCTCCCGCGCCGCCGACGCCAGACGCAGCACCTTCGGGGAGTTTGCCGCCGAATGGGCCGAAGCCTTTAAGAGTCAGCGCGACGAGGCCGATCACAACGTCGCCGAAGAAGAGGACGATGTTGTCCGTATTCTCACGATCCATAAGGGCAAAGGGCTGGACTGGCCGGTAGTCATCATCCCCGATATGGCCGCGCAATTCAGGGGCGGATCCTCCCCGCCGATCCTGACTCAACGGGTCCCCAAAAAACGTGTCGGGATTCGGCTGGTGAAAAATTGTGAGACAGGGGACTACGACGAAATGAACGAACGGGAAAAACACTTTTCAGAAGCCGAAAGAATCCGTCTCCTTTACGTCGCCATGACACGCGCAAGAGATTACCTGGTTTTGCCTCTGTTTTCGCGAGTCATTCACAATAAAAATGGCGCCGTTCGCCCCCAAAAGGGATTCCTGGAGCTCCTCGTTAAGTCCAGCGTTATAAATGATGAATTGAAACTCGCCGATCCGATCAAAAAGCTTGTACGGAACTCCGTCAAATTCGACGTGGACAAAAAGGATTTGAAACTGGCGACCAGCCCCGCCTGGGATTTGCCGAAAATCATCAAAGAAAAAGGCGATGACCTGCCCGAAGGCGTAGCCGAAGCTTTAAGGCAAAGGTCCGAAAATCCGCCGCCGCCTTCCGTCAATGAAACAGCGCCGCGTTTTCATTCCCCCAGCGCCCATGAGACGGAATTTACACCCGGAGAAGGCTCATCGGACGGCCAGAAGCTCGGCAGCGCATTTCATGAACTGATGGAAAACCTCAATTTCAATGACCGCCCATCCTGGTCGCTGTCACTGGACGCTGTTACATACAAACACGGTTTGAGCCAAGAACAGCGAGCGCAATGCGAAAAATGGCTGAATAACTTTTCAAAAAGCTCACTTTTCCCAGCATTGCAAAAATGCGTGCGTTATACCGAAGTCCCTTTCACCTGGAAGGGCCGGGACCCGGAATCCGGCGCGGTCCGGGATTTTGGCGGCTCCATTGATCTGCTCGCGCATTCCCATGACGATCTGTACATCGTGGATTATAAAACCGACAGGGTTCGCGGCGATGCCTTGAAAAAGCGTTTCGAGTCCTATAAGCGCCAAGGCGCTGTTTATCTTGAAGCGGTGAAAAGCATTGTACCGAACGCACAAAGCTGCAAGATGATTTTTTGTTTCGTTGACCCTGGTATTGAGATGGAATTGGACCTATAGCACGAATCCCAGCGCTCATTTCGGACATTTTTAATATTATTCAATTTTACTCACAAGGTAGCGGCAGCGTTGACGACTATCGCGAAATATGTATGATCGGCTTCGCAGTGTCGGCATGAGGAACTCACATGACCAGCCTCTTATTGATAGCCGTTTCGGCAGTACTCGTAAACAATTTCGTCCTGGCGCGTTTTTTGGGCATCTGCCCCTTCCTGGGCGTTTCAAAGCGCGTGGAGACAGCCTTCGGCATGGGCATGGCCGTCATCTTCGTGATGACCATGGCGGGCATCGTCACATGGCTCTTGCAGACCTACGTGCTCACGCCGCTGGGCGCCGGCTATCTGCAGACCATTGTATTCATCCTGGTGATCGCCGCTTTCGTGCAGTTCGTGGAAATGGTTATACAGAAAATGCGCCCATCCCTGTATCAGGCGCTAGGCATCTTCCTCCCCCTGATCACAACGAACTGCGCCGTTTTGGGTATGGCCGTTTTGACCATTCAAAGTGGATACACCTTTATTGAAATGCTGTTTTTCTCTGTTGCGGCCGGCATCGGATTCACACTGGCGCTGGTTCTACTGGCCGGCTTGAGAGAACGCATCGAATTCTCGGAAGTCCCTGAATCAATGAGCGGCGCGGCGATCGCCCTGATCACCGCCGGGCTGCTCAGCCTGGCGTTCATGGGTTTCGCGGGACTGGTATAACGGGATTATCATGCTTACAGCCGTTCTCATTCTTTCATTACTCGGATTGATCTCCGCCGTCGGATTGGGCGTAGCAAGCCGCGTGTTTTATGTCGAAATCGATCCTCTGGTGGAAAAGCTGACTGAAGTTTTGCCCGGCGCCAACTGCGGAGGGTGCGGGTATGCGGGATGCGCAGGATTCGCAGCAGCCCTGGCCGCAAAGGAAGTCGGCATCAACGACTGCTCCGTAGCCGACAGCGACACAAAGCAAACCCTGGCCAGACTTCTGGGCGTGGAACTGACTGAAACTGCCAAAGAAGTCGCCGTCGTTCATTGCAAATTCGATCCGAGCAAAATGCAAAATCGCTTTGAATACAAAGGCGTCTCCTCTTGCAAAGCGGCCAACATGCTCGGAGGACAACTGGACTGCTCTTACGGATGCCTGGGCTTCGGCGATTGCGTGAAGGCCTGTAACTTCAACGCCATCGTCATCAAGGACGGGCTGGCCGAGGTTATCCCCGAAAAGTGTACTTCTTGCGGCATGTGCGTCGAAGCATGTCCCCGCAATCTCATTCAGATACATTCGCTCGCGCAAAAGGTGCTGGTTCTGTGCAGCAACAAAGACAAAGCCAAGGCCGTCAGCTCCGTCTGCAAGATCGGCTGCATCGCATGCAATAAATGCGTCAAGGCGTGCCCGGTCGAAGCCATCAGCATGGTCAACCAGATCGCCGTCATTGACGACGAAAAGTGCATTGCCTGCGGCGCATGCGCCAGAGAATGCCCAACGAATTGCATTTTCGATTTCGGCGAAACCCATTACGTAGCGCAGATCAACGACAAGTGCACGGGTTGCACGCTGTGCGCACTCAAATGTCCTGCCGGCGCCATTAGCGGTGATAAGAAACAGATGCATGTTGTCGACCCGAAGAAGTGCGTCCGTTGCCGCATCTGTTATGATATTTGCAATTTTGAGTCCATAGAATTGGTCAATGAGGAAGGCAAAATCATGATCCCGCCTCGACCGAAAAAGCAGAGGAAAAAGAAAAAAGATTCCGGGGAGGCGGCATGAAAACCAGACGTTTTCCAGGCGGCGTCCATCCTCCGGAAAAAAAGCTGACGGCGAAGGTCCCTGTCGTCAAGCTTCCCGCGCCCGAGGAAATTGTCGTTCCGCTTTCCATGCACATCGGGGCGCCGGCCAAACCGCTGGTGGCCAGGGGCGACCGCGTGCTGCGCGGCCAGGCTATCGCCGAGCCGGGCGGTTTCGTGAGCGCATACATTCACAGCCCCGTGTCCGGCAAAGTGAAAAAAATCGAGCCCAGGCCTCATCCCATGGGACGAGCGCTTCCCTCCATAGTCATTATCAATGACGGCCTGGACGAATGCGTTGATTTTCAGCCGGTTGACGATTGGCGTAACGCCGAACCCGATACGCTCATAGCGGCGATTCAAAAAGCGGGCATCGTCGGCATGGGCGGCGCATTATTCCCCACGCACGTCAAACTCAAACCACCCCCACAGTTCACTATCGACACGGTCATAATAAACGGCGTCGAGTGCGAACCATACCTGACGGCGGATCACCGACTGATGCTTGAGCAGCCCGAAAAAGTCCTCGAAGGCCTGCGAATCATTCTGCGCATCCTGGGTCTGAAAAAGGGCTACATCGGAATTGAGGCCAACAAGCCAGACGCCATTGAGCTTCTGCGAATGAAAACAGCGAATGCCGACGACATCGAAATTGTGGATCTGCACGTCAAGTATCCGCAAGGCGGCGAGAAAACACTGATCTACGCCTGCACCGGGCGGGAAGTGCCTTCCGGCGGATTGCCGATGAATTGCGGATGCGTGGTTCAAAACGTCGGCACTATGGCGGCCATATGCGACGCCATCACCGAGGGCAAGCCCCTTATGGAACGAAACGTGACGGTGACCGGTGAATGCATCAAAAACCCGGTCAACCTTCTGGCTCGCATCGGCACTCCCATCAGCAAACTGATCGAAGCGGCGGGCGGCTTTACGGAAACGCCCGCGAAGATCATCGGCGGCGGACCGATGATGGGCATGACGCAGTCTTCGCTTGATGTTCCCGTCACGAAAGGAACAAGCGGGCTTGTGTGCCTACCGCCCTCGTTGGTTTCCACCTCCGATCCGTCGCCGTGCCTGCGTTGTGGAAGCTGCGTACGGCATTGCCCCTTCCACTTACTTCCGACGGACATTGTCCGCCTCGTCAAAGCCGGTCGGGTGGACGAAGCGGCTGATCTCGGCCTGATGGACTGCTGTGAATGCGGTTCCTGTTCCTATATCTGCCCCTCGCATATCGAACTTCTGCAATGGATGCGACTAGGAAAAGCCGAAGTCATGGCGAATAGAAAGAAGACGGCATGACGGAAGAAAAAAACAAATTCATCGTTTCATCAAGTCCTCATCTTCTCACGCCGGATTCGGTAACAAAGATCATGTGGACGGTCGTGGCCGCGCTCGCGCCGGCTGCTCTGGTTTCCATCTATTTCTTCGGATTTTTCTCGGCCTATGTCATTGCGCTGAGCGTCGTCGGATGCGTAGTCGTTGAGGCCTTGCTGGCCAAACTGTTCAAACGTCCCGTGTCCATCAGGGACGGCGCGGCGGTCGTCACAGGTCTTTTGCTGGCCTTGAATCTGCCAGCCGGTTCGCCCTGGTGGATGATCCTGATCGGCTGCCTGGTCACCATCGGCCTGGGCAAAATGGTGTACGGCGGACTGGGTCAAAACGTCTTCAATCCCGCGCTCGTGGGCCGGGTTTTCCTGCTGATCAGCTTTCCGGTCCAAATGACGACATGGCGCGCGCCCAAGGCTCTTTTCAGCGGCGGCCCGGCAACGGACGCCCTGACTTCCGCAACGCCCCTGGGGATGATGAAAGAAGCCATCCTCATGAACAAGCCCATCATGGGCGACAAAATCACTTCCTGGACCGACATGGCCTCGGGCTATATCCCCGGCAGCCTGGGTGAAACGAGCGCCATCGCCCTGATTCTCGGCGGGCTCTTTTTGCTCTACAAGGGCTACATCACCTGGCATATCCCGGTCACGTACGTGGGCTGCGTCGCGGTCATGGGCCAGATTTTTCACTGGATCAATCCCGCGCTTTACCCCACTGCTCTGTTCCATATCCTGGCTGGCGGCTTGATACTCGGCGCGCTTTTCATGGCCACGGACATGGTGACTTCACCCATGACCGGCAAGGGGCAGATTATTTTCGGTTTCGGATGCGGCGTCATCACCGTGATCATACGATTATTCGGAGGCTATCCCGAGGGCGTGTCTTTCGCCATATTGCTTATGAACGCCGCAACGCCTCTCATTGACCGCTACACCGTTCCTAAAAAATACGGCTTCGTGCCGCCGCCAAAAGAAAAAGAAGCGGGGGGTGCAGCATGAAGGACCTTGTTCGCATGGCCGTTGTTCTCACCGTGATCTGCATGGTCTCGGCGACAGCGCTGTCTCAGGTTTATCGCGTTACAAAAGAACCTATCGCGCAGGCTCGCGAGGCGGAAGCCAAGCTGGCCGCGGAAACGGTTCTTGGTCCCGTCATGGGCTCTGGCGTCACGATTGAAAAGCGTGAAAACTTCGGCGGAAAAGACGCCGTGTACGCCGCGATGAGCGAAGGCGCCATCAAGGGACTGGCCGTCGCCGTCAGTTCGGACAAGGGCTATTCCGGCCAAATCAAAGGCATGCTGGGAATCGCCGAAAACGGCAACGTCATTGGCTATCAGGTTGTCCTCCATTCGGAAACGCCGGGGCTTGGCGCCAATATCACCAGCAACAAAAAATGGCTTCGGCAGCTCATTTTCAAAAATGACAAGCCGCGCAGCCTCGACAACACCGATTGGCGCGTGAAAAAAGATGGCGGCGAGATCGACGCCCTGACCGGCGCGACCATCAGCCCGCGAGCCGTCGTCGGCTCCATCAAGGAAGGCCTGGATTGGTTTAAGGCCAATAGCGCTCTTGTCAAAGGGCCCAAAAAACCAATAGCCCTCGCGCCCGTGCAACCCCCGGCTCCGATCGATGAAGCACAGGCGCCGACGACGTCGAAAACCAAAGTGGAACAAAAATCGCTCAATAGCGATCCGAGCACAGCGCCGGTCGCGGCAGGAGCGACGGAGTAAACAATGTCCAACTGGCAGATATTTTCCAAAGGCATTCTGCGCGAGAATCCGGTATTTATACTCGTCTTGGGCATGTGCCCCACGCTGGCCGTAACGACATCGGCCATTAACGGCGTCGGCATGGGTCTGGCCACAATGTTCGTCCTGGTGAATTCCAATATAATGATATCGCTGCTACGCAATGTCATCCCGGCCAAGGTCCGCATTCCGGCCTTTATCATCGTCATTGCCTCATTCGTGACCATCGTGGATCTTTCCATGAACGCCTATGTCCATAGTCTTCATAACGCCCTGGGACTGTTCATTCCCCTCATCGTGGTCAACTGCATCATCATGGGAAGAGCGGAAGCCTTCGCGAGCCGTAATTCGATTTTCCATTCCATCCTGGACGGCTTGGGAATGGGACTGGGCTTTACCTTGAGCCTTTTCGTTCTCGGCTCCGTTAGAGAACTTCTGGGCAACGGCACAATCCTTGGCGTTCCCCTTCTCAGCAGCGCGGTCAATGCCGTCGGCGGAAACTTCGCGCCAATCATCGTCATGATACTTCCACCGGGCGCCTTTCTCGCTCTCGGAATTCTCCTGGCCATGATGAACGCGGCCACACGCAAAGAATCTACAACCTGAAATACACCATAAAATCTCCTAAACAGTGGTGATCAGCGGCCAGTGCAGGCCCGCTGGCTCGGCCTGAGTCATTAGGATGGGTGCCCCATTTTTATTTTGGCAGATTATTGCCGTTCCGCTAAGGGTATTCCTTATGCTTGCGAACAATAAATGTGTTTTATCCATCAGGTTATGTATGAGTGAATTATACAACTAGCCGATATTGCTGGATTATTTATAGTTGTTGTAAATTTTCATTTTAGGCTATTTTTGCACTTGACTCCCGTTACCCCCCCCTGCTATCTTTGTACCAATCTGAAGCGAAAATCTGAAGTTAAAGCAAAGGAGTTTTCCATGGCGGTTGATTATTACGTGGACTATGACAGCGGCGACGATGCGTGGGACGGAACCACCAGTACACCCGGCGCCCCCAGCGGACCCAAGCAGCATATCT
>CAZQAE010000059.1:22259-32094 GCA_964591275.1 uncultured bacterium | reverse complement strand
AGCCGATTGAGCACGTTGAATCGCTGCGCAATATTCCTGGACTGCGCGTGCTGCGTCCCGCCGACAGCGTGGAAACAGCCGCCGCCTGGTATTACGGACTCACGCAAGGCGGGCCGACGGCAATCATTTTGTCGCGACAGAAACTTCAACCGATCAAGCGAGAGCAGCCCTACCACAAGGCGGTTCATCTGAGCGGCGGACAAATAGTCATCGAAAGTCTCGACGAAGTGGCGACGCTCGTGGCGACGGGAAGCGAAGTGACGCTGGCCATCAAGGCGGCGGCATTATTGAAAGAACAGGACATCAAAGTCCGGGTCGTTTCGCTGCTCAACCGTGAGCGTTTTTTGAATCGCCCCGAGCAAGAGCGCCATCGCCTCATCCCGTACGGGCAGCCTGTTTGCACCATTGAAGCCGGCGTGACTGAAGGCTGGGCGGTTCTGACGGGACGACGGGGTCTGAGAATCGGACTGAATCGCTTCGGCGCTTCGGCCCCTGCCTCGGACCTGGAAAAGTACTTCGGATTCACACCCGAAATAATCGCCGCCAAAGTCAGGGCGTGGCTCATCAGGCTCGACAAACTCGGTCGCCTGAGCACGGGAATCAATTAAAGTTGTGTAATAATCCGCGCAGCGATTAAGCGGAATGTCACTCCGTTAACTGACCACTCATCATTGATGTTTCGCTGCGGGAAACCACTCTTATATAAATCACTGATATTCTTGCTTGAAAGCCGTTTCTACACTTTCTTGACGGCGAAGAAGTGTGTTAGACTTTCGATTAATGCAACGAGGCGTATATGTTTCGGTTCTGGATTATTCTTAATATCGTCGTATGGCCCATAACGGCTATGGCGCAGATTCCGGTCAACGACATTACTTTGCACGATCAGATTCTTCCCTCGGCAGCGACCGACGGCGAATATGTTTACATAGCCTTCCAGGACGGCTCGACTTTTCAGTACGACGCGCGCGTGACGGTGAGCGCGGATGGCGGGATGAGCTTCGGTCCCTCGATTTTGCCATACAATCCGAATGAAGAAGACCAAGAGATGCCCGACCTCGCCGTCGGACCTGATGGCGCGCTCTACATTGTATGGGCCGACTGGCGCAGTCGCTCAGACTACGACATCTATTTGGCTGCAAGTCTCGATCACGGACAAACTTTTTCGCCGCCGCTTCGCGTCAACGCCGAAACCCGCAGCACGCAAGTTGAACCCTCCGTCGCCGTCGGATCGGACGGCGTCGTGTACGTCGCATGGGCCGACAATCGCCGCACCACCGCCGAAGACAGCGGCGTGCGCTGGGACGTATTCGCCGCGATCAGCGACGATGGCGGGGAAAGCTTTTACGGCGAAACGGCTCTCAATAATCAGGATGAATACTTCGCCATCTTTCCGGAAGTCGCCGCCAGCGCCGGCGGCGCAGTCGTCACGTGGTTTGATCTCTACCCCTCGATCAGGGCAGCCGTATCCTACGACTCTGGTCAGAGTTGGGGCGAATCGATCCGGCTGGACATCGACAACAACATGCTGGCGTCCCTTCCCCGCATCGCGGCAAGCGAAAATGGGGTTGTGGCGATTGCGTGGAATGATTCAACCGACTCAGACGCCGGGCAGGATCCGGATATCATTAACTATTGCGGGATAACGCTGGATGTTTACGGCGTCATCAGCGAAGACGGCGGCGCGACGTGGACGCCGGCGTTTCGGGTCAATGAGCAGCCCATGCTCGATCAGCGTAACCCAGCGCTGTCTTTTGACGGCGACGAGCTTCTTATCGCGTGGACCGACGACAGGGATGTGGGCGATTTCCGGATTCGCGGCGTCGCCGCGCAACCGCCGCATGCGTGGTTCCTGGCTTCGCGGCAATGGGACGGATACGAAAGCGTTGCGGTTCGTGACTGGCCCGACTTGAGCGGGCGCGCCCTGGTCTGGCAAGACTACCGAGACGGCGACTGGGACATCCGATTTGCCTGGATCGGAAATGAGCCATGAAAAGATATAATCGGCCTTCGGAAATGATTTTGCTCATGGCGTTTCTGATGCTCATGGCCTCCTGCGCTTGTGACAATGATTCAAACGAGCCGGATTCTTCGCCGGATGACGACACGGACGATGACGTCAACGACGATTTGAACGACGACCTAAATGACGACATTGACGACGACACGCTGGACACAGTTCACGATCTTGATCTCGTATTTGTGGAACCAGCCTTTTGGCTGGGTAAAAGCGCCGAGGACATGGCCCGGGAACTGGACGCCATGGCAAATGAAGGAATCGGCGGTCTGATCTGGCGCTGGACCTGGCGCTTTGGAAAAACGACCTATCCTTCCGCCGACTTTGCGGCGTATCTTGACATGGAACTCGACGATCCGCTGATGGAACTGCTTTCGCTAGCCGATTCGCGGGGCTTGAAAGTCTATCTCGGTCTTTCCGCGGGCCGCGCCGTGGCGGATTATTATCATGATGCCGTGACGCCGGAGTTCGAGCGCGTCAATACCGTGCTGAATGAACTGACAACTCTATACGGCGCGTACGAAAGCCTCTCCGGTTTTTATATCCCCTACGAATTTCCGCGCATGATTGATGACGAAGCCAGGGCCCTGCTTTCGCTCATTGCGACCGCCGTTCATGACGCCGACACCGATTATCGCGTTCTGATGACGCTACGCTATCCGGGCGTCCCACAGTGGCGCGTACTGGAAAAGCTGCTCGAAAACCGTTTCAACGCGCGCATTTTCCTGGACGACATCGACGACGCCGAATACCGCGCGGCCTGGTCAGAGAAAATGACCCAGACCTGCGGCGCGGCTGGAATCGACGCCGTTTTACTGTCCACGCGGATGGGCAACCGCTTCAACGAGATCGAACACGCGCGAATGGACCTGGCTGCGCTCACGCAAGCGCGCGACCGGTTGGGAAGCACCGTGGAAATCCATGTACAGGCTGATCTGTACGACACACTCGGCGACAACGTGGGAATGCGCACTGCTTTCGGACCCGCGTCGCGGGATCGGATCGACGATCAGCTTCGGCTTTCGGCCGATGGCTACGCAGGCTTCGGCTGGGACGAGTGGCGCAACGCCGACGGGAGCCTGCGCAGCATGTCGCGCATCCCGGAGCCTGAGCTATTTGCGAAAGCTGAGGCAGTGCGTGAAAACATCATCAATCGGACGCTGCGTGACAGGCAACTTGCCCCGGTCATCAACGGGCAGCATCCCCTGCACCTTTTCTGGAACGCCTGGCAGGAAGACGCCTGCTGGCTCACGGGGCTTTATCTGGCGGCGGAAAGCTACCACTGCGCGGCAACAGGGGGCAACGACGCCTGCAACGCGGCGCGGGCGACTTGGCGCGCGATCCGCCGGATGGCCAATGTTTCGCCGAAGCGCGGTGAAGTCGTGCGCAACTGGGCACGCTATATCTACTCTCAGACCGATCCCACGGAGTCCGGCTCAGATACGATCAAGCGCTGGCGCAAGCATCCCGACGAGGAAGTCTATTGGGTCGGCGACATCAGCGTGGACCAACTCAGCGGCTATTTGAACGGCCTGGCCACGTTTTACGACCTGATCGCAAGCGAAGATGAGCGCGAGGAGATTCGCAATCTCACTGAGGCGATCATGGGCGACATCCTGGCCAATTCCCTCCGCTGCCGGCAGTTCGATGGGCAATTGACTACATTCGGCAAACTTTTCGCCACGCCGGAACTGGCGGCGGATTTTCTCATGATCGCCTGGCACATCACTGGAGATCAGAAATACCTCGACGAGTTCGACCGCATCACCTACGTTGAGCATTGGGACATCAACCTGATTCTCTCCCATTACGTCCAACATTCCATCACCGGTCACGCCGGAAATCAGCATCTCCAGGACAGCGGCCTCGTGCATATGTTTGAGTACATCCAGGACCCGGCGCTCTATCGCCGATACGTGCGTGGATTGGAGTACGTCTTCCAGGGATCCTTCCTGTACGGCAACAGCTACGCAAACTTCACGCATCAGGCGCACGCGCCGGATTCTGCGGGCGGCGCCCGGGCGCTGGGCGAACTGCTGGATTTCAATCCCGATTTTCTCGACAACGGCGTGTGGTACAGAGAAATCAACCGGTCGTGGTTGCCGGGAACCTGGGTGGACATGCACGAGCGCCCGGCCAAAGAGTGGATGTGGTCCTGGGCGCCGAATGGTGAAACGGCTCATCGCGGCACGACCAATCATCGATACACGGGCGTCAGTTTTCTGCTGTGCTACTGGCAGGGTCGCTATTACGGATGGATACGATAATCAAAGGCGCAGCGCGGTTGACCTGATCATGCGCCTTCGCGTAGTTATGAATAAAATTAAAAACACTTTCATCTAAAATTTCATGAAGCGTTCGACCAAAGGAGAACAATGCCATGAGAATCCGATTATTGGCGCTGGGCAGTTGCGTTTTTGCGTTGATGGGTCTGGCCACTGTCGTTTCGGCCGCGGATGATGCGACTGAATCTGAGCGGTGGTATTCACTCTATTTTAAAGGCGACAAAGTCGGCATGGCCCATACGGAGTGCAGCGACTGGGTTGAAGGCGACGACAAATTCAGGAAAGTTGAATCCAAAAGCTATGTCAAAGTTCGGGGAGTCGCCAAAGACGACCGCTGGAAAAAAGTGGACAGCATCACTTATACCGTCGGCGGAAAATCAAAGCACGAGGTCCTGATCAAAAATGGGATCGTTGTCGAATACGAAGCGAAACACAGCGGCAGCAAGCAACCAACGATGAAGGCCGAGGCGAAGATTAGTGATAATCTTCTTGTCTTTGACAGAAAAGAAGGACCGCTCAAAGTCCACAAGCTGATTAAGCCCGGAGATTACGATCTCACAAGCGATCCGACGATCATGGAGGCTTTTTTGGAGACTGTGACAACCGAGAAAGTCACAAAAATGGTTTTCGCCTTAGGCGATGCGAAGATAAAAGAGACCAGCTTCGTGCGAAAAAAGGATGGCGAGACCAAAGATATTGACGGCGTGAAAAAGCCCGCCAGGGTATTCAAAACTGAAGATGATGAATATAAAACGACCATTAAAACCATTGCCGGAAAGATCGTCTATATCAAACGCACGGAGAAAAATCGCAAAAACTCTATAGTTTCGCGACTGACGACAAAGGGAAAAGCCAAAAGCGATTCAGGCTATTGAGGCCAAGTAAAGAATAAACTACCCCGCCGCAAGCAGCGGGGTATTCAAATTCGGTTATCAAGCATCCTACGCCGCAAGCGGCGGAGAATTAGACCCAAAGAGAATAAAATTCAGAAGCTGGTTTCATGTCATGCGTCAACCTCTGTGCTGACAGTTGACGCATGATTTGGCAATAGGCACAGCTTGGTCTGTCTCAATACCCGCCCATGGCGATGCGTTCGAGGGAAGCTTCGAGAAGCAAATAAAACTTCTCTACGGTTTCAATGTTTACGCATTCGTCCGGTGAGTGAGGACTGTTAATGTCCGGGCCGAAGGAAACCATGTCCATGCCGTCGAAATTCTTACCGATGATTCCGCATTCCAGTCCGGCGTGGATCGCTTTGCGCTCCGGCGGCATCCCGAAAAGATCCTCATACACTTCGGCCACGAGGCCTAGTATCTGCGAGGACGGATTCGGATCCCACCCGGGATAAGGCTCCTCGCTCTCGTTTGTGGCGCCGGCCAGACGGGCCGCTGCTTCAATTTGCGCCAGTATGCCCTGCAGTGAAATTTCATTTGATGAGCGCGGGCTGTTGTGTGTGCTCAGGATATCGCCCTTGACATGCGCCAAAGCGAGGTTGCTGGAAGTTTCCACCAGACCCTCCATGAGCCGGTGCATGGAAATGACGCCGCTGGGAAACGCCAGCAGCATATCGATGGCCGCGTCGCGTGACCGCGCTTGAAAAACACGTCCCGGCATATCGGTTTCTTCCACGCTGATCGTTAAATTGGCATCTTCAGGATATTCGACGAGAAAATCGCTTTGAAGCTGCGCGGCGATGTCCTTTGCTTTGGTGAGATCGCCGCTACGCAGCGCGATGGCCGCGAATGCCTCTCGTGGAATGGCGTTGTGCTTTTCGCCGCCGTGCAAGTCGGCGAGGCTATAATCTACGCCTTTCAAAGCATGCAGCGCCCTGGCCAGGAGTTTGATCCCGTTGGCCCGGTTTTCGTGAACATCACAGCCCGAATGCCCTCCACGCAGTCCCTTGACGCTCAGTCTTGCGCCGAACATGCCGCCCGGAACATCTTCCCAGGCAATGGGCAAATTGCTGTCGACGCCGCCGCCGCCGGCGCATCCCATGTACAAAATCCCCATTTCTTCCGAATCGAGATTAAAGAGAATACGCCCGTGGATCAGGGATTCATCCAAGTGCGTGGCGCCCACAAGCCCCGTTTCCTCTTCGATAGTCAGGAGGATTTCCAATGGGCCGCGGCGCGCTTTGGGATTGAGAGCCGCCGCGAAGGACGCGGCCACGCCGATGGCGTTGTCGGCGCCCAGGGAAGTGCCGTCCGCTTTGATCCAATCACCGTCGCGCACGGCGCGAATACCGTCTGTGGCGAAGTCGAAGCTGGTGTCGGAATTTTTCACGCACACCATATCCACATGTCCCTGCAAAACAACCGTCGGGGCGTTTTCATAGCCTTCGGTCGCCGGAGCGTAGACCACCAGATTGCCGACGGCGTCGCGCTTCGATTCCAGGCCCGCATCCCCGGCCATTTCTTGAAGCTTCGCCATGACAGCGGCCTCATTTCCCGATTCACGCGGGACGGACATCATCACATCAAAAAATTCCCACAACTTTTTCGGCTCAAGTCCCTGCAATACACTTTGCATCGTTCATACCCCCGATTCTGATGAAAATACAGATAATCCGTTGCAAAAAATGAAATCAGTGATAGAATTTTTCGACAAATTCTTTATTTGAAATTCTGGCCTGGCGCAGTATGCCGCGCAAGGTTCCTTCTGCCAGTTCTTTATGTACTGGAACAACGCAACCTATGTTTTCTGCGCTGCTGATTTTTTTTAGAATGACATGAGAGCCTTTTTGTCTAATTTTCACAAAACCAAATCTTTCTAATACCTGGATGGCCTTATTGCCTGAAATTTTAGGTAGCCTAGCCATTGAGAGAAATGTCAAAGGTCGTAATTAGAGGATGATCTAATTCTTCAACAGTGAATTCCTCAAGGTAAAGCTCGGTGGCTTCCTTCAAATTGTGGAGCGCCTCGTCGAATGAATCTCCCTGGCTAACCGTGCCGATCTCGGGGCATTGCGCGACGTAAATTTTTCCTTCTTTGTGAATAACAGCGGTGAGACTTCGATTGGGCATTTTCAGCGACCTCCGGAAAACCACCGATTTTCCATTTTTTTGCGCAACGCCTGATAAGGCGTTTCCCATTCAAGAAATAATATCCTCATTTTTACTTTATCTCCAGGTATTTTGTCATCCAACCCAAAACCTCGTGATACCAGACCTGCGAATTGGCCGGTTTGACAACCCAGTGGCATTCGTCGGGCATGTGCACAAAGCGCGAAGGCACGCCCATGACCTGCATGGCGGTGAACATGCCGATGCCCTCGCTCATCGGGCAGCGAAAATCGTTTTCACCGTGGATGACCAGCGCCGGCGTTTTGAAGTTTTTCACAAACATATGCGGGCTGAATTTCACGTAAGGCTTGCGGTTGACGTGGGGCAGTCCGCCGTGCTCCCGTTCGTCGAACCATAGTTCGTCCGTTGTGTAGGCCATGGTTTCGGCAAAAAACACGCCGTCGTGCGTTGCCAGGGCCTTAAATCGGTCGGTGTGCCCGGCGATCCAGTTGACCATGAAACCGCCAAAGCTGGCTCCCGCCGCGCCCATGCGGTTCTTGTCGATGAACGGGTACTTTTTGGCCATGAAATCCACGCCGAGCATGATGTCCTCGTAACATCGTCCGCCCCAGTCGCCGGAAATCTGGTCGGTGAATTTTTGGCCGTATCCGGTGGAGCCGCGTGGATTGAGAAAGGCCACGACCGCCCCCGTCGCCGCGAAGGCCTGCGCGCTCCAGCGGTAGTGGAAGTGATCGGCAAAAGCGCCCTGCGGTCCGCCGTGGATGAGCAGGATCAGCGGGTATTTTTTTCGCGCATTAAAACCGGCGGGCTTTATCAGAAAACCATGAACGAGATCCCCGTCCGCACCCTTGTGCCAAAATTCCTCCGCCGCATTCATTTCGACATCGTTTAGCATTTCCCCGAAATGGGTCAGCCGTTCGGATTTCGCTCCCGCATCGGTAGGGATGCCCGCAGGCAATGGGCCAACGCCCAGGAAAGGCTTCATGCGGCCCGGCGTGACGCGGTGGAAGTCAGCAGGGGAGGTCGTCGTCTCCCGCACGACGAGAAGATCGTCTGTGCCAGGTATCGGACAAAATGCCCCATTATACGTTCCGCACGTCAATTGCATGACTTTTTTCGAATCCACATCGACTTCGTATAAACTCTTTCGCCCTCTGTCTTCCGCGGAGAAAATGAGCGCATTTTTCCCCGAGGCGAACTCGAAGCCGTAGGGACTGCGGTCGAAACGGTCGATCAGCACGCTCGTCTTTTTGCTTTTGCGGTCGTAAACGCGAATGCGCGTCTTGTCGGCTTCGTAGCCGATTTTGTCCATGCCCAGATAGAAAATGAGCTCGCCGCAGGGGCTGTATCGCGGATGCATGTCGCAGGCTTCCGTCACCGAGATGCACCTGGGATTGCCCGCCGCTTTGATGCCCTTTATTGACATGATGAAAATCGAGTTATTCGTCGAACGCGCCACGACTTTGTCAGGATTCATGACGAAAACGATTTCCTTGCCGTCCGGCGCAAAGTCGCAGTATCGGTCCACCGACAGCGAGATCGGCGGCGCGTCCATATCCCAGGGCGTGATGTCGCTTGTCTTTTTCGTTTTGATATCAACGAGGAAGATGTGATTTCGCCGCTTATCGCGCCAGTGATCCCACGGGCGAAAAAGCAAGTCATCAATAATCCTGGCTGAGGACTTGGGATTCACCAGACCATAAACTTTGGCGTTATCCGGCTCTTTGGCCTCGTCTTTGTCCATATCCTTTTTGGGATTGTATTTATCAGAGACTACGATGCTGCGTGTGAAGGCGATGCGCGAAGAATCCGGCGACCAGACAGGAAGCGAGGCGCCGCCGTATCCGCTCGTCAGGCAAAAGGCTTCGCCGCCGGCTGTGGGAAGAAGCCAAAGCTGCGCGCCTTTTTTCTCGTCTCGGGAACTAACGAAAGCCAGGTGCTTGCCGTCGGGCGACCAGGCGGGTTGCGTGTGGTTTCCAAGGCCCGGCGTCAACTCTTGGATTTCCCGGCTTTGCAGGCAAAGGAGCTTGATGGTCCTTCGCACGGTGTTTGCTTTGATGTCGTGCTTTTCGGTGACGAATGCGACATGCTTTCCGTCAGGCGACGCGCACGGCGCGCCGATGCGCTCCACCTTCATCATCTTTTCAAAAGTCAGACCGCCATCGCTCTTTTTCGTTGTTGCCATGAAAGCCTCCCGTGGCGCGATATTGATATAGTCGTTGTACAACGCAAAGCCGAAATTTTTGACCCGCCCTCCTCCGACTACATAGACATTAACGCCGTGATGAATCAAGGGCAAGGAAAACCCGAATGCGGCACAGCCTGTCGAGAGCCTCAAGGTCGAGCGACCGCCCCCGGCTGTGTAGGAGCGACATTCTTGTCGCGACCTGTAGGGGCGGATTTCATCCGCAAACAGCCCCGCATCGGGGCGACAGTTTGTAGCCCCGTGCGCCAACCCTGAGCGAAGTCGAAGGGTCAGCGCGGGGAATCAGGATCAATTGAAATTTCAG
>CAZQAE010000059.1:0-22159 GCA_964591275.1 uncultured bacterium | reverse complement strand
GGTCAGCGCGGGGAATCAGGATCAATTGAAATTTCAGACGAAGCCCCGCGAAGCGGGTGAAGGAAACGGCGAATGCGGCACAGCCTGTCGAGAGCCTCAAGGTCGAGCGACCGCCCCCGGCGGTGTAGGAGCAACATTCTTGTCGCGACCTGTAGGAGCGGATTCCATCCGCAAACAGCCCCGCATCGGGGCGACAGTTTGTAGCCCCGTGCGCCAGCCCTGAGCGAAGTCGAAGGGTCAGCGCGGGGAATCAGGATCAATTGAAATTTCAGACGAAGCCCGCGAAACGGGCGACACCACTTCAATCTCATGTTGATGTTTGCATGGCAAGAATGTTTTTTCCCACTTCACCAGTTTTAAAATTCGACCGCGCCTCACGGCGCGGCTAAAGGGAACAAGAGATCAAGAGTCCAAGGGTAATTTTCAGTCCCGGGAAAGACGAAACCCTACGCTGCCGTAACGGTTAACAGGTTCGTACCTGAACCGGAACGACGCGCGCACACCGTTCGGAAGATTGCCCCAGGAACCGCCGCGAACAACACGAAACGTTTTCTCTTCTTCATACAAATCCCAACACCATTCCCAGACGTTGCCCGACAGGTCATGATGTCCTCCGGCGCCTGCGCCCGTAGGATATACGCCCACGGGCGTGGGGCGACCGACGTTTCTATAGAAGTTCAGCAGTTCCTTATTGGGCTTCTTTTTCCCCCACGGGTAATCTCCCCCGCTTGGATGAGACGCCGCCTTTGTCCATTCCACATCCTTTTGCAGGCGATAATTTCGCCCCGTTCTTTTTGAAAGCCATGAACAATACGCTTTTGCCTCAAACCATGATACGCCTGCGACAGGCCTATTCGGATGATGCAATTGATCATCCCAATTCTGAGGTTGCCGCCAAGCGCGTTTTTTTACGATGTTCCAATACTCTTTCCAATACTCAGGCGTCATATATCCATCTTCTTCAATGAAACAACTAAACTCCTGCACCGTTACCGGGAACTTGCCCAACAGAACATTTTCATTCCCCGGAATCGGGAGCATCTCCGGCTCCAAGGGGCGAATTCGTGGATCGCCGCCCTGGCCCAGGGCTTCCGCGGCGGCTATTCTATCCTCCACCGGAACTTTTGTGGCGCCTTCGTGGGAGAAAATACGCATCACCTTCTCCCGGTAATTCTCCCAGTTCAAACGGGCCGGCGGCTGATAGTTGTCGTACACTTCAAGAATTCTCAACACTCGACCAAGAACGCCCACCGTCCGCGCCACCGAAGGAAGATCACGCAAATCCGCAGTATTCAATATATTTTCCACGAGGCGATTGAGAGGGCCGCGCCCTGCCCAGGCAAGGCATCCCGCCAGGTGGTCGATCACTTCGTTCCATTGTTGATTCCATAAATGCTTTTCAATCACTTTCCATCTATCTTCATCACTTTTTTCCGCCAGGGCGCGGGCCGCGAAATGTTCCTGCATGGTCAGGTGCCAAAATCTCAGACGCCCCACTCCGAACTGCTCCACAATTCCCGAAATGATCATTTCATTCTCAAGAAATTCAACACCCTTTTTTTGTTGTGGCCGCCCTTTAATCCCATATTCATCCGCAAAAGGTTTTTTAAGGCTGTCCGCCGCCCATTCCAGATCAACGATGGTCCTTTTTCCCTTTTTGTGAGCGGTCATTTCCAGGGCCAGGGCCTTAAAAGCCTCCTCGGCGAAGGTGTTGTGAAAACCGGTTTCTTTCCTAAGGTCTTCTCTGGCATTGAGAAGCCATCGCAGCACCGCGGCCATGAGATCAGCTTTGCCGTGGGGTAATTTTCTTTCATTCCAGTGAACCACGCAAAGGCAGGTGAGCATCACCGGGTTTTTCGCCATCCGCCGGATGACTGGAACCGAAAGCACCTGAACTGAAATTTCCGTCATGTATTCGTCGCGAATTGTCGCCTGCTCTTTTTCTGGATAGAGGGAATCCACCCAGCGATGCAAAAACTCGTTGATCTCCTCTTTCCCGAAATCGTCGATGAAGGCCGTTTGCGTCCGATTCAGGTCGGCCACGTCGTTGAATCCAAAAGGTCGCGAGGTGATGAGCACCAGATTGTCGCCCCACCGGTGCAGCGCCGAGTTCACGCAGTCTATAATCTGTTTGCGCGCCTTTGGATCAGCCACTTCGTCCAGTCCGTCCAGCAAAAGGGCACACTTGTTTTCATTAAGTTTGCGCTCCAGTATTTTTGCTTCGGCTTCGCCGCAATCCTCTTTGATATATTCCATGATGAATTGATGGAAATTTCCCTTGATGCTCTTTTGTTTCGTCTTTCCGTCAAAAATGGAAGCGAGAGCGGCCAGACGAATGAATATGGGAATCGGCGCGGGTTGCTTTACGGAAAGACCGAGATGCTTTTTGCGAAGAGTCCCCTTTTTTGCAAGGCAGTCTTTCGCCAGTACGCAGGCGACCAATTTCATGAAAGTGGTTTTGCCCCCACCCGGCTGCCCGACGATAAGCAAGCGACGATGCTTAGACAGTAAAGCGGTCAGCGGCGTCCTCTCCGCCGATTGTCGCATCAATAACTCCTCATTCCTTTTGATGGATTCAGAATCAAATTCTAATTTGAGTTGTCTCCCGCTTGAGGTTTTTAAGGGCGTGTAATTTTTCTCTATCGGGAAATACATAGCCCGTCTGCTTGCTCCGGTTCTGGAAAAAATTCCCTTGATATCGATCCGGTCGGTTCCGGCAACCACGCTTTCCAGGTACTTCCGCAATACCGCTTCCTCCTGCTTGAGTGACAATTTCGGCTTTGCCTTTGCCTTTTTTGCTTCCTTAAGCATCTCTTTCATCTCCCGTTGATTCTGAATGATTTGCTCGTGATCTTCGCGATTCTTATCCTCGATTCTCTTCAGCCAACGACCGACAAATTTAGCAGAAACATGTCCGGCCTGGCTGCCTTTGGCCGCACATCTCACTGCCTGCCACAGGCTCTGAAAAATGATTTTATTTGCCTTATCCCTGATGATTTGCTGGAAACGAGTTTCCTGCTCTGCTTTCAAATATTGCAAGAAAATGGAGTATGTCGCGCTCCCGTCGCCTTCGGAAAGCTTTGACAGGGCGTCGTGAATCGGCACGAGGAAGTAACGCTCCTTTGAAATCAGAAGAAATCTGTCGAATTCCTGTTCGCTGCAATTGGTGGATAATTCGAAAAGAAAGCAAGAATGAAAGCGCGCTTTGGGGTCTCGATGTTTTTCCTTTGTATCGATTTTTCGTATAATGCTTTCTTCCGTCTTCTTTAGAGCCGCTATTATTCCTTTTTCACTTTTCGCCGACGATACCGCCCCGTACGCGGTCGTGCCGACTGCCAGCAGGGCGGAACTTGTTGGAGACAGCAGACCAAATGCGGCAATCAAGTCAGGAGAAATTATCATGCTCTACCTCCAGTGAAAAAATACGAACGAACCTGCGCCCATTTCAACGGGTGACAGATTAACGATCAGGATGGTCAGGACTTTTAATAAAGAATTGCTTCAGTTTTTCCTTGTCATGTCCGTATGCTTCGCAAAATTCAAGAGGATTTCTGTGAAAAAACACGAGGTGCCGACAGTTTTCACAAATGAACATTGAAAGATGCTGATCTTGTTTGTATTCATACACAATACCAAATTTATTCGGGTAAACGGCAGAGGGCTCCCAAAGATGATAAGTACCTTCCCCGCACCACTGACACAGAGCATGATTGGCCAAATCACGGCTTCTTGAATTATTCGCTATGCGGCTTTTTAATTTTTCTACTTTCTCACATAATTTTCCGGCATTCTGTAGGCGCTTTTCTGGATCAAAGACTATCGTTTCATCCAAAAGCTCGTATATCAGGTAGGTTTCCGGCTTTTGGGGATCACGTAACTCCCAATCCTCTTCTCCATAATTCTCGCGATCAAACATTTTTCCATCTTCACGAATCAGCCAATATAGAAGCTTTCCAAGCGAATAAACGTCGCAGGCCGGTGTCACGCTTTCAGCATCGGCTCTTCCCTCTCTTAACTCAGGAGCAATATAGAATCTGGAGCCGACTCCTTCTACTGTTTCGGTCAAACGCACCATATCCTCGATGAAACACAAACCGAAATCTCCAATGACGGGAGTCCTACCGTCGCCTTGGAGAAAAACATTTCCGGGCTTGAGGTCGCGATGACAAATCCCTTTTGCGTGAACTTCGGCAACGGCAAGGCAAATATCGTGAAATATTTCTATTTTGGAATATGTGCTCAATCGAGAAAGCGCTGCTCTATTGTGCTCCAAGTCTCCACCGGAGTAATACGGCATTATGAAGTATGGCCTGTCCAATGACGTATCCATGTCGATAATATTCATGATATTCGGGTGATTAAGACTATTAACGGCATCAATTTCCCTAAGACATCGCCCCTTTCTTTTTTTACTGATGAGTTCTTTCACCACCTTGAACGGAGGTTTATTTTCACCGGTTTCATTGACCAGATAAACTTCCCCTTGTCCTCCTTGACCAATTTTTTCGACCTCGAACAACTTCCCAAATTGCCGTTTTCCTTTTGGCCTTTTTACTTTTTTATCTACAGCCAGCTCCTCGTTTTTTGATTGTTCCTTAAGCTTCTTTTCCCAGTTCTGGCTCAAATGAAAATACTGCAAAAACCCAACATTTCCGCCATACTTAGCAGGAGTCATATCATCAATAATACCCATTCTAAACATTTCTTGGTGGATAATGGGAAAAAATTCACAGAAATATTTACCCTCATTTCTCAAAAATATTTTGGTCCTGTCATCCGAATCTTGGGCTGGAATATTATGAGTTTTCTCTAACCAATACTTTATTCTCTTTCGCAGATTGCTTTCGTCTGTATAATCCGAGCTTAGCAAATATTTTTGATTTATTAATCGCCTGCCTTCAGACTTTAAAATGAAATCAATATAGATTTGTTTCGCCCTTACAAATTCCTGCTCTTTCGTCATCTTTCCCCTCCATTCTTCCCGGGACCGGAGGACGTGCAAAATCTGTCCGTCCCTCGGCCCTGATCCAAATTCGCACAAGCGCTTCAGGCTTTTCAAAAGCATGACAAAATTTATTGCTGATATCTTTATAACAGCCTGCGTCGGGCTTGGGAAGAAGCCTGTCGCCCATTTCATGGGCCGACTTCAATGAACAATTAGCAGTTATCAATTAACGATGATCAATGATTTTGAATCGCGGTTCCCTTCGACTTTGCTGGAGGGCAGGCTCCTGGGCCACGAACCATTGCCCCGATGCGGGGCTTATCCGCTCATTAGCCCGCCTTCGCCAAGGCCTCGGCGTGCCTGACATTCGCGGCTCTGAATCGCGGCAGGGACGCACTCAAGCTAGTATTGTCTTGCTTCCGCGGGCTCAGGAAAAAGAATGGAAACTCGTTCCAGCTATCTAAAATATTTTGGAAGAAGCTGTCCATGAACTCCGATCCTTTTTGCGTTTCACAAAGTATTAACGACGCGGATGCCCATTGGTTTTTGCCTGAAACGATTCGCCCGAACTTAGCCAATAACCCCTAAAGTACTGCGCGATTTTATGCTTATTATAATTTGTCTTCCGACAAATAACCCTACAAGGGTGGTTGGGATTGTCAGCGCGGGGAAAAAGTCAACGGATTTTCGGATTTTTCGGATTCTAAAAAGGTGCGGGCATCAAAAAATGCTTCCCCATTTCCGCTTCATCCCTCTTTGTTCGTGTGCTATACTCAAGTTTGATGATGACTCGGTTTTTGGAGCGATAAGGATATATGCGCGACAAAATATTCATGTTGGCGACAACTTTTTTATTCGCCTCGGTTTTGATGACGGCAGCTTTTGCTTTAGCCGGGGACGCGCCGAATCCTCCAGATATTCACCGGCAATCTCTGCTCAAAACAACGGATGCCGATGCTCCCATTGATGTTGCCGTGGCGCTGGCTGTTGATGCTGACGGAAACGCCTTTGTGACGGGTTATTCACTGATCGAGCAGCGATTGGTTCCGGCGGATGACGACGACGACACGGTTAACGACGATGCCGACGACGACGACACGGTTAACGACGATGCCGACGACGACGAAGATGACAACGATGATGATGATGAAGCCGAGCCTGTCTATGAATACGATTACGACTGGGTCACGGTCATGTGGGGGCCGGAAGGTCTCAAGCCCTGGGCGGCCCGTCACGCGGGGCAAAGCGACGAGGGTCTCACCGACGACAAAGCCCGGGACATCGCCGTTGACGCACGGGGAAATGTTTTCGTTACCGGCGCGGCTTATAGCGTGGACGGCGGCAAAGATATCACGACAGTAAAATACAATACCGACGGCGAGCGCTGCTGGGTCGCATCCTTCGACGGACCGCAGCACGACGCCGATCAGGGCAACGCCATCACCGTTGACGCCAGCGGCAACGTGTATGTTACGGGCTTTGCGTCGGTCTTCGATGAGCAATTCGGCGTTTCCACTCAAGATGTTGCGACAATCAAGTACGACGCCGAGGGCAACCGGCTCTGGTTCGCTCTCTACAGTTTCGGCGTCATCGATCACGGCAACCGCATTGCGGTGGATTCCGATGGAAACGTGCTGGTGTCCGGCGTTGCCACAACCTTTATGATGACTCTGAGATATGACCCTGAGGGCAGACTCGACTGGGTTTCTCAATATTTTGGGGACGAATCCGGAAACGGCGCAGTCGGCCTGGCCGTGGATGCCGCGGGCGCTGCCTTCGTCGCCGGAGCTTCCTGGAATGAAGAGGAACAGAACTTCGATTTCATGACGATAAAATATTCGTCATTCGGCAAGGATGAGTGGGCAAACATTTTCAGCGCCGACGCCGGGTCTCGTGATTTGCCCCAGGATCTCGCCCTGGACACGCAGAGCCGCCTGTACGTCACCGGCTGCAGCGGCGTGTTGGTCGACGATTCTGATTATATGACCATCAAGTATGACGCGGGCGGCGCCGAGATGTGGCGCGCCCGATATGCAGGACCGGTCGGAAGCGATTGCTCCATGGCGATTGCCCTGGACAGCGCCAACCGCCCTGTCGTTACGGGTTCCTCCTTGCAGCGCTACGTCATTGAACAAGACTATGATATTGCCACGGTGAAATATGACGTTGCGGGACAGCGGGAATGGGTCGCCCGTTACAACGGTCCCGACAGTCTTGTCGACCTGGGCGAGGCCGTGGTTGTTGACGGAAACGATGATATTTTCGTCGCAGCCACATCGGTCGCCCGTGTCTCGGGGCCGGATATTGTTTTGCTAAAATATGATCGCGAAGGCGATGAAATTTGGGTGGGCCGGCACAACGGTCCTGGCGAGTTCCCCGCCGATGCTTCATGCGCCGAAACCGATGACGACGACTTAAACGATGATGCAACCGATGACGACATTGATTCCGACGATGATTCCATCGAAGCGTCCGATGACGACGATGATGATGATGACGACGATGACGATGGAGCCTGTTGCGGATAAATGAACGGGGAAAAACATGCACGGACGTGTAATGGGAATTGACCTTGGACAAGCCCGGATCGGCGTTGCCGTGTCCGATGAACTCCGTATGGCGGCAAATCCTGTAACCGTGATCAAAGCAAAAAGCGATCAGCAAAATGTGGCGGAAATCGGACGCCTTGCCGCCGAGCACCAAGTGAAGGATATCGTCGTCGGCCTGCCGCTGAACATGAACGGATCAGAGAGTCCGGGCTCTCAAAAGGCGCGGGCCATCGCCAAGATGATGAAAACAGAAACCGGCCTTCCCGTGCATCTGTATGATGAGCGCCTTTCCACGGTGGCCGTCGAAAGCGTGATGATAGAAGCCGGCGTCAGACGAAAAAAACGAAAAGGCGCCATCGACAAAGTGGCCGCAACGTACATCCTGCAAGGATGGCTTGACGCATGGAATCGCGACCAAAAAGAAGATTAGCCCCGACAAACTTCCGCCGTTTCAGGATCGCGCTGATCCTGGTCGTGGCGGCGGGTTTCACCGGCTTGATCACGACATATTTTTTCTATTCATATTTCGGCGACAAACCGGGCGCCGAGGTGAAGGTCGACATTGACAAGGGAATGAGCCTTGGGGCCATCGCCAAACGCCTGGAAGAACGCGGAGTCATTCGCCGAGCAAAATCTTTTGTCGCTTTGGCCCTGTCAAAAAACGCGGCGTCGAAACTTCGCGCCGGAGAATTTCATATCCGCCGACACGAAAAGCTGGAGAAGGTGCTTGAGATTCTCGTATCAGGACCGATGCGTCATCGAAGCATCACCATTCCCGAAGGCTATTCACTGAGGCAGGTCGCCAATCGCATGATAAAAACCGGTATCGACACGAAGCCCGTGCTGGATGCTTTGATCAGCGCCGGGCAATTCGCTAAAGATCTGAATCTGCCCGATGATTCACTGGAAGGTTATTTATTCCCCGATACATATTACTACGCGAAAGGCGAAGGAGCCCATACTCTGTTCACACGCATGGTTGAACGCTTTAATGAAGTTTATGATGATCGCATGGAAAAGCGCGCGAAGAAAATCGGCTTGACGAAACACCAGGTCGTCACGCTGGCCAGCATCGTTGAAAAGGAAACAGGACAGGCTTTTGAACGGCCCATGATCGCCGCCGTTTTTCACAATCGTCTGAAAAAGAAGATGCGCCTCCAAAGCGACCCCACGGTCATCTATGGCATGGGAGCAAGCTTCAAAGGCAACCTCACAAAAAAGAACCTGCGCCAGACGACCGCCTACAACACCTACAAGATCAAGGGGCTACCGCCCGGTCCCATTGCCAATCCCGGCAAGGAGGCTTTGGAGGCGGTGTTGTGGCCGAAAGATTCGAAGGCTCTATATTTCGTGGCGCGCAACGATGGAACTCATGTTTTCTCAACGCGATATAGAGATCATGTCAACGCTGTCAACCGTTTTCAAAAACGTCGCGGCAAGAAATAATAAAAGGGGCGCTTTATCATGGATGAGCGAATGCAGATCTGGCGGGGCGACATCACCACGCTCACGGTGGACGCCATCGTCAACGCCGCCAATCATACGCTCCTGGGCGGGGGCGGCGTGGACGGCGCCATCCATCGGGCCGCCGGACCGGATTTGAAAAAGGAATGCGTCGCACTCGGCGGTTGCGAAACCGGCGATGCGAAAATGACCAAAGGATATAATCTCAAAGCCGGGTACGTTATTCACACTGTCGGACCCGTTTACGGTCGGGGAGGCACCGATCGCGCCAAGCTTCTGGCGTCCTGCTACAGGCGGTCCATGGAACTGGCCAAAGATGCTAACATCAAATCCATCGCCTTCCCGGGCATCAGCACCGGCGTATATGGATATCCAGAAGACGAGGCTTCAAAAATCGCCGTGAGG
Organism: uncultured bacterium; assembly: GCA_964591275.1. Lineage (GTDB taxonomy): Bacteria > Lernaellota > Lernaellaia > JACKCT01 > JACKCT01. The sequence continues at coordinate 12,796 of CAZQAE010000059.1, read as the reverse complement.
ACTGTTGCGGAGTTTCTCCTTGGGGACGACACAATTGAAAAGGTGATATTCTGCACCTTCAGCGCTCGCGCGACGGATCTTATCAAAAAGGAGTTTGCGAATCTTGCCGACGAATAAGCACCGCTTCGTTATTTCTGATTCTTATGGCCGGGTCGGATTATGAAAGCCGTTCTTATTCATCCCGGGCTGGACTTGTCCTTCGAGGCGCTTATGCCCGAGGAGGTCGGAGAGAAGTGGATTCAGGTTCCCGCCCTGGGTATTCTTTACGTCAGGGAAGTCGCGCGGCAAAATGGTTTCGATGTCGATTATCTCGATGCCGATGCTCTTGGCCTGGGCCCGGATGAAGTCGGGCGAAAAGTGTCAAAGGGAGATTATGACGTCGTCGGTCTGACCGTGAACTCCTACAATTTAACGGCATGCGTCGCCGTTGCTGCTGCAATCCGCCGCTCTTCGCCCAAAGCCTTTATCGTCGCCGGCGGCGTGCATCCGACAATCTACCCTCAGGAAACGGCGAATCTAGAACAATTTGACGCCGCCGTCGCCGGCGAAGGGGAATCGGCCTTTAGTAAAATTCTTTCCGCACGGCAAAACGGAGACGAGCCTGCGGGCATCCCGGGCGTGGCGCTCGCCGGGGCAATTTTCCAGGGCAGGCCCGATCCGATCAAGGACCTCGATTCCATTCCCATTCCAAGATCGAATGGGCTTCCTCTTGATCATTACTGGTCCGCCCTGGCGCGCTCACGACCAGTCATGCCTATGATCACATCGCGAGGATGTCCCTTTCAATGCACCTTCTGCGACCGCCCAAAACTTGACCGGGGTTTGCGCCTGCGTTCCGCGGACAATGTCTGCCAGGAAATTCTGATTCGTCAAAGCGAAGGCATAAGCGAGTTTTCCATTTATGACGACACTTTCACCGCGAACAAAAAGCGGACTCTGCAGATCTGTGCACAGCTTGGCGCTTTGCCGAAAAAAATCCGATTCGACTGTCGCACGAGGGTGGATACTGTTGACGAAGAAATCTTCGCGGCTCTGGCCGACGCGGGATGCGACCGTGTTTATTTCGGGATCGAGTCCGGCGATGAAAAAATTCTCAAATCCATCCAGAAAAATACGAATCTTGATCAAGCGTCAAAGGCAGTCAACAACGCGAAAAAGGCGGGTTTGCGTACCCTGGGCTATTATATGCTGGGACTTCCCGAGGAAGATGAGCGCGCCGCAAACAAAACCATCGAATTGGCCGTCGCCTTGAAAACGGATTTTGCTCTGATTGAGGTTTTCATCCCCATGCCGGAAACTCAGGCTTACGAGACTGGACTCCAGTCCGGGGAAATCTCCGTGGATTACTGGCTCAGGCAAGCCCAAAGGCCGGATCCCTCTTTCGCGCCTCCTCCCTGGCCGGGTCCCTTGCAAGGCCATGTCGCTGAGCTGGCGAGGACAGCCTACCGCCGAGTTTATCTTTCTCCGAATTATTTATGGAGAAGCCTGATATCAATTAGAACCTGGGAAGAGCTTAGACAAAAAGTGAAGGGGTTTTTCCGTTTTATCAAGCTGAAATAGTAATGACTGTTACTATATTTCGATAAAAAAAGTGATAGACTTTTCAAGTATCCAGTGTTGGATAGGCTATGATTTCTGCGAACGATCAGGCAACAACTGATCTAAGCCGTTGATATATTTGAAATAATTTGCTTAATACGCCGATGCTGCCGAAAAGGATTCCGGGCATATTAGCAAACTCCATCTCAGCAATAACCCTTAGTGTTCGCTAAGTAGTTTTGCTGATCCAGAAGAGCAGATTATTTCGCTTATTATAAGCATCCTCCATTTTTCACTTGACTTTCCGGAAAAGGTGTGTTATCTGTATTTTAGTAATATGAATGTTGGCTCATTCGTTATTGGGTCTTTTATAGATTATTGTGGGCAGGGAGTGCGATTCATAAGCTCTTCTGATAATCCATTTAAAATTATGGGACAGGCCGAATCCGGTCAGTCCTCGAACCACGAACGTCTCCCCAAATAATTTCATTTCCCAAAAATCCTCTACCTGCCTAAAATAGTGTTGATGGCTTTTGCATCATTATTAGTCGCCCCCTGGGCGACTAATCTTTTTTTAAAGCCAAGACGATGGCCAGGTATTTGATGGAATTATTGGATCGGTCTTACAATTCACTCAGCTTCTTTTCAAACTGCGCCTTAACAATGTCGACCACGTCGTCACAAGGAGCATTGCGCCAAAAATGACCATCTTTGTAGAGGCGCATTTTGCCGCTTTTGTGAGCGACCACCCCGATGTCGGCGCCTTTGCTCTCGCCGGGTCCGTTGACCGAACAACCCATAACAGCCAGGTGAAAAGGGTGATCGATGTGCGCGAGTTCCTGCTCAAAACGGTAGGCAAGATCCTCAATGGGCCTTTCCAGACGACCGCAGGTCGGGCAACTGATGATCGTCACGCCCCGCTGGCGCAAGTCGAGGGATTTCAGAATCTGCCAGCCGACGCGAACCTCTTCGGCGGGATCGCCGGTCAGGCTCACGCGCAGCGTGTCGCCGATTCCTTCGGCCAGTAAAACCGCCATCCCCGCTGCGCTCTTGATAGAGCCGGTCCAGGCCGTCCCCGCCTCCGTGATGCCCAGGTGAATGGGTATGTCGCTCTTCGATGCGAACAAGCGGTTGGCTTCGATGTTTCTTTCGATGTCGGTCGCCTTAAGGCTGACCTTGATGTTGCAAAAATTTAGATCCTCAAGAACGCGCACGTGCGCCAGTGCCGACTCGACCATGGCCAGAGCCGTCGGCCCGCCGTACAGGCGTTGATACTCTTTTTCCACCGACCCCGAATTGACGCCGATGCGAATCGGCGCGCCGCTGTCGGTCGCGGCTTTGACAACTTCAACAACCTTCCACTGCGCGCCGATGTTGCCGGGATTGAGACGCAATCCGTCCACGCCGGCTTTTAGGGCAATCATCGCAAGCTTGTAATCGAAGTGAATATCGGCCACCAGTGGGATCGACGTGGCCTTTTTTATTGGCGCAAGGGCTTTAGCGGCGTCCTCGTCAATGACGGCTGATCGAACAATCTCACAACCGGTCTCGGTGAGTTTATGAATCTGCGCGATTGTCGCGTCGGTATCCCGCGTGTCCGTCTTGGTCATACTCTGCACGCTGATTGGAGCATCGCCGCCGATGGCCACGTTGCCAAGCTGAAACTGTTGGGTCTTTCTGCGCTGCATCGCTTTCGCCTCCCTTAAGTGCATGGGGCCAATAAGCCGTGACGCCATCGTACAGTCTAAGGCTTTTGAATTCCACCGGAATCCGTCTTTTTCCGTAACCGACTCCATATCCACCAGAAACCCAGGGCGCCGGCGGCGAAAAGGATGGAGATCGCGAAAACTTCGAAAGTTGTTGTGCCCCGGCGTGTGAGCTTTTCTCCCACCGCTCCAAACAATACCTGAAAGAACATCGTCCTGGGCAATGTGCCCGCGGCGCATCCTAGAAAAAGAGGCCAGGGACGCACGTCCGTGACCGGCGCCGCATAGTTGAAAAACCTATAGGGCGTACCGGGAAAGACGCGGAGCAAAGCGATCTGCCACCACGTCGCGCCGGCGATTTTGTCCTGCATGGATTGAAGACGCCCCGCGAGAAGGCGGTCGATGAAGTCCTTTCCCAGCGCTCGGCCCATGACCCAGGACACGGCTGTTGCGCACATTTCGCCCGTGAAAACCAGAAAGCCGCTCACGACTCCGCCGAAAAGAAAAGCGCCCGTCAGTTTTACGACGTCTCGCGCCGGGACGGGCGCAATGCTCACCAGCGTGAACAGGCCCACGTACGCCGGATAGCGAAGCAGCGGCCAGACGCCCGCCATTTTTTCGCGCAACACATCCAGCGGCACATTGTAGCGCCAAGCCAGCGCGCCCAATCCCGCCATCAAGGCAATGAGCAGCGCAAACTTTGCGGCCGCTGCGGCCATACTTCCATTTCGGTCCAACATGCCGCGCTTTCTAACATGTAAGCTCCCGCCGGGTCTATCGTTTTTGTATAGAAGTCAGGAGTTAGGAAAGAGAAGACCGGAGGAAAACGGCAAAATACCCCTTTCACGGTTGAGGCAAATCCGCTATCGTCTGCGGGCTTCGTTTTTTGGAGGAATGAATGAGCGATTCCAATAAGATCGCCGCCGTGCAGTTAAAAACGAGCGGCGATTGGGAAAAGGACCTGAGTCGGGCCGCCGAACGCGTCGTCATCGCGACGCAAACCGGCGCAAGCCTGGTCGTTTTCGGAGAGCTTTTCGGCTGGCCCTGGTTCGCCGACCAGATGGACAAAGGCAACTTCGATCAGGCGCAGACCCTCGACGGGCCGGTAATGAAAAGATGGGCGCAAATCGCCGGAGACAATAAAACCGCCATCGCCGCCCCGATTTTTTTGCATGATGGGCAAGGAGGCTACAGCAACGCCGTTGTCATTATCGACGGGCAGGGACAAACCAAATCCGTCAGCCGCTCCGTGCATATCCCGCAAATTCCCGGTTGGGAAGGAAAGTTCTATTTTCAGCCGGGGCAAGAGTACGCCGTGACGGAAATCGACGGCATGCCCGTGGGTATCCTCATTTGTTGGGACGCCTTTTTCCCAGAGGCTTTCCGCGCTTTGGCACTGCGTGGCGTCCGTGTCGTCGTGGCGCCCACCAGCGCCACCGGCGCCAACGAAGACCTGTGGCAACGCGCTCTGGCCGCGCAAGCTTTTTTCAATGGCTTTTACGTTGTGCGCGTCAACCGCGTGGGCGAGGAAAAGGGTTTGACATTTTGCGGTCAGTCTTTTTGCGCGACGCCCACCGGCGACCTCCTGGGCGATCCCATGGGCACCGTTGAGGGAATGGCCATGTATGACATCGAGCGAAAGGTTGTCGAAATGACGCGCCGAGAGTTTCCCTTCCTCAAAGACCGCATGCCGCACACCTATCTTGATCTGGCGAATCTGGCGATTCAACCCAAAAAAGATTGATAATTGCGAAAAGCGGCGGCACAGGCATGCTCAGGGCTTTGCAATGCCAATCACCATATTCCACTGATGATTTCATACGGAATTTCATGTAAACTTCCCCTTAAGAGTTTGAACGACTTGAAAAACCAGATGGAGTGTAACGATGAAGAATATATGGCGCGCGCCTCTGATGCTTGCCCTTGTTTCCCTGCTGCTTTTCGGCGCCTGGTCGTGCGTTGGCGACGGCGACGATGATGATTCAGATGATGACGCAGACGATGATATTGTTAACGATGACATTGATGACGACGCGGACGACAACATGGACGATGACGCGGACGACGACGTGGACGACGACATCGATGATGACGTAGATGACGACATCGATGATGACACAGACGACGACGTAGATGACGACATGGACGACGACATGGACAACATCATTTTCAGCGAATACATCGAAGGATCTTCAAACAACAAAGCCCTGGAGTTGTACAATGCCGGAAGCGCCTCGGTCGATATGAGCATGTGCGCGGTGCAGTTATACCTGGACGGCGCCGATACTCCAACCGGCGGCGCTCAGTTTCTCGCCAGCGTGCCGACGCCGCTCGCGCCGGGGAATGTGTACGTTGTTTGCAATCCCGGCGCCGACGCCGACATTATCGATGTCTGCGACTTACAAAAAAACCTGTTTGGCTTCGACGGCGATGACGCCCTGGAACTGATTTGCTACACCACAACAATGGATGTTTTCGGCCAGATTGGGCAAGACCCCGGAGATTATTGGGGCATAGAACCATGCACCACCCAAAATCAAACGCTGGTGCGAAAAAACACTATCACGCAAGGCGATCTGAACGGCGCCGACGCCTTTGATCCGGCGGTCGAATGGGATTGCTACGATGAGGATACTTTCACATTCCTTGGCGAGCACACGCCTTAACGCGGGAGACGCAATGCATTTCAAAAAAGAATTATGGTTTGCAATAATCTGCCTTCTGGCTTTTGGATCCGTCGCAATAATCAACGGGTGCGGCGACGATGACGATGATGACAATGATGACGCCGGCGACGACGATGACGGGGCGGATGATGACGGCGCCTTCGACTGCGGCGACGATAGGCAGTGCCACGAAAGTCATGGGGATTGCCTGGTCGATTGCGACACGCTGGACTGCCCGAACGCCGTGTGCCTTCCCGCATACAGGGACTGCCTGGACCCTGACGGCTGCACGCTGCCTTTCCTGGACTGCAAGGACAATTGCGGAAGCGATCAAAACTGCCTTGATGAATGTGAAGGTGATTACGCCGGCTGCTTCGCCGACGAGTGCAACGCCGACGAGGCTTGCTTAAACGGTTGCTTCGACGCATGGGACGAATGCCGGGATGACTGCGCCGACGACATCGGTTGCCTGCTGGGTTGTCTGGCGATTTACGATGGCTGCTTCTGGGGGTGTCTGCCGTATTAGTCCATTAGCAATTTAGGAAAATAAACTAACCCCTTCCGTTTACTCGTTGCACTCGTATTCATACTCATAACAGAAATCCGGCGTTCCGTCGCAGTCATCATCCTGGGTTAGGGTCAACATGTTCCCGTCGGCATCATAGGTGACCTCCCAGCAGTATTCGTCCGGCGATCCGTCGCAGTCATTGTCCAGGGAAGAGGTCAACATGTTCCCGTCTGCATCGTAGGTATGCTCCCACTCCCAGCAGTCATCCGGCGTTCCGTCGCAGTCGTCGTCATCCTCTCTGGCCAACATGTTCCCATAGTCATCGTAAGTGTACTCAATGCAGTTAAACAGTGTTCCGTCGCAGTCAAGGTCCTGGGAAAAAGTCAACTGGTTCCCGTCGGCATCGTAGGTGTACTCACTGCAGTCATCAATCGTTCCGTCGCACTGCACATCTTTCTTTCTGGTCAACATGTTCCCGTCGGCATCGTAGGTATACTCAATGCAGCGATCCGGCGTTCCGTCGCAGTCGCTGTCCGTCTGTTTAGTCAACATGTTTCCGTCCGCATCATACGTGTACTCCTTGCAGTATTCGTCCGGCGATCCGTCGCAGTCGTTGTCGGTGGAAACGGTCAACATGTTTCCGTCGGCATCATATGTGTACTCCTTGCAGTTCTCATCCAGCGTACCGTCGCAGTCGTTGTCGGTGGAAACGGTCAACATGTTCCCGTCGTCATCGTAGGTGTACTCATAGCAGCGATCCGTCGTTCCGTCGCAGTCGACGTCCCGTTTTAAACGCATAAGCAGGCAACCATTGTTGTCATCATCATCGTCCGCGTCATCGTCCGCGTCGTCATCCGTATCGTCGTCCGCATCATCATCGACATCGTCATCCGCGTCGTCATCCGTATCGTCGTCCGCATCATCATCGACATCGTCATCCGCGTCGTCGTCCGCGTCATCGTCCGCGTCGTCATCCGCGTCGTCATCCGCGTCATCGTCCGCGTCATCGTCCGCGTAGTCGGAATCATCGTTGTCATCATCCTCCGCCTGCCCTGAGCCTACCGAAGGGTCGCCGCAGCCGCAGGAAATGAGACCAGCAGAAGAAAGCAAGACGAGTAAAAGCAAAGTCAATATTTGGGAAGGCATCCGCATTTGAATATCCGCATTAATCGATCATTGGATGATGATTACAATTAGAATAGTAAATAGCAAGCGTTGAATGCGCCTTGGGCAATGACAACGACTTTCATGGGTGCGCGAAAAAAAGGTGATATTTCACGCAAGTCACTTCAAAGCCGCCGCCCTTCGGGGCCCACTGGGCGCAAAACGTTCAAATTGCTAAATTTTTTGATACGAGGTGCGAAGCGCTTCGTTCCTTTACGTGGCCCACCGTCGATGCTACATTACGCGCCAAGTTTCAAACCTCGACCAGGAGAGGAATAGATGGGCAAAAGAGGAGGCTCTCGAAATCACCGCGCCGACGCGATCATCAACAGGATAGATCGTGCCCGGGAGGGAATCGGCGACGGCCCGAGTGGAAGCATCTACGACGAGGGGCAGAAAAAAAGGCTTCACGAATGCAATGTCGGCGAATGGGTCAGGCCAGTATTAACGGGCGCCAATAACTTTGGCCCGATGCTTCGCGTGATCGATCCGAAGTCCGGGATTCTCGAAAACCGAAAGGGCGGGCAAGCCAAGCTTTCCCCAAGGTCGCAGGTCGTCGTTCAGCCATAGTCGGAGTTCGAATATGACAAAGCTCTTTTTCGTTGGGTTGCTGTGCGCTCTTACGTGCGCATTCCTAATCGGTTGTGAAAACAGAAGCGCCACCGAAGACAGCGACGAGGGCGAAGCCAGCGGCGATATTGAAGCCGACAACGAAAAGTGGCTCGATACGGAAGTGGAAGTTGAACCCGCCGGCAGTCTGCATATCATCGCCACGGGAACCGTCCGCCTCAACTCCAACGGCGTGGCTGTTCACCCCGACGGATCTGAAATAGATACCGAATGCGGTGATGATTGCCCAATGCCAAACGCGCCATCCGGCGCTCTTGTCGGGCAGATCAATCTGAGCAGCACAAAGTTTCTTGTGGGCGCTGAATATGTGCAGGAGATCGACGATGGAGGCGTCCTCTACCTTATTGTCAACGACGATTCCTACGACGACAATGAAGGGTCTTTCACGGTGGAGATATTCTACACGGCCCCGGAAGTCTCCGGAGACGATGACGTCAACGACGATACGGATTGAGTGAAACGCATTCATATTTGTCCAAATCCTGACATTTAGTTTTAAAAATTCACCTCTTTTTTATCCGTTTCCTAAACTGGACTTTGGTGATTTTATGATTATTATTTCACCAGTATCGGGAATACTCCGCGGTGTATGAGGGCTTGCGCGGCAGCATGACTATTAAGAAAAAACCTATGAGTAAGGAGCGCCAAATGGCGGATAAAAAAATCTACCTGGACAACAACGCGACCACGCCTCTTCACCCCGAAGTTAAAAAGGTAATAATCGAGGCGCTGGACATGTTTGGAAACCCAAGCAGCCTCCATCAATACGGTCGGCAATCCAGGCATCACGTCGAGGACGCGAGAAAAGCCGTCGCCTCCTTTATCGGCGCGTCGCCCAAAGAAATCATGTTTGCCGGCAGCGGATCGGAAGCCAACAATACCGTTTTATCCTCACTGACCTGCACCAGGCATGGTTGCAGTTTCAAAGGCCAGGCGGTCCAGGAAATCATCACGACGACCATTGAGCATCCTTGCGTGCTGGAAACCTCGAAATGTCTCGGCGAACAAAGCGTTAAGGTCAAGTACCTTGAGGTGGACAAGTACGGAAAGATCAGTCTCGACCAGCTCAGAGAATATCTCACACCGCAAACCGGCCTTGTTTCGGTCATGATGGCCAACAACGAGATCGGAACCATTCAGGACATCAAATCCATCGCAAAAATTGTACACGAGGTCGGCGCCTTGTTTCACACCGATGCGGTTCAGGCGGTCGGGAAAATTCCCGTGAACGTCCGGGATCTCGACGTGGACTTCCTGACCCTGTCCGCGCACAAATTCTACGGCCCCAAAGGCGTGGCGGCGCTCTACGTCAAGCAGGGCGTCCCCTTCTGCCCCCTGATTCGCGGAGGACACCAGGAGCGGGGACGGCGCGCCGGAACGGAAAATGTGATTGGCATCTTGGGCCTGGGAAAAGCCATCGAAATGCGCGTCAAGGAGATGGAAGAGGATACGAAGCGCATTCTGGAAATGAAAATGGCCTTGAAAAAGGGTGTCGAGCAGAAAATTCCCGATGTGATATTCGTCGGCCATCCCACCGACAGCCTTCCCAACACGCTCAACGTTTCCTTTTTCGGCGCCGAGGGCGAATCCATTTTGCTTTATCTCGACATGGAGGGCATCGCCGTTTCCACCGGTTCAGCCTGCGCCTCGGGTTCGCTGGATCCCTCGCACGTCATCATGGCCACCGGATTGTCTGCGGAAAACGCGCACGGCTCCATCCGCATGAGCCTGGGACGGGAAAATACGATGGAAGACGTTGAATACGTGATCGAAACACTGCCGCGAGTCATTGAAAAAATCAGAGGAATGTCCACGGCATACGCGAGGAGGCCGGCATGACTGATGAAAAATGGGCGTATACAGACATCGTAAAAGATCATTTTATGAATCCAAAGAACATCATGAAGGACGAAAGTGAATTTGCGCCGGACGGTCGAGGCATGACGGGCAATATCAAATGCGGCGACGAGATGATCGTGGCCATTAAAGTTGATAAGGAAAAAGAGAGCATCAGCGACTGCAAATGGCAGACTTTCGGATGCGCGAGCGCCATCGCCAGCACTTCCATTATGTCGGAAATGGCCAAAGGCATGAAACTGAATGACGCTTTCAATCTGAGCGCAAAAGACATCAACAAAGCCCTGGGGGGCTTGCCTGACAATAAAATCCACTGCTCCGTCCTGGGCGACAAGGCCCTGCGTGCGGCCATCAACGACTACTACGAACGTAGCGGAATGAACGACAAAATCAAAAAGGAGCAGGAGCGCATTGTCTGCGCCTGCATGGAGGTCACTGACCAGGAAATCGAGGAGGCCGTCCTCGAAGGCGCCAGAACGTATTATACCTTACAGGAAAGAACCAAGGTCGGCACCGGCTGCGGCGAATGCAAAGGAGAAGTCGAGGAACTTCTCGAATTTTACACAAACAAACATTTTTGCTCCATAGACCCTGCGCCATAGTAATAGGTTTCATGCTCAATCGCCGGCGACATGCTGATCGTATTTTGCCTCTTATGGCGGTGGTCTGTGTGCTGATCTTCGCACTTCCCGCGCTTGTCCGGGCCGAAACCGTCGGGCGCCGAATCGTTATGCACGGCGAGGTGTTCGTCCGCTATTCCTACGATCTGAGCTACTACCGTGACTCGGATCCCCGATCATCGTCCAACGACTACAACGCTTTCGACCTCACGCGCGCCGAGCTTGGCCTGGAAGGGATTGCAACGCCGGGTCTCGTGGGCCGTTTTCTCATCGAAGCGGATCGCCTCAGCGCTATCGAGGCCGACACGGACGGAGACGGCGACACGGAAACCACAAGATCGCCGGATTATGGTCGGCTGGAACTGATCTTCAAAAACGTTTTGATCGATTGGAGGCCTTCAAGGTTTTTCGGCGTGCGCGCCGGAATGATCCCTTCAGTCTATTTGCCCGTGGCGGAAAGCGCCTGGAGCATGCGCTACGTGGACCGGGTCGCCGCCAACCGTTTTGGATATTTTGATCCTGAGGCCGACCAGGGCTTGAGTCTGTACGGCGATTTCCCCCGTCGGCTGGGAGATTATGAATTTCAGATAACAAACGCCGAAGGATACAAAAAAACGGAAAAAAATCGGTACAAAGCCGGCTCGGGGAGGCTGACTGTCAACGGAAACACGCTGGCCGGCTCACTTGGCGCTTTGTCTTTGACTCTCGCGGGACGCTACGCGAAGGTCAGCGACCTGCCCGGTCCCCGACATGATCATCGGACAAGCGCCGTCGTGCTTTTGGCCTGGCGGGGCGAATCCGTTTTCGCCGGTGTTTCAGCCGTCGGGCGGATGTGGGATTACAGTTCAGGCCGCAATCCGGTAATAAGCCGCGGCGGGTCCGTTTACGCAGGCTGGATAAGCCCTATGCGCTTTGGACCTTTCCTGAGATATGACTTCAGAGATCCCAGAGCATCGAACGATCATTCCTCCGATTCGATCATTTCGTCCAGGGTCGGCGCCGAAGAACTTCCCGCAGATGAGGATGAAGATCACACGGCGTGGCTGGGCGTATTCTACCGTCCGACGAGCAGATTCGATCTGGCGGCGTACTACCGCATGAGAACATTTGAAGAAAAATACAAGACCGGTTCCAATGCCGGCGATATCATTGACGCCGAGCGGCAGACGCATATGAGCATTCGCCTAAGTTTTTAAGTTTTATCCAGATAATTCTCTTTAGGGTGTCCTTGTCAACATCATGAAAATAATCGCAAATTTTTATTTGCCATTTCCAGTTATTGTGCTAGTGTTTGCGCCCAGCGTGGGTATGATTTTTTGGTTCGTTGCTCTTCAATAGCATTAGTTCACCATGCAGGTGAACAACAAAGGAGGAATTAGGATGAGAAAGTTTGTTCTTTTGGTCATCTTCGCGGCTTTTACGCTGTCTGCCGGGGTAGTTTATGCTGGCGACATGGAGATCAAACCCTTCGGGAAGATCTTCGCTCACTATGCAGTACAACATGTCCAGCTACAATGAGGATTATGACGCTCGCTTCGATTCGATCGATCACAACGGCTTCTACCTTGAGAGGACATTCCTCGGTCTCAAAGCTCAACTCAGCAAGAGTTGGTCGGCAAACATCACGCTCGATTCGATGAGAGCTGATGCTATGCCTAACCACCCAATGGCCCAGTCTGATGACGATGCGGACGATGACATGGACGATGATATGGACGATGATGCGGACGACGATGACGAGGCCCCGGCTCTTCCGACCGCTGCCGAAATCGCCGCCGCATCCATGCGACCCGGTCTCGGAAGGACCGGCGCCGGACCGTACGCCGCTTATGTTAAGTATGCCTTTTTCAACTACAAGGTTTCCAAAGCCTTTAACGTCCGATTCGGCCTCATCCCAACGCCTTGGGCCATGAAAGCTTATAACTACTGGACTCACCGTTACATCATGGATGCGGGTCTCACCGGCCACAAAATGATCCGAAGCAGCACCAGCGACCTGGGCGTTAGCGTTTACGGAAAATATAAAAATTTCGGCGGTTACGGCGTGGCTTTCATGAACGGCGAAGGTTCCGCCGCCAGTGAAGCCAATGCAGGAAAAGCCGCCCA
>CAZQAE010000058.1:0-32573 GCA_964591275.1 uncultured bacterium | reverse complement strand
GTGTCCCTGGCCCTAAAAAATTCCTCGCCGCCCGATTGCGCGGCGTTAACTTCCAGTTCGTATCGTCCCAGCGTGAAAGCTCCAAAAAGCCGTATCGCCTCCGTCACGACAGCGGGTTGCGCTTCCCGGCGGTACTGATCTTCGAGTTCGTCCATCAGAAAATCGCCCGCCGCCGCCAACAGGGCCTGGTCGCGTTTTTCACGCAACAACTCCTTTGATCTGATGACTAAGTCCAGCGCGTTTTCCATATCATTTTTCTTTGTGGCATTTTCAATATCAACCTTGATTTTAGTAATTTGCCCGACGATATTCTCGTATTCATCCGCTTCGCCTTGCGTTTTGGCGATCAGGGCTTCTATTTCTTCCTGGGGCATTTGCACATGCTGATCATTTTCTCCCAGCAATTGTTCCATGGCTTTCGCTTTGGCTCGCGCTTCACGGACCATGGTCTCAACCAGGCGAAACTCATCAAGAAGCTTGATGCGCTGATGCAAACCTGCTTCGTTATTTTCCCCTAAGCCGATTTCCGTAAAAATCGCCGATATACGAACGCGCATATCATCGATTTTCTCTTTTGCGGCGGTGATGCTTTTTTCCGAGGTTTTGATTTCTCTGACGGATCGTTCGTAAACTTCCAGGCGCTTGCGAAGATCGGCCAGCGTCGCCAATGCCGTTTCGGCTTCGCCGACGGGGACGCCGCCGAAATCCACAATATAATCGGATACGGCCAGCAAATGAGCGCGATCCTCATCTTGCAACGCGGCAATCCTCGCTGCCTTTCCCTTGCCCTCGTCACTGGCCTTGCGAAATGCGATCAGCCGTTCCGATAATTGCACCAGCGACAGCGGTGAATTGTCCAGACTTAAGCCGAGAGTATTTCGCATTTTTTGCCAGCTTTGCTCAATATTCTTCCACTCTTCGTCCAGGCGTCTTAGTTTGATTTCCTTTTCCTTGATCAGTTCCCGGTTCTTTTCATATTGAATAGCCTCGTGCCGACGCATTTCCAGATCGGCCAGTATGTCCATGACGATCTGCGTTTCCCAAGTGGAAATATTGGGGAGCTTCATCTCCTCATAATGACGGCGCATCTGCTCCCGCATGTCCGGGATATCATCGTCTTTTTGCAAGACGACGAAGATGATGGCGACCAGCGGGGCCAGCAGAATCAGCGCCAGCGGAGATACAAAAATCGCCATAACGACGGCGGCCAGCGCCGATAGGCCTACGCTGGCGAAGATGATGTATTTCGATCGGTCCGAAAGGGGGGAGGAGGGCGCGGCCTGCCTTAGCCAATCGCGCAAAGCCGCCATGCCGCTGCTCAGGTCTTTCGATGAAAACTCCGGGGCCTTCGTTTGGAGGCCTTCCCGTTGAATCTCAATCTCTCGGCGTTGATCCCGATTTTTCTCCGTTTTCTGGTACAGTTCGGGAAGGGCGTCCAGATCCTCCAAATCCAGTTTTTCCAGGTCCTCCCTTTCCCCAACGCTTCGTAGCGCATCTGCGGCGGAGGAAGCGCGGCTTTGCGCGGATTCCAATTCTCCTTTCAACATGGCGATGTCTGATTCGCAGCGCAGCGCCTTGCGGCTTGCGCCTTCCATGGCCGCGATTTCTATTTCAACGGGCGTGCCTTTCTCAAAGTTGCACGAAGTGAGATTCCATCGGGAATTGTTGAGGGCTTCTTCAGCATCCACGAGCGCCGCTTGCTCACGGGACTGATCTTTACGCAGTTGTTTGAGCTTCTTGATTTCATCGCCAACAACCCGATCCATGCTTTCGGGAAATCCCTGGGCGGCGATTTGCGCTTTCGTCAGTTCTTCCCGCGCCCGCTTCAAATCCAGTTCCTGTTTCAGAATGCGGACTTGTGTCTGCGCCCTGGATGCGCTTTCCTTTCGTCTATTCAATTCCTCCAGGCCGTCTTCATCTCTTTGCAATAATAATTGTTCGGCCTTCAATTGATCCAATTCTCTTTGCGCGTTTTGCAACGCCTTCGATTCGTTTCGCCCATGCCGGGAACTGACATCAAAGGCGCTTTCGTTGCGCGCTTTTTGCAAATCGTAGCCTCCGGCCATCTCCTGAACGAGCTTCTCCGCGAGCGCATTGTCGGCGCTGCTTCCGTCAAACAGATTGTCCACCGTAATCGTGTAGCAGTCGGCTACCGCCGCTTCGGGCAAAGGCGGCGGATCGCCGGGCGATGTTTCGCGGCCCGAATGATTAAGCTCAATGTGAAGCTCGCCGCCCGGGAGCGTCCAATCGCCGATGATGTCCAGTGGCTGCCGTTTTTGCGGCCAAAGCAGTGCGCGGACCGCGCGGCAGGTTGTCGTTTTGCCTGAACCGTTGTCGCCGCGAATGATGTTAAGGCCCGGCGAAAGATCGCGAAGCTCGGGGCCGCCTTTTTCAAAACCGGGCATCCGCGTGATGAAGAGGTTTCGCAGTTTCATGCTTGAACCTCCTTTTGCTCTTTTAGGGATTCCAGGGCGCGAATCCCGGCGCGAATCAGAAAACCCCGCACGGTTTCATCATCCAGGCCTTCGCCCGATTGTATCGAAAGGAAATGAGCCTGATTGACGGCCTTAGCCATGTTCTTACGGCCCTGCACCAAAAGGCGCTCGTACTCATCGGCGGGAGATTTGTCCTGTAGTGTCAGGATTTTCTTCGACAGGATCGCCGGGGGAGATGTCCCTTTAGCCTCTTCACGCAGATCGATTTTCGGCCCGGCCTCGTCGATGACTTTGTCGGTGAAATATTGAACGCCGCCCGCCAGTGCGCCAAGGCTCGTCAAATCCTCAGTCTCGATCCACCGGCGAATCTCCCGATGGATCGGCGAACGGCCACGCAGTCTCATCCTGCATCCCACGGCGGTTGCCGGCCCCAATTCGGCGCAAATCTTTTCATGCAGATCATGAAATCCGTTGATGAGAGCGTGATCGAATCCTTCCCGGTCCTCCACATCATCAAGCGAAATGTCCACGAGTTCCCAGCGCATACCCGCCAGCGGGATGTGTTTGCTTTCAATTTGTCGGGCATCCGTAACGGTGATTTCCCAGGCGCCGTGCAGGCCCGTTTCCGATGGGTCGAGGCCCTGCGGCGATCCGCAATAAAGAATTGCGGGATCCAATTCGCGCCGCATGCCCGGCACGTGCGTGTGGCCGCAAATCCACGCCGCCGCATCCGTTCCGGCGAGTTCGGCGCTCGATATCGGCGCATAGTCGCTGCCCGAAGCGTCGAGATCACAGTGGATCAGACCGATAACCGGTTTGTCGCCGGAAGCGGAAAATCGATGCTCGGCGAGCATGTTTTTTTTGATGTGCCTTTGGCCAAAAGAAAAGCCGCGCACGTGAAAAAGGGTCTTCCCATCCTTTTGGATATTTCGCTGCTCCCACTTTTGATCACGGCCCAAAAGTGTGAAACCTTTAATATTGTCAGCCAGTCGCGGCAGAACATGACAATCGTGATTGCCGGCCACGCCGATGACCGGGACACCGCCATCGACCATGCGCCGCACGCCGGAATCCAGCGGACCCCAGGCTTCGTAAAACTTGTTTTGCTCGTCCACCAAGTCACCGGCCAGCAAAACGGCGTCAGGTTTGGTATCCAAGGCTCTTTTGACAAGGCGCTCCCAGGCCGCGGTCGGCGAGCAGTGCCGCGCCTCCACCCCTTCGGGCAGATGGCTCGTTCCGCGTCCGAGATGAATATCCGCCGCGCATAATATTTTGAGGCTCATGTTTTTGCCTTTGTGTTGCGACATATTAATATAACAACTGCGCAAACAATATAGCTGTCGAGACGATAACTCAATATATGCCCGAAGCGAAGCGACGGAATTTCTCCCAGCCGAGTGCAGGTGAGTTGTAGGAGCGACATTCTGAGTCGCGATTGTGAATGTCGTTCCTACAACGCCCGAGCATAAGGTACGGGCGAACCTTTCACCAGGGTTTCTTCGCCTTCGCTTCGCTCATGCGCTTCACCCTTCGCTACGAACCAAACACCCCTTGCCAGGGGTTGCAGGGATGCCCTGATAATATGGGAAGATATGCTTGGTAATATTATATATTCGCCGCAAATAATGTGGCTCTTAGCGCCCTCGCTTTGGGGAATGTCGCGACCAACCTCTTTCCGGTTTTATGGGCCAATCCCTTATGACGGATGGGGAAATCACTTAAGCCACTCCACTGTCGCCTGAGGGTTAAATGGGGTATATCCATTAAATTGCTTGCTTATTGGTCTTTTTAATCATAAAATTTGTTTTAGGACTAAAAGGAGGTCGAAATGCGGGCAACATTATCATTTCTGGTCTTGCTTCTGGTTTTCTCGTTTTCTCTCACGGGCCTGATTTCCTGCGGCTGCAGCGACCCTTCGGTAGGCTCAGGGCAGGCGGATGATTATTCCGACGACGCGGACGATGATGCGGATGACGACGCGGATTTGAATGACGATCTGAATGACGATACCGATGATGACGTGGACGACGATGTGGACGTGGACGACGATGTGGACGACGATGTGGACGATGACGCGGATGATGACGTGGACGACGATGCGGATGATGACGCAGATGACGACGCGGACGATGACGTTGACGATGATGCTGATGATGATGCGGATGACGACGCCGATTGCCTGCTCACTCGCGAAGGTGAGGACTGGAACTGCGATGGAACGCCGGGTTATGACTGCTATGAGTACACTTATGATGCCAACGGGAACATGTTGACCAAAGGGCAAGACCGCAACTGCGACGGAACGCCGAATTGGTGCGGAGAGTACACTTACGATGCTGACGGGAATATGTTGACCGATTCCAGTGACAACAACTGCGACGGAACGATGGATGCGTACTGCTTGAAGTACACCTATGATGCCGGCGGAAACTTGTTGACTACAGAGCGTGACACCGACTGCGACGGAACGCCGGATGACGACTGCCGTGAGTTCACTTATGATGCAGACGGGAACGTGTTGACCAATGAGTTTGACACAAACTGCGACGGAACAATGGATTCCCACTGTTATGAGTTCACTTACGATGCTGATGGCAACGATTTGACCTATTCCCTTGACAACGACTGCGACGGAACGCCGGATGAGGAATGCGGGGAGTACACCTACGATGCCGACGGAAATAGGTTGACCTCTCAGAGTGACACCGACTGCGACGGAACGTCGGATGAGGACTGCCGTGAGTACACTTACGATGCCAGCGGGAATGAGTTGACCTATGAGAGTGACACCGACTGCGACGGAACACCGGATTCCCGGTGCAGTGAGTACACCTACGATGCCAATGGAAACATGTTGACTTGGTCCATCGACCGCTACTGCATCGGAATGCCGGATTGCGGAGAGTACACGTACGATGCCGACGGGAATAGGTTGACCGAAGGGCGTGACAACAACTGCGACGGAACGCCGGATTACAGGTGCTATGAGTACACTTACGATGCCGACGGGAACAATTTGACCGAATCCAGAGACAACGACTGCGACGGAACGCCGGATAACGACTGCTGGGAGTACACCTAC
Source organism: uncultured bacterium (assembly GCA_964591275.1). GTDB lineage: Bacteria > Lernaellota > Lernaellaia > JACKCT01 > JACKCT01. Next base: position 27,056 of record CAZQAE010000058.1, on the reverse strand, counting down.
GATGCCGACGGGAACACGTTGACCTATTCCGGGGACGAGGACTGCGACGGAACGCCGGATGAGCGCTGCGGTGAGTACACCTACGATGCCGACGGGGACTTGTTGACCCATGAGGAAGACGATAACTGCAACGGAGTACCGAATTACTGCTATTCGTGGGAATGGGATTGCAACTGACTAAGGTGAGTTTTTTTCTCTCTGCCGGCGTGAGTCAACTCACTCGCTTATAGGTGTCGACATTAACATTTCCGGTTTTGTAGGGGCCTGATCATCCTTCATGCCGCGGCTTCAAATTGCGCCGGTCTCTTGACAAATATTTCCCTTCCATGCAAAAAACCGGAACTCTAGAGGGTGAAGAGTTGTCATGGGGACCGGTGGCCCTTGGCGCAATATAATCTTTAGCGAGGTTGCATAATGATCCGCGTACAGAACTTATCGAAAGCATACGGCCCGACAACGGCTGTCGATAAGATTTCCTTCAATATTTCAAAAGGTGAAGTCGTGGGGTTTTTGGGACCCAACGGGGCGGGAAAAACGACGACCATGCGCATGTTGACCGGCTTTATCGGCGCCGACGGCGGCAGCATAAAAATCGACGGTAAATCCTTGTGGGACGATGTTGAAGCCGCCAAGAGCTGTATCGGCTACCTGCCGGAAAACAATCCCCTTTACGCCGACATGATGGTGCTGGAATATCTGCGTTTCATCGGTCGAATGCGCGGCATGTCCTCTGAAAAGCTCGACGAACAGATTCCAAAATATATGAAGCTCTACGGCCTGACAGAGGTCGGCTCGAAGGACATCGGCGAACTCTCGAAAGGATTCCGGCAACGTGTGGGCCTGGCGCTGGCTTCGCTGGGCGATCCGCCCATCATGATCCTCGACGAGCCAACCAACGGCCTTGACCCCAATCAGATCATCGAGATTCGCAACCTCATCAAGGAAATCGGCAAGACCAAGACCGTCATCCTGTCCACGCACAACCTTAGCGAAGCCGCAGCCACATGCTCACGCATTCTCATCATCAACAAAGGGAGCATCGTCGCCGACGACGCCACTGAGGCGCTGAGTAATAAAAACCTCGGCGTGGTCATCAAGGCCAGAATAAAATGCGACGGCGACCTCAAAAGCAAGCTGAAAGCCCTTTGCGGCATTAAGGAAGTTCGAGATATCGTACGGGACAATGACTGGAACGCCGTCACGCTGGCCATGGACACCGGCTCCGGCGACGAGGCGGGGCAGATCATTTTCGACGCCGCTGTCGCCGGCGGATGGAAGCTCGGCGAACTGCGCGTGCAGACGGCGTCCTTGGAAGATGTTTTCACAAAATTGACACAAGACCAATAAAGACTCGCGGAGGTATACGCGTTATGAATCGGGTTTGGACCCTATTTCAAAAAGAGCTGAAAACGTATTTCAGTTCCCCCATCGCCTACATCGTCGTGACCGTGCTGCTGGTCAGCATCGGCTATTTCTTTTTTCAAACCTTCTTTGTTGCAAAGCAGGCTGTGCTGCGCACATTTTTCCGCTTTGCGGCGTGGACCTTCGTGTTGTTCGGACCGGCGATCACCATGAAACTTTTCGCCGAGGAAAAGAACACGGGCACGATCGAGCCGCTGCTGACGCTTCCTGTTAAAGACTGGGAGATCGTCATCGGGAAATTTCTGGCGGCCTGGGCGCTCCTGGGCACCTACCTGCTGATCACGCTGGCCTACCCGATCACCGTTTCCTTGTTCGGCGATCTGGACATGGGTCCGGTCATCGGCGGTTATCTCGGCCTCTTTCTTATCGGCGGCATCTTCGTGTCCCTGGGCGTGTTCGCCTCGACGATCACGCGCAATCAGGTCGTTAGCCTCATTGTCGCCGTCACATTGGGCATGCTCCTTTTTATTCTGGACATCCTTTTGCCCTTCATCCCCGAAGCGCTGCAAACGCTGGTGGAATATATCGGCGTCGATTCCCACTTCAAAAACATCGGGCGCGGCATTATTGACACGCGCGATGTGGTTTATTGCCTGACCTTCATAGCCCTTTTCCTCTTTGGGAGCGTACAGATCGTTCAGGGTCGTCTAAAGGACCTTTCGGCGAAATGGCGCATCAACCGATTCTTGTATATCGGCTCGGTTTTCGGGTGCTTCGCGGCTCTTAATGTCCTGTCCTTCCAGATCTATGGCCGCGTTGATCTGACCGAAGACAAGATGTACACGCTCACAAAATCCAGTCGCGAACTCGTAGCGGGCCTGGACGATCATCTATACGTCAAAGCTTATTTTTCCAAAAACCTCCCGGCGCCTTTCAACAATCACGTTCGCTTCCTGCGCGACCAGTTGGCAGAATACAAAAACTACTCGAAAGGGCATTTGAGTTTCGATTTTGTGGATACCGACCGAACCGACGCCGAGGGAAAACCCGACGCAAAATTGATCTCCGAAATCACCGCCGCTAAAATTCCCAAGGTTGAGGTCAACAAGATCGAAAAGGATCAGGTTCAGTCCGTGAAGGTTTATATGGGCCTCGCCCTATTCTACCGGGACAAGGTCGAGTCCATTCCGATCCTGCAGCGCATCGATGATCTCGAATACGAAATTTCATCCCGCATCGCCAAAATGACCCGGGACAAAACGCCCAAGGTCGCATTCCTGACGGGGCATGGCGAAATCGGCGCCGCTGCCGGAGCGCAACGCGCCGTGCAGTCTCTCGGCGACAAATTCGAGGTGGCGGACCTCGACCTGGCGCAGCAGGGCGCAGACCTTGGCGCCGTGGATATCCTGGTCATCGCCGGACCGAAAAAGGAAATCCCAAAACCGCATCTTTATAAAATCGACCAGTTCATCATGCGTGGCGGCAAAGTTGCCTTTCTGCTCGACGCGCACGACCTGGACATGCGCAGCTTCATCGGCTACCCGCTCAAGACCGGACTGGAAAAACTCGTCGCCTCCTACGGCGTCGAAATCCAACCGGCCATGCTCCTGGATCAATCCAACCAGCAGGTGGCCATGACCCGGACACAGGGCAACATGCGTTTCCAGACCTACACGCCCTTTCCGCCCTTCGTTCGCATCCGCGACATGGCTAAGGACAATCCTCTGGTTAAGAACCTTCGCGATTTGACGATGCCTTTCGTGTCGCCTTTGATCGTTAAAGATAACTCCAGCGTTGAAGCGGTAGTTGTCGCGAAAAGTTCACCGAAAACATGGCTGTTTGAAAATGAGGAATCATTTCTTTTCGAGCCGAATATCCTGCCGGCTCCCACGGAGGACGATTTCGTCGGGGCGCAAAATCTGATCGTCACGCTCGACGGCTACTTTGAAAGCGCTTACGGCGGCCAAAAGGCTCCGACGGGCGAAGACATCGAAGCCGCTTTGAACAAGAAAAGCCCCGAGACGCGTCTGGCTGTGATCGGCTCGTCCGCGTGGATCGGCGACCAGATGAACAACCGTCTTGGATACGTCTTTTTTGCGAACCTCATGGACTGGCTCGCGCAGGATGAAAGGCTCATCGGCATTCGCACGCGAGCCATCATGAATTGGCCCCTCGTGGACAGTACTCAGACAGCCAGGAACATCGCCAAGTTCGGAAACATGATCGGGTTGCCCCTGGCTTTTGTCTTTCTCGGAGTCATCAAGTGGCGGCTCAGGATTCGCAAAAAACGAAAGCTGGCATTCGCGGCCAGACGATAGCGGTCAGTGTCGGAGCGACAAAAGGAATGGTGTAAATACGAAAGATCATCGGAGGGATGAAAGGTGCTTTGGAAAAAAACCGTCGTGATGCTTGTAGTCTTCGCCGTTCTGGTTGTGGCCTCCGTGATTGTCGCCGCGCTGCCCGAAGGCCCGGGCGGTCCGAGCCTCGACCTCCCGAAAATCACCGCCGATGATGTGACAAAAATTGAAGTCACAACAGCGGACGGCGAAAATTATTCGCTGGTAAAAGGCGGCGAGGGATGGACCGCTATGCCCATCGGCAAAACGACCGATGAAAAGCGCGTGGAGCGGGCTTTGGCGGAAGTCGCTTCTTTACGCATCGGAAACATGGTGTCCAAGTCGAGCGACTCGCATCCTTTATATGATGTGCGTGATGAGGGCTTGACCGTCGCGGCGTACACTTCTTCCGGCGAGGCGTGGCGGCTGATCATCGGCAAACGAAGCTCCGATGAGCGCGGCGACTACGTGCGCAAGCCGGGTGACGATCGCGTGTTCATCAACGCCGGGCGTTTAAGCTCCACTTTCAAAAACAAAGTGAACTACTGGCGCGACCGCACGGTGTCGAAGTTCGACAAGGAAAGCGCCAGCGCCCTGATCCTGGAAGCCGACGGCAAGTCTCTTTCATTCATCAAAGGCGAAGGCGACAAGTGGGGCTTTGAAACAAGGCCGGCGGACCTTCTCGCCGATTACCGGCTGGACTCGGACAAGGTCAAACGCGTGGCGGAGGGCATGGCGAATATGAGCGCCTCCGATTTCGAGGATAAGGCCGACTCGGCTGCTGAACACGGCCTTGTCCCTCCCGACGCCAAAGCGACCGTGGCCTTAAAGGACGGCGAATCGGTTACGTTGATGGTCGGCCATGAAAATGACAAGAATTACTACGCCAAAAAAGAGGGGAACGAGCAGATATTCCTCATTTCCAAATTCCAGCGCGACAAGCTGCGCAAAACGGTGGAGGAATTGCGTGATTTGCATGTGGCGGCCTTCGACTTGGAATTGGCTGAGCGCATCGAGATCAGCAAACCGGATGAAAAGATCGTTTTCGCCAAAGCCGGTGAAAAATGGACCCTCAAGGAATATAGCGGCGAGCTTCCAAAAGACTTTGTTCTGGACCCAAACAATGTGGAGTCTTTAGCCAGAAGCGCCTCGCGCCTGGAGGGTGCAAGCCTCATTGGCACGCAGGCCCCAGCCGGTTCCGGATTGAATAAACCCAAAGGCGTTTTGAGCGTCACGCTGACAGACGGCGTCGTGAAATCCATCAAGGTCGGCGAAGCAGCGGACGATAAGGAAATCTACGTATCCGGCGACGAGGGTTTCGTGTTCACCGTTGGAAAATTCAACGAAAAACGCCTGCTCAAGAAAATCGACGAGCTCAAGGTCGCGAAATCCAAATCACAAACCCCCAGAATTTCTCCGGACGCCATGAAAAACCTGCCGCCGGGCGTCGCCGAACAGTTCATGAAGCAACAGCGCGAAAAGATCATGCAGCAGCAAATGCTCAAGCAGATGATGAAAAAGGCCAAGAAAGAAGAAAAGCAAAAGTAGGGATAGTTCAGAAGATAGAAGTTGTATGTCGAAAAGGACATTTTTTAAGACGACTTCGTAATCCAGACTGATTCAAAACTACCCTTTCAATAGCCGCATTTTCGCTCCCGTCCCATATTGTCGCGCCATCTTCGTTCGCGTTCAACATCGTCGAATCCTCAAGGGCGTCAAAAGCATTGTGCGCCCTGGATTGGCAGGAACAATAAGATGGCCGCGATCAAAAGGGCAGCGCAAAACTGGGGAAAAAACCGACAGTTTTTCTCATCGGGTTTCCGCCTCCTTGCCGTGTTTCAATGACTTTTGATTATACACAAATTCGCCTGCCAGGAGAACACGATAACAATGAGCTATTTGCGCTGCGCGGTGTGAACCAAGCCCCTGGCGGGGCTTTCGACGCGCAGATCATATGATCCAAGTTCGGAACTTACCCACAACTTTCCATTGACCGTTGTCCTTTACCAGGAAAATATCATAACCGTGGGCTCCAAGGTGACCGTAGAAATGGCTGTAATTAACAAGCGCTTGATCCCTCATTTTATTCCCGCCGTCATCGCCCACGAATGCTCTCCAGCATTTTCGCGGCCTCATCGTCAAATGGATAGTTCTGCGTCGATTTTTTCAGCAGTTTCCGGGCCTGCTCGATCTTTCCTTCTTCGATCAGAATTTTTGCCAGGCCGTTGTATTTTTTGTATTCGATTTCAGGATTGATGGCGATGGCGCGCTCGAAGTTATTCTTTGCTTTTTCCTTATCGCCCTGCGTCAAATACAACATCCCCAAGCCTTCATAGGGGCAGGTATAATTTTTGTCGTCGATACTCAGGGCTTTTTGGAAGTTTTCCCGAGCCTCGGCCACATGCCCCAACCTGAATTTGACAATGCCAAGCTCCGCCAAGGCGTGTTTGTTGTTCGGATACATCGAAAGGATTTCTTCATAGGCACTTTCCGCGTCGCTAAAGCGTTGCAAACCCGCGTAGGCGTTTGCCCTGCTGATCATTGCCAGAAGATCATTGTGTCCAAAGGCCAGCACCTTGTCGAAATACGGAATGGCCTCCTGGTGTTGATTCTGATTGGAGTGAAGCCAACCCATTCCCAGGCAGGCCGCCTTGATGACAAAACGTATGATGTTATCGTCCTCACACTCATCTTGAATGGACTCGAAACCTTCATGCAGATCATTCGCGTCGCTATAGGACGCCATGGCCAATATGACTTTTGCTGAGAGCTTTGTAGTCACTGCATCGAGGAAACGTCGAAAGTACTTTGTCGCTGATTGATAATCTTTTTCGGCGAGCGCAAGGTGTCCCCGGCCAACCCAGCCGGTCATCGTCTTCGGGAAAGATCCGGATACGAGGCTTTTTGCGATTGCCAGGGTTCCCATGTCATCGTCCGGTCCCAGCTCACCGAAAACAGCATTCGCCTCGTCATAACGTTGCAAGGCGATCAGAATAAATCCTTTGAGGAAATGATAATCGGCCTTATCTCTGCGCCGAATAGCTCTTTCAACAAAATACAGCGCCTTCTCATAATCGCCGTCGCGGTAGGCGAGGATAGCCGCGCCGGCCTGCACATAGAACTTGTTTTCCTGCAACTCCGCGGACTTGATGCAATACCCGTGGGCTTTGGATATTTCGCCCACGGTGTTGTACAAAACACCCAGAGACTGAAAGGGACATCCCCAGAAATTGTTTGAGCCATTGTCTTCAATCAGCTCGGAAAAGTCTTTGGCCGCCTTCTCAAGCTCCTTTTTCGACTCCGCAAAACGACCGAGACTCGCCAGCGTTTTTCCCAGGTGCTCCCTGGCGCGAATAGAAGACACATCCGGCTTATGCCCCTGCTGCGTCGAAAGATATTTCCGATACGATTCCAAAGCCTCCGCAAACCTGCCCTGATTGTACTGGCTATACCCCAACTCGACATAGATACCTGTATCCTGGGGATCAACTTTCAAGGCGGCCTTGAGGTATTCTTCTGCTTTTGCGTTCTCTTCAATAGCCAGAAGGTTTTGAGCCACTCTTTGGTAATAGTCCGGGAAATCTTCGACCTTTTCACGGGCTTGGTCGTATAGGGCGATGGCTTTTTGATGACGACCGGTGTGGTCTTCGTCTTCCAGATAAAAGGGGTCGAGAGATTCGTAAACTTCGGCCAATGCCAAATATGCATCAAGCCTGTCCGGCTTCATTTCAATCGCCTTTTCCAGATATGGAATCGCCATTTGGTAGATGTCGGGATCGTTTTCACTTGTGCCCTGACCCCGATAGCTCCGGGCCTTTATGAGCAGTTCTATATAACCCTCAGTAGTCGCAACGTCCTTCGGCAATGGTTGCCGGGCAATCTTTTCGGGCTGCCGGGAATCGCCGCAAGCAAAAATTAAAAAAGCGGTTAGGACAAACAACGTGAATGCGCGGATGATACCCGGCATTCGACAATGATTCGCTGGTTCGTTAATTTGCATGGAGGACCCTCACATCCACAGCACGTCCTTCATCGTATAGAGTCCCGGTTCCCGGCCCTGCAGCCACGCGGCGGCGCGCATGGCGCCGCGTACGAAAGCATCACGGCTGTAGGCCTGATGCGTGAGCGTAATTTGCTCTCCGTCGCCGAAAAAGTGCATTTCATGTCGTCCAATAATATCACCGCCGCGCACGGCGTGTATGCCTATCTGGCCTTTTTGACGCGGACCGCATTGTCCCTTTCGACCAAACTCCACGTCGGCATCGGTCAACTTGCCATCTGTCGCCGCGGCTTTGGCTAAGGCCAACGCTGTTCCCGAGGGGGAATCGACCTTGCGCCGGTGATGCGTTTCGACGATCTCCAGGTCAAAATCATCTCCCAGGGTCGATGCCGCGCGCTCGGCAAGCTGCGTGAGCAGTGTGACGCCCAGGGAAAAATTCGGCGCCCAGACACATGGCATTTTTTGGGCATGTTCTTGAAAAATTTCAAATTGGCTTTTCGTCATGCCCGTCGTGCCGCACACGTAGGGGATTTTCAATTCGGCGCAGGTTTTCACATGGGAGAGCGTTGCGTCGGGCAAGGTGAAATCGATGACGACGTTGGCGCCGACAACGCAGTTGCGCAAATCGTTTTCCAGCGATACGTCGATGGTCCGACCGAAAATTTCGATGCCAACGTCCTTGCCGACCATGGGATGATCGTGACGCTCGGCGGCGCCGTAGAGTTCGGCGTCCGGTGATTCGACAATGCGTCGGATGAACAAACGGCCCATAGCGCCCAGTGCGCCGGTGACGATGGCTTTGATGATAATGTCATTGTTTTCATTCATGGAATTAGCCTCCCTCAATTATTATACGCAGTTGGCGAAGTCTTTCGGCAATGGACTCCCGAGGCATTTTGTCGTACGGCTCGGGGATCAGGCGGCGGCTCGTGCATTCCATGACGGCCAGCAGCGTTTGGTATTCCACTTCTTCGGCGTAAACCGGCGGCAGAAAGTTTTCAAATGCGCTTTGAAAATCCGGCGCGGCAACAGCCTGGAAGCCTCGCGCCGCCGCGACGCCTTTGGCCCGGATCATCACCGCTTCGAGGTCCGCGCCGGAAAGATGCGGCGCGCCGCAATCCAAAAATATATCTTCAATGTCGTCGTCGCTCGCTTTGGTTTCGATGCCGTTCTTCTTCTTTAGCACCGAGTAAAATTCCTTGCGCTCGGTCGCGGTGGCGGGACCGAAAAGGGCGATGTGTTCCTCGGCGCGACCTTGCCGCTTGAGGTCCACCGGCAAAAGGTCCGGGCGGCAGGTCAAAAGGAACCAGAGGATTCGCCCCCGATGTGCGGTGTCGCTCATGAACGAGGACAGAGCCGAGAACACGCGGCTGCTGGTGCCCGAATCGCCTGAAGCGTCCCGCCGCCCGAAAAAAGCGTCGGCCTCGTCGATAATGACGCCCACCGGTCCGAGGGCTTTGAAGATCGACAGCAGCTTTTGCAGGTTCGCTTCGGTGACGCCCTGCCACTGAGAGCGGATGTTCAATATCTTCACACATGGGATTCCGATTTCGCCGGTGAAGCAGGTCGCCAAAAAAGTTTTGCCCGTTCCCACCGGCCCGCAGATCAGCCAACCCATCGGCATAACGTCCAGGCGGCCTTCCTTCAATAGGCGCGCCGCCGTTCGCAACTCCGTTTTGGCCTGTTTACAACCGGCCACCATGTCCAGGTCGAACTCCGGCTCCACGAATTCCAGCAGGCCGTGGCACTCCGCTTCGATGAGTTCCTTTTTTCGTCGCATCAGCGTGGCCGTGGTGATCTTTCGCCCCAGGCGCAGAGGCTCGGCCAGAATCTGCCGGATATGCGTGAGCGATAAACCGTTCGTGAGCTTCGCCGCCGCCTCCATTTTGAGTCCGGCAATGGAACTGAAACGTCGGCCCTTAATTTCATGCCGGATGAAGGCGTGACGCCGCGCCTCGTCGGGAAGTTCGACGTCAACAATCTCCGAGTAGGGATTGGCTACAATATGGCGGTGAAGCTCGGCCAGTTGCTCGGTGACGAGCACAATGGTTACGTCCCCACGCAAAAAATCCGGGTCTCTTGCCCATCGCCGCAACGTGATCAAACAGCTTCGGTCGGCGTCGGAAAGAAAAGCTCCTTCTCCCGCCGGCGCGATCTGCTCGGCATAGTCGACGATAACAGCCACGCCCTTGCCCTCGGCCACGCGGGTTCTGATGAAACGCTCTATAAGGCGCAAAACGCTTGGCGCATCCGTGGGAAGCGCTTGGGAGTATTTCGTGGAAGCTGCCGTGTCGTAGGCTTTGACAAAAGCCATAAATTCCTTCATGGCTCCGGCCTTCGGTAGGCTCAATCCCCGCGACCGGTCGTAAAAAATGATGGCGCTACGCTGCGCGAAAAGGTCTTTTTCGAGGTACTCTTCCAGCGTCGCATAACGCACTTCACCTTTGGTGCGCAGCGGCACAAGGTCGCGCACCGCGCCATGCATAATGAACTGGCTGATCGTGCTCGTAAAATATCTGTCGGCCATCTCCCGTGCGAAAGCGGGTTGCGCGTATTCCCCATTTTTTGGCATCAGACCCCCGAAATCATTGCCGCTGCCCGTCCGTCACATTGATCAGCAGGTTTTCCATTCGTCCGCTGATGATTTCCGCGTCGCTCATGTTTTGCACCGCAAGCTCGATGTGCGTGTCGATCTGCGCGGGCTTTTCCAGCGTGACCGCTTTGTCGCGAAGGAGCGTTAGCGTATTTTCCATGTGTTCCAGCTGCGCCCGGATGACCTCGACTTCGCCTCTGACTTTTTCGAGATGCTCCAGTCTTTGGGCCATAAGATCCAGCGTCTTTTCCCGAATCTCTCTGGCTTCGCCCTCCGAACTTTCGATGGTTTCGCGCTCTGAGTCCATTTCAGCTCGCAGATCATTGTCGTCCGTGCGACGAATCAGTTCGACCGAACTGTGGTAAGCGTGGAGGAGCCGCAAATAACCGTCGCGCATTCCCTCGATCTTTCGAAGGCTTTCTTCGACGAGAAACCATTCCGGCGCACTTTCATCACAGGTCTTTTCCAGAATGTCGTAATAGATATTCAGGAAACGCAGGTATCGCAAGCGATTCCGACCGCCGAGTTCGGCGGCAAGCTTTTCGCGCAGTTCGATGTCAAAGAGCGCCCCGCCAAGCCCTTTGTTTTTGCGGACCCAGATTCTAAATGGCGCCGAACGTGAGCGCAGGCGCAGGTACAGGGCTTCCGCCGCGACGGGGATGACCAGAAGCGGCCACCCTCCCAGTCCCACGGCGATGATCGAGCAAAATCCTGCGACGCCCAGCGCCGCCAGATTTCCCGGACGAAGAAATGCTTCTTTGATGTAGTTGTTCATATCAACCCATTTTACGAAATCATCATAAACGGATGCCCGCCGTTGGTCCAGATGATTGATGCGTTCAAGAAAAAGCAACAGCAGAAGGGGGTAGAAACTGCCATGTGGTTTTACATGCCTTTTACAGACGCCTAATTTTCTTTCTTTGCGTCGGGTTCAACCAACTCGGCCTCAAGTTCCTCAATGGTTGGAAGACTGGTTTTCAAATCTTTCGGGAGCATTCGGGTGAGTTGGTACCCAGCGATCCCTATGGGTTTTTTTAAATCCCGTAAAGCATATTCCGCAACCACTTCATTCCTGGTTTTGCATAAGATCATGCCAATACTCGGCTGGTCGTCGGGATGACGCAGGAGGTCGTCAACAGCGGAAAGATAAAAGTTCATCTTTCCTGCATATTCCGGCATAAACTTTCCGATTTTCAGGTCGATCACCACGTAAGCTCGAAGTTTCAGATGATAAAATAGTAAATCGACGTAATAATCGGCGTCGCCGACCTCCAAGTGATATTGGCTTCCCACAAAGGCGAATCCGACGCCCAGTTCGAGAAGGAATTGCCGTATATGAACCAGCAATTCCCTTTCCACTTCGCGTTCGGCGGCATCCTTGCCCAGTCCGAGAAAATCGAAGATATAAGGGTCCTTGAGCGTATTTTCAGCGAGATCCGATTGCGGGGGCGGCAAGGTAAGGTTGAAATTGCTCGTTGCTTTTTCTTGACGATTGTACAAATCGCTTTCGATTTGCATGACCAGGATATTGCGTGACCAGCCGCTTTCGATGGTTTGACGAATGTACCACTCGCGTTCCGCGTGGTCCTTGACCAATTGGATTAGCCGCACATTGTGGAACCAGGGAATTTGTGAAGCAAGCTGCTTCACAAATTCCTCGTCATGCCAGGCGTCAGCGAAAGCACGCATAAAAAGCAGGTTTCTTGGCGTAAATCCCTTCATGTTGGGGAAGGATTTGGACAGGTCCTTGGAAAGACGCTCAATGATTTTTGCGCCCCATCCCTCCTGATCCTGGCGTTTCAATATCTCTCGGCCAATGCGCCAATAGAGAGAAACAAGTTCTCGGTTCACTGAAATCGCGGCTTTGACCTGAGCGGAGCGGATGCGTGCTTTGAGATCGGTCAGTAGATCAACATAACCATCCGGGAGGGTTGTCAAGCGCAGCTTTGTCGGCGTTTTTAATGATTTTTTTGTTTGCATGGGTTCAGAGTCAGCTCCAGATGAGTACGCGTCATCGACGATTCGGCTGGCCTATTCAACCTCCCTTTCGGGGGAAGGCGGGAAAGTCTCTTCCGCTTCGGGTTCGTCGGTTTTTTCTTCAGGTTTCACCGGCTCCGCGCTGTCCTTATTATCGGATTCATCCCTTTTTCGTTTGAGTTCTTCAAGCTCTTTCTCTTTCCTGGCAATCTCCGCGCTTTCTTCTCTCTCGGCCTCGTCCCTTTTTCTGATGAGTTCATCAAGCTCATTTTTTTTCATTATGATCTCATCAACGGAAGGGGCGTTGTCACGTTTTCTTGGAGATGACTGGAAGTCGAACCTGAATTGAGCGCCGATATGGTAACCGAAGCCGGAAGTGTCCGCCAAATCGCCCATTCCGTCCAAAGGCCTGTATTGGTAATAATACTCGAAGAATACACCCCAGCCGCGCAAGAAGCGGTCTTTGGCGTTTGGGCCAAAATAGATGTTCCAGTCCTGCGCGATCTCAAAACCGGCTTCTTCCGATTCCATTTTGTATTTCATATGCCCGTCGTCGATGACCTCCCTGGATCTGGCCCACAGAAGACCGAGACGCAATCCCGGATAGATGTAGTCATCCAACTGATAACGATACTGCCCTCCGAAAATCAGATCGTCACTATGAAAAATCAGGTCGATTTCGTTCAAAAATAGGCTCTTGGTCCTTCCTCCCTGATAGCCGATATAAGGTCCGAAGCCCTTCCAAAGCACGGCGTCCAATGAAACCGAGTGGCGGGGTATATCATCATTTTCGTAAAGCTCCTCCCATTCGTCGCTTTGCGGAAAGAGCTGTCCTTCACCCCAGCGCAGTTGCAATGACCAGTCATCAGCGGCGGTCGAGGCGACCAGCGCGAAAAAGCAAATGGTTGCAAATATAAGTGTCTTTTTCATCGTCGGCTTCCTTTCTATTCAACCCACTGGTTCATGGACAGGCTTTTGTAAATGACTTTCGATGAGCCGCTTGCCACATCAATCAGCGAAACCGGCATCAGCGCTGTTTCGTGCACCACGATGACTTTCGTGCCGGAACTGTTGAAACCCAGCGCATAGGGCCTCGTCTCGGTCGATACGCTGCGCTGTGTCTTTTTCACAAGATCAATAAATAAGACCTTCGCATTTTCCTTGTCGGCCACGGCCAAGAAATCCCGGTTCGAGTCCATGGCCGCCGTCACGGGATTGCCTGCGATAATGTAGCGGTCTTCTACTTCAACATTGCGGTTTTCATCCACTGCCAGCACGCTGATTTGGCCTGGTATCAATGCTCCTCCCGAGTCATAGGTGTATGACCAATGATAATTTGGATCATTAACCTGGACAACCGGATCCTGCCCGTGATGGATGGAGATCATTTTATCGCCGGCGTGGTTCCAAAAAAATGCCCGGGGATTGATGGCCGCTTCCACGAAATCCGGCTCCCAGGGATCTTCTCTAAGATCAATAACGCCGATGGAATAATTGGACGCCGAATCCGATTCATCTCCAGGACCTTCGCGAAATCCTGTAAAAAGAAGGTCATGCGCATTCGTACCTTCGCGACCAAAAAGAACGACCTGCGTTCGATCATACACTTCGATTCCATCAGTCGAATCAGCATACATGGTTGTTTTATCATTCATGTCGATGAGCTGGATCGTGCCTGAATCATAGCAGGCCACCGCGAGAATTTCGGAGTTGTCGTCGAAATCCAAACTCGTTGGCCCTGTGCAGGCGTAGATCAGCGACATGCCGCCCGTATCCGTGTTGATCAGGGCGACGGAAAGGTATTCATAGTTGGCGACGGCCAGCCATCTCCCGTTTGGAGAAAAACGCAGTTCTACAGGCTTCATGCCCACGACAACCGACCACGTGGCGAGGGTTACAGTTTGAATTACAGTAATACTGGCAGATTTTTCGTTCGCGCAGGCCACAAACCTTCCGTCAGGGCTGGCGGCAATGGAGCGCGGATTTTTGCCGACCTTCACATCGTCAACGTCCAGGGTGTCCAGATTGATGCGATACACGCGGTTCACATAGTGATTCGTGGCGAACAGAAAGGACAGGTTTCCCGAGGAGCCTGGATTGTGCGTGTTGACGACTGCGATCGTCGTGCGGGAAGTGGTTGGCGAATCGTCCGGTGCTCCGCAGGCGACAAGACCTGCGCAGAAAATGGCGGCAACCACAAAATAAGCGAGTAAAAAGCGCATGGAAATTTTCCTTTCAAAAACCCCTTGTAAAATGCCGTAGCGAATACCAATAAAAGCCTGTATATCTTATCTTATTGAGAACCGAGGGTAAACCAAAAGGATTGGCCAATGGGACGAGTGATCATATTCGGCATGGACGGGGCGGACCCGGACCTGCTTTTTCCCTGGGCGAAAGCCGGGCATCTGCCCAATTTGTTTCGTGTGATGGAAAGCGGCGCATACGGTCGCTTGAAATCGACGGTTCATCCCCTCACGCCGCAGGCCTGGACGAGCATGATCACCGGCGTCAATCCCGGACGCCACGGCATCTTCGACTTCGGCGCACGCAAAAGCGGTAGCTACGAGATCGAGCTGGTCACCAGCCGGAACCGCGCCTTTCCGACGATTTTCGAGACGATGCCCAAATCCATAAGCTGCGGCGTTTGCAACGTCCCCTTGTCATTTCCGGTCGATCCCGTGCACGGATTCGCCCTTGGCGGCATGCACACACCCTCTCTGGATTCGCCGGGTTTCACGCATCCGCCTGAGTTGCGGGATGAACTGCGGGACTACGTCATCGACCAAATGTCTCATTGGCACGAAAACAGCCGGGAGTTTGTCCTGGACCTCCACGAAATGATAAACGCGCGCCACGAGAATTTTCTGCGCCTTTTTGATGAGCATCAGCCCGATGTCTTTTTCGGCGTGTACGTCGCCCTGGACCGCGCGCAGCACGCCTTATGGGCACGCATGACTCCCGCGCATCGTCGAGAGCCGGGCAAACATGGTGGGCTTGGCGATGAGATATTTCGCTGTGCGAAAATGCTGGACGACTGCTTGGGTGACTATCTTGCGCGCCTGCGCCCCGAAGATCACCTCCTGCTCGTTTCCGATCATGGCTTCGGCAATTTGACGGGAGATATTTATCTCAACCGATGGCTGATCGACGAAGGCTATCTTTGCTTCGATCCGGCGAAGGTGCGGGCGATGAAAATTCCCGCAAATCACGGCGGCGATGATCCGAAACACGGCTGGCACAAAAAGATGATGGATCACCCGCCTCAAGCGTTGCCGAAAAGCGACGAGGATATCCGGGCGGGCAATATCGATCCTGTCTTCAAAAATTGGTCCACGGTGGATTGGTCGCGCACGCGGGCATGGTCTTCGGGCCTTTTCGGCAATCTGTGGATCAACAGGCGGCAGCGAGAGCCGCAAGGCATCGTGGAGCCTGGCCGGGAATATGAAATGCTGGCCGAAGAGCTGATCGAAAAACTGCGCCTGCTTCGCCATCCAGACGACGGGGAAATCCTCTGCACTAGAGTCTGGCGCTGCGAGGACCTTTATTGGGGTTCGCGGATCGAAAGCGCTCCGGACATCCTGGTGGTTTTTCGCGATTACGAATTTATCACGCGCGGCGCTACGGAGTTTTTCGGCGACCGGCTTGTGGGCAAGGTCGCCGTGGGGCATACAGGCAATCACCGGATGCATGGCGTGGCGGCCTTGTTAGGCCCCGTCGCGGCGAATGGCCAAAGGCCGGACGGCGACATCCTGGAAATCGCGCCGATGATCCAATACCTCGCTGGCGCGCCCGTTCCGAGCAATCTGGATGCCGGGGCCTCGTCGGCTCTGCTGGATGAAAAAACACTGGCGTTGAATCCACCCATCGTCGGGCCGCTGACGCCGGCGCGCCATGTGGACAGATCGCCTAAGTCTGAAACCGACATGAGCGAAGTGCTCAAACGCCTGCGCGGATTGGGTTATCTGGCATAAAAGCGCCATCTGGCCATAACGCTCCAAAGGCGGCGAACAATGCCCAACAACAATGCCATTTTCAATTTCTCCAGAAGCGAGAAAGAGACCATCAACCATCTCGTCGAGTCCGGCGTTTTAACGAAGGACAAAGCGGAGCTTCTGGTCGGCCTGTGACCAGGTCGGCCCTGGCCGTTTTGGCGCGCGAGGGCGTGAGCGATCTGCGTGAAGAGGAGCAGGATATTATTGCTAATGCCGTGCTGAATAAAATCCATGACATCCAAAAGGCCTTCCGCCACTGGAAAACCATCACCGTCGCCGTGACGCTGCATGGAAGGCTCATCAGGCTTGTTTTCGATCCACTCAGACTTCAGCAGCCCGAGAAAACCCCGCATTGATCGTTTTGCATTATGCCTGAAAGCAAAACAGCTTCCGATATTTAAATTCCAGCAAAAATGTTGGGGAAAATTATGAGGTCAAAGGAATGCGGAATTTCGAATGCGGAATGCGAAATGAATTCGCCATTCGGAATTATTTCACCCCATTCCCCAACTCTGCCTGGACTGCGGAAAAGGGTCATTTAAGGGACGGGGACTACCTATACAGCCCGTCCGGGTCCACATCCTCGCGGAGAATGCGCAGTTCCTCATCGGTGGGCGGATCGTTTGTGTCCAGCACATCAGCTACGAGAAGCTCGAAGCCGGTGTTTTCCCTGACTTTTTCAATCGTCACGCCGGGATTTAGAGAAAGAACCTTCATGCGTTTCGTTTCGTCGTCGAAACACATCACGCATAGATTCGTCACTACGCGGTAGGGGCCGGTCCCTGCGGGAAGCCCTGCCTTCTCCCTGGCGCCGGGACCGCTGAGGAAGCCGGGCGTGGTGATAAAGTCAATCTTTTCGAGAAAGCGCCGTTTGTCATGACGCATGATGGCGATGAGCTGCCAACACAAACTGCCCACGTCGTTGCCGCCGCCTGAGCCAGGCAGGCGGACCTTCGGCGCGTCGTGCGTGCCGATATTCGTCGAGTTGAGGTTGCCGTAAGGGTCGATCTGCGCGCCGCCCAAAAAGCCGTATTCGATGAAACCCCGCTGCGCGGTCTCCATGATGTCGCAGATGCCCGAGGCCACGGTGGCCTTGTTGAATGTTCGCATGTCGCCGACAGCCAGGGGAAGTTTTTCCAGGATCGCGCCGGTGCCGCCGAACTCGAAAACCGGGATCAGCGTGGGCGCGTGCATCTTCTGCGCCAGAGAGGCGGCTAGCATCGGAATGCCAGTGCCGATGAACGCCGTTGCACCGTCTTGCATCGCACGCGAGGACAGGCAAATCAGAAGTTCCGAGGGTGAATAATTTTGCGTCATCTTATGCCTCCTTGCCGATGCGAAGAGATTCCAGGCGATCCTTGCCAATCTTTTCTATAAGCGCCTTATGATCCGGCAAATCGTAAACCCACTCTTTCATGTAGGCGTCCGTGTCTTCTTTCGTTTTGGACAACTGAATGAAGCGTTTGTAATGCTCCTCATCACGCTCATAATCGCCAGCCATCTCGCCGGGCCAGGAACCATAGGGCGCATGCACGACCGCGTCCACCAGATAGTAGGGGATGATGGTTTTGTCGGGCTGCTTTCGGATTTCGTTCACGTCCACGATTTCCTCGGCGGAGATGATGAGCTTCTTGCTGGCACGCGCCATCTCAAAGGCGAAACCGCTGATGCCGTCGATCTGGCAGTTGCCGTGCTTATCGGCGCGGGAAACATGGATGAAGCCCACGTCCAGTATCAACGCAGGTAATAGCGCCACGGGTTTTTTCGTAAAGGGGCATTCGATCACCTTGGCGGCGGAGTATTTCAGGGTGTCCGTGCCAAGCATGGAATACGTGGGCACGAATGGCACGCCCATCGACGCCGCTTTGAAGCGCCACGAGATCGCGCCGTTGGACCATTCCACGATGGTTTTCACCGATCCGCCCGGCTCGCAGGCCCGGCGCGTGATGGATGAAACGCCGTAAACCTCTTGGCCCATATACGTGAAATCGATATGCTCCACTTGCCTCGCAGCTATAATCAGGTCCGACTCGTGAACCCCTTGTCCGGCCAGACGGAAAGCTTTTTTACCAGAGCGCACAATGGCGCGGACCAGACTCATGGGCGCGCGCACCGTGCCGTACAACTCGATGCCGATGTAGCTGCCGTCTTCAACGAATCGCCCGACGGCGTCCTCTTCCGTCATAAGCTTGTCGACAAGCGCTTTGCTCTTGCCCCGATTCAGGGCGCGAAACTCTTCGAGATCGACTTTTTGCAGTAGCGGCATAATGCCCTGGTCCAGGATAGGAATGCTTTGCTGATTATCGGACATCCGTCGTCCCCTTTCATTTTGATGCTCCGGCAGCCGATGCTATCGCCTTCATATGAAAATTGTCGATACCTTTCGGCGTGGATTCGCCAGTTTATCCAATTTTTAATTTAAATAAAGGGGATTCAAAAAGACATTTTGTTTTTCCTTACCTGAACCAAATACTTAGGTCATTACACTTGCTCAAACGAGATTGCGCCCTGGATTCTTCCCTGTTAATATTTCTTTAGATGATTCTTGATTTTCATAAATTTCTTGGAGACACCATGCGCAAAGCCCTTTTCATGATGGCGGCAATGCTTTTTCTTTCCCTGTGCTCGTGCGGGACTTATCAATTTCAGGGAACGATGAAGGCGCAGCTTCCTTCCGTCGCAAAAGAAGTGGTTCCGCTTTTTGAATACGAAAATCTGCCGGACATGAACATTCGGTTTCACGGCAAGACGGAAAAAGAGAAGAACTACACCGTCCGCGAGATCAAGTGGACCGCCAAAGATTTTGCGATCATGAAGCACAAGCACATGAAGGGGTATTTTTACGAGCCTGTCGATCAATCCAAAAAAAGACCGGCGCTTGTGGTTCTTCCGCCGACCGGCGGGCCTTATGAGATCGTCAAGGATTTTGCAAAATACTTCGCCGACCGGGGTTTCGTCGTGCTGGCCTTGCGCAGAAGAGAGGCCTTTTTCAATCCCGAAAAGAGCGAAGATTACAACGCCAAGCTTTTCCGGCAAGCCGTCATCGACGCGAGGCGCAGCCTCGACTACCTGGAAGCCCTGGACTACGTGGACAAGGATCAATTGTGCGTGATGGGTGTATCCCTCGGCGGGATCATCACCGTCCTGACGATGGAGATGGACACGCGCGTGAAGGCTGCCGGACTCATCGTCACAGCCGGACACCTTCCCGACATTCTTAAAACGAGCGGTTACCGCACCGTCGGCGCCTACCGAAACGGGCTGGTCCAACAGGCGGGGATCAAACGCAGCGAACTCTATGATTATTCCAAGTCTTTTCTTCGCCCCTACGACCCGGTTACCTACGCCGACCGCCTGGACCCGGCGCGCATCATTATGATCAACGGCGCCATGGACGACATCATCCGTCGTGAAGTTGTCATGGAAACCTGGGAAAGCTATGGGCGGCCGCAATTGCATTTCGTCGTCGGCGGCCACTACACCACCATCGGTTTTTCCAAAAGAGCCAACAAGAAAATTTTCCGGCACTTCATAAATATTCTGAATCTCAATCCCGACAACATTGCCTGGAAATAAAAAAAGCCCGGAAGCTTTCTTTGGCTTCCGGGTGGAAAGGGAGGAGAACCTATCGGAGTTTTAGAAGTTAACGTCGTAGACGTTAATCTTGGCGGTGACTTCGATTTTGAAATCTTTGACGTTCATGTTCAAACCACCGTCCGAGGTGATGACCATTTTCGCCTCGATTGATTTTTGATCCACCATCATGTCCTCGATGTAGCTCTTCAAGAAACGCAGTCCATCGGACACGAGTCCCTCTTGGGCATCAAGGGTGTCGCCGGCGTCAACCCAGGCGTCGATGACGACGTGTTCGTCCATGTTCAGATTTTCATCGTCGCCGCCGACCAACCAGACCACTCGTGCCGGCAGGAATCCGTTGTTCGCGAAGCTTCCCGATACGCTGACTTTAACGATGTCTTCGAGGGTTTGTTTTTTGTTTCCCAGCGTGATCGGCGGAAGGGGGTTTTCGCGCATGAAGGTTGGGCTGGCTGACAGATTCAGGAAGTTGACCGCGATGGATTCCGTGTAAACACCTTCGCTGTAGAGAAAGACATGGAAGATTTCACGGTCTGGGTAGCTGTTGAGGTAAGTGAGGATATTGTCCTGGACTTCCTCGAAACTTTGGTCGAATCCATCGGATCCGCTGAAAACGACCTTTTCCATGGCGCCCAGAGGGAAAGAACCAATCAGGTGGGATTCGTTTTGGTCGGGTGTCTCGTTCGGAGCGAAAAAGATATAAGTCCGACCTTCGTTTTCGCTCAAGTTCTCAACGCTGCCGACGAGTTCGAGGGCAACGTCCTCAATCCCCATATTGATGGCCGCCAGCGGCTCTTCAAGGTCGGACAATGCGACCCTGCTGACCTCACGGACATTGAGGCTGGAAATGGTCGTATTCTCAGCCAATTTCAAGGTGGCAACGCTGCGCACCGTTTCGCCGCTGTAAAAGCTTGAGGTGTAATCGAAATTGCGCACCGTGTACTTGTCGAGCTGATCTTCGACCATGTCGCATCCCGCTCCGGCGATGGCCAGAACGAGTAAGGTGGCTGTCATCAGGTTTTTGAAGGTCTTCGCGTTTAACATGGTTCTCACTCCTACTGGAATTGCAAAATTGATATTCACAACCTGAGTACTGAGCAAGGGGCGTGCCAAGGCCTTTGCAGTCTTCATTCGCACATGGGAATTGTATTAAAAAGTGTGCGCCGCATGCTTTTATCCTTGAATTTTATTATGAGAATTTTTTTAACCTCAACGTGGAATCGAGATTTTATCCGAAATGGAATTAGCTGAATTGGAAAAACTCCGTTACAAAATGTAATGGGGTAGGTGGAAATGAAATGCCCTTATTTTTGCTGAAGGAATTTGGAAAATTTTGGGCGACAACCCCCGGAGCGCATCGCATTTGCTTGACATCTGTGCGCTTTCGCGTGACACTTCGCCTAGGGGCATTTAGTGAGAAAAACCAAGGAAGTGAACAAATGGAAATTTTAGATTTTCGTGTCCGCCCTCGTACGGAATGGTTCTACAGAAACCTCGTTCCAAAGCCCATCCCCGAATTTGAACGCTACTGTTCACTTTACCACGGGCATCCCCGATTCGGCATCGCGTCATTTGAGCAGTCTATTCAGGACATGGCTGAATTCGGCATTACCAAGGGCTTGATATTCGCCGGCGACGCTCCAGGCAACAAGATCGTGGCCGATACCTGCGAAGAGCATGAAGCTTACGTCGGCCTGGCTGGCGTCCGTCCCGATCACGGTATCACGCAGGCCGTAAAGGATCTGCGCCACGCCTTTGAAAATCTGGGATTGCGCGGCCTGAACATTAGCCCGTATATCACGGGGCTGTACGCCACGGACGAAAAGAATTACCCGCTGTATGCGCTGTGCGACGAACTGGGCCGATGCATCGTGAGTCACACATCCGTGCATTATAATCCGCTAAAACGCATTGATTTCGGCGACCCGCGTTATTTAGACCAGGTGGCGGTGGACTTCCCGGACCTCACGATCGTCATGGCGCACGCTGGCTATGGCTTCGGCGATTTGGGCCTCATGGTCGCCAACCGACACGAGAACGTGTACATCGACTTCACCGGACTGCATCCGCGAATTCTTCCCAAGGACACAATCCGCATGATCAACGGACACCTGCGACACAAGTCCATTTTCGGGACCAATTACCCGTGCCTGGACTACAGCGTGGTCGAAGATTGGAAAAAGGTTATCGACGAAAAGAACCAACCCAACTTCTTCTACAAAAACGCCGCCCACGTGCTGGGAATCGAATAACCACAAGGTTGCAGGGATGAAAGTGATAAGGCGGTTTACGCGCCTTGAGCGCCTTCTATTTTCATTCATAATTCACCGGGAGCAAGATGCCCGATCAGAATTTTAGCGGACCCTTGGAGCGTTTTACGGAATACGCCATGGCTGGCGAATCCGACGATTATCCGAAAACCGACTGGACGCAGTTGCAGTTTCGAGGACCGATAGATTACAGCGCGATCTCTGAAGCCTACGACCAGGCTATGAGCGATGTCCCCATATTCAGTTGCAACTTGCGCGAAGCACGCAATGGGTTGATTTATCAACCAACCTGGGTCTTCAACAAGGACGTTAAGAACCGACTGATCATTGAGGACTGCCGCCATATGGCGGGCGATCCATTCGATCCCATGGACTTTTCCACCCGTTTTCACGCGCACCGGACCAGCAGGAGAATCAATCCTGTCAGGGAATTTCCCCTGCGTTGTTTTTTAGTGCGCGTGACCGACGACGAACACATCTTCTCCATCCTCTACCACCACAGCGTTATGGAACCCGCCAAGACAGTGCGGATGTTGACGAACATGCTGGCCGTGTATCACAAGCTTGTGAAGGGCAAAGAACCTGAGTGGAAAGACAAACAGGGTTTGGGGATTATGAACCGCAAGACGGCTATGACCACACCCATTTCTCTTCCATCCTTCTTCAAAGAGCAGGTGACGGATATTTT
Source organism: uncultured bacterium (assembly GCA_964591275.1). Classification (GTDB taxonomy): domain Bacteria; phylum Lernaellota; class Lernaellaia; order JACKCT01; family JACKCT01. The sequence continues at coordinate 4,244 of CAZQAE010000058.1, read as the reverse complement.
CTTCAAAAACAGGGCCAGCACCATGTCCGGCATCGCCACGCGACGTGTGCTGCCGCCCGCCAAATGCAAGGGGCGTATCTCCTTGCGTCATGTGTGGGACGATCCGAAAATCCCTGAAGCCCTGCTGAAACGTGCGCTGAAAAACGAGTCCTCGCTCAACGACCTGATCCTGGCGGGCGCGCGAAAAGCCATAGCCAAATGGAACCGGGAGCATGACGCGAAAAGCGACAAACTGCGTTTCATGCTGATTACAAGCCTTCGCGGTCGCATGCCTGCCACCGATGAGACCGGCATCATGCTGGCGGGATTAAACTACCTGGCGGACTGTCAGAGCACGGACATTGACGAGCAAACACGCCATTTTCGCGATATGCGAAAGGATCAGCTAAAGCGCGGGATCGACATCGGCTATCACAACATCCTGAGCGTGGTTGTCAGGATGCTGCGCCTGCTGCCTTTGAAAACGCGCCTGAGTCTTGTGCGGCCAATCATTGAGCGCATGATGATAACTTTTTACCTGTCGAACCTTGGAACCATGTGGCCAAAGATGGTGGATGGTCGGCAAACCTTGGATTCGACGGTCCTGGGCGCGGGGGATTTTGAAATCAGCGATATCCATTCCTCCGCATCATTAACAACAGCCGTTCAACTGGGCCTTACCACGCGCGCGCACAATCGCCGCTTCTATTTCAACTTCGTCTGCGACCGCTTCCGTTTTGAGCAAGACGAGGCGAAAGAACTCACCGATTTAATCGTCCGGGAACTGGAAAACGCCGCAGGGTGATTTTAGCCGATACGGCCTTATAAAAGGTCGCAACGATTTTCCAGGCATGCTTGAATGTCCAAGCACTCGCCAAACTCATCGCCGCAGCCAACGATGCATTCCACGATTTTCTGGTCGCAATAATAGGTCATACTGCCAAAGGAAATGGCGTTGCCCTGGTCATCGTAGAATTGTGCGCCGCAATCGAAATACAGGATTTCGAGAATGTCCAGGCAATGTTGCGGGGGGCCATCTTCTGTATCATCGTTGTCATCGTCATCGTCTGCGGAGGTCTGGCGATCACCAGGAGCATTGTCGTCGCCGGCACAGGCGCTCCAACTGAAAAAGCAGGCGGCAAAGCCCATGAGGATCAGCGCGGTCATCGCCGCAGTCGATAAACGATGAGTCATCATCAACGCAAAGCCCTGGCTACTCGAAGGAACCCGAAAAAGGCTGATACGCCCATATAAACCGTCGCCACCGCCATGACGGGCGAAACCAGTTCCACGCCGGTCAAACGCCAGATCACGAGCAGCACATAGATCGTGTACTTCGTTTTCACCACGTAGGCGTAACGGATGCCCATGAGGTTTTGCGCGACGGCGAAGATCGAAAGGTAGAGATAGGTCGTAACGTACGTGGCGCCCAAAAGCCAGGGGATCGGCCCGAAAAAGGAAGCTGTGAGGATAACGACGACCATGCCCGTTACGTCGTTGGTCATGTCCATCAGCGCGCCGCGGCTCGATCCTTTCGATCCTTCGAGCCGGGCCATGGGGCCATCCAGACCGTCCAGCAGGATGTGCAGCGCCAAAATGAAAAACGCGAGGCCGTATTGCCTGGCGCCATACAGCAGCGGAAAGCCCACAAGGATCACAAAAAAGCTCATCCCGGTGAGATGGTCCGCCTTGATGCCCCGTCGATGCAGGGGAGACAGAAAAGGGCCGAAGAGATTATAGCGAAAGGCGCTCATGGCCCGAAAATAGGGCCGCTCCGCCCAGCCGAAATAAGTCCATCCTCCGTCCGATGAGCCTTCGTCTTCCAGCGCTTCGGTCATTGGGTCTTTTTCGTCGATTTTATCGGATTGTGTCTTCGTGCCTTTGTCCATAAGCGCATGATGCAGATTTTTCAAAGCTTTGCAAAGGCAAGCAGAGGGCTTTGAATTTTCTTCGATCTCCATTAGGCTTATCTCATCGTCGTGAGCGAAGAGCGCCTTTTGTCATTCCGACCGGAACGAAGTGGAGTGGAGGAATCCCTTTGTTCGGGCGGCATCGTAATGATTTGAAGGATTTCTCCACTACGCTACGCTTCGGTCGAAATGACAAAGTTGGTGCTACTACTCACTCGGTAAGAAAGACTCAAAAGAATGTTCCTTTTTCTAACAACCAAGAGCGGACGCTTATGAAAATTCCCGTCGTGAAAGCGCACACCTTGCTCATTTGCGTGATGGTGATAGCGGCCCTGCTCGGCGCATACAAGCTGGACGAAATTCCGCCCGGTTTGCATTCCGACGAAGTCATCAACGGCTATGAGGCTCACTGCCTGGCCGAAACCGGAAAAGACTGCCACGGGCGCTCGTATCCGGCCTTCATCCAGGCGGCCGAAGATTTTCGCGAGGGTTTTTTCGTTTACTACCTGTCGCTTGTTGATCGCTACTGGCCGTGCAATGAAATCGTATTGCGCCTGGCCACTTTGCTCCTGTTTCTTTTCGCGGGCTTCACATTAAACGTTCTGGGGCGAGAAATTTTCGACGAATGGGTTGGCTTGGCCGCCGCCGCGACCTTCTACATTACGCCCTGGGTCTTCGTGCTATCGCGGCAGGTCATCAGGCCGCTGTCCAGTTTGCCTTTTTTGATATTGGGCCTGGCGATGTCCTGGGCCTATTTGAAACGAGGCGGCTGGAAGCATGCAATTGCGGCGGGGATATTCCTGGGCATAAGCCTTCACACCTATCTGATCGCCCGTCTTTTCGCGCCGCTGATCCTCGGCGGATTCCTTGGCGCGCTGGTATTGAAACGCGATAGAACCTGGCGGCGCTATGCGCTGGCCGCGCTGCCGATATTCGCCTTATTCACCCTGCCGATTGCAGCGAACCTCGCCACGGACGGCAAGGCGGTCCTCACGCGGATGAAGCAGGTCTCCATTTTCACGCCGAAGATCGCGCAGGAATACGCCAAGGAAACAAAAAGCGAAGTCGGCGCGTTGACCTATCCGAAGATGTTTATTTCCCGCTACGCCTCGAATCTTTCGCCGGATTTTCTATTCAAAGAAGGCGATCCGAACGAGCGCCACAGCTTAAAGGGTTTGGGGCAGATGTACTGGGCGCAGATCCCTTTGATCCTGGCGGCCTTCGCATTCCTGATCCGTTCCAGAAAAAAAGGGCTGTGGCTACTTTTCGGAGTGTGGCTTTTGACCTATCCCCTGCCCGCAGCCGGCAGCGTGGGCAGCAGCGGCGGCGGCTTATTTTCCGGCGGGCACGCATACCGGTCGCTTGCGGGAGCGCCGCTTTTCGCCCTTCTCAGCGGGCTTGGCATGGTGGAAATCCTGCGACTGGTTTTCCATCGCAACGAAAAAACTCACCGGGCCTTGAGGGAAATCGCGGGCACGGCGATGATTCTCCTTGTCGGCTGGTATATCTTCAACGCCTACGGTTGGTTCAAGCATTACTACGTCAACTACAAAACTTATGCGGCGCCCATTTTCGGCGGGACAACGCACAAGGCCCTTCCCGCGGCGAACATCTTCGCCGATTCGCGTAAGTATATCCTGGTCAAAGATTTCCCGATGGGATTTCCGGATTATTACGCGGCCTTTTATTCGAAATTCGATCCGGAAAAATTCCAGGCGCGATTGGAAAAACGGCACGCGCACAATCTGGCGGACCCCATCGGTCCCTGGGCGGAATACTCACGTTTTTATCAGACCAAAGAATCCTTCATCATTTTGAGCAAAACGAAACTGCCCGGCAAGCCGATCATCACATTCAAGGACGACAGCGGTGGCAGCAGACTCATGCTTTACGACAATTCAACGTCGTCGGTAAAGGCGATACGTCGATGGCAGGTGTGCGGCCCATTCGATCTGCCCCCCGGCGGAACTGAAGAGGAAATTCGCAACCGGGCCTACCCGCGCGAGCAGGCGGATCAGTGCGACGAGGACAAAAGCTGGAAATGGGTGTCGAGCCGCGAGGACCACATTGACCTATGGGGCAATGTTTCGGGAAAACCGAATGTATATGCCCTGGCGAGAAGCCGATTGAAACGGCGTCGCCCTGGCGACCGGATCACGCTTTTCGTCGGCAGCGACGACGGCGCGCAAATGTGGATCAACGAAAAGTATGTCTATTCAAGCCCCGAGCCGAACCGCAGTTTCACTCTCGACAAGGACCCGGTGCATGCGCGGCTGGACGAGACCGACAACGAAATCATGATGAAACTTCTCAACGGAGAATCGGCCTGGATATTCTCCGTGCGGATTGAAGAAT
>CAZQAE010000057.1:0-34074 GCA_964591275.1 uncultured bacterium | reverse complement strand
GAAGGAGGAAGTATGAAGGAGGAAGTATGAAGGAGGAAGTATGACTGTAGGAGCGACATTCTTGTCGCGAATGGAGCCCAGGCGCCCGGAACCTGGGATTGTCAGGAGCGGTTTTGAAAGCTGCGAAGCCTTGGCGAAGTGGTTGAAACCGCGTTTTCAGAGTCAGTGGCCGATGCTCATTGCTCATTGTTAATTGCTCATTGCTCATTGCTCATTGTTCATTGACTTGCATTCCAAAAATCGGTACAGCGCAAATAACTCGCAACGCAAGTCATCATCAATTTCGCACCAGTTTCGTTATCTTAATTGAAAGCGCCGTGCGTGTACGTCACTGCAAGTGAGTTTTTCATTTTCTTCAAATTGTGGAATCAAAACAATAACCTCATTATCAGCCTGTGAAACAGGCGATGCGGCAATAGCCCACAGCGCAAGCTGTGGGAATTAGGGAACGCAAAATATTTTTAGCCCATGAAATGGGCGACGCACAAAAACGAGTCTTAACACCATTCCTTCGCCCATTTCATGGGCTTTTTTGTCTTAAGATATTTCGCTTCCCCACAGCTCACGCTGTCGGCTATTTCTGCTTTGCCCTGACGGGCAACATACTTTGCCATGATGTACTAAAAATTCCTCGCATTTTTTTAAAGGATTTTTATTAAACCCACTTTTTTGACGCACACCCAAGCGTCGTCGGATGATTGATTTTCGATGATAAATGCCTGTAGGATGCGCCTACATTCAAATGGTTTCGGCGCAAGCGGCAAATGTCCTTTTCGAGGTGCTTTCATGGCGGAAGAAAAAAGTGTTGATACGGCGAAGCAAAAAATCCTCATTCTCTCCGACGGTCCGGCGTCTTTGTTAAAAGATGATAATGGAAAAGAAGTACCGGACCCTCTTGGTTTTTCGATCTTCAAAAATGTCATTGCTCGAATCGTGGAAGACACGACGCAGGATCATTCTCTGTGCATCGGTTTATACGGGGATTACGGTTCGGGCAAAACCACGGTGCTGCGCTGGATCCACGATGAGACGAAAGAGATCGAGGACGTTATCCCGATCTGGTTCAATCCCTGGCGCTATACCCGTGAAAAACACCTCATCATCCCCTTTTTCCACACCATGGCGGCTACGCTGCGAGAGTATGAAAAGAATGATCATCCCATCGCAAAGAAAGCGGCGAAATTTTTTAGGACCGCTGCCAAGGTTCCTTTCGCCCTAGTTTACGGAATGGAGCCGGAACTTTCCATACCCTGGTTTGCGAAGTTGAAACTCGACGTGGCCAAAGCCATGGATCGGGGCGAAAAAGAAGCGAAAGCCACGGAAGACAAGGAAAAGGCCGAAACGACGAAGATTCTCGAAGATTATCACAGCATCTATTACCGGCTCATCGAGGAGATAAAGGAGTCCAAGGGGGAGGAAATCAAAATTGTGGTTTGCATCGACGATCTTGATCGCTGCCTGCCGGAAAAGGCCGTGGAGCTTCTCGAAGGCATTAAGGTCTTTTTAGACTTTCCCGGTTTCTTCTTTGTGATCGGCATGGACGAGCGAGTCATCCAAAAGGGAATAAGAGTCCGCTACAGGGATTTCATCACAAAAGAGGGTGAGGAATTGCCCGTGGATCCCGGCGAATATCTGGAAAAAATCATTCAGCTTCCCTTGCGCCTTCCCAAGCCGGAATCGACTCGGATGCTGGATATGATCAAAAAGCAGTCGGAAGACAATCCGGCCTTGCACAAATACTGCGAACTGATCGCGGAAGTGATGGAGCGAAAGCCCCGGTCATGCAAGAGGCTCGTCAACATGCTTTCGGTGAATCTGGCCCTGGCGGATGAAAGAAAAAGTGGTGAGCCAAATTTTCAATACAAACCGGATCTTCTTGCCAAATGGACCATGGTGCAGTCCGTCGCCAACGAAAGGCTTATCTATTATATCGTGAAAATTCCGATCCTTCTTTACAAAATCCAGGAGGCAGTTTCTGCAAAAGGCAAAGACGATAAAAAGGATGCCCTTTATGAAACCCTGGACGAATTTGAAAGATCAATCCCCGGAATAAGGGAAGAAAGCATCAAAACCATATTGCGCAAAAATGAGAACGGTGAAATGGCAAATTTTACCGACGACGAATTAGAAATCAGAAATATTATTGAGCTGGCTTCCGCTTCGCGAAAAGAGCCTGAAGCAACTTTGAAAAGCTCATTGAAAGTTCCCTTCAAACGCGGCGCCATGGCGAATATCCCGGCTGGGGAGTTCTGGATGGGCTCTGAGAAAGGCTACGATGATGAAAAGCCCGTACACAAAATTTCGACCGACGCTTATGAGATGGGAGTCTTTCCCGTCACAAACAGCGAATTTGCCGAATTCATCATCGACTATAACGATTATTTTAAAAAGGTCTGTCGACAGGAAGAATTTTTAAAGAATTGGAAGAAAGGTCGAGTCGATGATGCCGGAAGCTGGATACCTCCTGAAGGAAAGGAAAGACACCCGGTAGTTTGCGTAAATTGGGAAGATGCAAAAGCTTACTGCCAATGGAGAAGCGAAAAGGAAAACAAAAAATATCATCTACCCTCTGAAGCCCAGTGGGAGAGAGCCGCAAAAGGGGACAAGGATCAGCGTGAATATCCCTGGGGAGAAGATTTCGATGCCGAACGCTGTAATTGTAATGAATCGGGAATCGGCAATACGAGCGAAGTCGGCTTTTATCCTCTGGGGAAAAGCCCCCACGGCTGTCATGATATGTCGGGTAATGTCTGGGAATGGTGCGAGGACGATTGGCACGACAGTTACGAGAAGGCCCCGAACGATGGAAGCGCTAGGATCGACAAGACGCGTAGCAGTCTTCGTGTTGTTCGCGGCGGTTCCTGGACCACCATTCCGTACAATGTGCGCGCGTCGAACCGGAACAGGGACGTTCCTGATGACCGTGACTACAACCTGGGGTTTCGTCTTTCCCGGGACTGAAAATTACCCTTGGGCTCTTGATCCCTTGTTCCCTTGGGTCCAGGGCGAAGCCCTGGCCGAAATATTTTTTGAAAAGGATACACTTTGAAAACGGAACTGCCGGCCATCCAGAAAGCTTATGACCTGGCGAAAGAAGTCCTGATTCGGATTGCGAAGTTTCCGAGGGATCACAAGTTCACTCTGGGAGATCGAATCGCTCAGAATGTCTTGTCGATACTTGAGCTTCTGACTCAGGCGGCATATACCAAAAGCAAGACAAAATTGTTGGATGAGGCGAGTCTTCGCCTGGAGAGAATGCGCATGCTGCTCAGGCTGTCGCGAGATATTGGAGCCCTGTCGAATAAAGGCTATGAGCATGTCATGGGTATCGTCACCGAACTCGGCAAGCAGGTCGGCGGCTGGCGAAAGCAGGCGGTCGGAGATGGCTAAAACTTTCAAACATTGCTTTGAAAAGATCGCCGACTTTCAGAATCTCCTGATCGCAGCGCAAAATGCACAAAAGGGCAAGCGCTACCGCGACAGCGTTCTTGAATTCAACATCCGCCTGGAAGAAAATCTGTTTGAACTTCGTGAGGAACTGTTGGCAAAAACCTACGAGCCCGGACCTTACCGGGATTTTATCGTTCGTGATTCAAAGAAGCGTCTGATCTCCGCCGCGCCTTACCGGGATCGGGTTATTCATCACGCGGTGATAAACGTCATCGAGCCGCTCTTCGACAAATGCTTTATCCACGACACCTATGCCTGTCGCAAGCAAAAAGGCACACACGCGGCCCTGGCGCGTTTCCGTCACTTTCTTTCGCGCCACAGGTACGTGCTCAAATGCGATGTGATGAAGTATTTTCAGAGTATGAACCATGACATCCTGATGGGAAAACTTCGCCGAAAGATCGCCGATAAAGATGCGCTGTGGCTGCTGGAAAAGATCATTGCATCACGCGACTTTAACCGGCAAGCCCCGGTTTTTTATTTCCCCGGCGATGATCTTTTCACACCGCACCGGCTTCGTAGAGGAATTCCCGTGGGGAATCTGACAAGCCAGTTCTTCGCCAATCTCTATTTGAATGACTTCGACCACTGGCTTAAGGAGAATCTCCGAGTAGGGCCTTATCTGCGCTACGTCGATGACTTCTGCGTTTTCGGCGACGACAAGGCGAAGATAAAAGAGATACGATCTGCGATTATGGAGTATTTGGCGAGGCACCGATTGAGACTTCATGAGGGCAAAAGCCGTATTTATACCGTGAAGGAGGGCGTCGAGTTTCTGGGCTTCCGGCATCTTCCGGGCCGGGTGCGTATTCGAAGAGAGAACGTCAAACGCTTCATCGCCAGAACGAGGCGGATGCAAAAGGAATACGCCAAAGGCCTTGTCGATGACGACCGCGTCCGCGCATCCATCGAATCCTGGATATCCCACGCTTCCAATGCCGACAGCTATCGACTCAGGCGGGATCTGATCCCGTCCTTTGTTTTCACACGAGGGGAAGGGCCGAAAGCGAATCGTGTTGTTCGCGGCGGTTCCTGGAACAATAATCCGAACAATGTGCGCGCGTCGAACCGGAACAGGAACGAACCTGATAACCGTAACAACAACATAGGGTTTCGTCTTTCCCGGGACTGCAAGCAAAGAACCGAGGCCGGAGTCGGGACATGCATTACGTCCAGAGCGCGCCAAGGCAGTCCTGGCCCTTTCCCGGGTCGGTCGGATGACCGGGCCGAATAGCAGAATGCCCCGGCGACGACCAGTAGGCAATTAGCCGAACGCCGCCGCCGGGGGAGAGTATTCCATAAGGAATATTAACAGTGACCATGAAAGAGGATAGGAACATGCCGATTATTGAAGGAATTTTGGGGAGTCTCATCGCGGCCATCATCGCTCAGTCGGCAAAGAAGGCTAAAAAGGCCGCCTCGCGTAGCGACCGCGTTTTGGCCGTATTGAAAAAGGCCGGTGTCGCCCCAAAGCTCGACCGCAATTCCCGATTCGAGGTCGTCTATGCCCACACCCTGGCGGAATTCGGCCTTGGACGGAAAAAAGAAATCCTGGATTTCTTCCGCCACGAGGATATCCAAAAAGCCTGCCAAGATTCTTTTGAGAAAAGCGACAAGGCTATTTTGCACCTGGAAGCGGAGAACTTGCTTCAATGGCACAAGATCGGCGACGAGATGCGCAAAAAGAAACTGGATCCGCGCCTGGAATTCGCTCGCTTCACCGCCATTTTCAATACGCTCGTGGACCGCAGCCGAAGCCCCTATGAGGCGCGGCTGGAAGGAAAAAGCGACGAGATTTTAAGATATTTAAAATTTCCCGAGATAGATGAGCTACGTGCCGAAATTTTGCGGCAGATTCGCGGCAACTTGGCGGATCAAATCAAAGGCTGGTTCAAGTCCCTCGGATACGAGAGTGGTTCCCATGACATTGAAACAGTCGAATATTGGGAATGGATCATTAAAATCCCGGCGCGCCGGGGTTTCGACACGATTCTTGTTCGGGCTACGGAAGAGCAGGGCGAATGCGATAATCTTGAATCCTTAAAGTCCGCGCAGGCGGAGCATAAGGCAGATGAGGGCTGGCTGATCTGCTCCCACCGGGTCAGCCAGGACGCCTGCGAAATGGCCGAAAAAGACGGTAAGCTCTTTTGCTACACCTTTGATGAACTACTGGACCAAGACGCGGACTTTTCAAACTATTTCAAGTGGCTGGGAAAACAGATTGAGGATAAGGAGATCGAAAAATATTACATTCCTCTGGCATGCCGGCGGGAGATCGTCGATCCGATCAATAAGGAAAAAACTCGGGAAGACCGCTATGACGAAAGAAACGGCTGGACCGAGGGCTACATTGAGCGGTGGCTCAAGGCTCCGACCAAAGAACATATCTCCGTTCTCGGCGAGTTTGGCACGGGGAAAACCTGGTTCTCATTAAAATTTGCGTACGATCAAATGAAGGAATACAAAAAGGCAAAGGAGAAGAGACTTCCGCGCCCCCGTGTGCCCATTGTCGTGCAATTGCGGGATTTTGCGAAAATGCTGGAAGTGAAATCACTCTTCTCAGATTTTTTCTTCATTAAACATGAAATTCTTCTACCTGGCTATTCCTCTTTTGAACACCTAAGCCGGATGGGCAAGCTGCTGCTCATTTTCGACGGCTTCGACGAGATGGCCGACAAGGTGGACAGACAGAAGATGATCAACAATTTCTGGGAACTGGCAAAGGTTGTTGTGCCGGGGGCCAAGATCCTTCTCACTTGCCGGACCGAGCATTTCCCGGAGGCCAAGGAAGGGCGCGCCCTGCTCAGTGCAGAGCTTAAGGCTTCCACATCCCATCTAAGGCGCGAACCTCCCCAGTTCGAGATTCTTCACCTGGAAATGTTTGACGACAAGCAGATTCGCCAAGCTCTGTCCATGCGCACTGACGAAAATACAATCGACCTGATCATGCAGCACAAAGACCTTTTGGATGTAGCCCGTCGCCCCGTGATGATGGAGTTTATTCTGGACGCCCTACCGGAAATCGAGGCCGGAGATCGGCTGGACCTTTCGCGAATTTACCTTTACGCGGTGCGGCGTAAAATGAACCGGGATATTGATGCAAAGCGCACTTTTACTTCCTTGGCGGACAAGCTCTTTTTCATGTGCGAGCTTTCGTGGGAGATGCTCGCCCAGGATAAAATGAGCATGAATTATCGGCTTTTCCCGGAACGTTTGAAAAACCTTTTCGGCGATGTGGTGGCTGAAGAAAAAGATTTGGACCACTGGCATCACGATATGATGGGGCAAAGCTTACTGATTCGAAATGAGGACGGCGACTATGCACCGGCTCATCGCTCGCTGCTGGAGTTTTTCGCAGCAATAAAAGCGTGTGCTTGCCTCGCTGTGCTTCCTTCGGATTTTCTCGATTTATGTAGAAGCCGGGAGGACGTAGTCAAATCACATCCGGCTGAGGATTACACATGGTCCGACTACTTTCGCAGAAAATCCTCCGGCGACAGCGCGCCCAGGAAGATTGCGCCTCTAAAGTATTTTATCGCTGAAAGCGTTGACGAGGTGTTGGAGACTCTTGGCGGAATTAGCGAAAACACTCTCCGTCTCATTCACGAAATCACGAATGTGGATGAGGTCCGCCAAAAATTCCACCAAATATTTCAGGATCTGCTGGACCAATACAAGGATGGCCGCTGGGACGCCGATGCCGGGCAGGATGTCTTAAAACTTATTTACCGCATTCGAAGCATTTATCAGCAAAACGTGGAAGAAAAAGAGAATGATGCTCCTTGCGGAGAATGGAAGGAATATCATCAAAGGGAAATCCGCGCGGCAGAAGGCAAAGCAAAAATCGAGATCGTTGAGGTGAGCTTTCTTGGCGGCGCGAAGGATCAGCTGGAAATGGTGCTCCTTCCCGCCGGAGCTTTTCTTATGGGCGACGAAGACTATGGGCCGATTCGCCGTGTGGAAATTAAAAAGCCTTTTTGCATGTCAAAATATCAGGTGACCAACAGGCTGTACTTACGCTTTGTCGAAGCAACTAATGGCGACTATCCTGAATGGATGGATCCGGGAAGTAAATACAACATCGCGACCGGCAGCGACGATCACTACAAAAGAATTGGAGATTCCTTAAGTGCGCCGGGCAATCCCGTTGTCGGCATCTCCTGGTTAAACACCGTTCGTTTCTTGAATTGGCTGTCTGTGCAAAGCGGATTGCCGCCCGCATACCGCCTAAAGGGAAATGAAGTGACTAGGGTAAACGGGGCCGGTGGATATCGCCTGCCGACGGAAACCGAGTGGGAATACGCCTGCCGGGCTGGTACGACAGCCGCGCAATACGGCGATTTGGATTCCGTCGCTTGGTATTCTGGCAACTCCGATCAGAAGACACACTCGGTTGGTCAAAAAGAGCAAAATAGCTTTGGCCTTCACGACATGCTTGGCAACGTTTGGGAATGGTGTTGGGATTGGCACGATGAAAATAAAACGTATCGTGTTGTTCGCGGCGGTTCCTGGGGCGATGATCCGGGCAATGTGCGCGCGTCGGACCGGTTCAGGAACGTTCCTGATTACCGTACCCTCGACTTTGGGTTTCGTCTTTCCCGGGACTGAAAATTACCCTTGGGCTCTTGATCCCTTGTTCCCTTGGGCCGCGCCGCGCCGTGAGGCGCGGCGGATTTTAAAATTCAAATAGATGAGAGCTTTGTGATCTAGCCGCAATCGCGGGGTCCCTTCGACTTCGCTCTCTTCGAGCCTTGGTCTCAGAGCCGAAGGCGCCGCAGGCATGCTCAAAAGCAGGGAATGCTCCTTACATATTGCGAATTAATTATTATTCAGCAGTTGCAATTACGCGGCGCGGGGAGTAAATTTTGACTCAGTTCTTTCGGGGGAAGGAACAGCCCGTGTTTGGGTTTTTTTAAGTACAAAAGAATAAAGGAGTGCAACGATGTCCGCCGTTGATAATGCCGTATGGGTTCCCTTTGATCTGCTCGAAAACTTCATGATCGACGTGTTCAAGGGCTTGGACGTGTCCGAAGAGGACGCCAAAACCTGCGCCGATGTACTGATCATGTCCGACAAACGCGGCATCGACTCCCACGGCGTGGGCCGTCTGAAAACCATCTATTACGACCGCATCAAGGCCGGCATCCAATTTCCCAAAACTGAATTTGAGATCGTCAAGGAAACTCCCGGCACCGCCGTCATCGACGCGCACCACGGTATGGGCATGGTGGCCTCCAAGCGCGCCATGCAGATGGCCATGGACAAGGCGAAAACGTGCGGCCTCGGCATGACCGTCATACGCAATTCCACGCATTACGGCTTCTGCGCGTATTATCCGCTGATGGCCATCGAGCAGGGCATGATCGGCATTACGGGCACAAACGCCCGGCCCTCCATAGCGCCGACATTCGGTGTGGAGAATATGCTCGGCACCAATCCCCTGGTCTTCGGAATTCCCACCGACGAGGAATTTCCCTTCACGCTGGACTGCGCTACGTCCGTGTCCCAAAGGGGCAAAATCGAGGTTTACGACAGGGCCGGCAAGGAAATGCCTGAAGGATGGGTCATTGGTCGCGACGGCAAATACCGGACGGACACCAAGCAGGTCCTGATCGACCTGGTCAAAGGGCAGGCGGCGCTCACGCCCCTGGGCGGCCTGGGCGAGATGACCGGCGGCTACAAGGGCTACGGATTCGCCACGATCGTGGAGATCCTCTCGTCGGCGCTGCAGGACGGCGCATTCCTCAAGGGCCTGCTGGGATGGGACGAAAACGGCGACCGCACCTTCTACAAGCTGGGGCAATTTTTCATCGCCATTGATATCTCCCACTTCATCGAAGTTGACCGCTTCAAAAATATCGCCGGGGAGATCTGTCGCCAGCTACGCGCTTCCGAAAAAGCCCCCGGTGCCGAGCGCATCTACACCGCGGGCGAAAAGGAATGGGTCGCCTGGAATGATCGCAAAGACAAGGGCGCTCCGGTTAACAAAACGCTGCAGGGGCAATTGTTAACTATGCGCGATGAACTGGGTCTCTCCCAATATCATTTTTCCTTTGAGGATTAGAAATATCAGCGAAAGGGATTGAGGAACGCGACGCCGCACTCTTCAAAATCGCGGTAATTTCTCGTGACCAGCGTCAATCCATGAAGCGCAGCCGTGGCCGCGATGAGCATGTCGGCTTGCGTGCGTGATTTGCCCCCGGCTTTAAATTGCCCGCGACGCTCGCCGGTCCATTGCGCCATTTCGCGCGTGATCGGCAAAATGCTGCAATGGGCCGCAAAGCTGCTCCCAGTTTCTGACTTCTAAATTCTCAATTTGGTATTATTCGCCGGAAGCGAAGTGTTTGATTCGGTCCATCAGGTTGGAAAAATTCTCGCCCTTTTTTCCGGACTCGAGTTCGCCGAATTCCTTGAGCAGTTCCTTTTGTTTTTTGCCCAGTTTTTTTGGAACTTTCAATCGGAGGATGCAGACCTGATCTCCGCGCCCGTAGCCCTGCAACCTGGGAACGCCCTTGCCGCGAAGTCGCAAAATATCTTCATGCTGTGAACCGGCGGGCACGCTGAGCGGCACCTCGCCGTCCAGCGTCGGGACCACTATTTTCGCGCCCAACACCGCCTCATGAAACATCACCGGTACATCCACGACAACATCGTTCTCATGGCGCTGAAAGATTTCATGGGGCGTGACGTGGATGAACACATAAAGATCTCCTGCCGGGCCTCCCCCGGCGCCGTCTTCGCCTTTTCCGCTGACGCGCAATCTCATGCCGTCCTGGACGCCGGCGGGAATCCGGACTGAAACCTGAGCTTTTTCCACGACGCGACCGGTGCCCGAGCAATCCTTGCAGGGATTTTTTATGATTTTCCCAGCGCCTCCGCAGTTACGGCATGTGCTGGATATGGAGAAGAATCCTTGCGTCTGGCGAACCTGCCCCGCACCCTGGCAGAGGGGACAGACAACGGGTTTGGAGCCCGAGGCCACCCCTGTACCCTTGCAAGTCAGGCAAGAAGCCCGGCGCGGAACGTCGAGTTGTTTCGTTGAGCCGAAAGCGGCTTCCTCGAAAGGGATTTCCATATCATAACGAACGTCGTCTCCTCGTTGCGCGCCGCCGCGACGCCCGCCGCGACGCCCTGTGCCCATACCGAATATCTCTTCGAAAATGGAGCCCATTGAGGAGAAAACATCGCCGAAATCGTTGAAACCCTGATAGCCTGCTCCGCGAAGACCCTCATGTCCGAGGCGATTATAGGTCTCACGCTTCTGCGGGTCCGACAGAACCTGATAAGCTTCCGACGCCTCCTTGAAACGCTGTTCCGCTTCGGCGTCGCCCGGATTTTTGTCAGGGTGGTCTTTCATGGCCTGTTGGCGATAGGCTTTTTTTATTTCCGCTGCGTCAGCGCCGCGTGCTACGCCGAGAATTTCATAATAATCTTTTGTTGTGGTCATGCGTGTAATACCGCGAGCAAAGCAATAAGGAGGGGTGTTATTGCATCAGTATTTGTTGTTCTTTAAACTTCGTCGTCCGAGCTGACCGCCTGCTCTTCGTCGCTTTGTTCGGAAGCTTCCGCAAGCGCCTTTGCCTCGTCAAAAATATCAACGGCGGCAATATAGTCAGCATTTCCCTTCATGTCGGGAAGTCCCTTGATCCACTTCTTATAATCTTTGTCGTCGTACAGCCCTCTGTCCCTGTTTCTGTCCAACAATCGCGTATCGAAAATCTGTTCGGGCCTTCTGCTGATGCTCATGAAAACTCCCTAAGCATTAAATGCAAGCTTCTTTCAGTGGCTACTCTTGTTGATCGTCTTCCGGTTGGGGTTCGGGCTTGATCACCTTGACTTTACTCGCAGCGATTTCCCGCAGTGAATTGACGATATCCTTGTTGCCGTCGGATTCGATGAGGACTTTGCTGCCGCGCATGAGCTGCCGCGTCCGTCGGGCAGACAGGAGAACAAGCTGAAAACGGTTGTCCACTTTTTCGATGCAATCCTCAACGGTGATTCTGGCCATGTACGTTCTCCTTTATAGATTTCCCGTTGGATGGGGAAAATTCTTTATGCTCTAGTCCGCTTCACTCAGGGGAACCGGATTTTTCAGGCTCACGGGCGAGCCAGTCGTCAATGGACTCAGGCCAAGCTTCGAGTATCGCCGGATCCATTTCAAAAACGCCGTCGGCAACGTTTCCTTTTCCGACGACAATCTCCGGCCCGTCTTGCGCCGTTTTCGCTTTGGCCGCCTCGATCCAGGCGACGAGTGCCCCATCCGCGCCATTCATTTCAAGACGAAGGTCGTAAGACCTCAGGGCATCTTCGGCGATGACAAGTTCCGAAGAACTCAAAAATCGCCTGCCTTCCACATCCACGAGACGCCGTAAGGCGCCGAGGACTTTCTCTTGATCCAAAGGTCCGACGCCTTCGGCCCCAAAGTCCCCATCCGAAGGGCGCAAAACGTTAATCGTTTTATCTTTAAAGCGCAATACCCAATTCAAAACGTCCGGAACATTGAAATTCACAAGGCTTTTGTCCTTGAGATCGTTTGAAGACAACAAGATTTTTTTGACGGCATGTCCGGGAATGGAGCACAAATAACCCTTGGGCGGAATGGCGTAATAGTCATTTTCCGAGGTATTTGCGCCGATAGCGATGTCGATCGATTCCGGTTCCTTGCCGTCCGCGTATGAAATGCTGAAAACCGCCTTGCTTTCGCCAAGACCGTATTCAGCCGGGTTTTCAATATGTTGGGAAAGAACCGTTTTCACGCGCAGTCCGCGCACGGCCTGCATGATCTCATCCACCGCCTCGCCGTCGGTTCTCCACCAGGGAGCCGGTTCGACAAGCTTCCACTCCCCTGAATCTTCGGTCACTTCCGGGTCCGAGTCGTCATCGAGCTGCTTTTTCTGTGGCTCTTTTTCCAAGGTGTAAACGACCTGGCCCTTACGCGAAAACGATACTTTCACAGGCTCTCGGTCGAAGGTCGATGGAATGATCTCCTTGTCGCGCAGTTTGGAGGCCGGCTCAAACAGCACGGATTTCAGCGAATTGGAAAACACATAGACCCTGGGCGAAGCATCGCTTTTCGCATAGATGGTATCGCCGATTCGATGATTTGCGCCGAAAGTCAAGGTTTCGGCGACCCCCGCCGATGTAAATGTGATGTGATTCGTGGAACCCACCAGCCCGTAATCCGACAAATCTTCTTTTGGGTCATCAATGATGCGCTCGGGCTTGGTGGTCCTGAATTTCGAGATAACGCCCTGAACGGCGAATTTGTCGGCATCATCCTGATAGGGTTGTAGAACCTCCCAGCGATCTTCTTGCCCGTCGATTTTGCTCAAGACGATTTCAATGCCGCTCGCGCTCATGGCGATTTTCTCCAAATCATCCCACTGGACGGCGAGCGCATGGCCTTTTGCGTCCTTTTCCTTAGCTTCACGTTCTATCCGGGGCTTTTCGTAAAGATAATAAACCCCGGCAAAGACCGCCAGAATTATCAGGGCGGCAAGGATCTTTTTGATGCTCATGCGTTGCTCCGGCGATTTCTCGATATAATGACGCCGATGCCGAACATGGACACGAGCATGGGAATGAAAACGACGGAGATGAAAAAGACCGCAGCCCGATCCTGTGCGCTCAGGAAAATCGAGGATGGCGCGAATTCGTTGGGACGAATGGAAATGATTTCTTCTTTGCCGGTCAGCCAGGCAATGCTGTTGAGCACGAGGTTGGCGTTATAAAGCTGTCCGAGCATGCCGTTTCGGGCGAAAGTGGAGTCCCCGACGACGACGATCCGGCTTTGGATAACGGAATCGACCTTGTTTTCCGGCGATGTGGCCGTGTCGTCGTCTTTGGCCTCCGCCAAATCCGCAGGCGTCGTCGTCGTCACCTCAATGGCCGCTCCCAAAACCAAAGGACCGATTAAGTCGTCCGCTCCCTTTTCGACAATTCCCTCATCCAAAAGCTTCTGTACGTTCAACTCACCCCAGGACTGGTCGCTGGTTTGAAGGAGCGCGGTCGCCATGGCCTGCGGCCCTGCATCCTGGTTGACTTGAATACTGCGCGCCATCTGGAAAATCGTTGGTTGGTCCAAATCTTTGGTGATCTCGTGATGAGGATAATTGCTTACAACCGGCGCAACGCCGATCTGGCTTCCGAAAAAGAGGGTCTCCTGCGGCTCGACAAGCACATCGTCGTTGAATGTCACGCCGTAAGACGCCATCCAGGTTTCCAGCCCGGTTTCCACTTTTGGTTCAGACAAAAACATCATCGCGCCACCGGCGGCGACCCATGCCTGCAAAGCTTGGACTTCCAATTCGCCCAAAGCCCGGTCGGGACCGGCCACGATCACGCATCCGCACTCCTTGGGCACGATGCTTCCCGCCAGCACGATTTCCTGAACATCGTGGTTTTCATTTTCCAAAAGGCGTTTGAGAAGCCCCGCTCCGGCTTCCTCGCTGTCTAAAACACCCGCTTCGCCGTGACCGGCTACGAAACACACGGGTCCCGTTTTGGACTGCGTGACTTTGAGGATCGATTGCGTCAGAGCATCCTCGGTCTGCGCCATGATGATATTGTTTCGCCCGCCGGATTCCACGACGATGGCGCCGCGCTGCGTGACATTATGGTTTTGGAGACGCTCGGGATTCCTGTCCGGGTCAACAACTTCCCAGGCGAACATTCCCTCCGGCGCCGCCTGGAGGTATCGTTCGAGCAGTTTTTTAAATTCACTTTCTTCCCCGGCGGGGATAAAGCCGGTCACGCGGATGGGATTTTCAACACTCGTAAGGATTTTTACAGTCTGATCGGAAAGCGTGTTGACCCCAGCGGAAGTTCCGTCCCAGCTTTTCTCATATCCGGCTGCAATGACGTTGGCGAATACGATGATGGCCGCCACGATAATCGTGAAAACAATGGCGCCTGCGCCGAATTTTGTTGTTCGTCTCTTGAGCACGGCGCTGACGCCGCCCAGGTCCATGGCCAGGCCGACGATCAGAAGAAGCGGTCCGCACAGGAGGAGGTACCAAAAGCGCAGCAGCATATCCGTCGCCAAAAACAACGACATCAGCGCAATCAGCGTCAGCAGCAAGCCTTGGTATTTAAAAACCGATGCGATGGATTTCATAACGCCTACCTCCAGCGTGAGCTTTCAACAACTCGCGTGGCCAGGAAAATGAATAGAAAGATGAAGGTCCCGAAATACACGAGATCGCCGACGGTAATGATGCCCTGCGCAAAATTTCCAAAGTGCGTCATGATGGCCGCGTGCTTGAGAAAGGCGCCGGCGATGCCAGTGACCGACTCGGCCAGCCACCCGATGATCCAAAGGATCAAAAGCATAAAAAAGGACCAGATAGCGGCTTGCGTCTGCGTTTTCGCCAGGGTGCTGGTGAACAGGCCAAAAGCAATAAACGACGCTCCCATGAGGAAAAGCCCCGCATAGCCGGTCAATAATTTGCCGACGTCGGGGTTGCCGTATTTGAACAGGATCAGCGGAAACTGCGCGGTGAGCACAAGAGCAACAAGATAAAACGAGATCGCGCCCAGAAATTTTCCCCAGACGATAGACGATTCGGACACGGGGCTGGTCAGCAGGATTTCATCGGTGCCGCTTCTTCTCTCCTCGGCGTAGAGCCGCATGGTCACCAGCGGGATGATCAGAAGAAGCAGAACGCTCAGGTTGTGAAATAGGGGCGTGATGATCATGTCGTTGACATTGAGTTGCTGCATGGCCATCGGATTCTGGTAGTTCTGGTACTGCGCCTGAATCTGAACGAAGTACGTGAACAGATCAAAGTAAAATAGCCCCGCCAGCGTAACAAATACGACAAGGATCACGTACGCGATGGGCGACAGGAAAAACTGCTTCAATTCCTTTTGCCAAATGGTCAGTATATGCAAGGCGTCTCCCTCACTTAGGCTTAGCTGCTCGTCAATTGAACAAAGACTTCTTCCAGGGAAGGGACTTCATCGCTGATTTCTATCAATCCCCAGCCGGAATCGATTACCACGCGGGCCACATCATCGGCGACGCGCTTTCCTTCCGATACGGTCAGTTTGTATCCGCCGGGAGTCTGAGTCGGCGCGACGCCCATGACGCCGTCGATGGTATTCAACCTTTCGGCGACGCCCGGCCCCGGGCTGTCAAGCCGCAGCGACAATTTCCGGTCGCCTCCGAATTTCCGGGACAGTTCGCCGATGGTGTCGTCTGCGACCAGTTTCCCGCCGTTGATGATGATCACGCGGTCGCAGGTCATAACGACTTCGGGCAGGATGTGCGTGGATAGCAAAACGGTATGTTTTCTGCCCAATTCCTTAATAAGATTCCGGATTTCCTGGATTTGCACGGGGTCGAGACCGATGGTCGGTTCGTCCAGGATCAGAACCTCCGGTTCGTGGATAACCGCCCCGGCCAGACCGACTCTTTGGCGAAACCCTTTGGACAGATGTCCTGCTATCCTATCGCTCACCTTTTTCAGGCCGCAACGCTCCATGGCCTTTTCAATTCGACCTTCTCTCTCGGAGCGGGGTATCTTTCGCAGTTTTGCGATGAATTCCAGGTTTTCGCGGACGGTGAACTCCAGGTAGATGGGCGGATGTTCGGGCAAGTATCCGATTTTCCGCCGAACTTTCAGGCTGTCGGACATGACATCGAGACCGCCGACGGTCACCGTGCCTTCGGTCGGAGGGATATAGCCGGTGATGATCCTCATCGTCGTGGTCTTCCCGGCGCCGTTCGGGCCAAGAAATCCAAGAACTTCACCGGAATGCAGACGAAAATCGATGCCCTTGACGGCCTGGTGCTCACCGTAGTTCTTCATCAGGCCTTTGACTTCAACAACCGTCGTTTGCGATGGAGATGACACGTTTGCCGCAACCATGATTTCCCCTGATTTAATGGTCAGCTAAAGATAAACGAGACCGTCCAAAACCTAAGAACGGTTCTCCCGGATGTCAAGGCGAAATAATATTTCGTCAGAATGGCGAGGTCGGCGGGCGGCAAGCCTGATCCCGATCACGAATCACTTTGAAAATTAGGGTCCCGAATCTACGAGAGGCGTGGGAGTCGCCTCCGCTTCCTCTGTATCGTCATCTGGCGTTGAAAGCTTTTGCCTGGCCAATTCAGTCGCGATTTTTTTCCGTTCCTGTTCGGCTTTGCGCTTGTCGTAGGCGTCTTTGTCCAGATCGTCCTGCTGATAATAAATGATCTTCCACTGCCCCGCTTCAAGCTCCAGGTTCATTCCGATGGCCGCCCATGTGGAGATGTTTCCGTCCTTTCGATGAAGCAGAATCGGAAAATCGCAGCGCGCCTTCGTTTCATCCTTGAGATCAACCTTGCAGTAATTGCGCTCGAAGACCTTTTCGATTTCGAAGGCCACGACGGGGTTGCCGAATTTTTTCACGCGTCCGAGATTCGTTTCCCATTTCATCTGTTTTTCGGCGTCGGCGAACATCGCGGCGGCGTCAGCGTGCCGGCCATTGGAAATCGCCTCAAAGAAAGACATGGCCGACAGAATGAGCGTTCGCTCCGGATTCAAATCCTCCGGCGGGGGAGTCGGCGTCGGGGTGGGCGTGGGCGGCAGCGCAAGGTCCTGACCGTCTTTATTGGTCTCTATCGTCTCCGGTGGCTTGCATGACCTATAGGTCAATACCACGCACGCCAAAAAGAAAAGTACGATGGCGATGTCAAGGACCTTCATGGTTTTATCCCGGTTCATGAGGCATCCTCTGCATCCAGTACGACTTTCGATTCCACTGCGGCTTCCGCGTTCAGCGGGGCGGCCATAACATGTGATGGGGCCAGGTTCGCGGCCTGGGCTCCCGAGCAGTCCGGATTGCATATGGCGAAAAGAAGCATGTAGGCAAACAGAAAGGCCGCAATCCCCGCGCGAATGAGAAGATCGCGGGAGGGCGATTCACTCTTGCCTTCCATCGTAGTGTTTTTTCGCATAAGGGATCTGGTGATATTGTCCAGCGGGTTGTAGGCCTTGACCTTGGACGAAGGAAGTTCATCGCCAAAACGAATGGCCTGCAGCGACAGGATGTCCCGACTATCGCCTTCCGCCAGCGCGGCCTCGTGGCGGATGGACTGACAAGCTGCGTCGATGTCGCCGCCGACGACCAAAAGTCCTATGCTTTGATCATCCAGGCGCCGCGAAATACCGGGTGAACACAGAATGTAATGGTCCCCGTTTTTCACCGGGATGGAGCGATGAACGGGCACTTCGATGATCGGTCGTCGCCCTATGGCGCGAAGAAGATTCAGCGAAAAGGGGTGCTTGCGAGCCTCTTCGGGCTTTAAGAGCGCGGAATCGACCATCTGCTGCGCCTGCGTATGATCTTGCGTCGCCGACTTGATAATGCCGTCCGATAAAAGATACATGCGCGCGTTTCCAATGTGGGAGTAGGAGACGTATCCGGTCGAGAAGAACAGGCAGGCGATGGAGGCTTCAATGGTTGCCGGGGGATTCAGGGTTTGGCCGAGGGCAAAAAGGGCCGAGTTGGCGTCGCTGACGAGCTTGGTCAAAAAGCGCTTGGGATCGTCCATGGGCATCTCGTCGAATGTCTGCCCGACTCGTTCCAGGACGCATTGCGCCGCCTCGGCGGCCATGTCGTGTTGCGGCGTCGTCAGCACGAGCAAAAGCCCTTCGGCGTTTTCAAAAGCTCCCAGGGTCTGGAAGCCTTCGCCGTGATCTACGCCATCATAATAAAAACTCAATGGCTTGGCCAAAGGTCTGCGTCTCCTTTTTGCGCTAATAATCATTACAACTGAAGTCCCGCCTCAAAAAAAGCTCCCCCAAGCAATCAATACCGCCAAGCGGGAGGTATTAAATATCACAAGCGTGTGCAACATAAAAGGGTCCAGAATTTGGGCTGGGGGTTCAGGGTTCAGGGTTCAGGGTTTGGGGTTCAGGGTATAGGGTTTTCCTGATTCTTCAGCAGGAGTCTGATCGTTCGCGTCTCTTTCTTTCGGAAAATAAGGTTTGGATTGGTCGTCCCGACAATCCCCAAAGCGATGAAATTTACACCTTCCCCGACGAAGAGATAGCCGAAAGCATCATCGGCAAGGTTGTCTTCTGGTGGGGCCGGGGATAATTTCTTGTCAGCTCTGCGTGAACTCGCTATTCTCTAACTCAAGACAAAAGGTGTTTTCGGAGTGGCCGGCTGCGACGACGATTGGAAATACGCCCAGTACACCTGCTGGGCCGATTATTACGACGTGATCTACGACTGCGCGCAGACCGCCTCCGGCATGGAAGGTCTGGTCGCCGAGCAGTATTACGAAACCTGCTTTGAAAACGCCGTCGGAATCAAGGATGAGTGTGAGGATATATAGCTTAGCTAGAAGTCAGAAATTAGAATTCAGAAGGAAATAACGATGGATGTTTCTAGTGTAATTATGGCCGCTAGCACAAGCATAGTAGCTGGAATGTCCGCATTACATCTGTATGATTTGTTCCGTCATGTAAATGCCAAAAATAAAATTCCACCGGAGTCTTTCGGTGATCGGCTCGAAAAACTCACATCGGGCCTTCGTTCCGCATCGCGTCAAGTGGACTCCGTGCTTGGGGAAATCGCCCAGGTTGCAAAGGACCGCGAGGAAACTGTTCAAAAGCTTGAATCTGACTTGGCGATGCTGAAGGATCGCGAGAAGGAATTGAAGGGTAATATTGATGCGCTGGAGAAGACTCCGCTACCTGCTGCAGAATATTTCGCAAGACTACTTGAATCAAAAGAGAAACGAAGCGCGAAACGCGATTACTTCTTATTTGGGGCTGGTGTCATTACCAGTGCAGTTGTGACGATTATTATTCAGTGGATTGTGGCAGGATAAAGCGAAAGTGGCACCGCCGCCCTCGGCTGTGAATGAAGCTATTGGAGAAGCAAATGGGCTTAATTCAGGCGTATTTCGATAAGCGCTTTATGAAAAAATTCATTCCAAAAGTCTCCCGGCTATTTGACAGTGAAAACGAAATGAGGTCTTCTGTTGGAAATACAGATGAAATGGAGGGGAAACTCCAAAAACTTCAGTGGGAAATTTCTACTGACTTGGCTCGTGCAAAAGCAATCGCTCGGCGATATGGTGCTGATTGCACGTTTAAGAAAATTCCGGGCGCCTTTGTTGGTGGATTAATAACCGAACATAAAGCGCTCAATGAAATTACTCTTTCGTCTGGGCGTGTAATCCCCGAAAATACAATCATTAATGCGCTGCATCTAATGAAGGGTGCTTCTCAGAATCATTTTGAAAGCAGCCTAATTGCTTTAGTGAATCCACTCACCTACTTGAAATTTATCCTTAGTCTGCCAAAGATTACACTAGAAGCAATAGGCCTGCCTACTGAAAAATATCTAGGTAAATTCCTTTTGATAATCGCTTATTTATTGTATTTTTTCATTCTGAATTTCGGTTCAACCTGGGCGTTGGATTTCAATGCTATTAAAGAGGGAATTACAAATTTTCAAAAGATGATGGATCAGTTTAATGCCATTGGAGTTGGATGACCATTTCATCAGCACCTCCCCGTAAAACTCACCCATCAGCCATTTGACAATTTGCTGGAAATTCTCGTCTGAAACTTCGATGCCGTATTGGCTGCATAGCCACAGATTATATTTCACGGTCCGGACGAAGTGTTCACCATCGGCCCGCGTGGACAGGCCGGCGCACAGCCACTCGTCGATCAAGCTGCGTTCGCTTGTCGTCAGGGTATTTGCTCGATCATGACTTTTTCCCTTCACTAATGGCGAAGTGAAAGAGGGGGGGGGGGGGGGGAGTTTAGCCCCAAAGGGGGGGTGGTTTTCTATTTTTTTTGTTTTTTTTCCCCCCGCGTAACGCAGGGGGGAATTTTTGTCCCGCCCCCCCCCCCGGTCCCCCCACCCCGCCTCCAACACCAAAACCGCCGGCCGGCGCCGAAAGTGTCGCCCCTAGCGGGGCTTCGTTTAGATTTTTTTTGATTTGTTTCCCCCGCGCTGACGCACGGGGCTAATATTGTGCCGCCCCTGGCGGGGCTTAATCGCGGTTTCAAACCGCTCCTACAACCGGTCAATCTTCCTCAAATCCACAAGCACCGCATCGGCCATTTCCTCCGCAGCGTATTCCACAATCCAGTCCTCCAGATTGTCCACGGCCCGGTCCATGAAGGGATTGTTTTTAGCCCGACGAAGGCGGGCGGCTCTTTCGTGTATGAAAAAATGGCGGATGAGTCGCCCGCCTTCGTCGGGCTCACATTGTTATTATTATGCTTTGATCCCCAGGGCTGCCGCCCTGGGCTAGTGAATGAAACGCCTCCTTCGGAGGCTGGGGATGAAGGAGCGAATGTAAAAAGGCGAAGATCGAGCCGGATGTGAAACTGCTGGGTGAAGTGGTCCGGATTTTTGAAGAGATGAAAAAGGGCGAGCCGGAAGGTGATGAATGAAACGCTTCCTTCGGAGGCTGATGTAAGAGCGCAAAATATTTTAGTATTAAGGCTGAAGTACGTAGCGCGGGTGGCATGGACAAGCTTCTGAAGCCCGAGTTTGCGAGGGCGCTTGTCCGTGTTGTTTCATAAAATTGCCCAATGCGTTGCAAAGAAATAATCAGACACGGACAAGCACTGGATCGCTGACGCTTACCAGCGTCTTGTCCATGCCACCCGCGCTGCGAAACTCATACCTCATACCTCATACTTCATCGCCGCCGGGCACGAAAGCCAGATCGTCCATGTCGATGATGATGGGATCGCCGCCGTCCTGCCGTATTCTGAGCCAGGAAAGAAGTGATGGCTCAAGGGTCCGGTCCCCGTCATCCGTTTTCCAATCGCTGTTTTGGAAACAATGACGCTTCCATTTTGGAGCGCTGTCGAAAGGCAGTTCCAGTTTGAAAGCCGCGATGTGCTGGGCGTCATCAAATCCACTTTCGAGCCACACGCGCTCGGGAAGATGTTGGCTGGCCTTGAAGCGGAACCATCCGCAAAACTCATCATCCGGTGAGACATGGCCGGGCGTCGAAAAACGCAGGGTTTCGCTATTGCCGTCGCGCTTTGTTTCCGTGGAGACATAGCCGACAGGTTCGCGATATACGGCGGGCATGAAATACTGCCGGGCAAATCGAAGTCTCGCCGCAGCGTTGTCATCGACGGACACGACTTTTCCTTGCGCAATCTCGCCGGTCTTATAACAAAAGCCCATCTCCAGCGCTAAGGGATCGCCGTAGAGCCGGTCCAGGAGCATGAAAAGCTCATGGGGCATACGCCGGTAGCGGTCCGTGGAGGGATCGTCGGTGAAAAAAGAGGTGTGCACGACAATGAGATCGAAACCCATGTCCGCAAGACGCCTGGCGCTGTCGGTATCCACCACGTAGGGTCCGGGCTTTTTCAGTTGCAGATCGAGCAAGGCGGCTGCGGCGCTGTTGTGTTCGATAAATTTCGCGAAACGTCGCCAGCCCGTCAATCGAAGATGCGTGGCATTGAAGATGGGAATGCTGTGATAGGTTTGCGCGAGCATGGCGTGCGCGTTGACCAGCGAAACCGGCAGGGGATAGAAAGGCACATCTATCAAGGCCCTGGCCGGCTTCAATTCTCCGATGACCGTGCGGTATTCGTTGGAAATGTACAGCGAATTGAAGGCTCCGCCGCCGCCGTGAAATCCTGCGAGCCCGGCGACCAGGCACCCCGAGACAAGGGATGCGCCGATGATCCCTCGTGTCCATTTCTTTTTTCCAAGCTGTATCAGAGCCGAAAACTGCCCTGCGATGGGTCCAACGAAAAGAAGCAGCGCGGGGAAAACAAAACGATAGGGGCGATAGAACAGGTGAAAACCGGGAACAATTTTATACGCCAGCCAGGCCGGAAGCGGAATCGAGAGTTGATTGCGGCCAAAGTGGAAATGGTCGAACCAGCGAAGAAATGGTCCCATCGCAAGAATCATGAAAACAAAGCCGCCGGCGACAAGCCAGGTCTTGCGACGCTTTGAATCCGCAAGGCTGAGTAGAGCCGGGACCAAAAGCAGCCACCATGCCAGGGGCGCTGCGGGATTCGACATATCCTGCGCGACGAGCAGATCCCCCGCGTCCAGGGAATCCGAGGCGTAGGACATCAGGGAGGATTCCCGCGCGCTGCCGATCCGTCGGGCCGTTTCGGCGTCGGGCGTGATCCGCGCCAGTGAAATGTCCTCCTCGTTGATCGACAGTTCTCCCCCTTTGACCAGCGGTCCGACAAAAGGCAGCGCCGCGATAGAGGTCGCCACCAGGACGGCGGCCAAAAGCGCGGCCAACGTTTTGCCTGAGGATTTGTCTTTTGAGCGGATAAGAAAAGGCGCTGAGAAAACAAGTACAAGTCCGAACATCCCCGCCATGACCCAGTTTGTCAGACCGGCGAGAAACCATACTCCCGCCAGCTGCGCCGCCCTGGAAATCGACGGATTTTCCCGCAGGCGCAATAGGGCGACGAAGGCCAGTACGAAAAAGCCTCCGCAGGCGACTTCCAGGCTTCCGGCCGCGATTTCTCGAACGGCCACGGGATTGACGACCCATAAAATCCCGGCGGCAAAAGCCGCGAGACGGTTTTCCGTAAAACGCCGGGCCAGCACATAGGCGGCGCACCCGGAAAATGTCAGCGACAACAGGAGAAGCAGATTGTAGGTCGCCTCGACTCTCATGAAGCTTTGGAGCGGAACGGACAGAAGCGGCAGCAGGAAATGTGCGAGATCAGCGCGCAGATCATATCCGAAGGGGAAAAAGACTCGCGTTGTTTGCAGCGACCACTCGCCGCGCGCGATCATAGAGTGCTTGACGAATTCGAAAAACCACAGGTTGTTGACCGCGTCCCACGAGCGGCCCCAGATGCCCTGACCCATTCGCGCGGCGATCGGCCAGGTGAAAGCGCAGGCTGCCGCCAGATATCCGGCCACAACAGCTATGATGCGCAATCGGCGGGGCAAAGGGCGCTCCTTTCAATCAGACAAGCTGATAATATAGCGCCCTTGCCCAAGTGTCACCCATCGCAACTTTCAGCCATAGGTCTTTGGGGAAAAGCTGAAATGAATCGAATGCAGGACGCCAACCGTTCGGCACTCGGACCAGCATTATTCAAGTCGCCGGAAACAAAAAGAGAATTTTATTTTATGAACTTACTCAGGGCATGAAGCGTTTTTTCAGCTTATCCCCAAGGCCGGTTTCATCCTCTGCGCCGTCGTAATGAAAGGTGGTGCCCAGGATGAAATAAATCCTCTGGGTCTCCGCATCGCACACTCGGTAATCAAAATTACCGTCGTTTGCCATATATTCTCTTTCCTCGCTATACATCGCGAGCTCATATCCCAACCCCAAGTTGATGTCGAAATCCCCCACATTCTTTCCGACCGCCACGGTCAGTCCATAAAGGTCAGCATCAAGCTCGGTGTATAATCCTGCAAGCAGCGACATGTCATTTTTAAGCCATTTTTCAAAGCCGGCATTGACCGTGATTATCTCCGGCTGGTCGAACTCGGAAACCGCAAAAGCGTTCGTATCGCCTTTCATGTTTTTTGAATCTTTCCATTTTAGAGGCGCTGCGTATTCGAGATCCAGGGCGATTGTATAATTTTGTGGAACCAGCCGGGCGAATCCCAATCCTACGGTGAGAGGCGTTCGGTTTATCTTTTCGTACGTTACATAATTATCCACGCCCTCGCTGCCTTCCTCACGGTCGGAAAAATAATCCGTTATCGAATGTTTACCATCGCCCCAAAGATGCAGGTTCGTGGTTTTCACATTGAGGCCGATGTGAAAAGTACGGATCACGTATTTGGCGCCGATGCTCAGTAGAACCGATGCCGCGATTTGTTGCTGCTCTTCTTTTTCGATGAAAGTGATGTCTTCGTCAGTTCCCGAAAGATTCTTGCCGTCAAGCATTCCTTCACTGGACATTGAAACCTGGTCTTCATAATAAAGGCCGTAAAGCGTCGCCCCGATACCCAAAGAGGGAGTGACCCTATAGGCATAGGAAGGGCCGAACCAGTATGTTTGAAATTTCTCATTCAGGGTTTTTCGTACTTTTCCGTCGTCGATCTCGCTGATGGCCCGCCAGTATTCGTAGTCCGGGATAACGATGGAAAAACCCAGAGCATGCCGTGATTGTCCGTCTTTGCCGGAGCCGATTTTGTTGACTGTTCCGAAAAAAGACGGGACCGCCCAGTAATTTTTATAAACGAGGTCGGTTTCCTGCTTGCCGTATCTCATGCCGCCTTCGATCCGCCTGACATTATAGCCGTATAAGTTGCCGTTCATGCTGAACTCGTTGTCCACCGCGAAGACAAGCCCAGCCGGATTGTGATAGGTTCCGGACGCATCGTCGGACAGGGCGATGAAAGCGCCCCCCATACTGGCGGCGCGAGCGCCAATCTTATAAGCGTGAGCCACCGGTACGCAAAACATGAGCGCTGCCAAAAGAGCAAGGGGACAGATCACGAATCTCATTTTCCCGTGTATTGGAATGAAACATCTTTTCAGCCCTACAGTCATTATTTCCATAAAGTTTTTCACTTCCACTTTCGACGAGTTTGCCTTAGTCAATGTTGCCCCCAAATTGTAGAATTAAATTTCATGTTCGCCACTGTTCTTAAACAGATACGTAAAAGTTCTTTTCCTTCAATGGAATATTTTATGCAACTGCCTCATATTAAGAAACTAAATTAGTTTTCGCAAAATGCCGGCTGATCAACTGCCTAAAAAGGAAAGCGATTTGCTTCGTTTTCACCCGTCGGATCCCGCAACCCTGGCGGTGACCAGATGTTGATCCCTTACGTTTATGTGCGAATCATTGCCAGCGTCACTATGGAACCTTTAAGGTATCCTCTACTATAGTTGCGCGCTTTCACGACGCGGATGAGGAGAAACTAAAAAATGAAAAAATTATGCATCACCATTTTAGTCGCCGTCTTTTTTGTGGCGGGATTCGCCTTTGCCGGCGATGAA
This sequence comes from uncultured bacterium, assembly GCA_964591275.1. Classification (GTDB taxonomy): domain Bacteria; phylum Lernaellota; class Lernaellaia; order JACKCT01; family JACKCT01. The sequence goes on along the minus strand of CAZQAE010000057.1, from coordinate 8,699 downwards.
TACGCCGTGAAATTAAAAACCCGCAGCTTCACTCCCGCCGCCACGCCGGATATCGGCAGCGCACTGGTCGAACTGTCGGGTCGGCACGTCCTTGTCCAGCTCAAAGAGACTCCCAATGCCCGGCAGCGTGAGTCGATGATGAAAAAGGGCGTCACGCTCCTTCATCCGATATCGGGCAGAACCTGGCTGGCGCGGATCAGTGACAATAGCGGCGACTGCGGATCAAAAATTCGGTGGGTCGGCGAACTGGCCGCTTCCGACAAAATTCAGGATTCCGTTAAGCGGCGCGAGTTTGCTTCCTTTTCCGCCTACGAAGACGGCTTGCGCGTTGTCGATGTGGGCATGCACAAGGATGTCGCCGAAGCGCAAGGGCGGCGCGCGCTGAAAAACGCCGGCGCCGTCATTTTGGAATATACGCATCTCACAAACTCATTTCTCGCGGCCATCGATCCGGCGAACATTAACACGCTCGCGGTTGATGACGGCGTCGTGTTCATATCCGAAGCCGGTCCGGCTTTGCGTCCGTTGATGGACCTGGCCAAACCCGCCGTCGGTGGCGACACCGCCAGTCAGCCGCCTTACTCGGTCACGGGTGCGGGCGTTACGGCTTTCGTGCTCGACGGCGGAACGGTTTCCGTCGGCAACAAAGTGCACACCGACCTGGAGGGGCGCGTAACCATCAGCGGTTTTCCGATGCCCGATGTCATCGGCCATCCCTCGCACGTTTCGTGCACCGTGGCGGGCAGCGGCGCGGCTTCCAACGGCCTGTACCAGGGAATGGCGCCGGAAGCGCACCTCGTTTCCTCATCCATCATCCCCGGCTTGCGCCTTCCGCCGATGTACAATTCGCCCAGCAACATCGCCGGCGCCTACCAGGCCGCCGTGCAGGAGCACGGCGCAACGGTCGCCAATAACTCCATAGGCTCCAACCTCGCGCAGTTCGGAGAACAGTATTGCGACAAAGAGGGGGATTACGAACGCTCCGCGCAGCTTATCGACCGGATCGTGGGCGAAGCCTACGGACGGATCACTATCATCTGGGCGAACGGCAATGAGCGCGGTTACGACAGTTGCGGAACGACTTATTTCACCACCGCTCCGCCCGCCACCGCAAAAAATGTCATCGCCGTGGGCGCTACGAACAAAGAAGACATGTCGATGACGAGTTTCTCCAGCTTTGGCCCCGTGGATGATGGCCGGATCAGGCCTGATATCAGCGCCCCGGGTTGCTCGACAACCTATCAGGATGGGGGCGGGATCGTGAGCTGCGGCTCTCCGCTCTTCGAGGCCTTTGGAGAGCATTACACGACATTTTGCGGCACCAGCATGGCGGCGCCTGTCGTCACCGGCTCGGTAGCGTTGGCGCAGGAATACTGGCGACGTCAGATCAGTGTAGAGGACGCGCGGGCTTCAACGATGAAAGCCCTTTTCATCCACGGCGCGGACGCGGTGGAGGAACCGGGACCGGATTTCAAATTCGGCTATGGAAACCTGAACATGCCGAAAGTCCTGGATCTCATCGACGACGCCCTCATTTACGAAGAAAGCCTGGATCAGGGCGAGAGCTTTAGCCTAAGTCTCGAAGCGACCGGCGACCCCGTGAAGGTCACGCTCGTTTGGACGGACCCGGAAGGGGAACTTTTGGCCGAGCGCGTATTGGTCAATGATCTGGACCTTAGCGTCGAAACATCCGAGGGCGTCGAACTGCCGTGGCTCCTGGATGCAGAGCATCCTTCGCTAGATGCGACGAAGGGCGTCAATACTCTGGACCCGGTGGAAATGGTCGAGTTCACAGCTTCCAATGCCGACGAATTATTCGAGGTGGTCGTGACGGGAAGCGATGTTCCCCTGGGGCCGCAGGTCTTCTCCCTAGTGATCACGGGTCTGGATCATCCGGCTGGCGATCCTGATGATGACGATTCGGCTCCGGAGTCGGATGACGATGACGATACAAACGTAGCAGCGGACGACGATGACGGGGGAGATGACGACGACGATTCCGACGGGGCGTGCGGCTGCTAGATCCTCCCGTTCTGATGCGCCGGTATTGCGCGATGCCCATCCAGGCAATGATGCCGACTGTGGCGGAAATGCTGATGAATTTCGCCAGAATCCTGATGGGCGTGTCTTCGAAAGACAGAATCATCTCATAATCGCCGGGCGGAACCGTGATAACGATTTCGCCTGTATTTTCACGCGCTTCCAGCGGCAGAGCCGTGCCCTTTTTCCAAGCCGTCCAGCCTGGAAAGTAAAAAGTATGGGCCAGAATCTGCGATGGCTGTTGAGCCTCAATGTGAACTCGACTCATGAAATCCTTATCTTGCTTCAATCGAATCTTCGCGTCGCCCGCAATGACTTCAAATTTTTCCGCATAATAAAACGAAGGTTTTTCCTTAACCCATTTCGGCAGGTAGTCGTCCATGGCCGTTGTCTTGCTTTCGCGAAATTCACGCAAAAGCTTGGGGCTAAGTAGTTCGTGCGCTTCGATAGCCAATCCCGTGGCCATAGCTTCTTTGGCGCGAGTTCTGGAAACCTTCAGGATTCGACCGGGATTGCTTTTGTCGTGAAGCAAATAGCGCGCCTGCGCATAGGGGCCGTAAATGACGACCGCGCCCAGGATCACCGCCATCGCCGCGCACCATCCCCATCGTGGACCGAATCTGTCGCCCACCAGAACTATCAGCGCCCCCGCAGCGCCGGTGAATCCCAGCGTTACGATCATCAGGAATCTGAACGGAAACTGCACGAATGGAAGAAGGGGCAAGAAATCCCACAGGGGTTTTGAGATATTGAGCGTGAAAAACAGGCCGATGGCGCCGAAGAGCAAAAAGGCGGCCGCTCCCCTTTTTCGCAAATCCCACCGGCGCCCGGAAAGCACGAACCACGCCAGCGCGGGCAAAAAAAGAATCCAATGAAGAATGCCAACCTGCCTGCTCATGCCGTCGCCATCGGGATTCATCGGAGAACCGAAACCCCAGGCCGTGTCGAATAAGGCCTTGATGGAAACAAAGTGGTTGCTGTAATGATAATCGCCCTGCGTGAGGTTGGCGGCGACATTGAGGTATTTTGTTTCGTACAACGCCGGCGCCCAGAAAAACGAGGACATGAGCAGTCCAAGACCGATGGCGACAAAAAGTTTTTTCCAGGAAGCTTTGTCCCGAATCAGAATCGCCCATATGATCAGAATGGGCGCGCCAATGAGGGCGGAAATGTTGTGAGACAGGCATAAAAGGGCTATGGCGGCGGCCGCGCGGGCCGCGTCATGCGTGGTGTTTGTTTTCGACTCCCGCAAAAGAAAGTACATCGCCAGCGGCAATAAAGCGAAACCGGCCAGCTCGGCCAACGCGCCGCGAACGTAGAGATCCACCAGAAGATAAGGAGCCAGAATATACATAACAGCGCTCGACAGGGCTGCGGGCAAATCCCATATCTCTCGGGCGAGGAAGTACATGGCGATCCCGGCAAGCATCACCGTCAGGATGTACATGATCTTGACGGCGTATAATGGAGCCAGGCCGAAAAAACAGAAAAATTCCCCGGCAATGTACATGAGCGGCGCGTAAAAATTGAAGATGGGTGAACCGCGACCGTAATAAAAATCGGCGATCCAACGCGGATAGACATAGCCGTCCCGAACCGCTTCGTTGACTTCGACTTGCCGTATCAGATCGATATGGGATGAATGACCGAAGTTCAGATGCGTGGACCAGACGCCTTGCGTCACGATGGCGGCGGCCACCAAAACGAATAGAATCGGCAGCATTCGGCGCCACAAACCCAATTTTTTTATCGGCGTTTCACGCTTAACCAAGATTTGCTCCCCATCGTGAGAGCATGTGCGTCTCGTCGGCTTTGTGTCAAGAGTTTGGGGTTGTTGCTTTTCATTCGCGCAATATTCGCGGTTGGAAACTGGCGCCCCTGTGCGGCGGTGAAACAGAGCCGCGAACGGCAAAATCGCCGTCAGGCGATGAGTGAGCGGGTGTTTGCTCGAAAACCGCTTGCCTCACGCGCATTCGTAGCCGCGCGGATTGTCAAAGAATACGTTCTTGCCGATGAGATGCATACCCGCTCATTGTCGCATCTTCAGCAAACGCTTCAGATGCGACTGGACATTCGCGGCTCGGAAATCGCGGTTACCGCTCCTGCAATCGTGGCGAATCGCGGTTGGAAACCGCTCCTACAATCGCGGTTGGAAACCGCTCCTACATTTAGCGGCTGGAAGCCGATCCTGTATCTTTGCTTGACCGAATTGCCGTGGCAATGATTAATGGATGTATGTTCGCACACGGCTTAAAACGTATTTGGCCTTACGTCTGCCTGCTTATCGTTGTTATCCTTGTCTCACGGGCGAATCTTACGCCTTATACGACCTTTGGGCATTCCGCGGGCTTGGACGCCACGCGCCTGTTTGAACTCGACCGGGGCGTGCGCGCCGGTGATCTTTATCCCCGGTGGTCGTCCGACATGTATTTCGGATACGGTTCTGCTTTGCTGTCCCTGTACGCGCCGCTGGCTTATTTTGTCGCCGAAGTATTTCACCTCATTGGCATCTCGATGACTTGGGCCATTAAGCTGTCTTACCTGATGGCGACGCTGCTGGCCGCCGGCGGAATGTTTCTTCTCGGACGGCATGAATACGAAACTCTCACCGACAACTCCCCGCCTTATCAAAGGAGCATCGCCGGAATCGTTGCGGCAACGTGCTACATTCTTGCGCCCTATTTCCTGGTGGATCTATATGTTCGGGCTGCTGTGGCGGAATTGTATGGATTCGGCCTGATACCCTGGGTCATTTATTTTCTGGCGGCCAGTCAGGACGGTGAGGACCGGCGCTGCCTGGGCGCTGCGGCCATCGCCTACGGTTTGTTGTGTTTTTCGCACAACATCAGCGCATTGCTCTACTCACCGGCGATCCTTGGCTGGATTCTGATACGCTATCCACGAAAGGCATGGGCGAAAGGCGGAATTGTGCTGGCCACGGGGCTGGCCATCGGAGCGTTCTTCTGGCTGCCGGCCCTGGTATTGAAAAACGCCGTCCAGTCGGAAGTTCATTTGACAACGGGCTATTTTTCCTTTGACAGGCATTTCATTGCCTTTGGCGATCTTTTCATCCCGCGCTGGGGGTATCAGCCTCCCGGCGGCGATATCGATATTATGTCTCTGCAACTCGGCCTGGCGCACTGGGCCCTTATAATTTTCGGTCTGGCAGGTACGGTATTGTTGAGAAAAAGGAGGATCGCTCCATATTTGCTGATGGTTTTGGTTTCCATCTGTTTCACGCAGCCCTTCACGCGCTTTGCGTGGCAATTCATCCCGCTTTTAAAATTCGTGCAGTTTCCGTGGCGCTTTCTTATGATCGCCACATTCGCCTCTTCGATATTGGTCGCATTCGTTTGCGCCGCGGCGAAAAATCGTTTTGGGAAATGGGCTTTTGCCTCGTGCGCCGCGCTTTTCCTGACGGCGTCGATAGTCCAATACCTTCCCTACGCCAAAGCGAAATATCTTTTTCTGAACACAAAACCACTTTCTTATCAGGAGGTTGCTCCCGAAGACCTTGCCGACGCCATGCAGAATCCTGAGTGGGTTTCTTTCGAGCAGTTCATGAAGGTCGGCAATGTCCTTCAGGCAGGAATCACGGGAATGGCCTCGGACGATTTTCTTCCCGTCGCCGTTTCCGCCAAGCCGCAAAAACCCGCCGAAAAGGCGCTGCGCATCATCGAAGGTTCGGGAAAAATCAGCGATGTTTCGCTAAAATTCAATGAATGCGCTGCGTCAGTGGAGGCCGAAACGCCGCTGACCATCGTCTATGAGACTTTTTACTTTCCGGGTTGGAAAGCTCGTTTGAATAATAAATCGCATCCCACTTACGTCAAAGCGAATGATGGAACAATCCTGCTTCGCCTGCCGCCGGGAAAACACGACCTGAAAATTTATTACGGGAACGATCCCATTCACACGGTCGCTGATATAATTTCTCTCCTCGGTTGTATTTTCGCCCTCGGCCTGATCCTGTATCCACGAAGACAACGAATGTTGACAGAGTAATTTTGGTGATGCCCTATTAAGCAATTCATCTTTTGCTCCGATGAAAATAATAAAAAACACGAAATCAAAAGGATAAAATAGTCGATGATAAACAGGGAAAAAATCAGGATCTTTTCTCGCCGGAGTGCAGGGCTGATCCTGGCCATTCTGGTCGTCGGCGGGCTGTCTGCCTTTTGGGTGATGCACAGGACCGACCGAAATATGCGTGGCGACCTGATCAAACAGGCTCGGCTTTTGGCGGCGGCAGTGAACATTGATCGTGTCCTGGCGCTCACGGGAACGGAGGCTGACCTGGATTCGTCGGACTATTTGCGAATCAAGGAACAATTAGCCAACGCCAGGCGGACCAACAAAAACTGTCGCTTCATCTACCTCATGGGCCGTTTGTCGGACGGACGTGTTTTCTTCTACGCGGATTCCGAACCCGTCGGTTCCGAAGACGAATCGCCGCCAGGGCAAGTCTTCGGCGAGATATCCACCGAGTATCTGCACGCCTATGACGCGGGGGCCGAACTGGTCGAAGGCCCGATCTCAGACCGCTGGGGCACATGGGTTTCGGCGCTTATCCCGATGACGGATCCGAAAACTGGTGATCTGATCGCGTTTTTTGGAATGGACATCACCGCCCGTTCCTGGAAATGGAGTGTCGCCGCCGCCGCGATCCTGCCCGTGGTTTTGACGCTCGTGCTGCTGATTCTGGTGATCTTTTGGATTGCCGCAGCGCAGGATCGGGCGATAGCTACGGCAGAATTAGCGAAAAGCGAGAAACGTTTCAGGATGATCTACGAGAATGCGCCAGTGCTCATCAACTCCTTCGATGTCAATGGGCGTTGCGTGCTTTGGAACAAGCATTGTCGCGGGACATTCGGCTGGTCTTTCGAGGAGATCAACGCGCACGACGATACGCTTTCGCTCTTATATCCTGATCCTGTCGTTCGAAAAGAGGTTATGCAATCAATCATTGCCGAGCCGGACGAGCGTTTCAAGCAACGGCATCCAAAAACAAAAGACGGGAAGACGCTCGTTACGCTGTGGGCGAATTTCCGTCTCCCCGATGGTTCAACCATAAGTCTGGGATACGACATCACCGACCACAAGCAGGCCGAGGAAGCATTGCGAAAAAGCGAAGGGAAGTTCCGGCTTCTCGCCGACAATGCATCCGATGTCATCTGGACAATGGATATGGAATGGAACTTTACTTTCGTCAGCCCATCTGTCGAGAGAGTATTCGGCTATTCGGTGAAACAGGCTCTGGGAAAACGCTTAGAAGATATAATGCCGCCGGAATCACTGGAAACAATTCTCAGCGGATTCCAGCAAGCAGCATCAAACGCCGACGGCGCGAGCGAGGTCTCCGCGCCATTGACTTTCGAAGTGCGGCAATATCGATCTGACGGCTCTCTTTTCTGGACGGAAGTCAATATTTCAATAATTAAGCAATCCCTGACAAGCAGTTATTACTTTCAAGGCGTCACTCGCGACATCAGTGAGCGCAAGCAGGCCGAGGAGGCCATGAGGGATAGCGAGGAGCGTTACCGGCTTCTAGCCGACAACGCTTCGGACAACATCTGGGTTCTTCGGCTGGAGGACCTGCGCTACACCTACATCAGTCCGTCGGCGACGAAAATATTCGGCTATACACACGAAGAATCAATGGCCAAAGAATTTCAGGAGCATGTGACCCCCAGTTCCTTGGATATCCTCCAAAAAGTTCTCGCCGAGGAACTCAAGAAAGACGGCGATCCCGGCGTGGACTCGAAACGATCCCGCGTGCTTGAGCTTGAACAATACGTCAAGGGCGGCGGTACAATCTGGACGGAAATATCCGCCACATTCATCCGGGACCAGGGCGGCGCGCCCATCGCAATTCTTGGCGTCACACGCGATATCACAGACCGCCTGAAGGCTAAGGAGACATTGCGTGATTCCGAGGAACATTACAAAACACTGGTCGATACGACCGGTGATGGCATGGCCATTTTACAAGACGGTTTCATCGTATATGTCAGCAATCGGTTTTGCGAAATTGTTGATCGTCTTTCCAGCGATATCGTTGGTTCACACTTTTCCATACTATTTGCGAAAGACAAACTTGCCCGAATTGACGAATTGCACGAGCTTTATATCTCAGGTGAGAGTGATCTTGGCGTCGTCGAAACAGAAATGATCAGTCCTGATGGTTCCAGTATTGGCGTTGAAATCAACGGCGCACGGTATATGTTTGAGGGACAAGAGTCGGTCTTGATAAGTCTTCGCGACATTACTGAGCGAAAGCGGGCTGAAGAGGCTCTACAGCAAAGCGAAGAAAAATACCGTCTGATGGCCGACAACGTGGCCGATACCATTTGGATTGTTGGGCTTTCCGATATGCGTTTTTCTTATATCAGCCCGGCAGTGGAAAAAATATTGAGCTATACGCCCGCAGAAGTGCTTGGCCTGGGGCTTTCAGCATTCATGACGCCTAAGTCAATGGGAAAAATAGCAACGACGATATCCGAGGAATTGGCCAGGGAAAACGAAGAGGGCGCTGTCCTCAACCGGACGCGTGTTGAAGAATTGGAGCAGGTTCACAAGGATGGCTCAATCATTTGGACGGAAATAACCGCCCGATTTTTACGAGACGGTGATGGCCGACCGGATAGAATTCTTGGAGT
>CAZQAE010000056.1:0-34194 GCA_964591275.1 uncultured bacterium | reverse complement strand
CGACGACGCAGGAGCCGACTACGACGACAACGGTTGCGCCGACTACAACGACGACGCAGGAGCCGACTACGACGACAACGGTTGCGCCGACTACAACGACGACCCAGGAACCGACCACGACGACTACGGTTGCGCCAACTACAACGACAACGGTTGCGCCGACTACGACAACCACGGTTAGCACTACCAGCACAACCACAACAACACTTCCTGAAAATATGATTTTCGGAGAATCCACTGACATCATTTCACTGACTGACGATTACTGCGACACTTTCGTGAGCAGCGACGTCATTGATGTTGCCGAAGATTATTCAATTCTTGATGTGGATGTCGGAATTTTGGTTGAGCATTCCTATCGCGGAGATTTGCTCATCATGCTGGAATCACCGGAAGGAACGCTCGTCACACTTTATAATGACCGTGCGACACAGTTCGGTGATTCTTCAGCAAACCTTTACGGCACTTTCGATCAGGAGTCGGTCAATATTCCCAACAACGGCGTTGATGATGCCGACCAGAGTTATGGCAATCGCGACTTCGTGCCCTACGACACCACCGATTACACCCGTTCTCTTGACTGGTTCAACGGGGAATATTCGCAAGGAGAATGGACGCTATCCATTTGTGATCGAAAAAGTGGAGATATTGGCGAACTCGTGTCATGGGCGCTTTGGATTACCTATGACCCGGATGCCACGACAACGACCACTATCCCGGGCGACGATGATATGGACGACGATCTGGACGACGACATCAACGATGATCTGAACGATGACATCAACGATGACATTAATGACGATATCAACGACGATCTGAACGACGATGCGGATGATGATTTTGGCGATGACGATGCCGACGATTATGATGAGCCTCCTGCGTCTTCGGAAGATGACGATGATGACGATGGAGGTTGCTGCGGTTAAGCTGAAATCACCTAATCTTGAGCCTGTTGGATAGCTGCGCCAATGCAAAAATAATATTTTTCTTCAATCTGACTTCTTGTCGCGCATGAAAATTTGTTCGTATTCGGGTCACAGCGATATTTCACCGCCTGAATCGCGGTTTGCTTGTTTGGAACAAATCATTTCAAGATCATTGAAGCTCGCCACGATTCTTTGCGTTAGAGTTTTTAAAAGGGACCAAACCTACTGATTCAAATTTGCTCGTTTTTCATATAAAGATGAACGTGGAAGTTTGCTCGCAAACGATACCTTGCTGTTATAGCTAATATCCGAGTGAGACACCTCATTTTTGGAGAGGCAAATGATTGCTAAATCTTATTTGATTGCTTTCGCAATTTTTTCATTAGTCATTGGCGCAGTTCAAGGGGTAGGAGCTGAGACTCTCACCATAGAGGATGCGGTGGCTTTGTCATTGCAAAATAATCGATCCATGAATGCCCAGAAATACTCGGAATCAGCTGCGAAATGGGGACAGGCGGGAAGTGTGAGTTCTTATCTGCCAAAAGTATATTTCAACAGTTCGGTGACACGGATCGATCCGGATACTTACGATAAAATCGAGAAGGCCTACGAAGAACAAAAAAAGTTTATTCCGGATCTTGAGCCGAGCGCATGGGAAGATACCTATTCTTCCAGCATTCAGGTCGTGCAGCCCATTTTCAACGGCGGAGCCGAGATTGCCAATATACACGCGGCAACAATGGAAAAAAGACGACAAGGTCATCACTCACGGGATCTGGAGGCCACGACGGTCAATGAGGTTAAGCAGGCATATTACCAAGCTCAGAAATCCTTCGCGCTGGAAAACACTAGTCAGGAAGCTTTAACGCTCGCACAGGAAACACTCAAGCTCACGCAGGCGCGTTTCGAAGTTGGGCAGGTCAGCAAGGCGGAAATTCTTCGTTGGGAAAGTCAGGTTGCGCAGGTTGAAGGCGATTTGATAGAGACCTCGAATACGCTTCGCCTGGCGCGCTTGAATCTGAATATGGTTATGGGAACTGAATTGAACAGGCAGTGGGAATTTCCGCAGATGGATTTGAACGCGGAACCCGGATTTGAAAAACCAATGAAAATTTTAACGGAGTTTCCAAATTTTTCCGAGTTTAGTGCACATCCGGGCGTCAAAGAAATGGACGCGGTTGTCGGGCTGACGAGAAGTGAGCGTATGGGTTCGGCTTCCTCGGTATTGCCGAAGCTGAATTTTGTCTTCAATTATGGATGGGAGTCCAACGATACAATGGGGCTTGACGGCGACGAAAGCTGGACGGCGACATTGAGCCTCGAAGTGCCGATTTTTCAAAGCCTCGGCGGCGCATTCGGAATCATGAGTTCTCACAGAAAGGTTCAGGCTGCTCGAGTTTCGCGCGACGAATATCAGAGGGCCTTTTTGACAAGGGCATACTCGGCGCAACTCAATAAAAGATCCTCAGCACAAAGAGTGAAAGCGGCTCGATCAGAACTCGCCTTCGCCGACGAAAACATGAAAGTCGTCAAAGAACGTGAGCTTTTGGGGGCGGCGACAAATCTCGATCTCCTGGACGCGCAATTCACTTATATACAGGCTAAAACTCGTCTGGTTTCGGCTTTGGCCGATCTGCGGATCGCGACGGCTGAGTACGACTATATAATGACTCCGTAACGCAAGGGAAAATTTGGCATTTCGAATGCGGAATGCGGAATGAGTTTACCACTCGTAATTTGCCATTCGTAATTTGATAGACTCTAAACTCAGGCCCTAAACCCTTGCAAGGCAAATCGTGATTTCGGGGATACTATCCTCACGTTTGAGAAAGAATATTATGTGCGTAGCCGTCAGGTTCTAGGGAACAATGATTTTCGGCGCCGATTGATCATTCTTGTTCACCGAATCAAAAAAGCGTGAAAGAAGAGCATTGCAAAATGGGATACTTTCAACCGGAGTGGCATTGTCCTCAACCGCCAGCGAGGTTGCGTAAGCCAGAAGGGCTGTTTCACGCTCATCATCCAGTATGCAAATCCAGGCCAAATCCAAAAGTCGCTGCGCTAATGCGCTTCTATTAGCCGGCGTGCAGTATTCGGCGATGAATTCAACCACAAGGCGGTTTATTTTGCTTAGAACCAATGGATCAGTGAGACTTTGCTCGGAGGGCGCAATTTGATTCAGCCTGTATCGAAATTCCTTCCATGCCGGAGGATCGATGGTCCAATATTGTGAGAGAGGGTGATTGAAAATGTCCGCAGAACGAGCAACGCCGGATTCAGGATGTTCCAGATCGACGGGGCGGACAACATCGAAAAACGGGTGTCGGGAAGGAATGTCCATGGGTTTTGCGATATTGGATAAAGCTGTGATGAATCCGGATGGAACCTTCCGACCGCTTGATTTATTTCTTTCCAGCGCCCGCTCAATGAACCAATAGACTTTTCCGGAACTGACGTTCATGAGATCGATAGCCGAACCCATATCGTTTATATAAGTTTTTGCTTTCGTGCGGGAAAGCTTTAAATAATTGAAATCTTGGACGCCGCCGGTGTCATTTTCACTGATCTGCACAAGTTTGAGGCCATCCGTAAATCCCTCGGAAAGGCAAACAATCCGCTCGCCTCTTGGATCATAATGCGAAATCAGGTTGATGGGTTCGACCTTTTCATTCTTTACATCAAGCGTCCAGGTTTTGGGCACCCTTGTTTCTATTTTTACGCCCTTCGTGGTCAGGGTATGAATGAGCAACTTCACGGATTTTTTAAAAGCTTTGTTTTGGCTGGAATCACGGATGGCCAGTAGCACAGAATAGCGCTGCGTCTGCGCGAGATGCTCGATGAAAGCTTCTTTAAAATTGATCGGTTGCGATTCAAGTTTCGACACGAATTCCGGCTCATCAATTTTTGCGGTGAGCAAACGAGCCTCATCCAAATTTTGCAGGAAATTTTTGTCGAATATCCCATCAGCGGCGGTGTAATCGTCGAGATTCTTCTCGAAATTGTTCTTTTCGAGAATCAATCGTAGAAGTGTTTTTGCGCCGCGACGGGCGCGTTTTTGGTCGTCAAGAAAACTCATAACTCAGCACCATACTCAAAAGATAAGTTGAGGTAAAGGCGTCATGCGTCAAAATTGACACTCCATGGCCCTTGGTGTATTAAATCTCTGATTAATTTGGACGGGAAATGATTGGATTTTTGCCAAAGGAAATGACAAGTGCTTTTGCATCTAAAAATTGCCTTCATAAGGGATTAATAAGCACAAAAGGTACTAGAAAATTCGACTCGCAATGGGTTGACGGGAGTGCGAAAAAATGAGTTCGTCGAAATCGGAATGGAATAATAATTCTGACGAGAAAGTCGGAAAAAGGGACAAACGATTCTCCACTGTTTCAGACCTTGTCATTGATCCATTGTACTCGCAAGAAGACCAGGAAAACTGGAATCCTGATGAAGAGCTGGGATTTCCCGGCGAGTATCCCTATACGCGCGGAGTTCATCCGACGATGTACCGCGGACGGGTTTGGACGATGCGCATGTTCGCTGGTTTTGGCACCTGCGAGGATACGAATAAACGCTTTCATTACCTTCTGGACCAAGGCGGAACCGGACTTTCGGTGGCCTTTGATTTCCCCACCCTTTACGGCCTTGATTCCGACGATCCGCGCTCACGCGGCGAAGTTGGGCGTTGCGGCGTCGCTATTGATACGCTTGCGGATATGGAAAGTTTATTTGATAAAATCCCCCTGGATAAAATTTCAACATCCATGACCATCAATCCACCGGCGGCCATTTTGCTGGCGATGTACATCGCTGTTGGGGAAAAGCAAGGCGTATCTTCGGACCAACTGCGCGGCACGGTGCAAAACGATATGCTCAAGGAGTTTATCGCGCAAAAAACCTGGGTCTTCCCTCCGGGTCCATCGCTGAAGCTTGTTACGGATATCGTCGAGTACTGCACGTTAAACGCCTCGAAGTGGAACACCATATCCATTTCGGGTTATCACATTCGCGAAGCTGGCAGCACGGCAGTTCAGGAACTGGCCTTCACGATCGCCGACGGCATCGCTTACGTGCAATCCGGTATCGATAGGGGATTGAACGTTGATGATTTTGCACCGCGTCTTTCCTATTTTTTTAATAGCCATAACGACCTCTTTGAGGAGGTTGCAAAATTTCGCGCAGCCAGACGCATATGGGCCAGAATCATGAAAGAAAGATTTGGCGCGAAGAATCCCAACTCATGGAAACTCCGTTTTCACACGCAAACCGCCGGTTGCTCATTAACCGCGCAGCAGCCATTGAACAACATTGTCAGGACCACTGTTCAGGGTCTGGCGGCCATTATCGGCGGAACGCAAAGCCTACATACGAATTCCTATGACGAGACACTAGCGCTGCCGACCGAGGAATCCGCCACCATCGCCGTTCGCACGCAGCAAATTATTGCCGAGGAATCCGGCGTAATCAACACGATTGATCCATTGGCGGGCAGCTATTTCGTTGAGGCATTGACCAATGAAGTGGAAAAGCAGGCCCTGGATTACATCAAAATTATCGATGACATGGGCGGGATGCTCAGGGCCATCGAGAGAGGGTACCCGCAAAGGGAGATTTCCAACGCTGCGTATCATTATCAAAAGCAAATAGAGACAGATGAGAAAATCGTCGTGGGCGTCAACGCATATCAGAGCGATAACAAAATGACGATGTCTCTGTTGAAAATCACCGATGAATCCGAAAGGCATCAGATTGCGCGTCTCAACAAGGTCAAGGCCGAGCGGGATGACAAAGCCTGTAATGCACTCATGGCCAAACTGATCGAAGACGCGAAGGCCGATCTCAACCTCATGCCAGCGATTCTTAATTGCGTTCGTTCCTATTGCACGGTGGGGGAAATCATTGGCGCCTTAAAAGCAATATATGGCGAATACACGGACCCCGGCTATCTGTAATTTTTGGACGTTGCAAATCCTTCGCCAAAAGGATAGAAATCAGTGTGTTTGGAAAACTACAGTTTAATGGGAAAAGTTATGAAGAGGCGCTTTAATCGCAACAAAAATTCGGAGCGACGACATGGATAGAAAACTTCGCATCCTCATCGGCAAACCTGGACTTGACGGCCACGATCGTGGGGCAAAAGTCATCGCTCGCGCACTGCGCGACGCGGGGTATGAAGTCATATACACGGGACTGCACCAAACGCCGGAAATGATTGTCAATGCCGCCATTCAGGAAGATGTTGACGCCATCGGACTGTCGGTTCTTTCCGGCGCGCACAATTATCTTTTTCCGCAGATCGTTGAGCTGATGAAAGAGGGTGGTTTGCCGAATGTACCCGTTTTCGGCGGAGGCATTATTCCGGACGACGACATCCCGGCGCTTTTAAAGGCAGGCGTTATGCGGCTTTTCACGCCGGGAACAAAAATAGTTGAGGTGGTTGATTTCATCGAAAAGGATGTTCGACCAAACGTTTCGCATTAGTGAGCGGCAATCAAATTCAAAACAAACGGCACATTCAAGTTTTGCGACGATACAGTCAGGTAATTGACATGTTTTCTAACGACGCGCTTTTTATCATATGAGCGCGAAAGGAGGTCTCATGGGTGTTTCCATCATGGGGATCGGGATCTGCGGATTTACGCCGACCTCGACCGGGTATTCATATCGCGAGATGATTGCGAAAGCAGCGAAGGCCGCGTACTTGGACGCTGGAATCGACATCGACATGATCGATGGCGCCGTCTCAGTAGAAGAGGATTTTGTTTCCGGTTATTCCATTGCCGACGAATACGTGCCGGACCAACTGGGTGTTGTAAAAAAACCCGTCTACACAATCTGCGGTGATTTTCTTCACGGCCTCAATTCCGC
Organism: uncultured bacterium; assembly: GCA_964591275.1. GTDB lineage: Bacteria > Lernaellota > Lernaellaia > JACKCT01 > JACKCT01. The sequence continues at coordinate 27,400 of CAZQAE010000056.1, read as the reverse complement.
GGTCATGCAGATCAACACCGGCCAATTCCAGGTGGTCGTCGTTGAAGCCTACAGCAAAGCTTCAAACATGCTGACCAAAGATGAGCTTTTGCGTTTTGCCTTCGATCCCATCTACAACCGTTTCGGTGTTTCACCGCACTATTTGGCCGGAATCGAGATGCGAAGCTTTCTCGCTGAGTCCGGATACTCGGCTGAAGATGTGGCTGAGGTCGTCGTCAAGAATCGATTGAACGCCATTCTCAACCCTATCGCACCCTACGGCGCTGAGTTGGATATCGCCGATATTCTCGATTCGCGTCCAGTGGCGCTGCCGGTGACGGAACAGATGATACCGAAGCACGCCGATGGATCGGTCGTCGTTGTTTTAGGACGCGATGACATCGCCAAAGAACATTCCCGTTCGCCGGTTTTCATTTCCGGTACGGGTTGGGGTTCGGGCAACTCCGTGTTGGAACGCCGTGACCACCATCTGTCCGAAGGGACCATCGTCGCGGCGAATATGGCTTACGATGAAGCTGGAATCACTTCTCCCGGCAATGAAATTGACGCCTTTTTTGTTTCCGACCTCTATCCTCATCGGGAACTGATGCACATGGAGGCTCTGCAGGTCAACGATTGCGAAGGCGTTATCATTAATCCCAACGGCGGAGCGCAAGGCGGCGGAGACCTGATAGAAGTCACGGGCGGCGCCCGACTTGCTGAAGCCGTTTCTCAGTTGCGCGGCGAAGCCGGAGCCTGCCAAGTCGAAGCGAAGCGCGTACTGGTCCACGGTTGGAGAGGACTGCCGACCGATTCGTGCGCTGTGACCATTCTCGAAAAAGAAAGGAGCTAAAGCATGAACCGAAAAGTTGCATGCATCGGCGCGGGAATGACGCGCTTTGTCCGACGTTCTCACGAATCTTCCAGTGAGTTGACTGCCCAGGCCGTACAAATGGCTTTGGATGACGCCGGTATGACCATAGATGAAATCGATGCGGTGTGCCTGGGAACGGCACCCGACGCCTTCGACGGCATTCACATGAAAGGCGAACATCTCATCGCCGGAGCCGGCGGTTCAGGCAAACCCTATATGCGCCATTACGTTGGCGGCGGAACGGGCGTTATGGGCCCTATCCACGGCTGGATGCACGTCGCCTCGGGCAAGTTTAAAAACGTCCTGGTTGTCGCGGAAGAAAAGATGTCGCCATGCAATCCGCATCCGGCGGGCGCATTCCTGACGATCTTCGATCACACGACCGAGCAACCGCTGGAGCTAACCCTTATCCACATCTTCGCCCTGGAGATGGCCCGCTTCATGCACGTTTACGGATACACGGAAGAAGACATCGCTAGAGTATCCGTGATGCACAAACGAAACGCCATGGATCATCCCGCCGCGCAAATTGCCGGCAAGATCACCGTCGATGACGTCATGAATTCGACAATGCTTTCCTGGCCTGTGAAACGCCTTGATATCAGCCCGACATCAGATGCTGCAGTAGCCATCATCCTGTCTAATGAACGAGAGGCGAGGGTGCGAAAAGAAACGCCTGTTTTCATTGACGGCGTTGGTTATCGGCTGGATACGGCCTATTGGTGTTCGCGAGATCTGGCTTATCCTGACTACGTCGCCATGGCCGCGCAAGATGCGTATAAAATGGCCGGCATCACCAATCCGCTAAGGGACATCGATATTTTCGAGCCTTACGATCCTTTTGATTATAAGGCATTGCATCACATGAATGGTCTTCTTTTGGACAAAACCGGAAGGTCTGTAAAGGAACTGTTATTCTCGGGCGCTTTCGAGCGCGACGGCAGTCATCCCATGTGCCCGTCGGGAGGCGCGCTGGGCGTCGGCAATCCCATCGCCGCAACCGGTTTGATGAAAATTGCGGAGCTTTACTTCCAGCTTTCCGGGCAGGCCGGAAAACGTCAGGTCAAAAAGAACGCGCATCGTGGCGTGGCCCAGGCGTGGGGCGACCTTATGCAAGTGGGCACCGTTGTTGTTATGAGTTCCGAAGGCGGTTCGCCTAATACGCAAAGCCAATGGAATTCCATGACAGCCAAGGATCTTCCAGGCACTCCTCTCAAAAAGAACAGCAAGGTTCCCATGGTGTATGAAACGCCGGATCTTCGCTACGAATGGGACAATGGCGCTGCTTTAACCACTTATCTTGACGGCTTAAAGAAGGGCAAACTGCGCGGAAGCTACTGCAGTCGTTGCGGACGCATGATGATACCGGTCCGCTCCTTCTGTGAGATATGCAATCTGGCGCCCGTGAACGATCACTTCGATCTGCCCGACACCGGCACAGTCATGACCTACACCATTTCCAACGTTGCGTGGGATTCCTCGCTTCTACCAAAGGGCACGCAGAATATCTTTGCGGTGATCGCCATCGACGGCGCCTCGGAAAATATGGGGCTTGTACATCGCCTCGGCAATGTCAAATCGGAAAATGTGAAAATCGGCATGAGGGTTAGAGCAGTCTGGAAAAAGGCTGAACTGCGTCAAGGCGATATTTTGGATATCGAACATTTCGAGCCGATTCCGAAAAAGGCAAAGATCAGTCTTGAAATCAAACCGATCAAGCCGAGTGAATTGACAAATCTTAAGGCGGGTTCTTTCCCGGGCAAGATTCCGATGAAGTATCGCTACACGGCCGGTGTTGCCGGCACGGAGTTTTATCAGGATCTTGCGAAGGGCAAAATCACCGGCACATGGATTGAGGCAATGGATGAGACCATCGTGCCGCCGGCGATTTTCGATGAAATATCGATGGAGCCAAACGATGTAAAAAAAGCCGCCAGGAACATCGACGCCAAAGAAGGCATGATCCAGTCCTATTCGGTGGTTTACGAAGATCGAAGCGGTGAAGCGCTCGATAATCCAGCCATCATAGTACAGGTCAGTTTTCCTGACGTGACCGGTTCGATATTCGGATATCTGATTCTGGAAAAGAGTCAAACGCCTAGTATCGGCGCGGAAGTTGTTTTGGTGAAAAAGAAGAAAATCAATGGACCGGATGATATCGAATTCAAGCTGAAGTAAAACGCCGAATCGCTTAAGGAGCGCTAAAGTGAGCGACTGCATTTTTTGCAAGATCGCAAAAGGGGAAATCCCCGCCGAAAAACTGTATGACGACGGTGAGATATTTTGCATCAGGGACATCAACCCGATGGCCCCGACGCATCTTCTTATCATCCCTTACAAACATATTCCGACCTTGATGGATATGGCGAGTGAGGATCTGCCAATCGTCTCAAAAGTTTACGGCGTAGCGCAAAAAATGGCTCGGGAAGCCGGTGTCGATAAAGACGGCTTTCGCGTTTTACACAATGTAAAGGAATGGGGCGGACAGATGGTTTTTCATATTCACTTCCACCTTCTTGGCGGAGTGAAATTTGGCAAGGACCAGGTGTAGCTGGTGGGAGAAAGAATGAAATCAGCAAAAATGGCAGGACTGTATTTTCTGATTTGGACGCTTGTCGCCTGCCCCCTGGCGCTCCACGCCGAGGAAAACGATTGCCCCGAAAACGATATTCAGTGCTGGCTCGGCGCCCTTGATGCCAAGGGCGCCGATTCCATGCGCGCGGCAATGGCATTGGGACGGTTGCAGGCGGCTGAAGCTGTTCCAGGGTTGATAAAAAAACTCAATGATGAAGACGAGTACATGGCCACCGTGGCCGTTCACGCGCTCGTCAAGATTGGTTTCCCGGCTGTTTCCGCGCTGGAGGAAGCGACGAAAAGCAAAAGCGCGCGAGTTCGAAAATATTCAGGATATGCACTGGGGCGCATCGGCGACGGCAGCGCGCTAAAAGCCATTTCGAAACTGGCCGGGGATCCCGATGTTGAGGTTCGTAAAAACGCAGCGATTTCCTTTGGCCGTTTAAAAGACAGGGCCGGAATTTTAACGCTTGTAGGCATGCTGCAGGACCGCAGTCGCGGCGTGCGGATTGAGGCGATACGCGCCCTGGGAGAAATGCCGGAACCCAAAACGGCGGTGCACCTTGTCAATTACGGACTGCTGGATATGGATAGCCGAATCGCCATGGAAGCTGCGGCTGTCTTAGTGAAGATAGGTCCGGCCTCGGCTGAACCCATTCTCGACAAATACCCATCAAGCCCGGCCTACGCAAAGGGCAGGATGTGCGCTGTCCTGGGGCAGTTATGGGCTGATGCGCAACCAGGTATGAAAAAGCGAATAGAAGATGCGCTAATCCGAATCCTCGAAAACAACGATAGCGGATTAAAAATCCGCCAATCGGCATGCGTCGGCTTAAGCGCGATCGGAGGTTCCAAGATTATTGCCGCCTTGAAAAAGACGATCAAGGATAACCAGGGGAAAAAAGAATCCGCCGATCTTGTCAAAGCCGCTGGAAATGCGCTGACGCGCATCGAAGGCACGAAAAAGAAGTAAATCAATTTTCCAACCAAGAGCCGTTTTCATTTCTCTGGCGTCGCACAAAGCAAAACTTTTTGTCTTTTCCAAAAACGAAAATGATTCCGTAGTGCCTTTTGGGCGAACTTAAATGGCGCCTAAAATTCATAAAGGGGAAACCCATGAGTTTCGGCCCCATCGTGGCGGGAAGATTTTACACCGCCGATTCTGATGCTCTCGTCCGTGAAATTGACGGATATCTCGACAAGGCGTACGTCCCGCCTCTCCAATCGCCTCTGCTGGGAGTCGTCAGTCCGCATGCTGGTTACGTGTATTCAGGATTATGCGCGGCTTATTCTTACAAGGCCTTGAAGCAGGCGGATGCCGACCTCTACGTGGTTGTCGGTGTTTCCCATCAGATTTCGGGATCCGTAAGCGTATTGGTTGAAGATTCCTATCGGACGCCTCTTGGAGATGTCGAAATCGACGAGGCCGCCAGCCTCCGCCTGATTGAATCGGAAAGCTTCATCAATGACGATTCCCGGCTTTTTGCTTACGAACACTCCATTGAGGTCCAGCTTCCTTTTCTGCAACGAATCGCCGAAGGCAAAAAAGTAATTCTTATCTCGATGAGTTCGGTCTCAAAGGGAACTTGTCAAAAACTGGCCGCTGCATTGGCTGAAACTCTGAAAGCTCGTCGCCCCGTATATATCGCCAGTTCCGACATGAGCCATTTTCATGATGATGCCGTTGCAAAAACAATGGATTCGGACACGCTCAAATTGATTGAGGAAATGAAGATCGACGAATTGGCGAAAGCGTGCGTTGAAGGAAAGAGTGAAATGTGCGGTATTGCCCCGGTGATGACGCTGCTCTATCTGGCGAAATTAAAAGGTGAAGCAGGGGTTGAAGTTTTGAAATATATGCATTCCGGCGAAACCGGAGGCCCGAGCGACGAGGTGGTGGGTTACGGGTCCGTGGCTGTTTACGCTAAAAAGGAATGATTGCAATGATTGAAGAAAAGCTGCTGGGTGAAAAGGAAATGGAAATTTGCTTGAAAATAGCGCGAGATTCCATTTCCGATTTCGTGATTCATGGAAAAAAATCGGACTATGCCGGAGATGAAGCGCGACTTTTTGAATCTGGCGCAGCATTTGTCACCTTAAATATTCAGGGTCGGCTTCGAGGCTGTATCGGGCACGTCGTTGCAAGTTTGCCGCTTTGGGAATGCGTGCGTGAAATGGCTATTGCCGCCGCAACGCAAGATCCGCGTTTCCCGAAGATGCAAAAAAGCGAAATGGGCGATCTTGAATTGGAAATATCTGTTCTGACTCCCCCGAGGGAAATGTCAAACACGGAGGATATCGAAGTCGGCAAACACGGCCTCATTATTTCCAAGGGGTATTTTAGCGGACTCTTGTTGCCGCAGGTTCCGGTGGAATGGGATTGGGACAGAGACATGTTTTTGGAACAGACATGCGTGAAGGCCGGTTTACCAGAGGATGCCTGGCGCGATTCTGATACGAAAATCGAATCATTTCAGGCGCAGGTATTTTCGTAAATAGACCCTTCCATTTGAACGAAAAGCATGAAATGCTTTTCACGCAGCCTCCCAGGTGGCCGCAAAGTGCGGAAAATACTCACTGAAAATATCTCAATATGAGCGATGAAAATGACCAAGCGGATTTATATTAAAACTTTCGGCTGCCAGATGAACGACTACGATTCGGAGCGCATGTATCGCATCATGGAAAGGGAAGGGTGGCGTCGAGTTCCTAAAGCCGATGAGGCGGATGTTATTATTATCAACACATGCTCTGTTCGGGATAAAGCTGAGCATAAGGCTGTCAGTGAAGTAGGGGCCATGAAGCGTGTCAAAAGGAAAAACTCAAAATGCATCACGGTTCTGGCCGGATGCGTGGCGCAGCAGCACGGCGAAAAACTTTTGAAAAGGGCTCCTAATCTTGATCTCGTTCTCGGGACGCACGCTTTGTCCAAGCTCCCGGAACTGATTCAAGAGTGCCTTGATGGAAAAAGGTTGGCGCAGACTGACTGGGACTACGACCATCTTTTCGAAGGGTCTGGATATCCCAATGTCAACCCTGATGGAAGATTGTCCTGGAAGGGATCCCTCGCGTCCGGTTTCATTTCCATTGTGCATGGGTGCGATATGCGTTGTTCGTATTGCATCGTGCCGACAGTGCGGGGACGAGAAATTTCCCGCCCCATGGGTGATATTCTTAGCGAAGCTAGACATCTTGCTGACTCGGGCATCAAAGAAATCACATTGCTGGGACAAATCGTCAATAGATATGGTCGCGACCTAAAATTGCCTTCGGCGTTTCATGAGCTTCTTGTGGAAGTTTTGAAAATCAAAGCTATCAAAAAACTGAGTTTCGCGTCGAGTCATCCGAATTATATTACTCCTGATATCATCAAGCTTATTGGCCATGAAGCAAGGCTTGCGGCGCATGTCCACCTTCCGGTGCAATCGGGCAGTGACCGAATCCTCAAGTCGATGCGTCGCGGTTACACTATCAGAAAATACATCGAAACGGTCGTCAGGCTTCGCGAGGCAAGGCCGGGTTTGTCCATCAGCTCGGATTTGATAGTGGGATATCCTGGGGAAAGCGAGGAGGATTTTCAAGGCACATGCGATCTGATCAAAGAGCTTGAATTTGACAGTCTCTTCGCTTTCAAATACTCGGTTCGGCCAGGGACCCCGGCCCAAAATATGGAAGAAACAGTTTCGCCGGAAGAAAAAGCCGCACGCTTAAAAATAATTCATGAAATATCGGCCCCGATTATCCTGCGAAAAAACAAGGCTTTGGTCGGAAAAACCCTGGAAGTCATCGTGCATGGTTTCCATGAACGCGACGGAAAATATTTTGGAAGAAGCTCCTGCAATCGGGTCGTGCATTTTTCCGCCGACAACATGCAAATCGGCGACACCGTATTGGCTGTCATTGATACAGGATTAGCAAATTCTCTGCTGGGTTCGATAGTGACAACTTGAAACTGATTCTTTATGGTGACATTGAAAGAAATTACCTGAAATAGGCGATGACATGCTCATAGAAATGGAAATTTCCGCATTGACGATGGACCCGATGCAAAACGCTCCGCTTGTCATTCTGAAAGAAAAAGCCGGGGAGCGAAGGTTGCCAATTTGGATTGGGTTGCTGGAAGCGGGAGCCATTGCCGCAAAAATCGAAGGTGTTGATTTTTCTCGTCCCATGACCCACGACCTCGTATTCTCCATTATCGAAGCTCTAGGCGGTCGCATCGACAGAATTGTTGTCAGCGATTTCGTACAAAGCACCTTTTATGCGCGGATTTACATAAGCGCCGACGGTCAAAATTTCGATTTCGATTCACGTCCCAGCGATTCCATCGCGATGGCTTTACGGGCAAATGTGCCGATTTTCGTTGACTCGGGAGTTATCCAAAAATCGCAAAAAATTGATTTGCCGGATGGAAAATTTCATGTGTCGGACAAAGAAAAGATGCTGGAAATTCTTGAAAATATGAACCCCGAGGATTTCGGCAAATACAAGATGTAGCTGACAATTCTTGAAAATCCCCACTTTTTAAACACCGCGATGTGTTGCCCAAGCGAATGAAGACCTTCCACAGAATTTCACTGATTCTTTCCCCAATTGCCTTGGCTGTTTTGATTTTTTTCCTGTCTTCGCAAAACTATGAGAATGCTCCGCTTGGATTTTTCCTGGGAGACAAGATTGCTCATTTTTTCGTTTTCGGGATTTTGGCGTTCCTGATTTTTAGAGCGTTGTCCAATGGATTCAAGAGTCGGGCATCGGCATCGACATTCACGATAGCGACCATGTTGACGATGTTTTATGGCGCGACGGATGAATTTCACCAAAGTTTCGTTTTTGGTCGGCAATGCGAAACTGGCGACCTTTTTGCCGATGCCCTCGGGGCAATTATTTTCGGAGCGTTTTGCTATTATTTTCAAAAACGAAAATTTCAGGGAAAATGAGTAAAAAGAAATCCCAGATTGGAAATAAACGGTTGAATGCGTCGCATCGCCGTGCTATAGGAATGAATGAGCGTTCATTCATTTGTCGATGGGCGAATCCCGAACGCTGCACAACATTTTTAAGGTTAGCGATTGTCGCTGGAGGTAACAATCGCTTTTGCCAAAACCTGCCGTAAATATTGTTCTTACGATGAAAAAGGAGGCTTGACGCATGGGTAGAACTATTGAAAAGGCAGCAGTTTTGGGATCGGGCGTTATGGGCATGGCAATTGCCGCGCACCTTGCCGGTTGCGGCATCAAAGTGACCATGCTAGATATCGTCCCATTCGACAACATGCTGTCAGACAAGGAAAAGGCCGTAAAAGACACGTCTAAGGCGGTCAGAAACAAGCTTGGCAACGCCGCCAAAAAGATGGCTCTGAAATGGAAGCCGCCACAATCTGCTCTTTACTCGAAGAAGGACGCTGATTTGGTGACCATCGGAAACTTCGACGACGATCTCGAATTGATTAGCGATTGCGATTGGATTATTGAAGTCGTTGTTGAGCGCATGGATATCAAAAAACAGATCCTGGCCAAGATTGATCAGCATCGCAAAAAGGATTCCATCGTTTCGACGAATACATCGGGCCTTTCCGTCAAAGAAATGACTGAAGATTGCTCCGATGACCTTAAAAAGCACTTCATGGGAACGCACTTTTTCAATCCCGTACGATTCATGAAGCTCTTGGAAATTATTCCTCATCCCGACTCCGATCCTGAATTGCTCAAATACATGGAAGGATTTTGCGCTTCCAAATTAGGCAAGGGCGTCATCTGGGGCAAAGACACCCCGAACTTCATCGCCAACCGAATCGGCGTTCACGGCATGATGTACACCATGCATCTCATGGTTGAAGAAGGCTATCGCATGGACGAAGTCGACGCCATCGTCGGCAAGGCCATGGGACGACCCAAGACCGCTTCTTTCGGAACGGCGGATCTGGTTGGCCTGGACACCCTGAAGCATGTTGCTGAAACCGTCTACAATTCCGTTCCCGATGATTCCGACCACAAATATTTCGCCGCTCCCGACTTTATGGCGAAAGTGGTTGAGAAGGGCTGGCTCGGCAAGAAGTCCCGACAGGGTTTCTACATGCGGGGCAAAGACAAGAAAAAAATGGTTCTCGATTATAACACGATGGAATACGTGCCCGTCGAGAAATTCGATTACGCTTCGATCAAGGCGGCGAAAAAGGGCGGCGTGAAAGCCCTGATCAACGGCGACGACCGCGCGGCGAGTTTCGCCTGGAAAGTCAGCGCCAGGAGCCTTTGCTACTCAGCCTCAAAAATTCCTGAGATTGCCGAAAACATCGTCGAGATAGATCGCGGCATGCGCTGGGGTTTCAATTTCAAGAAAGGGCCTTTCGAGGGATGGGACGATCTTGGAGTTCGCGAAACCGTTGAAAGAATGAAAAAAGAGGGAACGGATGTTCCCGCAAACGTGATCAAGATGCTCGATTCCGGTGCCGAAACCTTTTACAAAAAAGAAGACGGCAAGGAATTTTACTATGACCTCGTTGGCGGTGGATACAAGGAAATCGTCGCAGATCCGAAAATCATTCGTCTGGACGAACTGCCGGCTGATAAAAAGGTTGCAACCAACGACGGCGCTTCCGTTTGGGATATCGGCGATGGCTGCCTGTGCCTTGAGTTTCACACCAAAATGAACTCGGTCGATAACGACATCATTGCCATGCAGAACGAGTTCGTTGATCTGCTGGAAGCCGACAACGATTACACGGCGGGCATCATTGCCAACCATTCCGCCAACTTCTCAGTCGGCGCGAACATTTTCATGATCCTCATGGCCATCAACAACGACCAGGCGCACATGGTTGAGGAGATGGTCAAGGGCTTCCAGGACGCCAATATGCGGATGAAGTACTGCAGGGCTCCGATTGTGGCGGCTCCTGTGGGAATGGCTCTCGGCGGAGGATGCGAAGTTCTTCTCCACAGTCACCGCATTGCAGGCGCTGCTGAAACTTACGCCGGTTTGGTTGAAGTCGGCGTCGGCGTATTGCCCGCAGGTGGCGGAACAAAGGAATTAACCATGCGCATGGTTGAAGGCATTCGTGGTGGAGCCACGCCAGCCCTTCTGCCTTTTGCGCAGAAAGCCTTTGAAGCCATCGCGACCGCAAAAGTCGCCGTAGGATTTAAAGAAGCGCAGGATTTCGGATTTTTCCGCGATAGTGATGTTATGGTTCCGAATGCGGATTATCGCTTCTATGAAGCCAAGAAAATTGCGCTCGGAATGGCTGCAGAAGGATTCAATCCTGGGAAACCGAAGATGGATATTCCGGTTGCAGGCGTCAACGCCGAAGGCGCTTTCAAAATCGCCGTTTGGGCCATGCAGCAGTCTGGTTGGGCTACCCCGCATGACGGAACCGTTGCCGCCAAGATCGCACCCATCGTCGCCGGTGGAGATCGTTACGAATGGCAAACCATCAGTGAGCAGGAACTTCTGGAAATGGAGCGTAAAAACTTCATGGCGCTGCTTACCGAAGACAAAACCAAGGAACGAATTTCTTACATGCTGATGAACAACAAGCCTTTGCGCAACTAAGGGCTAAGGAGAAATACAATGGGAGAACCTGTAATTGTTTCGTGTTGTAGGACAGCCGTTGGTCGTGCAAAGAGGGGTTCGCTAGTTCATATGCGCCCTGACGATATGGCCGCTGTTGTGTTGAAGGAAGCTGTCAATCGGGCCGGAATCAAACCGGAAATAATTGAAGACGTGGTCTTTGGTTGCGCTATGCCTGAAGCCGAACAGGGCATGAACATCGCCCGTATGGCGGTTCACCGAGCCGGATTCCCCGACTCGATTCCCGCCATGACAGTTAATCGCTACTGCAGTTCTGGAATGCAAGCCATCTGGCTCGCGCAGATGGACATCATGGTTGGCAATTGCGATGTCACCGTTGGCGGCGGCGCCGAGACCATGTCCATGATACCGATGGGCGGCAACAAAATTGTGCCCAATCCGTGGATGGCCGATAACTATCCCCAGGGATACGTTGGAATGGGACAGACGGCGGAAAACGTTGCCATGAAATACGGCATTTCCCGCAAGGAACAGGATGATTGGTCGCTGATTTCTAATAATCGCGCCATCGCAGCCAACAAAGAAGGCAGATTCAAGGAACAAATCGTACCCTTGAACGCATGGAAGTTCGATGGCAAGGGCAATAAAGTGGAATTCGTTTACGATGTGGACGAAGGGCCGCGACCGTCGACGCCCGAAGGTTTGGCCAAACTTCGACCGGCGTTCGCCAATCCCAAAGCTAAGAGTCCTGAAAAGATGGAAGATGGCTCTGAAGTCAAAGGCCAGCTTGGCTCCGTGACAGCCGGGAACTCCTCCCAGATGTCCGACGGCGCTGCTGCGGCGGTCATCATGGACAGGGCCAAAGCCGAAGAATTGGGCATCAAACCCATGGCAAAGCTTCACGGTTGCGTGACAATTGCTTTTGATCCCAATTACATGGGAATCGGACCCGCATTGGCTTTGCCGCGCCTTAAGGAAAAATACATGGATCCTTTGGGCCTCTCCTACGATGACATAGACGTTCTCGAGATCAATGAGGCATTTGCGAGCCAGGCTGTTTACAGCATGAAGCTCTTGGGCCTGAATCCCGAGAAAGTCAATCCAAATGGAGGAGCCATCGCGTTGGGACATCCCCTCGGAGCCACTGGAGCAAAGCTCACGGCGCAGGTTATCTACCACCTGAAGGATACAGGCGGAAAGTGGGGCATCGTCACCATGTGCATCGGCGGAGGCATGGGCGCAGCCGGCTTGTACGAAAACCTGATGTAAATTCAAGTTGAAAATTATACGGCGGGACTTTTTGTCCCGCCGTTTTTCATGCCCGGATGCTAACCGACTTCGGTTTTCGGTATTTTGAAATTGTGTAAGGGTGAATCCAATCGTCTTCCAAAGCGCTTTTCACGGCGTCGTTATTGTTGCAATATCAGCGTGACGACGTGTACAGTGGACAAAGATTGCTTTTGCAAAAAAAATAGGCGACCAATTTAAAATAGCAACAATGGTCATATCCCCATCTCGTTTTGGAGTGCAACCCGATGATGGTACTGATGAACCGCGAAGCGACCGAAGAAATGATCCAGGCGGTCATTGAGAGATTGAGATCTTCTGGACGCGATGTTAAACGCCATGAAAGCCGTCTCAGAACATGTCTTGAAGCGGCAGTCCAGGGCGACGAACTTAATGAAAAGGAATTTTTATCGATGGACGGCGTTGTCGACGTAATAAAACAATCATCACCTTTTAAACTTGTCGCCTGCAAAGCGGGGCAGGAAAAAACTATTGTCGATGTTGACGGGGTGCGTATCGGCGGTGAGGAAGTCATCATAATGGCCGGTCCTTGCTCAGTGGAAAGCAAGGAGCAGATAGATCACCTTGCCAAAATGGTTGCCGCGAACGGCGCAAAGCTTTTGCGTGGCGGCGCTTTCAAACCGCGTACATCGCCATACAGTTTTCAGGGACTCGGGGAAAAGGGCTTGCGCATTCTCCGGGATGCCGCCGACGCGCATGGTCTGAAAGTGATCAGCGAATTGATGTCGATCGGGCAAATCGAGATGCTTCAGGAATATGCGCACATCATTCAGATTGGCACGCGAAATATGGCCAATTATGATCTGCTCAAGAGTCTTGCTAAAATAAAAACGCCTGTGTTGTTGAAGCGCGGAATGGGAGCAACAATTTCTGAATGGCTTTTGGCGGCCGAATATCTTCTGGCGGGCGGAAATCCCAATGTAATACTGTGCGAACGCGGCATCAGAACATTTGACTCAGCCAAGGACATGATCCTCGATTTGTCGGCTATTCCCATCGTAGGCCGAATGTCGCATCTGCCGATCATCGCCGACCCGAGCCACGGGACCGGTTTCAGGCAATATGTTACGCCTATGTCGCGTGCGGCGATAGCCGCCGGCGCCGACGGTTTATTGGTTGAGGTGCACCACCAACCGGAAAAAGCCCTCTCGGACGGTCCGCAAGCTCTTCTCCTCGATCAATTTACGAATATGATGTCTCAGTGCCGAAAAATCGCGGAAGCTATCGGTCGATTCATCGCTGAGCCGAACGAAAAGGAATGAGCGGGAAAGGAATACATTGATCGGCGATAACCAAAAATTCATCGGAATTACCGTCCGTGTTTGATAAACTATTTCATGTCGATCTAAACAATTTGCCGACCTGGAAGAAGAGAACTGTTCGCCTGGGGCAATTTATCATCCAGGTTTTCGAGCAATTCAATAAAGAACAATGCGTTATTCGGGCATCCGGCCTGGCATATACCTCGCTACTGGCTTTTGTTCCTCTGGTCGCCGTAACCTTCTCGCTTTTTACGAGTTTCTCTGCATTTGCGTCGATGAAGGAAAGCATCCAGAGCAACCTTTTTAACTTCTTTATCCCAGCCAAGGGCGGTGAGATTCTCAATTATATTAATCAATTCGCCGACAACACCAAAACGCTGGGAGTTGTGGGCACAATCTTACTGCTCATTACCGCGATTATGCTTTTCCAAAATATTGAACGCAGCATCAACGGCGTTTGGCATATTCAAAAGCAACGCAAATTTGTCTTCAAATTCATCATTTTCACCTCTGTCCTTTTGTGGGGGACGCTTTTCATTGGGGCCAGTTTTTACATCACCGGAAAGATCCGTGGATTGATGGCCTTCGAGCAACTTATGGAAATCGGCCTTTTCTCTCGCTTCGTATTATGGTTGTTTCCTTTGCTGCTTTCCGTGTCCGCCATTTTTCTTGTCATGATGCTGGTTCCAAACACAAAGGTCTTTTTGTCCAGCGCCATTGTGGGTGGGATTACCGGAGGAGTATTGTGGGAGTTGGGCAAGGGAGCATTCGCTCACTACGCCGCAAAATCCGTGAACTACTCGGTCATATACGGATCATTGGCTCTTGTGCCAATTTTCCTGGTTTGGCTTTACCTGACCTGGATTATCGTCATGCTGGCGACGGTAACAGCCTATGTTTATCAAAATTTCGATTCTCTTCATCGCATGAAAACCCAGGGAAGTCTGGTGGGACGACAGAGACTTCTCATATCCCTGCAAATATATATGCTCATTGCCGGGCGCTTCTTTCAAGGGAAAAATCCTGCTACGGAAAATGAAATAAACAAAATATTTGCGCTGGCAACGCACCAAACCAGGCAACTCCTGGATGATTTCATCACGAAAAATCTCGTTCACGCACTGGAGGATCCGAGCACGGGGTATGTGCCTGCCAAAACCCTTGATGAAATACCCATCTCAGAGATGATTCGTAGCATTTTCGCATCCGGCCCGGATGAAAAAGACTCCACTTTGGACATCAGTACGAATAAGCTGGCCGAGTCATTACTGCGTCGCTTTGAGAAGGAAGGGTACGATGGACTGACGGATCAAAAAGTGGCGGATTTGCTCAGATCACTGGGCGCCTGAGGCAACATTTCTTTTTCCCAAAGTATGGTCGTAATACAAAATCGCTTTGTATAATGCGTCGGCAATTCGGTCCTGTGTTTTTGGGTTATTCAAACGCTTTGCTTCACGCGGATTGCTCACGAAGCCGACTTCCACCAAAATCGCCGGGATGCGTGAGCCAACCAATACAAAAAATGGCGCTTGCTTGACGCCACGATTGGGAAGATGAAGCGCCTGCACGAGGCGCTTTTGAACGGCGGACGCCAGTTTTTCGCTTTCTTTCATATTTTCCGTTGAGGCAAGGTCGCGAAGAATGGCGAGCATGTCGTCGCTTTCCGAGAGTCCGGCAAAAAACGAATCTTTTTCAAATCGAGCCGAACGATTTTCCTCCTCCGCCAGCATTGCGGCTTGCCTGTCGGTTGATTCAAAGGAAAGGAAATATGTCTCCAGGCCGGTGGCTTCTTTTCGTAAAGAACCGTTGGCGTGAATGCTGAGAAACAGGTCGGCGCCGCACTTGTTTCCGATGGAAGTGCGCACATTCAATGGAATGAAAAAATCATCATCTCTCGTGAGAACAACATCAATGCCCATATCCTCGACTAGCCGTTCGCGCAGTTTCAATGCAACGGCCAGATTAATCGATTTTTCCTCGATTCCCTGCGAGGAACGGGCGCCGCTGTCATGCCCGCCGTGGCCGGGATCAATGACGATTCTCCGCAGGTTTTGCGCTTGACCCAAAACATCCTTCAATGCAGGGGGAGGGACCGCTTTGAGACTCTGTAGGCGCACATCGACGCCGCAGAGTTTTGGCAGTGCTTTGACGATGAACTCAACAGGGACACATAAGGCGCCGTGCAAAAAGCGTGGCGGCGTTTCAAGGCGATAGGTTTTCAAACCGCATACAACATGATGCGCGTCAGGGGCCAAAACGATTGTAAAGTCGTCTCGGCGAGCCACAAGTTTTCCCGACCGAGGTTGCCACGAAAAAGTGAATCCCAGGGCGATGAAAAGCTCGGGGGCGGAAATGAAAGCCACGTCGCCGACTTGGTAAACCGTATTGACGATGCCTGGTGTGCGATTTTTATGAAGAATTAAGACTTCCGCCCGAGCGTCGTCAGCGAATGTCAACATGGAAAGACAATAAATACTCAGGAGAAGAGCGATGCCATGCAGGCGATGTTGAAAGCCGAAAGCGGCTGGATATTCTGACAGGCGGCTTGAAAAATTCATCGTGTATATATGCTTGCCAAAAATTTCTAAAACTCGAAAATGCTTTGGAAATCGACGACCAGCACGGTTTCCCGGTCTTCGTAGGGAATTGTAATGTGTTTGTCGATCCGGTATTGCTCGAAAGAGATTTGAACGTCGTATTCGCCGGGGGTCAATTTGATGGAGACGCCGTGAATATCGGTCATTGCCATTATGGGTCGTACGCCGTCGTTAAGTTGCACCTTTGCGCCTTGCAGTGGATGATCTCCCACAGTGACCTTGACGATAAATCGACGAATGCGCACTCCTTGGGCGTCGTCTGTTTTTCCACGCTTTCCCGTTGAATCAATCTTCTCGCCAGATTCAACATGGACCGCAGTTTCTGAATGAGAATCGACCTTCCTGATATCCGTTTCCACCACCGAGGAAATTGTCGGTTCATCCTCGAAAATACCCACGTTCGGTTGTTTAATGGAAGCGACGGGGACGTAGACCTGTCTTTCAACCTGAGCCAGGACGACATTGTCATTTTTCAATATCTCTTCCAGGTCGGCTGAAGGATCGGAAAGCCATAAGTGGTTCACTAATTTTATGAATTGCGAATGGGGTATTGATCGCTCAAATCGAATTTTTAGAAAATTGTTCTCGAGCATAAAAAAAAGAAAGGCTGAAACGACGGGTTTGTCTTGAGTTTCAATGGATAACTGCACATCATTGATCTGAAGATTGTTGTGAATTTCGGATATGGAAAAGTAGGAAATATCCCCAGGGTCGGCGTTGCCGAAAAGGCGTACAAAGGATTTGTAAAGCTGTTTTCCTGCGTCCCCGACTTTCATGCTTGAAACGGTGTACTGTTCCACTAATCCGAGATACCCCAGTATTTCTTTTAAGAAATCTGCAATTTGGTTTTCAGAGGCTTCATCGAATTGAAAACCTGCGCCTTCGGCGTTTTCAAAGCTATTGGGGAAATTTACTGGCATAAATCTTCTGCGACCTTGCGTGAAGGGTGAGTGCGGTCGGCGACAATGCCAGCTCGGATTCATGGCCGCAATGGCTTGCAAAACCGATTTCCTCTTCCTGCGATAGTAGGAGAGCACACGGAAAACTGTCAAGACGCAATCGAAATCTCTATTGACACCGCATGGCGCTTTGTTCATTATCTGTACCCGCGAGAAACATGAAAAGCATTGCCATAATTCCTGCCCGATTTGATTCCTCAAGACTGCCGGGCAAACCTCTCCTTAAAATCAGGGGACGCGAAATCATCGTCCACGTCGCGGATCAGGTGTCAAAAACTTCCGGAATTTCAGATGTCCTGGTTGCCACGGACGATGACAGGATCGCCGAGGTTGTCCGAAGGGAAGGGTACGGCGTTGTCATGACGAGCAGTGGTCATCGAACGGGAACAGATCGAATCGCCGAGGCGGCCAGATATCTCGATGCCGATATTGTCGTCAATGTCCAGGGCGATGAACCGATGATCAGGCCGGAAATGATCCGACAAGCCCTGCTTCCCTTTGAGAGCGACCAGAGCCTGGTTATGGGGACCTTGAAATCGCCGATGCAAAAGGTAGAGGAACTCTTTGATCCGAACTGCGCGAAAGTCGTAGTGGACGCCAATGATTTTGCTCTGTATTTTTCCCGCTCTCCACTTCCCTATCTCCAGGGTCAAATGGACTGGAAAACACTTGCCTGTCATGAAGCGGCCGCAAGGGAAACGCCTTTTTTCATACAAGTCGGCTTGTACGTGTTCACAAAAGATTTCCTTTTGTGTTTTTCTTCCATGAAGCGGGGAGTGCTCGAAAAGGCAGAGAAATTAGAACAGTTGAGGGCTTTGGAAGCTGGATATAAAATCAAGGTTCCAACGACCGAATATGATACTGTCAGCGTAGATACTCCAGCTGACTATGAAAAAGCCAAAACCCTTATGGAATCAGAATAGACAGCAGTGCGTAAAGCCGGGGGCAGCGTGAAAAAACGTCAAACGAAGTATATCTTTATCACGGGCGGCGTGGTTTCGTCTTTGGGAAAAGGCGTCGCCGGCGCCAGCATCGGGGCTTTGCTGGAGGCCCGCGGATTCCGCGTGGCCATCATGAAACTGGACCCATATATCAATGTCGATCCCGGGACAATGAGTCCTTTTCAGCACGGCGAAGTATTTGTGACGGACGATGGCACGGAAACAGACCTGGATTTGGGGCATTACGAGCGATTCATCTCGACGAAGACCTCACGCGCTAATAACTTTACCACCGGACTGATCTACGACACGGTTATCGCCAAGGAAAGAAGAGGGGAGTATCTGGGCAAAACGGTTCAGGTGATCCCGCATATCACTGATGAAATGAAACGCCGCATTCGCGCCCTTGAAGACACAGCGGACATCGTTATCGCAGAAATCGGCGGCACTGTGGGCGACATTGAAGGACTGCCGTTTTTTGAGGCTATCAGACAATTTCAATTCGATGTCGGACAGACAAATACCTTATACATCCACCTGACGCTTGTACCGTATATCAAGGCGTCGGGAGAGTTGAAAACCAAACCCACGCAGCATTCGGTCATGAAATTACGCGAAATCGGCATCCAACCCCAGATTTTGATCTGCCGATCCGACGAAGAATTGTCGCCAGCGATCAAGGCGAAGATTGCATTGTTTTGCAATGTTCGGGAAGATGCGGTTATCTCTGGTCTGACTATGCCGCACGTATATTCCATACCTCTGCAATTGCATAACGAGGGATTGGATGACAGGGTTCTCGAATTTCTGGATATTTGGGCGGCCTCGCCGCGGTTGCGTCGATGGAAAACCATTCAAAAAGCATTGCAATCGCCGAAACGTAAGACAACAATCGCCATCGTCGGAAAATATGTCCATTTGAAAGACAGCTATAAGAGTTTGAATGAGGCTCTCGTGCATGGAGGTATTGCCAATATTTGCAAAGTGGAATTGAAATTTGTGGATTCTGAGGAAATCAAGAACCGTAACGATGTCAAAAATATTCTCAAGGATGTGGGGGGCGTTCTGGTCCCCGGCGGATTTGGAGATCGCGGAATAGAAGGAATGATATTTGCTGTTGAATACGCCAGAAAGAAAAATATACCATTTTTCGGCATTTGCCTCGGCATGCAGATGGCGGTCATTGAGTGGGCCAGAAATATGTGCGGGATGAAAGGCGCCAACTCAACGGAGTTCAACAAGAAAGCACCAAAGCCGGTAGTGTGTTTGATGGAAGAGCAGGAAGATGTGGTGGATATGGGCGCCACGATGCGCCTTGGGGCATATCCGTGCAAACTAAAAAAAGGAACAATTTCGCAAAAAGCTTATCGGAATACAGAAATTTCCGAACGCCACAGACATCGATATGAGGTCAACAATAAATTCATCGATGAATTGAAAAAAGCCGGTCTTGTGATCGCCGGTCGCTATGTGGAGCGGGATCTTGTTGAGGTGGTCGAGGTCCCGGATCATCCCTGGTTCGTGGGATGCCAGTTTCATCCGGAATTCAAAAGCCGCCCCGTCGATTGCCATCCGCTTTTCAAGAATTTTATCAAGGCCGCGTTGGAGCATTTGTCGGTGGAATGCGGCGATAGCGAAATATCCATCCATGATATGAAATCCAAAAGGTAAGGCATGACTGATTTCAATGACATTCAAACGGCTAGGCGGGTGATGCGAATCGAGTCCGAAGCGATTGCGTCCCTTGCCGATCGCCTGGACAAAAATTTTAGCCGAGCCGTAGAACTTCTGATGGCTTGCAACGGAAAAGTCATCGTGACCGGCATGGGCAAAAGCGGGCATATCGGTGGGAAAATCGCATCGACCTTCGCCAGCACCGGAACCTCGGCGTTTTACATGCACCCTGCAGAAGGGATGCACGGCGATCTTGGCGTGATGTCGAAAAACGATGTCATTATCGCCATAAGCTACTCAGGAAATTCTTCGGAGCTCATCGGCTTACTGCCATCCTTAAAGAAAATCGGCGCTCCCCTGATCGCCATGACGGGAAATTCCCGCTCTAAATTGGCCAAATTCGCCGATGTCGTTCTCGACATTGCGGTGACGGAAGAGGCCTGTCCTCTTGGCCTGGCTCCCACGGCCAGCACTACATCCTCTTTAGTTCTCGGAGATGCGCTGGCCGTTGCCCTATTGGAACGAAAGGGGTTTTCTGCGGACGATTTTGCACTTTTGCATCCTGGCGGAAGCCTGGGAAAAAGATTATTACTCCAGGTAAGCCACATCATGCACAGCGGGGACGATACGCCGCGTGTCAACCGGAAAATTTTTGTTGCTGACGCAGTGGTTGAAATGTCTCAGAAGCGCATGGGAATAACCGGAGTATTTGGCGACGAAGGGAAATTGCTGGGATGCGTGACGGATGGAGATCTGCGTAGAGGCATGCAACGATTCGATGATTTCTTTCAAAGAAAAGTCGAAGAGATCATGAGCGAAAGCCCAAAGACGATTTCTGCGGACACCATGGCGGTGGACGCATTGCGTTTAATGGAAAAGTCGAGAATATCCGTTGTATTCGTTTACGACCCGCAAGATAAAACAAAGATCGTCGGCGCAGTGCATATGCACGACATCCTCAGCGCCGGTTTGGAATAAATTTTTGCCCCTGCATAATCTGAATTAAACTGACTCACAAAATCCCAAATTCGTGATGGGAACATTTGCCAGAAAATATCCATAGGTTATGGGTAATTTCTTCGTATTTCACTTTTCCTTTTTATAATCTCTAAATGCTTTATGGAGTCATATAATTGCGACGCAATGATTGAATGACCTGTCGGCGTTGGATGAACTTCATCAAGAAGCAATTCATCGGGAGTCAATCCGCTTTCAATCATGCTCTTGCAAATTTGAACAAAATGGCTTTCCCATTTTCGCTTAAGGTTCGATTCAGGCGACCATAAATAAGGCGTTTCACCATTATGTCGTTTTATTACTAGTTCAGCGAAAAGTAAGTCAGCATCGATCATTTCACAAAGCAATCGGATCCTCATGAAGTTGGCGCTTCTCTTCAAATACACTTCCGCACCAAGGCGAGTAGTGTCCGGTGTGTGGTCGCGCAAAGGAATAATTGTATTTTTCAAGAGATAATAGCTTTTTGTTTTGTAGAATAAATCCTGCAGTGCACTTATGGCCCTAGATGGCGAGGGCTTGTTTACAGAATGATATTTCCTTAACTCATCCAGTGTTTCCTCTGCGTCAATCGCAACGTCGGATGTGTCAAAAGGATTCAAATAGACGACAAGGAGGTCCGGCGAGTAGTTGAGGATTTCAGTTTCAAGGTAATCCGCGACTTGCTCTGATTTATAGCCATTAACCCCGGCGTTGAGAACCTCAACCCGTAGATAATCAATTTCAGGGGATAACAAATTTTCAAGTATCGCCGAATAGGTTTCCTCAGGATAAACTCCCGCCCCTCTCGTACAACTGTCACCCAGAGTGATGATTCGATAGGTATCAGTTGGTTTCGCCACGGAAACATTCTTTGATCCTCGAAATTTTCCCTCGCGCTTAGGCACCCAACCCAAGGTGCTGTCACGTCGGAGTTTTGCATCGGAGTCGCTGATCATCATAGGAAAATGGCGGAATCTGATATAGGACGAGAGGCCGATCCTGCAAAATATTTCCAAAAGCGAAAAACAGATAATCAGCGTGAAAAGAGAAAATAGCGCCAGTTTAACTATTCGCGACATTCGTTCATTGCCTTTTCATTTATTTTCCGAGGGAATCTTGGAGGCATGTGTTCTCGTAGGAAGATAATTCTCAGTATTACGGTGTAAAATACTTTCCCCAAAAGAAATTATCGGCTGAAATAATGAGTAATGTCAAGGAATTTCCACGAATGGAAATCGTCCAGGTCGCAAATAATTGGCACCCACTGATGACTATACGAGAAACGGCCACCGAGATTTTTTCGGTGGCCGAAAATGCTAATTTCTGCTTTTCTTTACCTATAATTAGCTAGCAGCCGCATAAAGGTCCTGAACCATAAGGATTGTTGCGGCAGCAGGCACACCATTCTGGAGGCCAATCATGGCCGGCGCAATATCCTCCAACACACCAATCCGAAGTTGTACACTGCCAAACATCGTCGCAAGAATCGCCATCCCTTGGTACTGTGCGCCAACCGTCCGGAACGAATGGAGTAATTCCATAATCGTCAAAATCAATGTGATTTTCCGGATTCGGATCCCTATCATCAGTCACTCCAATTGGGCAGCATTCTATGCATGGATTGTTGAGTGGGGATGCACCAAGGGGATAACACATGTTGCCTGGAGGTAAAGGGTAACCCCTGGTCCATCGCACCCAAAACAAATACCGCCGGGAGTGTCAGTAGGAGAAATCCCTAAATCATCTTTCCAGGAGAGAGTAGTTAAGCCTGTATCATCGGAAAGCATTCCAGGAACACCAAACTGCCCCGATGTTTCGAAGCAGTAGAGCCCGATCGGTATTGCGTCCCCACCTGAGGAATTTATCATAATGCTGAATTCTCCCGAATTTCTATACATGTCGCTTACGAAATATTCTTCATGATCACAAAATACAATGCCAAACCATACACAAGCCCCATTAACACAAGTTTCAAGAGCTTCATGCCATTCAACCGAGGCCGTAGAGCTGCCTCTTGGAATCAAACTATCGATAGTGTCCAAATTCCTACCTGGAGGAGGAAGAGATACATCCCAATGAATTCCATGAATTAATGGCGGTGTTGATGGAGGTGGTGGGAGAATAGTGAGAATGGGTTCATTCGGGTCGGGATTGGAACTCAAGGAAACCTTGTACCTATGGTCTGTTGTCCAACCTGGCATGCTTTCGAGATCCTCTACATAGTAGGGTAATAAATAACTGGCGCTATCCGCATCAGAGCTGCTACAGGCAAGAGATATATCCTGGCCCGTTGTGACATTAACGAGATGGATATCACAATTGCTTAAGAACGCCCCCATGTGACTTCAACATCAAAACCTCCTCTTGGATAAATCTCACCTTGGGCCACACTTTTGACGAGACATCCACTCATGACGGAAATCATACAGACTACAGCGAGACTGGAAATGAACTTTGACATCTTTTTTCCTTTCGTTGTAATTATACGCACCAAAACTTTCCTTGGTTTTTTTTGCCCTCATGTCAAGACTAGGCCAAATTGCCAAATCGCTCGATTATTTAACGCTTTAGAGCATTTTAAAATAAAATTTTGCTCCTGCACTATCTGAATTAAATATGTGAGGGATGCGGATTAGCCGGGCAAAGCTAAGGTAAGATGATTCGATTCAACGCTGATTGGCAATGGAAACGATATACCGGCAACTACGCTTCATCAGACTCTATAAACCATAGCGCCGAAGGAAACGCCGGAACCAACCGCGGCGGCCAGGACCAGGTCGCCCTTTTTAACACTCCCGGCACGTAGCGCCATGTCCACGCACGTCGGTATCAGCGCCGTTCCGTAATAGCCTCGATCCCCGTGCGTGTCGGCTACTTTGCCATGATTTATGCCCAGTTCATCAGCGACAGCAAGGCCCCAGGAAGCTTTGATGGTTGAAGGAATGAAAAGTTTGATGTCGCTTGCGGATACATTCGCTTTCGCCAATGCTTTTCGGGAGATTTCCGGCATTAATCGTAAGGTTTCCGATTTCATCTCATCGGAATCAAAAGAAAAATACCATTTCCCGGAATTAATAAATTCAACATCCAAACGCGGTTTAACAATGGTTGCCGGCAGCTCAGCCCAGAATGAGCGCACTTTTGCGGGATCATTGCCGACTTCAAGGGACAGAATGCCGCTATCATCGTCGGATGGCCCGAGTAACCAAACGGCGGCGCCGTCGGCGAAAAACTCCGTGATACCCAATCCTTTTTCATCGTAGCGTATGTACGTGGAAAAGATGTCGTTTGCGCCCAGCAGTGTGAAATCGAAATGTCCGACCTCAATAAATGCTGCGGTCGCGTTTAAGGTGTGCAGGAAGCCTCCGTCGCAGGCTCGGATATCGGCAATAGCCTGACCAGCGATGCCCAGTTCATTTTGCGTGAAAGCGGCGTTTCCTGGGAATTGGTGATCCGGCGTCAGTGTGGAATAGAAGATTGCCTGAATATCTGTTGAGTCCATGCCGATGGCTGACAACGCATCTTTTGTCGCGCTTGCGGCCCATCGCGCTCCCGTATCGCCTTTCTTCAAATATCGGCGTGAATCAAAGCCGCAGGAAACATCAAGAACTTGCTGCGTCACCCCCAATTTTGGAGCGAGATCGGCGTTGGACATCACCGTTTCAGGTATAATGGAAGCCGAAGATAGAATTTTCACGCGCATGGTGGATTCTCCGATTGCGTTACCAACGAATTAACAGGGCTGCGGAAGTATAACCTGAGCCGAATGCCGCCGCGACGACCAAGGACCCATCCTTGATAAGACCGGCTTCACGGGCTTCGCTTATGACGATGGGAATTGTGGCTGCGGTCGTGTTTCCGTAGCGGTCAATATTGTTCCAGACTTTTTCATCGGGAATTTTCATTTCCGAAGTAACCCACTGATTGATGCGAAGATTGGCCTGATGAAAGGCAAAGCAATCCACATCCTTGATGGAATAACCCTGGTCATCAAGAACTTCATTGATGACCAGAGGCAAGGAGCGCAATGCTTCCAAAAAAACTCTCTTGCCTTTCATGGAGGGGAACGTGGCGCCTGATTCCAGCATCTCGCAAGTCAAACGAGGGGATTCATAACTGCGCTCTGCATCGGTCCACAGAGATTTAGCGCCGCCGCCGTCTCCGTGAAGGGAAACGGACAAAATGCCACGATCCTCCTGGGTTTTTTCCACGACGAAAGCGGCGGCGCCGTCGCCGAATATCACGGCTACGTCCCGGGAGCGGTTATGGATATCCATGCCGCCGCTTTGTGCTTCAGATCCGATGACAAGTATCTTTTCATACTTTCCGGCTCGGATGAATGCATCGGCTGTCGCCAGGCTGTATAAGAAACCTGTGCACTGATTTCGAACGTCGAAGGCTGGAATTTTCGGAATCCCAAGGCGCTCTTGGATGAACGGAGCGTTGCTGGGAAAAGTGTAGTCCGGCGAGAGCGTTGCTGCTATCAAGGCGTCAATATCGTTTGGCTTAATTCCCGCTTCGTCAAGAGCCTTCCCGGCGGCGATCTCGGCCATGTCCACGTTGGTCTCGTCGGTGATGAAATGCCTTTGTTTGATGCCGGTCCTTTGTTGTATCCATTCGTCGTTGGTGTTGATGATTTTGCTCAGGTCATCATTGGTGACAATCCTGTCCGGGACGTTAAATCCGGTTCCGGTTATTTTTGTTCGGATCGGCATGGATTCTCCAGTTCAAGTGACTATTGGCCGTCCATCAAAGACGCAAACGCCGGGCTGCGTATTCGGGTGGTATCGCGTTGATATATACCCCGGTCCCGCGTTCAAATCCAGCAATTTTCGCAAACTGCGGATATAGCTCGAAGTGCCAGTGGAAGGAAGTTTCCTCGGCGGTGGCGACCGGCGCTGTGTGCAGAATAAGATTGAAGGGGAAATCGGGTGCGAAAACGGCATGGTATCGATAAAATAAATCGACGAAGAGATCGGCAAGATACGACAAATCTCCGTCATCGACCAAGGCAAAAGATGAGTGATGGAATTTGGGAAAGAGCCATGTTTCATAAGGATATAGGGAGGCGAATGGTGTGAATACGACAAATTTTTCATTGTCGGCAACAAAACAGTCGGCGTTCGGTTTCAAGGCTCCGTCAACAGCGGCGCAAAATATGCAGCCTCCTTTTTCCTTCGCATACAAAGCCGCGCTGTCGATTTCTCTTGCAACGAGTTCGGGAATGAAGGGCAGTGTTTGGATTTGACTGTGCGCGTGCTGAATAGATGCCCCGGCAAGCGCGCCGCTGTTTTTGAAAAGTTGAATGTAGCGAACCTGCGATTCTTTTGCCAAAGCGCAAAATCGGTCTCGCCAATACTTAAAGACAGTCAGCAGGCGGTCGGCTGAAAAGCTGCAAAAGGAAAGATCATGAATCGGCGTTTCAACCACAACTTCGTGGATGCCAATTCCCGGAATGCAAAACGGGTTTTGCTCAGCCTCTGCGCAATTCGGAGGATGTTTGAGTAATGCGGGAAATTTATTTGGAATAACGCGCAAGGACCAATCCGGGGAGTTTGCACTGGATCCCTCGGGACGACAGGCCGCAACTTCCGGTGGTGTTTTCGATTCATTGCCTGGGCAAAAGGGACACAATACATCTTTGCGCCGAGGAGCCTGCGCAACAAATTCGTAGGGCCGCCCCATGCGTTTTGTGGAATGAATAACCCGCCGCCCCGTGAACCAGCACTGACGGATCTCGCAAGTATCAGGAATGTCGTTTCGCAGGGTCATCAGAACTCGCCCATATTCAAATCATGCTGCATTTTGAATAATTTATTTTGTGGATGCTATTTTCATAACAATTTCATATTCCAGGCAGGCGCCCGGAGCAATATCAATGGGCGAGTAGGCCGTGAGGCAAGTGCCCTGGTAGTTTCTTTCAAACCCTGATTCTGACTGGGATACTGACTCAACAGGGTAGGCGCGTAAAAACAATTTCCGATGAAAGTCGATCTCGAAGCGAATATTCTGCCAGCCGTCGATAAGTACGACCGAGGATGTGTTTTCCTCAAAATTGTCGACAGGAGCAAATTCCTTGTCGCCAACAAGGATTTTGCGATCCGGAGCATCGCCAGCCAGTAGGGTCAGGTTGAATTCGACCCCCCACTGGCAATGACATTGGCGCTGCGAGTCGTTGCGAAATCGGTAATTCGCTTTGAGCAAAGACTTGTCAACGGAAAGTGTGAAGCATTTTTCAATAGCGATGGACGATGGTCCGTTTTCTGCCTGAACATCAAAGACGCCGGTGCATTTCGCATAAACCTCATCTTTGCGCTTGGCTGTTTCAACAGCATACGACAGCGCGGAAAATCCAGCTATTTCCTCGCAATTGTCGCGTATCGTCGATTCCATATCGGGCAAGGAATGAAATAATCGATCGCGGAAGTTTGCGCGGATGTACCGATCATAATGAATATGCTCGGCCAAATTTTCTTCCTTGGCAAGGACCAGATCGTGTGCGCTGGCAATGTCATCAGAGTTCGTCGTCAAGGCGTGTCGCACTTGATCATGGTAAATCTCAGGACGGCGCGTCAAAACATTACTGATGCAAAATTCCTCGCGGACAAGGACCATCTCATCAATAACGCCTCCATCATTGGGTTTAACAACGATGCGGAAGAATGGGGATTCCAGAAGAGCTTCGTCGAAACCGTCAATATCATAATCGTATGTT
>CAZQAE010000055.1:0-34700 GCA_964591275.1 uncultured bacterium | reverse complement strand
TCCAGACTCATTCTCAAATCCTCGCGCGTTTCATCCGGGTTGCCGATCATAAAATAGGCCAGGGTCTTTAGCCCGATTTTAGAAGCATCCTTAAATGTTTCTATCACTTCAGACGTATCGGTAGGACGATTCAGTCGAGACAACACTTTGGGGCTGCCGGCTTCGATCCCCATCGTCACCAGATCGCATCCGGCGTCCTTCAAGGCAATAAGCATCTCCTTATCAACCAGACCCGCCCGCAGCCTTGCCATCCAGGGAATGCGCACGCCTTCCGCTCGTATCTGATCACGCAGTTCAAAAACCCTCCCCTTTTTCAATGTCAAAATCTCATCATAAAAAAGGAGGTAGGAAAACCCGAGAGAGCGGCACCAAATCATCTCTTGCACGACGCTCTCAGCGCTTCTCATTCGAAATTTTTTGCCGGTCGGCGAATGGGAGCAAAAGGAACAACGAAAGGGGCACCCCCGGCTGGAAATGATGATGCCAACGGGATGTTTCAACGTGACCAGAGAGCTATAACGCTCAATGGGCAATAGGTCGTGGGCCGGAAAGGGCAACGCATCCAGGTCCATATTCAACGGCGGCGGTGGATTCGATACAATTTTGCCGTTTTGTTTGAATAAAATCCCCGGAACATTTTCCATCCCCCTGCCGTCTTCCAGGGCTTTTAGAAAGCGCGGAAAAGAGATTTCAGCCTCGCCCTGCAATGCGTAGTCGAAGGCGTCCAGGTTGATGGTCTCTTCCGGGTAGAGAAAAGGTTGGAGTCCGCCCGCGATCAATCGAGCGCCGGGCGCCGCGCTACGCACGCGCCTCACGGTTTCGAGCACATCCGGCATGGTGAAAGTTGTCGTAGTGATGCCGACAAGATCAGGATGCGCCTGCGCAATCCGCTTTTCCAGTTCATCATAGGAAAGGCGCAGCGCATGCGCGTCCAGGAGGGATACATCGGCATCGGAAAAATTTCTGGCCGCAGCGGCGACATACATCAATCCGATGGGCGGCGTCGCCCCGCGCAAGTTTTCCACGGCACTGGGCAAATTGGCCTGCACGGTCTGCTTTTCCGGCGGATTAATCAGTAAAATCTTCACGGACTTTCCTTTGATTTCGGCGCACCATAAACGAAAGAGTCGATTAATTCCAGAAATTTTACGCGCAACTCACATTTGGCTCCCTGCTTATTTTCCCTTACAATTACCTGGGTGATCTGCTGAAACATTTTCGCGGGAGAAAAACATGAAATCCGGATTCGCCGCCCTGACAATCGTTTTGTCGATCCTGCTCCTCATGACCCTGCCTGGCTGCGCGGATGATGATGACGACGCAAGCGAAGACGCAGCCTTGCCCGATGACGATTTGAACGATGACTTAAACGACGATGCGGATGACGATGTGAATGATGATGCCAATGACGACGCGGATGATGACGCCGACGATGATACGCAACCGCCCAATCCCTGGGAAAACATGGAACCCGTCGGCAAAATGATCGACGACATACTCGCCATTTCCAGCCACATCAGCAAAAGCACCGACCCTAACTGGAAACGTGATTTCGAGATTGAAAAGCTCGT
This sequence comes from uncultured bacterium, assembly GCA_964591275.1. Lineage (GTDB taxonomy): Bacteria > Lernaellota > Lernaellaia > JACKCT01 > JACKCT01. The sequence continues at coordinate 33,129 of CAZQAE010000055.1, read as the reverse complement.
GGACGCCGGTGTGTCTATGCTTCGAACCGATTTCAAATGGGATTACATGGAGTCCGCCGATGACCAGTGGAACTTCGCCGGTTACGACGTTATGGTGGATCAATGCTTGGCGGCGGGAATTAAGACTAACGCCCTGCTGGATTACGGAGTGGATTGGGCTATGCCGGGTGGAAGCCACGATGAAATTCCACCGGAGGCCTGGGGCGATTATGCCGGTGGCGTCGCGGCGCACTTCGCTGATAAAATTGATCTTTACGAAATCTGGAATGAGCAAAACAGCTCTCGCTTCTGGAAACCTGAACCGAATCCCGCGCATTACGGCGAGCTGCTCAAGGCGAGTTACGACGCAATCCACGCCAATGATCCCAACGCGACGGTGCTTTTCGGCGGACTCACGCCTCTGGACCTGTACATTTTCAGCGACGACGGCGTGTGGAATTTTCTTGTTCGCGTCCACGACGAGCACCCGGACATTTGCCAGTACTTCGACGGCATGGCCATCCACCCTTATACCTTTATTCAACAATCCAACCCGGAATGGACCTTAGAGTCAGGCCTGATCCCCTACCCCGACACCCTGCAGGCCATAGACCACGCCAGGGAACTTCTCGACCGCATCGGCTGCGGCGACAAGCCGATCCACCTCACGGAATTCGGCTGGCCGAGTATGCTTATCGGACCGAGACGACAGGCGGAATTTCTTGCCCGTGGACTCCTTTTGTCGACGTCGCGCAATATCGAATATTTTTTCTGGTACACTTTCTGGGACGGATCGGGAATCCGGGATCTGCCCACGGAAGATTACTTCGGTCTTTTCACCTACCCGTACAACACGGACCCGCCGAGTTCCGAGCCCAAGCCCTCCTATGAAGCGCTTGTGACCATTCACGAATTGCTCGGATCATCACGCTACGCGGGCGATCTCGGCAATGCTTTGGGATGGCTGAATCCGCAATACGCACTGGCCTTGGTCGACGAAAACGGCCTCTGGACAATTGCGGCTTGGCAGAGCAAAATCGACCCCGACGCTGCGCTTAACGTCGCGATCCCATTGCACCCGCAGGCTGTCGGGAACTGGACGATATTTAGCCAAAATGGAGAAATCCAAGATCAGGGCGCAGTGGATGATGGCGACATCGAGTTGACACTTTCGGGAGATGTTCAATACATACAGTTTGAGACTTCAAACAATCGAAAAAAACAATGACTAAATCAATTTCCCAAACCTTCTTCGACATTCTCAATATCCGAATTGACGATCGCGCCAAAGATTGGCTCGACGCATTATTAAAAAAACCCTTTGACGAAAAAACCTTCCCGGTGGCCTACGCGGGAGCGGCGAGACGTTTCGGGCGCGATGTCATCGAAGCATCGCCAGAGGAAATAGCGGCCCTTGAAAGCGCCATCCCTTTTTCCTCCCCCTTTTCCTGGACCTGCGGCGAACTCGGACGCGCCGCCATGCTGGTTTGGGCGCTGAAAAACTCGCCGGAAGCCCGCCACATCGAAATTGTCGAGGACCTCTATTATAAAGGCGATAACGCTGAGCGTCGCGCCCTGCTCAGGACCCTGCCATTCCTGGCGCAACCGAAACGCTTTCTCCCCCTTGCCATCGATGCCTGCCGCACAAACGTTGTCACCGTCTTTGAGGGAATCGCTTGCGAAAACGCCTTCCCCTCAACCCATTTCCCGGAAAGCAATTTCAACCAGCTCGTGTTGAAAACCCTGTTTTTGGGCCTTGAACTCGAACGTGTGTTCGACTGGAAAAAAAATAACAACGATAAACTTTTCCACATGGCCGACGATTACGCGCGTGAACGCCGATTCGCCGGACGAAGCGTCCCCGCAGGCAACCTAAATATCATTGAACACTTCAGGAGAAAAAAATGAAAATATTCGACCCCCACGTCCATATGACAACGCGCACAACCGACGACCTCGTCGCCATGGCAAAAGCCGATGTCTACGCCATTATCGAACCCGCTTTCTGGACGGGGCAGCCGCGCATCCATCCCGAAACTTTTGAGGATTATTTTCTGGGCATCATCGGTTGGGAACAGTTTCGCGCCAACCAGTTCGGCATTCATCACTTCTGCACGCTCTCCCTCAATCCCAAAGAGGCCAACAACAAAAAAGTGGCCAAAGGCGTCCTGGAATTGCTGCCGCGCTACCTGGAGAAAGACAACGTGCTGGGCATCGGCGAAATCGGATTCGACGATCAAACGCCAGAAGAGGAGTACGCCTTAAAAGCGCAACTGGAAATGGCCCTCGAATACGACCTTCCGGTTCTCATCCACACGCCGCATCGCGACAAAAAACAAGGAACGGAAAAAATCATTGCAATACTAAGCAAAATGAATTTTCCGCAAGAACGGGCGCTGATCGACCACAACACCGAAGACACGCTGCCCATCGTCCTGGAAACAAAATGCTGGGCGGGTCACTCCATCTACCCACACACGAAAATGACCGAAGAGCGCATGACCGCGCTGATAGAAAAATATGGGCCGGAGCGGATCATCGTCAACAGCGCCGCCGACTGGGGCGTCAGCGATCCGCTCAAAATCCCCAAGACCGTGAAATACATGCGTGAGTCGGGTTTCTCCGAAGAATTGATCACAAAAGTCGTTTGGCATAATCCCATCGAGTTTTTCTCTCAAAGCGGCAAGCTGGATGCGGCGAGTCTCGAAACACGCCCGCGCATCGACCAGCGGGAACTTTGGGAAGGCAACTCGGTCCTGCGCGGCCAAGCCCCCAAGGTTGACGATTAATGCAGCGCACCCTCGTCCTACTCGTTGTCGGCCTGACACCGAAAATGGTCGGTGAAAATACTCCCAACATTCAGCGGATCGCACAAAATGGCGCATTGCGCAGACTCGGCGCCATAACCCCCGCCGTCACATGCTCCGCGCAGGCAACGCTCATGACCGGCCTTGCGCCGACGGATCACGGCATCGTCGCCAACGGCTGGTATTTCCGCGACCTGGGCGAAGCCTGGCTATGGCGTCAGTCGGAGCGCCTTGTCGGTGGAGAATTTTTGTGGGACGCCGCAAAGAAAAGGAATGCGTCCTTTACGTGCGCCAAGCTTTTCTGGTGGTACAATATGTACGGATCAGCCGACATCGCCGCCACGCCACGTCCCATGTACCCTGCGGACGGTCGAAAATTACCCGACGTCTGGACCCAACCGACGAAACTGCGCGATGAGTTGCAGGAAAAATTTGGGCCTTTCCCCCTGTTCAAATTCTGGGGACCGGCGGCGGATATTACGTGCAGCCGGTGGATCGCCGATGCCTCAAAACATATATACGAAACACGCAAGCCCACGCTGACTCTCGTTTACCTTCCGCATCTCGATTATAATCTGCAGCGCCTGGGGCCGGATCATCCCGACATCGCAAAGGACCTTCGCGACATTGACGCGGTTTGCGCTCCGCTCATTGAAGCCGCGCAAAAAGACGGAACCCGCGTCGTGGTCTGCTCCGAGTACGGCATGACCAAAGTGCGCGCCGGAGTGCATATCAACAGGGCATTGCGCGAAGCCGGACTCATCGAAGTACGCGAAGAACTGGGGCGCGAAGTTCTGATCACCGGATCATCAGACGCCTTCGCCGTGGCTGATCACCAGATCGCGCACATCTACGTGCAAAAGCCGGAACTCATACCACAGGTCAAATCCCTGCTGGAAAAACTGGACGGCGTGGATGTCGTATTGGATGAGCAGGGCAAGCGCGAATACGGTTTAGCCCACGAGCGCTCCGGGGAACTCGTCGCCATTTCCAAGCCCGACCGCTGGTTCACGTATTATTACTGGCTTGACGACGACAAGGCGCCGGACTACGCGCGCACTGTGGATATTCATCGAAAACCCGGCTACGACCCGGTGGAGCTTTTCATTGATCCGACCATCCGGCTGCCGAAGCTAAAAATCGCGTCACTCCTGGCCAAAAAGATGTTGGGCTTTCGCACGCTGCTTGACGTGGTTTCGCTGGATGACACGCTCGTAAAGGGCTCTCATGGCCGCATCACCGACGACCCGGACGAAGGCCCGGTCTTTATCACCGACGCGCCCGACTTGCTCCCGGAAGGCGACATCCAGCCCACGCATTTCAAAGACATTGTCCTCAAACATATTTTCGATTGAAATTGACCAGGAATTAACGCGCATCGAAGATAAGAGCCCGAAGGGCGACACAATATTAGCCGGTCGGCGTAAGCCACCGGTTTGAGGTAGCCTCCATTTTATCCGAAGCCCCTTGCGGGCGACACATTGTATGACAGCCTGTGACGCCCTACGGGCTCATGAAAATAATGTTAACTGCTTTTTTCCCGGCTCTGACGAACCGGGCTAATATTGTATCGCCCTTCGGGCTGAATAAGGTAAAGTTTTAATTCTTGCTTAACATCTTACTGACGCACATCAGGTTCCGCTGATGCGCCACTACCAAATCAGCGTCACAGTTCCGAAAAAAAGGTCTGCGATCAGTTTTTCCAAATAGGCGATTAGCTTCTTCTTACAAGCAGAGTATGTAACCATTTCAGAAAGGGCAAGAAAAGCAGATGGAAGTTTTTTCCCCGCATTACTTCCCGGCAGGATGAGATTAGGATGGGGTTTGGCTTGACTTTTGCTGGGAGGGGGGTAAATTGAAATGGAAATTTACTATGAAAGAGTGAGGGTTTTATATGTCGTCGCTGTTTTTGGGTTCAATAGACGAAGGGCATCGCTCTTATGAAATACATGCCTTCACAAAGGATATGCCGTTCCGAAACTACACTTCTAGCCAAATTGCGGATATAGACTTATACGAAGAACTAGTTGAAAAACGATTCATGGTTTTGGAGTTGGGCAAACCCATTTACTGCACCGCCATAAATCCTGATCTAGAAAATCGCAAAGAAGAAAATCCCCATGATGCAAGAGAAGGAACCGTCCACATTGCCGCGATTGATCCCGAAATTGGGATCGTTGCAGGCTTAAGCATCGCGGTTGAAATCAACGGCAAAGATGATGGTAGAGAAATCGGGCTACCACTCGAAAACAAATGGAGGCATAACGGCTTTCCGGAAGGCCAAGATCTTACGGAATTTAAAAAATCATTTCTCCGAAAGAATTATTCAAAAGATAGCAACATACAGCCGTGGGAAATGGCCGAGTTATATCGTCATTTCAAGCTTCCAGTGAGAAAATAATCTCTCATTCCCAGATTGGCCGTTTACAAAGGAGCCCTGAATTTTCTTGTTTCTGAGCAGCAAAAACGCGGCAAAGTACCAACCTGGATATGGGTTTTCGACACTATCCCAGATTATTTTAACTTATACAAGCTTGTCGGAGCAGCCGCACTGAGAGATGGAACAATTTCAGACTCGCCCAAATGGATATCACCGGGACCTAAAGACATCCAGGTTGTAGAAAACATTGCGAAATATGGCTCACAGAAAATATCACGACTCGTTGAGATTCCCTTCCCAATTAGACGAAACGGAAAGCTGTCTTTTGAAAAAAAACCTGTTCCTTTTCTCGATGGTGTAGTTGATACTTTTCGCGCTCGCAAAGCTGTTTTCAATACGCCCATCACGCTTCGCGGGATGCATAATAGAGGCTTTTCGCTTTCTGATCGAGTAAAACTTCGAATTGGCATGTCAATAGTTAGTCAATGTTTTTTCAATGAAATTAAAGGTAAATCATCAATTTCAAAACTAATTGATTCAGCAATACATAGTCAATATCGAACTAAAAACAAATTCATTCTTGGATGATGATGTTGTCATCGACCATCTAATCTCACCATTAAGGCTCACCCGGTTTCACCAACACTGCCTCGACGCATTTTCCGGAGTGTTCGTACTCGTCCGTCTCGACAATCTTCCCAAACGTGCCACTGTTAAGGTGACTGGGTTTTCTGCCAGTATTCGAGAAAGTCCTCGTGGAGCCAAGGATCGATATCCTGTTCGATCCAGTCGTTGAGCATCCAATTGACCTCGTCCTCGCGTTCCTCGAAGCCGGGAAGATATCCCATGTCGAAGCTAGTCGGCGTCACTACTCTCAAGTATTCCGCTATAGCACACAGCGCAATCGCATAATGATGAAAAATGGCAATTTGAGTTGAACTTTTTTATTGACGATGCTTAGGTTCCGCTGATGCGCCGCTGCAGCAGCAGCGTCAAGGCGAATCCACCCACGGCGATGACTGCGATAACAGGACAATGGAAAAGATTACAAATCAGCGCGTCGAATATGGCTATTCCAGCGATAAGCGCCATGACGGCCTTCTTGATGTTGCGACCGGCGCTGCGTTTTGCCTGATACAAAGCATAGAGGCAGATCGAATAAAAAAGGGCCAGCAGGATTGTTCCCAAAACGCCCTTCATGGCAGTTTCGAGAAAAGGGATTGTCGGAGAAAATACAAGAATCCACGGCCAGGTCGGAGTCGATTTGCTACCCGCCTCGCGAGACGCAATCACGGTCAGGCCCGCCACATACAATAATAATAGGAGAGAGAAGAATAGAATATCCTGCGAAAAGCCAATCCCCGCGACAAACGCGACCGAAACATAGATGAGAGCACGGCACATGCCCATAACCGCGGGCGAATACCAGCGGCCCTTGTGACGCCAATTATAAAAGACGATGGCCACCGCCAGCGCTAATCCCGCCGCCACTCCAAAGACAAGCTCCTGCCCAGATTTTCCGGCCATCAGGGTTGCCGCCGGCAGCGTCGCCAAGCCTGCGCCGAGCATGGCGAAGCCGATGACAAAAACTTTTCCCGCAGAAACCCGGCCCGAAGGGATGGGACGGTCGGGACGCTCTTTCGCGTCGTGCTTGGCATCGAAGGCGTCGTTGAGGTACATCCCGCCCACATAATACAAGGACATGGAGATCATCAGCGCGATAAATATATAGGGCGGCAGAGTCATGGCGCCGGCCAGAGCCAGACCGGCTAAAACGTTCGTCCAGACCGTCGGCAGATTAGAAACGCGGCCAAGCTCTAAAGCCGTTCGCCAGTTCATCTTAAAAGCTGCTCCTTTGCCCATAGCAATTCCCGTGCAATGTCCTTCGTAACATCCTGTGCCCGAAAACGTTCGGGCAAAACATTCCAGGAATAAGTTTCGACTTCCAAATGCGTGCAGACCTCTTGGGCCATGATAACACGCAACATCTCGACAAGATAATCCTGCGTGCCGTGAAAAGCGCCAAATTGTTTTCTAAATATCGGCACATGAAAATGCACGCGCCAGGTCTGCCGCTCGTCGCCGGACCATGCCGCCAGCGCATCACTCAGATCGAGATACCGCGACACTCCCGAATCGCTTTTCACGCCCACCTGATGCAGGTATTGCCCGTCGTCGAATGCTTTAAGTTCTGCCATCGCAGCGGAGTCAGGTTGATCGATCTGCAGCGCCGCGCTCAGTTGCACTTTGCCGATCCCGATTTCGGCATCACGCAGCATGGCGACAGCGGCGCTCGGTTCCTCGAACTCAACAGCCATATGCGCGGCGTCCAGGCAAACCCCGATGTGCCGGCGAATGATTTCCTCAGCTCTTTCCTTCGACGCAGCGCCAGTGCGCCGCACCTGTTCAATGCCCGCTGATCCGAATAAATGTTGCTTGAAGAAGTCCACGCACTGCCGCGTTGTGGAAATGTAGCAAAAAGGCTCCGGCTCAAGATTCAAGGTGAGGCGCTTGCCCGTTTCCTCTTCAATCTCATGCAACACGCAAGCATGTTCGGCGATAAGCCGCGCCGCTTGCTTCGCCTCTTCATCGCCCGCGATTCGCGATTTGAAAGCCACGGGCACGGTGCTGACGCTGCCGCGCATGTCATCAGGCAGAATTTTCGCAAAAAGCCAGGCCAGCTTATTCGTATAATCGAGGCGTTTTTGATCCGTCCAATCCGGCAGATAAACATTTTCCTTGATCCGCGCGCCGTGGAATTGCCCATAGGGAAAAGCGTTTATCGTAAAAACATAGAGATTATTTTCGTGCAAGAACTCGATTAATTCTTCCAGAGATTTCGGAGCGGACAAATCCTGCGCGGCTCGCGCCGATAATCTCAATCCAACGCCGAATGGCGCATCGGGGCTGACGAGGTTTTTGACTTGCGGAAGCGCGTTTTTCAGATTCGGGAAAAGTTCATCCCAGCTTTCGCCGGGGTGGATGTTGGCGCAGTAGCTTAGGTGGCAGGAATCCAGGCCGGGGACTCTCATCCCTTACGAGCTCTTTTTTTAAGGTCATCCACGCAGCGGACAATAATATCTTCATCCATCTCATGGACCTCGACGCCGCGGCCTATGCCTTTAAGCAATGTCACCGTCAACTCGCCGCCCAGATGTTCCTGAAATTCTCTCAAGCCATCGAGGACTTCAAGCCGCCCATCGGAGTCTTTTTGCGTGATGGCATCGTCCCACAAGGTGACGCCAAGCCCCGCCAGCAAATCGATGACCTCTTGCAGATCATCCGCCGACAACAAGCCGATCTCATGGGAATAGCAAGCGTCAAGCGCCATGCCGATGGCGACAGCTTCACCGTGACGAAGCCTGTAGTCCGTCATCGACTCCAATTTGTGCCCGGCCCAGTGTCCAAAATCCAGAGGCCGCGCAGCCCCCTGCTCAAAAGGATCGCCCGAGGTGGCAATGTGATTCAGATGAAGCTCGGCGCCGCGTTTTATCATCCAGAACATAGCCTCCGGCTCGAAATTTCTTAGATCCTCAACATGATCGCGGAGCCATACAAAAAACTCGGCGTCGCGAATCAGGGCCACCTTCACCGATTCGGGGATGCCGGCGATCTTGTCCCGATCGCTCAAGGTCTGGATGAAATCAAAATCGTCCAACACGGCAAAGGGCGGCGCGAAGGTGCCCAGAAAGTTTTTGACCCCAAAAGCGTTGATGCCGTTTTTCACGCCGACACCCGAATCGTTCTGAGACAAAACGGTTGTCGGCACACGCACGACACGCAGGCCCCGGTGCGTCGTGGCGGCGGCGTATCCCGCCATATCCTGAACCGCCCCGCCCCCGATGATGATCACGAATGATTGCCGGTCCAAATGAAGCTCGAAGAAGCGTCGATGCAACATGGCCGGGCCGTGGGGATCGTTCTTCGCGGCCTCTCCGCCTGCGATCACAAGCGGCTGATCCACCAGTTCCAGATGCTGGGAATATTTTTCGACGTATCGATTGATCGAGTGCGTGAGCCTGGGCCAGACCCCGGCGACGCCATCGTCGACTATGACGAAAACTTTATGCCGCCTTTCCGGCTCATTTCGGCGAATCAGCTCCACGAGGTCGGCATTATCGGGATCGAAAATATTTCGGGTGAAGTGGACCGGGTATTCGAAGGGGATGCAAATCTTCTGGACGTGGCAATTCATAGCGCAAATTGTATTGCACACTGCCCGCCACGCTGTCAAGAAATTGAGTCTATGGCTCTTGAGAGTCTGATTTCACGGCGTGATCTGCCTGTCGCATTTCCATTTTCTTAAAACCAAAAAGTTTCCTCAAATAGACAGCAGCGCCAGTCGGGACATGATTGTCAAAGCTGTCGCGAAAGGATAGCGTTGAGCGTCAAACCGCCCCAAGGGAGATAAAATGATTCGTCCCGTTATCGACTTCAACGTCGCGCCTCAAATACCGGAGCGCATCGCCGCGATAAAAGAGCTGGCCTACAATTTTTGGTGGTCGTGGCGCCATCAGGCCGATGAACTTTTCCGCCGCATCGACGAAGACATTTGGATTGAATCGGAACATAATCCCGTTTTGCTTTTAGGCCGCGTCGGGCAGGATCGATTGCAGGAATTGTGCAAGGATGAGGGATTCATCACACATCTGGACGAAGTCTTCGAAAATTACTACGCGTACATGAACACGCATACTTGGTACAACCGCAAATACGGAGTGAGCGATTCTCCGCTTTATGCCTATTTCTCGATGGAATTTGGCATCAATAAGTGCATGCGCATCTACTCCGGCGGCCTGGGGATTCTGGCGGGAGATCATCTGAAATCCGCCAGTGACCTCGGTCTGCCACTTGTCGCGGTGGGCTTGTGCTACCAGCAAGGATATTTCCGTCAATATCTGAATCCGGACGGCTGGCAGCAAGAGAGGTACTCGATCAATGATTTCTATAACATGCCGATCCAACAGGTCCTCAATGATGACGGGTCCCCTCTGGTCGTTGAAATCAACATGTTGGGCCGACCTCTGCGCATCATAGTCTGGTTGGCCAAAATCGGCAGAGTCAATCTTTATCTGCTCGACACCAATCTGCCGGAAAACGGAGAAGACTTCCGCTGGATCACCGGGCAGCTCTACGGAGGCGATCGGGAAATGCGCATCCGCCAGGAAATCGTCCTTGGCATCGGAGGTTATCGCTTTTTAAGCCAGCGGGGCGTGGATCCGGCTGTTTGCCATATGAACGAGGGGCACTCGGCTTTTCTGGCTCTTGAGCGCATCCGCACTATGATGAACAAAAGTGACTTGGATTTCGATCAGGCGCGCACCATCTGCGCCAGCAGCAACAACTTCACAACGCACACGAGCGTTCCGGCGGGCTTTGACCTGTTCTCCTGCGAATTGATGGAGCGGTACTTCACCGATTATATACGAGAATTGGGCATCGATATGGGAAAACTTTTATCGATGGGCCGAGGCACCAACGCCAGCGACGGCGAACCTTTCAATATGGCGTTTTTTGCCATGCACAATACTTCACGGGCCAATTCGGTTTCCAAGCTTCACGGCGAAGTAACTCGAAACATGGTCAAAGGCGAGTTCCCTAACGTTCCGCTCGATGAAATTCCCGTCATTCCCATCACCAACGGAATACACACGAGGACATGGATCACGCCGGACATGGCCGAACTCCTCACGCGCTATCTCGGACCGGGCTGGACAGAAAACGGCGCCGATCCCGATGTATGGGAGGGAGTTGACAGGATACCGAATCCAGAACTGTGGCGAACGCACGCGCGACGCCGCGAGCGGCTTGTCTCCCTCGTTCGCAGCCGCCTTCAACGTCAGTTGGAACAACGCAAAGTTTCCAAAGATGAGATATCGCAGTCGTGGGAAGTCCTCGATCCGCGAGCGCTGACGATCGGATTCGCCCGACGTTTCGCCACCTATAAAAGAGCCATTTTGCTCTTTAGCGACATCGAGCGCATCGAGCGCATCCTGTCGAACACCGACTATCCTGTGCAGTTGATATTCGCCGGCAAAGCCCATCCCGCCGACGACTACGCAAAAAACATCATCAAGGACATCGTCCATTTCCTAAGACGCCCCGGAATGCGCGATCACGTCGTTTTTATTGAAGATTACGACATGGGCGTCGCCCGGTACATGGTCGGCGGCGTTGATGTCTGGCTCAATACGCCCAGGCGTCCTCTGGAGGCCAGCGGCACAAGCGGGATGAAAGTATTGCCCAACGGCGGATTGAATTGCAGCGTGCTCGATGGTTGGTGGGCCGAGGCTTATAACGCGGACGTTGGTTGGGCCATCGGCGCCGGAGAACAATACAGCAGTGAAGAAATGCAGGATCAGGTGGAATCCAATGCGCTTTACGATCTTCTGGAAAAAGAAATCATCCCGACATTTTATACACGTACCCGCGACGGCATCCCGCGTCGCTGGGTCGAAATGATGAAGGAATCGATGAAGCAGCTTTGCCCGGTGTTCACCACGGATCGGATGGTGCAGGAATATCTTCAAAAAATGTATCAGCCGACGCAGGCTCAATATCACGAACTCACCAAGGACAATTACGCAGGCGGACGAGAGTACGCATCCTGGGTTCAAAAAATTAACGAGAAGTGGAGCGAAGTACAGGTTGTCGAAGTCCTATCGGACGTTTCTCAAACGCAAAAAATTGACTACCCTCTGGAAGTCAGCGCTGTCGTCCATATGGGAAGTCTCTCGCCAGAAGACCTGAAAGTGGAAATATACGCCGGCGTCCTGGATGAAAAAGGTGTTTTCAAAAATGGCGAAATCATCAGCATGTCAATGGTCGAAAAAAGAGACGGCTCGAACTGCCTGTACTGCGGCGAATACAAAAGCCACAATGTGGGTCGCCACGGCATCGGCATTCGCGTCACGCCGTATCATCCACTGATGGCGGGGAATTTCGTCCTCCCCTACATCACCTGGGCATAGAAGCTATCGGGAAGGTTTTAGGGGCAGAAAATACTCTTGGCGCACAAAGGTGTTCGGCACCGATCCCATCTCCGCAAATAGTGCGTCTTTCAAGGGATTAGCAACCAGCGGCAATTCGTCGATCAGGTTGCGTTGTTCATTCGGGTCTTCGTCGAGATCGTAAAGCTCCCATAAAATCCCTTCGGGCGTCGGCATATACAAAAGCTTGAATCGACCGTCGAACACCATGCGGTGTTTGGCGATGTTTGTAATGTCCTTGTATTGGGATTTGAGGGTGATCGACGTTCCCTTTTTGTAATCAATCTCCCCCATCGTGGTTATATCGGGGTAGGCGATTCGTCGATCCTTCATATAGCCCTCGGCGATTTTCACGAACCATAATCCGGTTTCGAAAAACAGGAGGTCACGCCCTTTTCGCTCGCCGCGCAAAACCTCCGTCAGATCAATTCCCTCAACGTCATCAGGATATTTCGCGCTCGCCAATGAAGCCAGCGTGGGAGCAATATCTATATTTGTCGTCAGAGCCTCAACGCGCGTGGGACTCTCGATCCGTCCCGGCGCGCTGATGACAAGCGGCACGCGCAATGTCTGATTCCCGCGAAAGTGATCGCCGTGTCCAATATCGCCCTCTTGCTCGTACAGCGCCTCGCCGTGATCGGAGGTGATGACAAAGACGGCGCCGCGCCCTCTCGCCGTCGATCCAACAGCATCGACCAATCGACCGATCTCACGGTCCACCGCGTAAACGCACGAATCGAAAAGGTCACGAATCTGCTTGATATCCCGCTCGGCAAGAAGCTCGTCTTTAATGGACGGCGGTTTTTTGAAATAGAAAGGCCCATCATAATCGGGATCGGAAAAGCGGCCGACATCCGGGTAGCTCGGCGCAAAGGGAAAGTGAGACGTCGAATAAAATACCGTTACGAAACGCGGCTTGTCGGTAGGTCGCGACAAGTATTGCAGAACTCGATCCGTCAAATCCCGAGCGTCTGTTGCGTCGGCGAATGTGTCAATGACGGGGAATATTCGGCGACCAATCCGCGAATCCAAAAAGGGCAGAAGGAATCGATGCACACGCAGGGATTCGGATTCAACCAGGGTCGCGAAGTTGAAATCTGGAGCGGAAACAATATCGAAGCCGGCTTCCATGCGGGGGAAAATATCTCCCGCATAATCGGAAAACACGGCGGTTTCATAGCCTCTTTCCTTCAGCCATCGGGGCAGACTCTCTGGTAAAACGGTATCTTCGGGATCGGGGAACATGCTCCGAACGCCATGTTTCCACGGCGGCAGGCCCGTGAGCATCGTCGCCCAGGAAGGAAAAGTACGGGGCAGCGTCACGAAGGCATTTTCAAAAACAGCGCCTGTGTCGCAAAGCTTTTGAATATTGGCGGCAACGTTCCTCTCAAACCCGTAGCATTCCAAACGATCAGGGCGAAGCGAATCAGACGTGAGCAGAAATATATCAGGCCGCTCCACGTCTTCGCTTCTGTCGGCTAGCGCGTGGTGCGGACGATAAAAGAGCGCAAACCATGTGCATGCCGCCACCGCAAGCAACATGATGAGCGGCAGGCTCTCGCGCCGTCTAACTGAACGAAACACAAGATACAACAATACCGGAGCCAGCATGGCAAAGGCGATCCCCGGACATGAGGCCGCTTCCTTTTGAATCAACGCGGCAATGCCCCCGCGATCATATAGCCACTCGGAATACAGGCCCGGACGATAACCGACCGCGAAAACAAAAAAGGACAATCCGGCGCTTAATGACAGGAAGAAACCCATGAAAAAGGATCCCGCTCGCGACACGGCGGCGGGGATGGAAAACCAGACGCCGATCAGAAGATACAGCCCCAGGTAGAGCAATTGCTTGCGTGCAATGAATGCCCCGAAGTTTTCCCTGACGATATTTTCCATGTTCGTATTCGTGACGCCGAAAACCGCAAAGCCGGCGACCATGACCAGCGAGAAGAAAAAGAACAACAGAAAAGCCGAAGCGCCGCCCGCAAGGGTTTTGGCGACTCCAAAAAATGTACGTCGCTGATCATTCATTTGACGTATCCCCAAGACTTCAAGGCATCCTTCACCTGCCCGCCCACTCCGGTCTTCGCTTTTGTGACAGCCGACGCGTAGCGAATGAACACGCCAAACTCCTTTTTCGGATCAATCTCCGGCGGCTTTGCGCTGCTGATAAGAATAAAATCGCGCAGACCGCCAAAGCTTGCTGGATTGCCCGCAAAAGGAAGCTGGTAGCGTCCGGCATGAAAGCGATCCGCATTGAGGGGCTTACCGTCGCACTCAATAGCGACGGTAAAACGCGCGTCCGGGGGCCAGGGCGTAAAACCGATGCGCCTGATCTGCCCCGCCTTGATATCGAGTTCAAAGTCGACGACGCTGCCGCTATCGCTTTGCTCCTCTTCTTTTGGCGAAGAAAATATTGGCTCCTTTTCGCAATCGTAGCAGCGGATCGAATCCGGTTTGCCGTCAAAGTCCACGCGGCCTTTGAAGATTCTATCCTTTTCGCCGGCGCTAAAAAGAAGCCGCACGCTTTCATGCGCGCTTTCAGAATATAAGGTGTTTGCGCCGTCGATCATTTTCGACAATTTCCCGACCTGATCAAAACGTACCCTAGCCCTCGTAATTTTCAAATCCCGCAGCTTTGTGAGCATGGCTTTTTGCTCGGGATTTTTTGGGGCAAAAGCGTTTGCTTTCTCCGACGGATCTTTGGCGAGGTCATAATATTCCGCAAAGCGCCCCATATCCGCCGGTTCTCGCCCACGCATCCGTTCATAGGGGCCATCTTTGACGATGCTCTTTTTGTTATCGCTGACCAGCGCCCTGACGCCGGCGCCTTCAAGATACAAATCCCTCGCAATGGCCTTGGGGCGCAGTTCATCGATGAGGCTATTACCATCAAGCATCCCGATAGGGGATTCACCGGTCGCGGCCAGAAAAGTGGGGTAGAAATCCAGCAGGGAAACAGGGGTGTCGAGAACCTTTCCGGCGGGTAAAATTCCCGGAAGGCGCATGATGAAGGGCACGCGTGTTTCGCCGTCGTACAGGCTGTGCGCGTGCCCTTTGGGATGCCCGACCTCGAAACCCTGGCCATGATCGGCGCATACGACCACGAGGGTGTTTTTTTCAATACCCAATCGCCGCAGGGAATCCATCATCAGGCCGATCTTTTCATCGGCATATCGGATTTCACCATCGTAGAGCGCGGACCAAATTCGCGAATCGTTCTCAATTGGATCGTCGAATATTTTCTGAAAACGCCGGGGAGGGCGCAATGGTCCGTGACCGTTGTCGAAATGCAAGGCGAGAAAAAAGGGCCTGCGGGCGTTACGCTCCAAAAAAGACAGGCTATGCGCTGCGATGGCTTCGGTATCCCTGCTTCTTTGGTTGAAACTGACAACGCGAGTAAATCCCAGGGACGATCCGATGGCCGTCCCATCCTGAATGAAAGGATTCGAGCCGATATGCTCAACGACGTAACCTTGCGCCAGCAGACGTCTGGGAAGCGAGTCCGGGAAAGCTCCAGCCGACAATTGCGTGGAAGTCAGGACTCGAAAAGCCTTCTTTTCCGCTTGCGTCAAATCCCAGCGCGTCAGGGGAATGCCCAGTGTTGAGGCGTAGCGCCCCGTGAACATGGCGGTGATGCTACCCCGCGTGAAATTCGACGGCGAATATGTCCGGCGCATCAACAGGCCCTCGGCGGCGATCCCGTCGATATTCGGCGTCGTCGCTCGCTTATATCCGTATGCGCCCACGGCGTCGGCACGCAGGGCATCAACGATAATGCACAAGACGTTGATCGGTGTTTTTTCCGGCGAGGCATCTGGCGAATATATGACGGGATTGCACACGGCAAAGGGGGTGGGCATGTTCGCGCCAGCCCATTTTTCATAAGCCGCTTGATCATCGGCAAAAGGAACCGACGCCCGAACGGTGAATTGAATATCAACGGTCTCCCCGGCGATTTGCGACAAATCCAGCGTGAAATGCCGATAGAAATCAATGTAGTTGTAAAAAATCTGCCATTTTTCCCGTATGTAATCGAGAAGCTCGAAAAAAAGCCGTCTCCTGATTCGATACTCCTTCGATATCAGTTCTCCGTTTTCCTTCGAGCTGATCTGCACCGACAGCGTCATGGGACCGGCTTTGAGTACGGGCGGCGGCGGGAAATGAGAAAATGACAGTATGGCGCGATCGGGAATATGGATGTTGCGGAGTTTCAAACTGTAGGATTCGCCGTCTTCACTTTTTGTCAGCGGAAGAGCCTCGAACTCCTCTGTGAAGTGCATCAGACGCCCTGCAATAACAGGGATGGCCTTCGCGCCCTGCCCCGCCGCGATGGGAATCAAGTTCGTCGCAAGAGAATAATCGTCAGGAATATCTATTGCGCGTTCGCAACCATTGAAAATTATTGCGGCGAAAAATACTAGGGCGATGATAAGTTTATGGGGTCTCAATATCCTTCGCTTTCAGCTCATAGATTCTGATCTTGTGCAAACGACCATCCCCCATGACGGCGGCGCCGCCAAGGGGACGATAATGCCGGTCCAGATACCGAATAGCTTTGTGGCCGCGCACCCGCTGATCATCAGACAAACAGATAACGGCGTGCGTGGCGCCCCAGGAGATATACTTTTCAACACCTTTGCCGTCAAGCCGTCCGACGTGCCATCCGCGCCGGTACGCGTGGTAGAGAACCTGGTTTTTGCGCGTGGAGCCGGGGTCGAGCACAAGAATAATATCGCCGGGTTCGGAAAAGGCCCTGGCGAGCTTGCCCGCCTCCACGCTGCTAAGATCCTGCCTGTATTCCCCGCGAACGTAGAGAAACGAAACAAGCGTGAATATCGTCAGCGCCGCGATAACTACCGCGCTGCGTCTTGATTGTGAAACTCTCCCGGCCAGCGCGGAAAGTCCCGCACCGGCAAGAATCGCCAAAGGCGGCGTGAAGGGCAGTTGATAGTAGTTGTGCTCATTGTTGCCGGACTTGACCATTAGGACGTAGCCAAGCGCGGCCAGAAGCCAAAGCCATATGTAGCCGCTTTTTCGCCGTGTACCTGAAAACAAAATCGAAAGCGCGACGAAGATCGTCGCAACAGGAGTCATTGAACGATCAAAAATTCTGGACTGGATTCGATTCCAGAAATCCAGATCAATCAGCATCGACCAGGATCCCCACAAATGCGGCGCGCCGATGATCTCTCCCGGAGCCTCCGTAACGTTTCCCAGGCTCCCGATCAGTGAGGCGTAATAAATCCACGCAATCGGCGGGATGAGACAGATAGCGCCAAAGATATAGATTCTCCAGTCGCTAAAGAGTTTAGCGCGCTTTTTCAACAACCCCGCCATCAAAAAGAGAAAGCCGATGTGCAGCGCGAAAGCTTTGAATAATCCAGCCAGGGCTGTAGCGATCCCGGATTTGAGGAGATGGGATGTCCGGTCGTCACGCAGCCATAGCTCATAGTAATCGGCGGCTGCTATCGAGGCCGCCAGCATCCAGGGATCAGACATGATCGTGCGGCCGAAAAACCAGGGATATGGAGCAAGGTTCCAAATGAAAAGTGCGAAAAGTCCCACAGATGGATCGTATATGCGTGCCGCCAGTCGGAACAAATACAGGCCCCCGACGATCATCGCCAGAATCGAAAGAAGTCTCGGCCAGGCGTGAGATTGCCCGAAAATTGTGTAAAGAATCGCCGAAGCTCCTGAATATATCGGCGCCTCCTCCGCTTCGATATTCGGCCCGGTTCCGCCGGGATCAAGGACGTCCCACTCCGGGTGAAGAAGATCGAAACCATTTTCGGCGAAATTTCGGATCACCGTGGCCGTGGAGCATTGGTTCCAGGATTGCCTGTCGGCAATGGGAGACGTCAATCCGGGCAGGCGAATGGCGATGCCAAAAAGCAAGACGAGGAACATAGCCCTGCGCGCGTAGCGTTCATCAAGATTTAATCTTTCGATCAGATTCACAGCGCGACCGCCTTGCTTTTACGATGAATAGCCCAAAAAATCCCCGCCATCACAATTTCCGCCAATATCCAGGCCACGCGCGACAGAAGCGAGATAGCAATGGCAACTTCCAGTGGGAAAAAAGCCGTCAGAAACACCGCCAAAGCTCCTTCCCTAACGCCAAGACCTCCCGGAGTCAGGAAAGACAAAAAACCGATCAGCCACCCGGCCGCGAAAAATCCGATCAGGACCGTCCACATAGGCGGAATCTCCGCGCCAACAGCCTTCACCGCCGCCATGGCGGAAAGTCCGTGAATGAACCATCCCGCAAAATGAAGCGCCGCGCAAAAGAGCATCCGCCGAAAAGGAATGCTAAATTCGATATTGTCCTTTTTCAAAATGCTTAAACCCAGATTGACAATCCTGGGCAAAACTATCGGGTGCAGCGTGGTCAGCCCAAAGACGATGATGACCGAAAATATCAAGTAATGGTATTGTTGAAATGATTCAAAAGCCGCTGGGGCAAGCAATAGAGCCACGCCGGCGGAAGTTATAATCATCAGCATGAGTTCGAGGTAAATCGACACGATGGTTTTTGCTTTTGGAACCGATTCGTCCTGAGCCAAGCCGACGCGGACAAGAATCAGCATGACTTTGCCGGGGACGTATTTGCTGATCTGCGAGGCCGACCAGATGTAAAAAGCTTCGGCGAGGGCTATCGGATGTCCCAAAAAACACAGACATAGCCGCCAAACCCAAGCCTGAATCAAAAAGAAAATGAGATTCAACGCTACGCAAAGAGCCAGAAAGGTCCCACTGAATTCGATGGCGCTGCTTTGCAGTTTATCCCACTGTGAGACCAGTCCAAAACCAAGAAACATGAGAATGACAAGCGCCAGAACCCAGCGCAAAGTGGCCTTGACGCGAGGCGAGATCATTTTAAATTCTCTTGGATTGTGTAATCCCGCCCCCGCTTGTCGGAATGCTTTGTGAGTAATTCCCCTATCAGGCCGGTGGAGATGAATTGCATGCCGGTGATCAGAAGCAAGACGCCGAAAAGCAATAGAGGCCGATTGCCAATGGGTCCTTGTCCGGCTAACCAAAGGCCTGTCATATACAGGCAGATCGCAAATCCCAGGCCGCCCAGGACGATTCCGCCGCCGCCAAACAGATGCGCGGGGCGCTGCATGTATTTGGTCAGAAACAATATCGTCAATAGGTCCGTCGCTCCGCGAATGTAGCGTTCCAGCCCGTACTTGGACTTTCCGAATAGCCGTGGACTGTGCTTCACGGGCAGTTCTGCGATACGAAAACCTCTCTGTTTCGCCAAAACCGGGATGTATCTGTGAAGTTCTCCATATATCTCGATTTCCGGCAAGACCTCGCGACGATAAGCCTTAAAGCCGCAGTTGAAATCGTGGATGGGAATTCCCGTCAGTTTTGCCGTGATAGTGTTGAAGAAACGGGATGGAAGTGTTTTTTCCAGAGGATCGTGACGGTTCTTTTTCCACCCGGTGACAAGGTCATATCCCTCGTTGAGCTTGGCGATAAAATTGCCTATTTCATCGGGATCATCCTGAAGATCGGCATCCATTGTCATGACGACTTCACCGGCGGCCTCGCAAAACCCGGCGCTAAGGGCCGCGCTTTTCCCGAAGTTGCGCCGGAAGCGAATGGCTTTGATGCGGGCGTCTTCGCCGTGGGCTTTGCGAATGATGTCGAAACCGGCGTCCGTGCTGCCGTCATCCACGAAAATAATTTCGTAGGAATCCCCGTACGAGACAAGGGATTTCGTCAGCCGTTCGATGAGTTCGGGAAGGGATCCCTCTTCGTTGAAGCAGGGTATGACGATGGACAACTCAGGCATAATACGAAATCAGGTGGCCGGCGTCCCCTGGCTGACCAGGAATTGATAATCCAGGACGGCCTCGAAGCGGTCGTTTGGATCGTTGGGATTGATCGCTGTAATCTCAACTTCATAATCGAGAACCGACGGAATCGTTTTGACCTGCGGTATGATGATCATTTCCTGTACGCGCTCCGCATCGATCTCGAATACAAAAATGTGTTCGTCAAGTTTGATGAGGTCTGGATTTGCAAGGGTTATCGTGCAGACAAAATCGATATTTTCGTCATCCATCCGATCCCATTCATTGATCTGCACAACGATGTCCACCGGCGTTCCCACCGGACCGACCGAATCGGAAAACCAGATGTCGCCGATGACCTTGTCCTTGGTGAAACCCAAAAAGTCGTCGTTATCCACGACGAGTTCGATAGCCACCGCATCGATGTCTTCGCCGCTGTCATCCTCTTTATCCGGCGCGCACGACAGAGCCGGCGAAAGCGCCGCAATGATGAAGACTCCGACCAACCATTTCCATGACCAGTTCGTCATGTTTCCGTCCAAAAAGATGTTCCCTTTTCCAAAACCATCTAGGCGAAGCCCGGAAGTTTTGTCAAGCTTTGATGAGCGGAATTTCAAGCATTGTACTCCAGCTCTCGACGAACGCCAAAGGCTTTCCTTGTAAAGAGTTTTGGCGCCGTTTCTACTCGCAACACTCTCTTTTCATGTCATGAAAAAAGGGCCGGAAGTGTTTGCTTACACTTCCGGCCCATTCTTAATCGTATCAATTCATTGAATTACAGAGGCGGTAGCTCTCCACCCTCTCTGCTGTATCCCTCGATAACCAGGAAGTCGCCGGCCACGAGACCCGGGCCGATCGGTCGGGAGCAGCTTGTGTGGATGGCAACCTCATTGGCGCCGTCCGCGTAAAGGTAGATTTCGGTTCCGAGAGTACCTTTTTTGTCTGTGCCGTAAATCGTGAAAGTGTCGCCAGGTGCAACGAAATCCGCGAAGACATTGCCGTCTTTTTTCTGATCAACTTCGATGAAGGCTTCTTCGTCGCCCATATATTGGAAGGTCAGCTCAGTCACCTTGCCCGCGCACTCGCCGTATCCGCTGCCCGGATTTTCAACGGGACAGAGCTGGCCGCCATTGCGGCTGTATCCATCGATAACTTCGAAATCGCCGGCGATAAGGCCAGGACCGATAGGCTTGGAACAGCTCGTATGGATTTTTGCATTTTCATTGCCATCCACGAAGATCGTGATTTCAGTCCCCATTTCTCCGTCCCTGCCGAGGCCCACAAAGGTGAACTCTCCATTCGAAGCTACTTCGCCAGCAAACAGGTGTTCACCTTGATCATTACCATGATGTCCTTTGCCCTTTTTCTTTTTTCCCTTGGCGTTGACTTCCACCCATGCCGCTTCAGTGCCATGAAAAATCAGAGTCAACTCGGTTATTTTCCCATCGCAGTCTCCGCATTCGACTTGCTCGTCGCAAAGCCCGAAATCGGCGTCGAAATAATCCACGTTGTGCGTAGCAACCAAAAAGGAGGTTCCGGCGCGGACAAACAGTCCTTCCGGTATTGTTGCCGCATCCAATTCCACGACAAAGCAGCGGTCGCCGGAAGAAGGAATCTCGTAGAAACCGGGAATTCCGAAATCGTCGTCGCGCGTAAAATCGTAATCATAGACTGCGTCGTCGCCGTCAATAACGCCGTTGCAATCATAATCCCGATAGAACCATACGAGAACGTCATTGATTCCGGCGTCGTCGCCGTCATCCTGAACACCGTTGCAATCTCCGTCGAACCAAACGTAATCCCCGATGACGATTGGATCTCCGGCCAATGCCGTCATGTAGCCGACTCCCACAAAAACCGTAACAACCATTGTCATAATGAGCGCCTTGGAAATGTTCATGTGCTTCCCCTTTTGTTGCTGAACTTTGAAACCTTTTATTTTGCTTCCAACCCTAAGTCGGCCATTAATTCCTTAGCCACGAATACCTCTTTAACTTCTAATATCTCCATTGTCAAGAAAGAGGTCTCCCCTTTTTCATTTTTTTGCGGTGTGAAAAATTGACAGAATCAGCCTTGGCGGATAGATGTATTTGTGGTAATTCATTGCACTTAAGCTCACTTATTTCGGAGGCGACGCTTGTGAAAGCTAATACTCTACTCATTTCTTTACTCTCTTCATTCATTGTTTTTCTTTTCGTCGGACCAAACATCGCCTATAGCGACACGCAGACCGACATGAAAAAAATGACCAGGGCTTTTTCCAAGTTCAAAGAGGCGAGCTATACCTTGACATTAAGGCATCGCGTGCGAGGCGCCTTGCGACCGGCTGAAGTTGTTGAAGTCAAGTGCACAAAAGCCGGCGCCGTTTTCGCCAAGTGGACAGGAAAGCGCCATCGGAACCGCACGATTCTCTATAATCCAGGATGGAATAATAACCAAGCCTGGATTATGGAAGGCGGCGCCCTGTCTTTCGCGGCCGTCAGCATTCCTGTGGACGACAAAATCATCAAAAAAGATTACCGGCTCGGCATTGAATTTCTCGGCGTGGGTAAAATCTTAGAGGTTCTGAAAAACACGAAAGTGGGCAACATTGCCCTGACTCTAAATGCCAGGGGTCTGCCAGTCAAAATCGTTGTGAAAGACGACAAGGACCGCATTCTCGAACAGTTTGAATTTGCAAATTTTAAGTTCAACCCCCGCTTTGCGGCCAATCAATTCGACCCATTAAATCCTTCCCTTGGATTCCCCGGTTACTCCACCGACGGTATTGTCATTGATGCCGCGCAATTTCAGTCCACGCTACTCGGCAATTACGCGAAGATGAAAGACTATACATGCGTGATGCATAAACAGGAGCGGATCAAAGGGAAATTGCAGCCCTTCATGAATATGTACACAAAATTTCGCAAGCCGGGGGACATTTACATGAAATGGCTCCCTGGTCCGAAAGAAGGCCGGGAAATCCTCTTTCGCCAAGGGCACTACAACGACAAAGTCATCGCGCACGATGGGGGCTTCGCGGACTTTATCACGGTGAAGCTTGACCCGAACGGCTCTATGGTCAAAGGGGACACCAACCACGATATCGCTGAAACCGATCTTGGGCACACTGCGCGCACCATAGTCCAAAACCTGCATCGGGGGCTTGTCAATAACGAGATCAAACTGCAATTCAATGGACTGCAAAGGGTCGGCGGCAAGGACGTTTACGTCGTGGAATCGTGGACGGTCAAAGGAAAAGGCTATTACAGTTACCATTCCATCAACGCGCATGACGTTGAAACAGGTCTGCCGATAAGAACCGTGAATTACGACGAAAACGATCAGTTATTCGAATCATTTGAGTGGCGGGATTTCACGCCAAATGTGGGATTGACCGACGCGGATTTTGATCGGGACAACCCCGAGTACAAATTCTGAGGGGCCATTAGACAAAAAGCTAAATCGTCCAGGTAAACTTCTCAAATATTTCCGGGAAGCGCTCCGACATTTCCTCTTTAATAAATCGAGACATTTCTCCGCAGACATTCATGTTGATGGCTTTGTTTGCGAACTCGACAGCGCTTTTGGAATCGATCTGCCGTACAAGCTGCTTGACATGCAGCGCCTGTGCGGGATTGGTTGAAAAGCTTGACACGCCCAATCCGATCAGAAGCATCGTCATCTGGACATCGCCGCCCATTTCTCCGCACATGGACACGTCGATGCCGGCGGCGGTCGCCGCTTCAATCGTTTGCTTGATAAGCCGAAGAATCGCCGAGTGTGTTGATTTGAACATATGCGAAACATGCTCGTTTGAGCGATCAACCGCCAGAGTATATTGAATGAGATCGTTAGTCCCAATGCTGAAGAAATCTACTTCTTCGGCGAGGACATCGGCAATGACCGCAGCGCTGGGCACCTCAATCATAATGCCGACGTCAATGTTGTCTGCAAATTCAATTCCTTCGAGTTCGAGTTCCTGGCGCACTTCGTCGAGCACGTATTTGACTTTACGCAATTCTCCGAGACCCGATATCATCGGGAACATAATCCTCAGTTTTCCGAAAACGCTGGCCCGCAACAAGGCACGCAACTGATCTTTAAAAATGTCCTCGCGCTCAAGGCAGAAGCGAATGGCGCGCAAACCCATCGCCGGATTGGTTTCCGAAGGGGGGTTCAACTCCTCGACCAGTTTATCCGATCCAAGATCCAGGGTTCTGATAGTCACAACGCTGTTGGAGCCGACGGACTGCAAAAGCTTCGAGTACACCTCGTACTGTTCCTCTTCGGTCGCAACGCCTCCTTTGAGCAAGAAGATAAATTCGCTGCGAAATAAACCGATGTCTTTGACGCCATGCCTTTTCATGACCTCTATTTCGTCGAGGAATTCCATGTTGGCCTGTATTGTTATTTCTTTGCCGTCTTTGGTGGTCGCCGGCATATCCCTGATTTCAAGAAGCCGGGTTTCCTGCTCTTCAAACAGGCTCAACCTTTGCTGAAATTTGTCGACAACCAGGAGCGTCGGGTTGACGATGACGCTGCCCTCAAGCGCATCAATGATGACAAGATCGCCGGTTTGAACTTCCGTGGCGATATGTTCAAGTCCAACGACGCCGGGCAACTCCATGCCTCGGGCGAGAATGGAGGCGTGGCTTGTCGGGCCGCCGATGTCCGTGGCCATGCCAATGATTCGGCTTCTATCGAAATGAGCCATGTCAGCCGGCGACAGGGAGTGCGCAACGAGGATGACGTTTCGCGGCACCGTATCCAAGGTTTCTTGCTGAACACCCATAAGGTTGCTCATGATTCGGTGGAATACTTCATCAAAAAGCTGTGAGCGTTCGACCCGGGTCCTTTTCGCCTCGGAAGCCAGCGTAGCGTTCAGTCCGTCAAATAGTTTTTTTGTGGCCCACTCCGCGTTGATGTAATCGTTTTCGATGAGTTTTTCCACTTCATCGATCATGTATTGGTCAACAGTCCATGCGAGGTGCGCATCGAGAATCTGACGGTGATCTTCGGACAAGTCTCTTTCAAGGGCCGATTGGAGCTGCTCGCGACTCAGTTGAATGGCATCGCTGAAGCGTTTCTTTTCCAGAAGGACCATCTCTGCCATAACCATGCGCATGGGAACACGGAGTTTGCCCCGATCCACCAGATAGGCCAGCCCCACGGCAATCCCCGGAGACCCTATTTGGCCTTTAAACACACGCATTATGGATTTGCCGTCAGCCATCAGTCCTCATGGAATTTTTGTTCGAACAATTGAACAAGGCTGGCCACGGCCAAAGCCGCATCCGGTCCGTTGGCTTCGATGGTCAGCACGGTTCCCTTCGTGGCAATAAGGGTTGTAACGCTCATTATGCTCTTGGCGTTGGCCACCTTGTTGTCCTTTCGAATCTTGATATCGCAATTCATCGTGGCCATTGCTTTGACGATCTGGGCAGCCGGACGCAGATGCAAGCCCTGCCTGTTTTGTACAATCACTTCCCGACTGATGGCGCCGCTGTCGAAATTGAAGTGCTCCATTTTATCTTGACAAATCTTCGCTGGCCAGGGAAATACTTTCTCTTCCTCGGGTTTGGAGCGATTGAACGAGTTTCGATAAATTGGTGCTTTCGCGTTCCAGGAATGCCTCAAGAAGCATGGGCAGATTAACACCGCTGATAACGTCGACATGACCCGTGCGGAGGAAGCGCAGGGCCAAATGGGACGGCGATCCACCGAACATATCCGTAAAAATTAAAACCCCCTCCCCCTGGTCAACATCCTTGATCGCCTTTTCAATCTTCGGCGTCACGATTTCCGGATCATCCATCGCATCAACGCTAACGCCAATAGCCGCATGCAGGTCGTTGCCGATTATTTCTCCGGTCGTTTTAATAAATTCCTGCGCCAGTCCTCCGTGCGCCACAAGTACAATTCCAATCATAGTCCGTTATCCGTTTCTTTTTCTACAAGTCTCCCATCGCGAACGAAACACGCCGGTCGGCCTCGCCTTGACCGTACCGGGCCCGCCAGGCTTAGCGTCTAGTCAACTCGCGATGATTGACGGTGATTCGATAACCTCTTTGTTTCAATTGTTTCGCCAACTCCTCCACGATCGTCACCGATCTATGAGCCCCCCCTGTACAACCAACGGCAAGGGTCAGATAGTGCTTGCCTTCCTTCTCATAATTAGGCAACAAATAATCCAGCAGGTCCCAAACCCGCTTCAAAAGGCTAACGGTTTCGGGATTTTTCATAACGAAGTCGGATACCATGGGATCCAGTCCCGTTTTTTCCTTCAATTCCGGCACAAAAAAGGGATTGGGAAGAAAGCGGACATCCAGTGTCAAGCTGGAATTGGGCGCTCCCCCGTATTTATAACCGAAACTCATCAATGTAATGTGGAGAGGAATTTTCTCTTCGCTAATGCCGAAGCGTTCTTTGATGGCCTTCCCCAGTTCATGAACATTCATCTCCGTCGAATCGATGACGATATCGGCTCTGCTTTTTATTTGCTCAAAATTGCTTCTTTCCGTTTCAATGGATTTTTTCAAGTCCCCTTCTTCATGAAGCGGATGCACGCGCCGAGTTTCGGAATAGCGTTGAAGCAGCCGCCACTCGACCGCTTCAATAAAAAGAGTTTTGACTTGAAATCCCTGAGCCACCGCTTTCTCAAACACAATTTGAAAATTATCGAAAAACACAGCTTCCCGACTGTCCATCACAATGGCTATTCGACGAAACTCGGCCGATGTCTCGGAAAGATCAAGAAGGTTTTGAAAAAGGAATATGGGCAGATTGTCAATGCAAAAAAACCAATGTCCTCAAGAGCCTTCAGGGCGACGCTTTTGCCCGAACCGGATAAGCCTGTAATGACCACGACAGACAGATTTCTCATTCGGCCTCCTCGCAGTCTTCAGGACCATCCAAACTATATCGAGAAATGCGGTCTTTCAGTTGCTCCTGAAAAGACCTGGCTGCGTGGAATCCCTCCAGCTTGAGAAGGTGGTTCCTTGCGGCCACTTCAACAATCGCCGTCAGATTTCTCCCCGGTCGAACGGGAATGACGGTCAGCGGCAACTCAACGCCGAGAATCTGATAAACCTCGTCATCCAGTCCAATACGATCGTAATCCACCGCGTCGCTCCACTCCACGAGTTTCACGACCATGTGAACCTTTTTTCTGTCTCGAACAGCCCCGATTCCTAACATTTCCTTGATATTTATTATTCCAAGACCGCGAATCTCCATGTGGTTTTTTGTGACTTCCGAACTGCGTCCATTGATCGATTCCTGAGAAATCCGACGCAATTCGACCACATCGTCCGCCACGAGCCTATGCCCTTTCAACACCAGATCAAGAGCGCATTCGCTTTTCCCAATCGCGCTTTTGCCGAGAATCAGGACGCCCGCCCCGTACACATCCACCAAAACGCCGTGCATCGTTGTGCGCCTGGCAAATCGAAAGGATAAAAACCTGGTCAGTCTGTAAGTAAAATCCTGCGTGACAAGAGAGGTTCGGATTAAAGGCGTCTGGGTTGCCTTGGCATATTCCAGCAGCAGCGGATGGGGCTCCATGTCTCCTGTAACCACGCAACAACAAATCCGTTTATTAAAAAACCTGCTTAAGACCGCTCGGCTTTCTCCCTCGTCCTGCTGCGCGAGAAAACCAATTTCGGTTTTTCCAAATATTTGAATTCTGTGTGAAACGATGTGTTTATTATAACCGACTAGTGCAAGGCCCGGTTTTTGAGTGTGCGCCGCCCGAATTTTGTTTTTCAGCCCGGTTTCCCCAGCGATCAGCAACAGGCCAAGATCCTCTTTACGACTGCTGAGCAGCTCTTTTACCAGAATAAAAGCCATGACCGGCTCCTGCACAATTTTTTATTCATCAAGGTCGAATTCGCTGATGCAACGCATCATGTCCTCAGCGCTCTGGGCTTCCATAAGCTTTTGTCGCAATTCCGGGATTCCGGCGATTGAGTTAATGCGCGCCAATAGCGTCAAATGAATGCTGACGGCATTGCCTGGAGCAACAATAAGAAAAAACAGGTGGACGGGTTGGCCATCCTCGCTGTCAAAATCAATGGCCTTGACGGATCGGCCCACAGCGACCAGAACCTTTCGCAATCCCTTAACCTTGCCATGAGGAATCGCCACCCCATTGCCGATGCCCGTACTTCCAAGCTTTTCGCGCTCTTCCAGAATCCTCAGTATCAGTGAAGCGTCCAAACCAGGATTTTCTTTGGCCAACATCGCGATGAGTTCTTTGAACACCGAACTGCGATCAGCGCCCTGAATATAAACGTTAATCACGGCAGGTGTGATAAAATCAACAATTTTCATCATAAGACAATCTCGAATAATCCTTTATAGGCAACGGTTACCATTTTGCGCGGTTATTAACCTATTCCGCGATGACAATCAATGGGGCGTCTCGGGTTCAATGAATGATGAGCCTGAGGCGCCCCCGTATTGCGTGATCCGAAGAGTCTGTCTTAAGAAATAGCTTTGGAGCAATTTGCTCCCTTAAATGTTCTTTACTCCGACGTAGCTCCTGGCTCTTTTTCGTCCTCGACAATGAGTTCCGGCTTGTTTCCAGGGGACCTCTTGGATTGAACTCTGTCTTTGGCTTTTTTCACCTGCCGTTCCAATTTATCAGCCGCCTTGTCGATCGCACTATACATATCCTCAGTCTTTTCCTTGCAATTAAAAACTTTTCGCTCCGATGAAAGTGTTACCTCCGCACTATGCCGATGTTTTTCCACTTTAAGGACGACGTTAAAATCGATCGGTTCGCTCAGATACTTGCTGACTTTCCCCAGCTTCTGCCGGGCGTACTCCTTGATCGCATCTGTCGCTTCCAAATTGCGAAAAGTCACGGAAAAGTTCATGTCTCCTCCTTAGGTGGGATTGTCAAAACGGGCTCTTTCTCTTGGTTGACGAAAGAACGCCCATCATCTCGCGATATTTTGTCACGGTGCGTCGGGCAATAATCAAACCGTTTTCACGTTCAAGAATTCTCACGATCTCCTGATCCGAATACGGCTTTTTCGTATTTTCTCCGGCTATGATCTCAGAAATATGTTTTTTTACAGCCTCTGAGGCGACTTGTTCACCCCATTTTGAATCGATCCCCGAGTTGAAAAAATACTTCAGCTCGTAAATCCCCTGCGGCGTATGCACGTATTTATTCGTCGTAGCCCGGGAGATCGTCGACTCATGCATATTGATGTCCTCAGCCACATCCCGGAGAATCAGCGGGGCCAGAGCTTTCACCCCTTTTTCAAAAAATTCCCGCTGAAATTTCACGATACTTTGGGTGACTTTATATATTGTCCGCTGCCTCTGGTGAATGGATCGGATGAGCCAAACAGCACTCCGAAGTCGTTCCTGAACGTATTCCTTCTCTTTCTTGCTCGCCGCGTTATCCTTCTTAACCAGCAGTTTTTTATAATAATTGGAAATTCTCAGCTTGGGCATCCCGTCGTCGTTCAACACAACAACGTATTCATCGACAATCTTTACTACGTAAATATCCGGAGTAATGTGCAACGGCAAGCCGACGCCGAAGGGTCGTCCAGGCTTCGGTTCAAGCTGGCAGATGGCTTTCACGATTTGGCCGACTTCAGGAATGGATGTCTTCAGAGCCTGGGCGATGACTTTATAATTTCTTTTTTCCAGGTCGTGCAGATGATCGCTGACGACTTTTTTGACCCGAACGTCGCCATTGCCCAATTGCCTGAGTTGAACCAGAAGACACTCTCTTAAATCCCTGGCCCCCACGCCCGGCGGATCAAATTCCTGAATAGCCAGAAGCGCTTCTTCAACGTCATCTTCCAGCATGCTCAGCTTCGCGGCGATTTCGGACAGCGCCCTTTTCAAATAACCGTTTTCATCCAACTCCCGTATTAGATAGGCGGCTATCGTCCGAAGCGGGTCCGGTAAATCGGACATCTGAAGCTGCCATTCCAGATGCTCAGCCAATGTGCCGGAGTGCGTCATCGGCGTTTCATAATCGGCTTTCTCCTCGTCCTGGTAGCCGCCCTGATAGCCGTAAACGCTTTGCTGCTCAATATAGGAACTCCAGTCGAATTCCTTAACGCTGGATGTCGTGGGAAGAATATCCATCTCGTTGGCGCCCTGCGTAGGTCCTGCATCATCCGCGATGGATTCAGGAAGCTGCTCCTTAACTTTTTCGGCTTCCTCCCTTTCCTCGATTTCTTCGAGAAATGGATTCTCATCCAGTTCGTGCTGCGTAGCCTCGACCAATTCCATCCGCGTGAGCTGCAACAGTTTGATCGCCTGCTGAAGTTGCGGCGTCATAACAAGCTGTTGAGTCAGCTTCAAGGTTTGTCGAAGTTCCTGCACCATATGCCCCTTGCCTCTAAAGTTTGAAATTTTCTCCCAAATAAATTGCCCGAGCTTCACTGGAATCGGCGATGGTCTGCGGGTCTCCCTGCTGAAGAACCTTCCCCTTGTGGAGAATGTACGCGCGGTCGCAAATCCCAAGCGTTTCGCGCACATTGTGATCCGTAATGACGACCCCGATTCCCTGCTCCTTCAACTGTTTCATAATACCCTGAATCTCACCAACTGCAATAGGATCAATGCCGGCAAAGGGTTCGTCCAACAGAATGAAAGCTGGCCGCGTGACCAGCGCCCTGGTAATCTCCACGCGTCGGCGTTCACCGCCCGAAAGAGCGTATCCAGGGCTTTTTCGAATGTGCGTTATCGACAAATCTTCAAGCAATTTCTCAAGCCGCGCAGTCCTCTCGCTTTTCGACAGGTTTAGTGTCTCCAAAATGGCCAGGATATTATCCTCGACGCTCAATTTTCGAAAAATGCTCGGCTCCTGGGAAAGATAGCTGATGCCCAGGCGGGCCCGCTTGTACATGGGCAGCCTGGTGATATCCATTCCTTTCAGATTGACTTCGCCCTCGTCAGGCTGATAAAGCCCGACAACCATATAGAAGGTTGTCGTCTTGCCGGCCCCGTTGGGTCCGAGAAGTCCGACAATCTCCCCTTGGCGAATGTCGATGGAAACGCCGTCCACAACGCGGCGTGACGCAAAGCTTTTAACAAGATCTTTGGTTGCCAGACGCTCAATCGTCATGGCGTAGGCTCTTCGAGCCTGAGCGATCCGCTGTCGGGTTTGGCGCTCAATTTGTCCGGTTTCGTCTCCGCGGCAGGGGGCTCGGGATCTGGAGGCGGGTTCTTCTCCAACTCTTCCATCCGCTCTTTGGCCTCCGCCGGCAGGAATCCATCCTCACCCTTTGGCATAACCGTGGCTGTAACGCGCCGTCCCGGCGAACCGGCAACTTCCACTCGCTGTTCTTTTATATGAACGATGATTTTTTCTCCGGAAAGGCTGTCGGAGCCGGAGAAGATACGGGGAGAACCGCTGAAAGTAATATTGTCGGCCTTTTGGTTGAACACAACTTTCTCGCACACGGCGCGCCTCACGCCCTGCATCATTTTCACGCTACCCGTTGCGGTGATGGAGGAGATCTCGCCGGAGCCGGAAAACATGGGAATCTGTCCGTCGACCTGATCGCCGGCTTTCTTTTCAAATTGAAGGACAACGAGCGCAGCGCTCATTTTCACGTCGCGTTGCATGGCGACGACGTTGCCCTCCCAGCGAACGGTCATAGCCTTGTTGTCAAAAGACACTCTGTCGGCCGCCAGTTTGATAGGCTCCGAAGGATCAAGTTCAAAGGGGGCTTTTGGGGTCGGTCCGGCATGGGCGAACGGCGAGGTCGCAAGAATCGCCAGCAGGAGGATAATGGTGCAAAAGCGTCTCGACACAATCAGCGTCCCCGGCCTTGAATAGGCTGCTCAAGATCCCAGATGGCGCCTTTGACGCCGCCTTCCAGGGAAATATTTTCCTCGGCAATGTTGAGGGAAAGTCCGTTGCAGGATAAAACCAGAGAATCTCCTCGAATAACAACAGGCAACTCGGTTTCAATCATGCGGGTTGCGGACGAATAATCCAGACTGTCGGTTGTCATCGTGTATCCCATGGAACTGGAAAGGACGACGCCTCCGCTGATTTCAATATCCTGGCTTTCAACGTGAAATTGGCCCTGACTTCCCTTCATGCTCAAGGTGTTGCCGTCTTTCCCCCAAAATGTAGCTTCAACTTCATCGAAACGGGCAATCTGCCGATCATCGGAGTACACGGCGCTTTTCGCCTCCAGTTCCCATTCGCTTTTGCCATCGAGGGTCCGCTTGTAGCTGAAACCTTCGACCCGCGCGAGCGTTCCTTCGCCCAGAGGCTGCGCTGTCGGCTGTTCAGGCTTATCTGACTTATCCGGTAAGAGCAGAAAGGCCGCCGCAATCCCCAAGGCGCAAGCAATAAAAATGATCAATAATATTCTCGTCAACACAAGGGAAATTTTAGCACGGAGCGCAGACAGTGTCCATGAAAATCACCACGCCATCATTTATTGAAGGCCTGATCAGGATCAATTTCAAAGCCCCCGACGGAGGAGGTTGCGTACCATTTCCCGTTTTCCGGATCGACCTGAACCCATCGAAGACGTTGGCCGAGGAAAATGCGTCCTGCGACTCGCCGGTTTTCAACATCAAACACAGTGAGCGTCCCTTTGAAATAATTGCCCACAAGAAGCCACCTTCTATCGGCGTCGAAGTTGAGATTGCGCAGTCCCACCTCAAACTGGAGAATTTCCAACTCCGCCAGGGAGTCAAGATCAAGCACTCTGACCTTTCCGCTTCCCGCCGAGGAAAGAAATATACGCCTCCCCTTTATATCCACAGTGCAGAAACTGGGGGAGTAATCGAGAGCCCAAGTGGATTTGGCCTTGGACTGCATGGCGACAAGGTCGAAGATTTCCACTCTTCTGCCACCGGGAAAAAGTCCGCAAGCCACAACCTGATTGCCCGCAGAGTCGATCCAAAGATCAAGGGTCAGGAATCCGCGATCAAGTTTCAGCGCCTGGTTTGGCTGAAAGGATTGTCGGTCAATCACCGCCAGTTCCGGGCCGAGATCCTGCGAAAGAAAAATCCGGTCGCCTTTGGGACCCAAGTGAACGAAGTTGGTTTTCTTGCTATAAGGCAGTTTCAACTCGCGCAGCAGTTTCAGAGGCCTCGTGGACACATGGAGAAGCCGGTCGTGGCAACCGATATAAGCCGTTTCCGGCTCATCAGGATCAAAAAGCACCATATCCGAAGTC
>CAZQAE010000054.1:0-34855 GCA_964591275.1 uncultured bacterium | reverse complement strand
AGCATCTTCCTGGCCCAAAAAGACGTTTTTGAACTGCACCATGCCGGCGTTGACGAAAAGGAGCGTCGGATCGCTCGCCGGAATCAAGGGGCTGCTCTTGACCGCCTTGTGTCCTTTGGATTCAAAATATTCCAGAAAACTTTTCCTGATTTCGCTGCCTAGCATCAATCACCTCGTCGCGGGGGTTGGTTTTTCCGCATAAGAAAACGAGCTCTTACGATATATAAGGACTGCTTTCAAGGGAAGGGAAGCCGTTTGAAATAACAGATAATTCACTTTTCGCTTCATGCGCCTGCTAATCTTCCGATAAAAAGAGTGTGTTAGGGTCCCGGCGCTCGTAGGAAAGCGTATCGGAAAAAACTTGACATGGTGCGTTAAGAATCCGTAGTCTTGGCCCGGCGCTCAGCGGGGCGGTGCGGAATTTGTTTGGGAGGGGCTTGAAACGAAAGGCTGCTAATGGGAATTACCTTCGTCCAGAAGAGCGATCTCACCTTAAAGAAAAAAAATCCGAAAATTGCATTGGTTCTTGCCGGGGGAGCAATCTCCGGCGGCGCATACACTCTGGCCGGCCTAAAAGCCCTGAACAACCTGATGGTCAATTACGACGTGACCGATTTCGACGTTTACGTGGGTCTGTCCGCCGGCGCCCTTCTCGCGGCGCCTTTGGCGCACGGCATAAGCGTTGAGGAGATGCTCAAGAGCCTCGACGGGCGTAGTTCGGTTTTCACGCAGCTCAAGGCCTGGCACTTTTACAATCCCAACTTCTCCGAATTCGTCAACAAGCCGCTGCAGCTTCTGTTTGACAGCGCCGTAATGTTTCCCAAATTCGGGATCAACTTTCTTTCGGCAATGTTCAACCCGGAGCAGCGATACCTCTCCACATTGTTTAAATTTTTACGCCGGCCCGGACCCAAGACTGCGGAGGCATTGGTCAAAGTCGTCGTGAAGATGACGATGTCGAGCACGGACGTGCCCAGCCCGCTGTCCTATATGCCTTCCGGCCTCTTCGACAACCGGCTCCTGGAAAGCTATATCCGCGAGAATTTTGAACGCAACAACCGAAAAAACGACTTCGCTGAACTCTATCACCGCACACGCAAAGAGCTCTACATCACGGCGCTGAATATGGACAGCGCCGAGCGCACCCTCTTCGGCTACGACGAAAACAACACCCTGACCATCAGCGAGGCCATCCAGGCCAGCACCGCCGTTCCCGGATTTTTCAAGCCCGCCCGCATCAAAGGCCACGACTACCTGGACGGCGGCATAACCACGACCGCCAATATCGATGTGGCGGTGGAGCACGGCGCGGACCTGATCATCGCCTACAACCCCTTCAGGCCGCTGGAAAACAAGTTGCTGGTTCGTTATTACAAACAGGCGAATCAATACACCGCCGATAAGCCGTATTTATCCGACGGCGGCATGCTGGCCGTTTTGAATCAGGGTTTCCGCGCTCTGCTGCACTACCGCCTGCAGCAGGCGCTGGCGCGCTACAAAAACACACCGTCGTTCAAGGGCGATATCATTCTCATTGAGCCGAGCATCAACGACATCACCTTTTTCGACATCAACCCCGTCGCTTTCTGGGAACGCGCCAAGGCTGCGGAGCATGGCTTTGTCTCCGTCAAGGAATCCCTTGATGAGCACTACCCGCTCTTCAAGAAGATTCTCAACGCCTACGGCATCGAAACGACGATGTCTTTCATCGAAGAAGACGCGAAAAAGATCCAGGCCACGCCCTACGACGAAACCGTCATTTCCATCCTGGGCAAAGAGCGCATCAAACGCGACATCCGCCTGGCCATGTAGGTTTTGAAGGTCAGTGCCTGGGAAAAGAACCAGCCACAGAGCAGCTGATGATCAGCTTCTACGGTATGATCATCACCTATTTCAATTACAGCGGCATCCTCGAAGCCTTGCTCGATACCGATCTACTCTCTAAGAATAATATTGAATTGCTTTAAAAGCACATCAGAAAAATGCTGGACACTGTCCTGGACGCCATCGAAAAGTGAAGGAATTGACCATGAGCGCGAAACGAAAAGTTGAGCCTGAGAGGAATGCCAAAGTCCTGGTTACGGGAGCCGACGGGCTTCTGGGAAGTCACCTGGTTCGTGAACTTTTGGCCAAAGGCTACGCGGTCAGAGCCTTCGTTCATCCTTCGAGCGACTCGCCCACTCTCACAGGCCTTGCTATCGAGATTGTCCAAGGCGACATCCTGACCGACGGTGAAATCGCCAAGGCTCTCGAAGGCTGTACTTATCTCATTCACTGCGCCGCGATCACGGACCTGCAGGCGGATCCCAAATTGATGTGGTCCGTCAATTTCGACGGCGCAAAAAAGGCGCTCGAAGCGTGCTGCGAAAATAAAATCAAACGCCTGGTGTACGTGGGTTCCAGCAGCATCTTTCAATACGGAGACGCCGACAATCCCGGTGATGAAACCGCAGGCTTCCCGGCCTTTTACAAAGGCATGGACTACATGGAGTCCAAGCACCGCGCCACGCAGCTCGTTATGGATTACGCCAATGAAAAAGGTTTGGACGCGGTGATAGGGTGTCCCACTTTTTTGATCGGCAGCCTTGACTGGCGACCCAGTTCCGGCGTGATGATTCGAGATTTCATCAAAAGGGAAATGCCCATTTCCTCCAGAGGAGGACGCAACTTCAGCCACGTGCGTGATGTGGCCCGCGCTTTGGTCAGCGCGCTGGAAAAGGGCCGGTCCGGCCAGGCGTATATCCTCGGCGGAGAAAACATCAGCTACATGGACTTTATGACACGCGTCATGAAAGCCGCCGGAAAAAAGCCGCCGCGATGGCAATTGCCCAACGCGCTCGTTTTGATCGCCGGCGCCGCCGGTTCCGCGTTTCAGAAACTGACCGGAAAACCGGCGCGACTCGATCTCGTCATGGCCCGCTTCGGCTGCGAGAAAACCTATTATACATCGGCGAAAGCGGAGGCCGAACTCGGCATGACGCACACGCCCGTTGATTCGGCTATCCAGGAAAGCATCGAAAGCCTGAAAGAATATGGTCAACTGCCATAGAGTCATTTCAAGCGTCAAATGGGAAAACCGTGCGATAAAAAGATGAGCCATTTTCAAAAAGAATAGTTACTTAGTTTTTTTTAGCAGAAAGGCAGTTGTTTTCCAAAAGTAGGCCCTAAACCCGAAGGGCTATCTTTTCGCAGCCCGAAGGGCGATCTTTTCGCAGCCCGAAGGGCGATCTTTTCGTAACCCAAAGGGCGATCTTTTCGTAACCCGAAGGGCGATCTTTTCGTAACCCGAAGGGCGATCGTTTCGTAGCCCGAAGGGCGATCGTTTCGTAGCCCGAAGGGCGATCTTTTCGTAGCCCGAAGGGCGATCTTTTCGTAGCCCGAAGGGCGATACAAAATTAGCCGGCAGCGTAAGCTGCCGGGACATAGCTGTTTCATTTTCCCCTTGAGCCCGTAGGGCGACACAATCATTGGGTGGATAATAGCAGATGTACCACCCCTTCGGGGTTCGCAATAGATAGTCAAGAGCCAATGCATCCGGCAGCTTACGCTGCCGGCTAATTTTGTATCGCCCTTCGGGCTTTGAGGCGACTTGAGTGAATAGTCACCCATTATGCCGCACACTCATGAGGAGAACGAATGTCGTATTTCAAAGATAAAGTCGCCCTGGTCACCGGCGCCAGCCGGGGCGTGGGACTGGCCATCGCGCGATCACTGTGCGCGGACGGCGCAAAGGTTGTCATCACGGCGCGGGGAAAAGAGCGACTTGAAGCGGAAAGAAAAAAGCTGGCCGAAATCGCCGAAGTCGCAGCGGTCTGCGGCGATGTCGGCCAATGGACCGACGCGCAAAAGATGGTGGACGCGGCCCTGAATAATTTTGGGCGACTGGACATTCTCGTCAACAACGCCGGCGTGTCGATGCGCGGAAGCTTTTGCGATCTGTCGCCGGAAGTCTGCAAGCAGGTCATCGACACGAATCTCATGGGATGCGTGTATATGACTCGCGCGGCGGTGGACCACATTGTAAAAGCTAAGGGCCACGTGGTATTCATTTCCAGCATCGCCGGGATTTTCGGTGTGCCGGGCGCGTCGCTTTATTGCGCGAGCAAAGGAGCGCTCACGCAGTTTAGCGAATCCCTGCGCCTGGAACTGAAACCGCGCGGCGTGCATCTGGGCGTAGTTTACCTTGGTTTCACGGAGCACGATCCAGAAAAACGCATTCTCTCCGCGGACGGGACGCCGATTCTACCGGACCGACCGGCCCATCACACGCAGGCGCAGGCGGCGGGATTGATCGTGAAAATGATCGAAAAAAGAAAGAAGCGGCTCGTTATGACGCCGGTCGGAAAATTCAGCCAACTGGCCCACCGACTGTCTCCTGATTTAGTGGAGCAGGCTATTTTGTGGGCGCAGTCACACCGCATCGGCGCCTTTAAGGAATTTTCTTGAAACATTGTCATGGGCAAAGGTATTGGGTCCGGTATTTTGGAATTCTTATGGCGAAAATGACGCGAGATAAAATCAGGGAAAGGCCCCACTGTTAATGGAAATTCTTTTTGTCGTCGGTATTTTTCTCGGCATAATCGGCTCCGTGATGATGAACATCGGCAAGGGCGTTCAGAAGCAGCATGTCGGTATTTTTCTCCAGGGTCGGCACATGTTCGACAAAGCGCACCGGCGCCTCGGGACCAGATGGCTGATGGGCGTCGGCCTTTGCACGGTTTCCGCCTTGCCTTACACCGTTGGGCTTAAGCTCTCTGAATCTCCCTCGACTATCGCGGCCATGACGGGCGTGGGCATCATCGGACTGGCGATTTACGCTACGCGCGTGATCGGAGAAAAGCTCGGAGCCATGGACGCCGTCGGAATCGCGCTGATCATCATCGGGACATCGGCGCTGGGATTCGCGGGCGCCGCGAACGATACAGCGGTCCGCGTGTTTGAAAATGCGGCCATGATAAAATCGATCGGAGTACTGTTTATCGCAACTTCCGCGGCGTGCGTGATGACGAAATTTCTTCCCCGCACGCACGGCGTGGTCTGGGGCATCGCTTCGGGCGTCGGGACGGGGCTGGCGATATTTCTGGGCGACGCGGCGCTGGTGCGTGCCGGCGGTTCCCTTCTCGGGCAACTCTCAAATCCCTTTCCTTACATAGCGGTGGTCTTCGGCATTCTTGCCAACGTCGCCGCGCAGATCGGTTATGTAAAAGCGAAGGCCCTGGTCGTCGTTCCGGCGACAAACGCCGCAATTATCCTTTCACCATACTTTCTCGAAGGCGCGGTTTATGGCCGCTTCCCAAGCCTGCCCCTTTTCGCCTTCATGTTAGTCATCGTCGCCGGCGTGATCATTCTGTCCACCGGCCCCGCCGCCAAGGCCTCGGGCTAATCTTTTATTCCCTTTTCATCGGCGAAAATTCTTTCTATTCTATCTGAAAGGATTTCCATCGAACTTGAGGGAAAAATGTTAAAGCAAATTTCAATTATTGTTTTTAGTTTTCTGGTTTTGGCGTTGCTGTGTTTTGCTGGCTGCGGCTGCGGCGACGATGACGACGACAACAATGCCGGAGATGATGACGACACGGATGACGATGCGAATGACATTCAGGTCTTTCTGATTATCGAAGACGGTAACCTGCAATCGGGCTATGTCGCCGAAGTATTGCGCAAAGAACTCGTGGTCAAGGCCGTCAATGAAAGCGGCGCGCCGATCAGCGGACTGACGATCATCTTCAAAAGACTGCGCGGCGAAGGTGAAGGAAAAGGGCTTGTGTCCTTTGCGCCCGAAGAATTTATCACCGGCGACGATGGGCGGGCGGCTTGCGAAGTTCAGCTTGGAAATACTCCCGGCCAACTACGCATTAAGGTCAGCCTCGAAGGCGGCGGCGCCCGACCGGTAATCTTTCACGCATCCATTTATCCAAAACCGACCGAGACCAAAAAACCGATATGTTTCTTATCCATTAACGATTTCCACACGCATCCCGCGCCCTGGGGTCATCCCGACGACCCGCAGGGCGGTCTGGCGCGCCTTGCGTATTTGTTCAAGACGATCCGCGAAAACAACGACGCCGTGGGCATCGAAACCGTCATCATCGACGCCGGGGACGATTTCGAAAACACCTTGTTCAACGATGTGCCGGGCTTTCTGGAATGGCTCATCGCATCGTGGGACGGCATGGGCGTGGACCTCTGGCAAGTGGGAAACCACGACTTCCATTTTGGCATTCCCTTCCTGACCGAAAAGGTTCTGGCGGCGCACGAAAATTTCAGCGACGGACTAAAGGGCCGACCCATGCAGGTGACATTCGGCAACGTGGACCCTTCGACAATCCGGGAAGACCTCGTCGAGTACGCCGATTATTTTGAAACGAATTTCACCGACGACGCGGGCGAAAAGCTTTTTCAGCAGTCAACCATTCTTGACGCCGGTCCGATTCGCGTGGGCATTCTCGGCGCCGTCACAGACACTGGAGTGTACACGCAGGTCCCCGGCGATCCGGCTTTCCTGCGTGCTATGGGCGCGAGCAATCCCTTCAAAGAGAACATGACTTTTTTCGATCCCGATCCGCGCAAGTCGGGATACATCGCCAA
Organism: uncultured bacterium; assembly: GCA_964591275.1. Taxonomy (GTDB): domain Bacteria; phylum Lernaellota; class Lernaellaia; order JACKCT01; family JACKCT01. The sequence continues at coordinate 28,267 of CAZQAE010000054.1, read as the reverse complement.
GGGCATCGACAGCCTGATCGCCGAAGGCGCCGACGTTGTCGTTGTCGCTTCGCACACGGGACTGGGACTGGGCGACCGCGTCAACATCCCCGTGGGCAAAGATTATCTCATCGCCGCCTATGGGCAGGGTTTGGTGACCAGCCATCCCGTCGATCTCATCATCAGCGCGCACAGTCACGCGCAGCTCAACCGCCCCATCATGATACAAAATCCCGCCGGCGGCATAACTCCCATCGTGCAGGCCAAAGAAGGCGGACTCTTCGCGGCGCGCGTGGACGCTGTTGTGGATATCGACCGCGGCGGCATGGACTTCATCGATTCCCGGCTCATCCAGATCAACTCGGACTTGCGCGAGGACGCCGAAGTCGCCGCCGAGTTCGCGGAGTGGAAACTGGCCGCCAATCAGCAATACGGCGACTGGTTTGAATGGGAGCTGGTCGAATCGGATGTGTGGCTTTCGCACCGGGCGCAGACGATCTCCGGTCTTGGAATGCTCATCAACGATTCCTTCGAATGGAAACTCGAACAGGAAGCCATGCCCGTGGATGCCTCCGTGGCGGTTCCTTCCTTATATCGCGCCGACATATGGCCAGGAACGACCACGGGCGACGCGGCCTACGACGTTTTGCCACTGCATAAAATGGACGAAGACGGCCATAATCCCGACTCCATTTGCATTCTCACATTCCGCCCCGGAATCCTGAACGCGTCGGTGCTGGGCGTGCCCGGCACATGGCACTGGAACACGACCGCCGTGGAATACGTGATGGAGATTGTTCACGTTCTGCCCGGTATGGCGCAGCTCGTCCCCGCATTCAGCCATCAACTCAAAATCGATGTCACACAAATATCCGGCGTCTCTTATGACGTGGACGTGACGGCGCCCATTTTCAGCCGCGTCGTTTCCGGCTCCGTGTCGGTCAACGGCGAAGCGATTGATCCCGAAAGAACTTATCGCATCGCCATGGTGCATAGCCTCGCCACAACGCTGGCCGCCACAATGAACACCCTCATTCTCGCAACGGATGAAGACGGCGAAGTCGCTAAAATTCTCATCGACGATCCGGACACAGGCGAGTCATTCACGGACACGGAAATCCCCATCTGGCAGGCTTTTCAGGAATACCTCGCCGCGCTGCCGGGCGGCATTATTGAACCGGAGAATGTGACCGTTGATGGCCGCAACATGCGCACCGTGCAACCCGACCTGGCCGTCAACTCCACGGAATTAAACGTGTCCAATACGATTCGCGGTAAAAGGGCGACGATATCGCTGCGCGTCCGCAACAACGGTTTTCAGATAGTGAAGCGTGCGACAGTTCGGGCATTCATCGACATGACTCCCTGGGACTTGACCGACCAGGACGATGGGAGATCGGAGTATGAAGGCCTAAGCGATGGCTACCTTGGCTCCTTAAAAGAGATTGGCCATAAGCAAATTCATATCGGTCCTCACCCGCACTATCTGGACATGGAGTTTTTCTGGAATGTCCCGGCGGACATCCCTCGCGGGTTATACACGGCGCACATCCACGTCGAAGATATCCGCGTGGACCGGCTCGATCCGAACACTCGCGCGCCCTACACGGACCCCTTTATGGATAACAACAGCGGAGAGCAGGTGAAAGCGTATTTTGAGGTGAAGTAACGGAGCAATTACAGAACAAGAAAGGGCTTCGCACAGAATGACAAACCTGCCCTGCTTATTTTAGGGCTTCAACGAAATGATCGATGCTCTCTAAATAGAGATCGCGAAAGTTTTGGCCCGCGAGGATCGTGGTTTTGAGTTTACGCAGGTCCAACATTCCGTGGCATAAAGCCCAGAAGTGGATGGCTCGTTTTCGGGATTGATCGCTTTTTTCCATCGGCAGGCAATCACGCACGGCGGATTCGACCAAGGCGAGAATTTTCCCGCCCTGCGTGTCGATACGGGCTTTCAAGTTGTCAGGAAATTTCACGCCGGGAGAAGTCAGGAAGTAATTGATGATCTCAAAATACTTTCGGTATTGCTCGCTGAAATCCATATAGGCCAAGGCTATTGAGCGTAATTTTTCCTCGGGGTTTTCATTGCCGCTTTGCGCTTCGAAAACGGATTCGTAAAGGCGGGCGAGGCCCTCTTCCTGCAGCGCGGCAAACAAATCTTCTTTGTTTTTGAAATACAGGTACAGCGCTCCGACGGAAAGGTCGGCCAATTGCGCGATCTGGCTCATGGAAAGCGCCGCCATTCCCTTTTCGAAAAGAAGCGAACGCGCGGCGTCGAGAATCTGCTCCCGGCGTATTTCCTTTTCGCGTGTTCGCCGCATTTTCAAAGTCATGAATCCGCCCTCATCAGTTCCCCTGGATGGAATACATTCCCGTCATCGGACCGATCACAACGATAGCCAGCGTGACGACAGCGACCATGACCAAGGACATCACAATACCGACTTTGGCGAAATCACGAATCGAAAAATAACCCGATGTATAGGGGATGATATTCGTCGGCGTCTGCGTCACGAGGATGATGCCCAAAGAGGAGGTGAACGCCGCCGGTCCGACGAGCATCCACGCGTCGATGTCAAAAGCCTGCGCTAATGAAATCAGGATCGGAATGATGATGATTCCCGTCACCGTGTTGCTGGCCAGAAACAGCTTCATGAAAATGACCACGAGCACGACCACGAAAACCAGCGCGACGGGCGACAGGGAGGGCACGCCGCCAAGAAGCGTGACGGCGATCCACTTCGCCGCGCCGGTGTGATAGGTCATCATTCCAAGCCCCAGCGAAGCCATAATCAAAATGATGCTCTCCCAGGATATGACGCGGTCGGCTTTTTCCCATGTCAGCACGCGAAATGGCGGCAGAAAAAGCAGCAGCCCGCCGAGGATCGCCACGAAACTGATCGGCAGGTTGATGAGACCTCCCGTAAATTTTGCGATGAGAGGATTGAAAACCCACAAGCTAATCACCAAGCCGAATATCGCCAGCGTGCCTTTTTCCTCGCGCGTCAGCGGACCCAGTTCACGCAGTTGGCTTTTGATATCATCCGCCGACAGCGGCAAGCGCTTGAACTCCGGCTTAAACATCAGCATCAGCACCAGCCAACCCAGGGGTATCATCATGAGCGAAGCCGGCACGCCGATCTTCATCCAATCGACAAAGGAAATTTGCATGCCACACAGGTCGCGCATATATCCGATGGCGATGGGATTCGGGCCGCAACCCGCCGGAGTGGCGATGCCGCCGAAGATGGCGCCCCAGCATGACGCAATCATCAGCGCCTTTCCGAAGTTGCTCTCCAGGGGCTTCACGTTGGCTTGTTTTAGAATTCCAAGGCCGACGGGCAACATGATCGCCGCCACGCCTACGTCGGAGACCCACATGGAAAGCAGCGTCCCCATGATGAGAAATCCCAGGATCACGCGATGCGTTCCGGTTCCGATTTTTCCCAGCATCCAAAGGGTCATCCTGCGGCCCAGAACCGTTTCCGAAAAAGCGCCCGACAGCAGAAAAACGCCGAGGAAAAACAATATGAGATCGTGTCCGAAGGAGAGCCGGACGATCTCTTTATAACCGGCGCCGATGCCGTCAATGGACATGACCTGCCCGCTTTTGAGTATCTGAATCCCGTCCGTAACGCCGAGCAGCGGCATGACAAGCATCACGAGAAGAGCGGTGATGTGGAAAGGAAGGACTTCGGTGACCCACCAGTAGATCGCCATCGCCAAAAGCGCGATGCAAAGACGTCCGCTCGCCGAAAGCTCTATTGCCTGATCGCCGACCATTGTCGGCGAAGGCTTGAGAAAAATCGCGATGCCCGCAAAGAGCGCTAAGCCGATGCCCAGGTGCGCGATCTGTTTTTTTGGAGAAATGCTTTCCGGCACGTCAGTCCTCGATTTTCAATTCCACTTTTTCCACCTTGTTCCAATCACGTTCGTAGAACATGGCCGCAATGAAATGAAGCAACGCGGCGACCGCGAAAGCCAGCGGCATAATCTTCATGGCGGTGCTGATATCCCACTTGTCCGAGATATAGCCAATTATAGGAGGTCCCGGGGCGCTGCCGAGAGCATTCTGCACGATGACGCACAGGCTGTACGACACGGCGCGCAGTCCGGGATGGACAACATCCTGCGTTACGGCGGCGGCGCCCGGCAAAAAAGCCACAACGGCGATGCCGCCGAGCATCAGCGTGGGAAATTGCCATGCGCTTCCTTCGAGATAAAAGAAGCCGATAAAGAGCACGATGGCGGCAAAGGCTGATGAAAGTGAGGCGAAAAGCGAGCGAGCGTTGATCCTTGTGCGCCGCCAGCGATCGGCCAGGTAACCTCCGAGAGGCGCGCCGATAATAGCCATCAGCAGCACTGCGCCGGTCTTGAGCCCCGCCTCATCCTGCTGAAGTCCATCAACGCGCTGGAAGTATGTGGACATCCAGAACATCATGGAGGTCGTCAGAAAAACATTCGCGGCGAAAGCGAAGTACGTGAAAATCAGCGTCGGCGTTTTGATAAACTCGGCGGCGATGTCCCTGGCTTTCATCTTCACTTGCTTTGTGTTGCCGTCGGTACCGGAACTGGTTTTGACAAGCTCGACGGTCTTATAATCTTTAACAAATAAGAACAGCGCGGAGACAATAAAGCCCGGCACCGCCACCAGGCCGAAGGCGTATCGCCAACCCCAGGTCGAGGCCACGACGCCTCCCATGGCGATTCCCAGCGCCGCGCCCAGGGGAATCGACATATTCCAAAAGCCCATAACCATCGCACGCTTTTTTTCCGGGAAGAGCCCGGCTAGCATGGCGGTTCCGCCGGTGGCGTAGCCTGCTTCGCCCACGCCGATAAAACATTTGGCTGCAGCCAGTTGGACAAAATTCCCGGCGAAGGCGCAAGCGCCGGTCGCCATGCTCCAGATCATCCCCATGATCGCGATGCTCTTGCGGCGGCTCCAGCGATCCACCATCAGCGAGATGGGAAAAGTCGTAGCGATTATGGACATATAAACCAGTGATACGAGCAGGCCGGCTTGTGCATCGGTTATGCCCCACTCGCGCTTGAGGTCGGGAATGAGCGCGGCCACCACCATGCGGTCCATGTAGTCGAACATGTACATGAGAAATAGCAAAGCGAAAACGAAATAGGGATATCGCTTTGATTCACCGGTGCCGGGCGGGCCGTTTCCATTCATGGATTTCGGCATATTAAAAGCTGTCCTTCCTTAAGGCCAAGCTAGCTTGACCGATTGGACATGTATGATTCGAGTCCCAGTTCCCGCGCCTTTTCCACTTTCACCAGACCTTGTTTGTCCCAACCGCGATACTCATACAAATCGGCCAGCATCTTCTGAGTGTCCGGCAATACCTGCGCCGCGCCACCTTCGCCGCGTACTTCCCCGGCGATGCGCGGCGGAAGTTTATCGTCTTTCGCGGCAATGCCCAGTCGCTGATTGTACAGGCGTTTGAGAGTAAATATCCGGTCGCCCACCGTCAGCATGCTTTCACTGGTCATGGACCATCCGGCGGCCAGCTCCAGAAAACGGCGCAATTCGTCGATGCTCACGCCTCCGGCCAGCATAAATTTGCAGATGCCCAAAGCGTCGAAAAGAGCTGTGAGATTCTGCATGCGCGCCGTCATGACGCCCTTGCCTTCAGAGGTATGCGGATCGGGGTTTTCGCCGAATCCCATCCCGGCGATCTTCATGCCCTCTTCCAGATAATAGGCCGGAGCCTCGTTATGGGACGCGCCGCGCGAACCCGAGGCATAGGTCGCGCCGGAACTGACCAGGGCGCGCGGATCGTGCATGGGCAGTTCCAGGCCCTTGGAGTGAACGGCGAAGGCTTCGCTGCCGTGTCCCAGGCTCTGCGCGGCTTTCCGAACGCCTTTTGAAAGGATGTCGCCGATGCCCTCCCGGCGGGCGATCATCCCGATGATCCGGCAGATGGCGTCCACGTTCCCCCAGGTTCCCCCGATGTCGGCGCTGTCAGTGTTGTCGCCGAGGTCGGCCTTACTCACGATACCGCGATCAACGCATTCAAAAAGGAATCCGATCACAACCCCCGTTGAAATCGTGTCGAGGCCGTATTCGTTGCAAAGTCGGTTGGCGATGGCTAGTCCGTTTGGGTCGTCGTTGAGAAGGTTCGACCCCAGCGCGCCGACGGTTTCGTATTCGGGCTGCGTGGTAATGAGACCGTCATGTTCCCCGCCTTTGAGCTTGACGGATTTCGCGCACGCAATCGGACACATGAAGCAGCCGTGGTGTTTGTGAAACATGGAATCCACGTAAGCCTGTCCGGTGATTTTCTCCACCGCTTGCCAAAGCCCTTTTGAAAAGTTCTTGATCGGCAAGTCGCCCGATTTTTCCCGGCGCATGACCGCGCCGGCCGTTCCGAAGTTGTGAAGTCCCGCGGTTTTTTCCTGAGCCCTTTTATTGATTGCGCGAACAAACTCTTTCAATCCCGCAGCATCATAAACTCCGGGTTTTTGAGTTCCTTTTGCGGTGAGGGCTTTGACGTTTTTATGACCAAAAGCGCATCCTACGCCGGTGCGGCCCGCAGCCCGGGCATACTCGCCGTCAAACATCATGGAGGCGAAAGCCACGCCGTTTTCCCCGGCGGAACCGATGACGCCTATCCTCGATCCCGGCGGCAATTCATCGGTGAGTTTTTGATGAGCCTCAAATGTTCCCATGCCCCAAAGCTCCCCGGCGTCCCGGATTTCCAAGGCTCCATCCGAGGCATGAAGATAGACGGGGGTTTTGCTTTTTCCTTTGATGACAAGGGCATCCAGGCCCGTTTTTTTGAGCTGGGCGCCCCAGAAACCGCCGAAACTGGTTTCGCCGAAAATGCCCGTCAGGGGCGAGTGGAAAATGATGGTGGTTTTGCAAGCGGTGGATACGGGTAGGCCCGTGAGGAGACCGTTGGCGACAACGATGGCGTCATCGCCTTCATCCACAAAGAGCTTGGCGCCGATCCCGCCTCCCGCGAAAAAACGCGTAACTTCCTTTTCGTCGATGAATTTCTTTTTTACTTCTCCCGCCGTCAAATCAACGACGAAATACGCACCAAATTTAAAAGACATTGGCGTCGCCTGCGCTTTCTTTTTGGTTCAAAAGATCGTGACCGAAAGGCAGTCTTTGCGACCGCCTTTCAGTCCACGCACGAACTGGAAACTATTTATACGCCCCAATGCTTGCCAGGGCGATGCTGCCGGGACTGATCGTCGTGGGGTCGGTCATAACGTTCACGCACGCCGTCTTTCCGCTGGCAAAGGCTTTTTCGATGGCCGAACTGATATCCTCCGGCTTTTCAACCTGAATTCCGAAGCCGCCCAGAGCCTCAACCAGTTTGTGATAGGGCACGTAGCCGATTTCCGTGCCGTCCTTGATGTTGTGGCCAAGGCGAAGATGCTGACTGTGGCGAATCATGCCCCAGCCCAAATCGTTGCTGATGACCACGACCATCGGAATGCCTTTGCGGATCGACGTTTCAAATTCCATGAAGTTGAAGCCCACGGAGCCATCGCCGATGACGCACAGTACGCGCTTGTCCGGATTCAAAAATTTGGCGCTCTGCGCATAGGGCAACCCGACGCCCAGGCAGCCGTACAAACCAGAGTCCAGATAATGCCCGCCTTGCCGCACGGTGCGCGTCATGCTCATCCATATCTGCGTGTCGCCGCCGTCGCCCACGATAATGTCGTCATCGCGATCCATGAATTTGTCGATCTCGTTCATGAGGCGCAAAGGGTGAATCGGCGTGTCCTGGCTCTCCCAGGTGGGCTGCATCATCGTCTTGGAAGCCGTATCCATGGAGCGAAGCTGTTCAACCCAACCCGCGTATTGCGTTTTCAATCCATCGCCCGCGCCCTGCTCGTCGATGAGACGATTGCATTCGGTCAAAAGACCCCTGGCGTCACTGCAAACCGGCAGATCGACGGCGCGATTGCGACCCAGTTCCTCGGGACTCACATCGATCTGAATGATCTTCGCGTTATTGTCAATAATCTCGCCGAACATGAAATACAAACTCAGGCGTACGCCAAGGAAAATCACCAGATCGGCGTCGGCCTGCGCGAAAAGAACCGAGCCCGGCCTTGTGGCCACAGCGGATTCAAAACAATAGGGGTGCGTATCGGAAATAACGCCCCGCCCCATGGACGAGGTGAAAATTGGAATGCCGCATGTGTCGGCGAAGGCGGTCAATTCCGCGGAAGAGTCTGAATACCAGGCGCCGCTGCCCGCGATGACCATCGGCTTTTTGGCCGCTTTCATCATCTCGACGATTTGCGCCGCCTTTGGAATATCGACGGGATGAGAAGAGCAAAGCGTTGTGTTGAACTGCTTTGCCTTCGACTCTTCCACCTGCGCGTTGAGCACGTCCACCGGCAGTTCCAGATAAACCGGACCGGGACGCCCGCAGCCTGCCGCGCGGTAAGCCATGTCGATGAACTCGCCGATGCGCGAAGGCGTGTGGCAAACAAAGGCCTTTTTGACCATCGGTGTAATGACCGGCGCCTGCTGCATGTCCTGCAAATCCCATTTTTCGCAGCAACTCACGCCCACCGCTCCTGAGATCAGCAGAAGCGGCGAATTGGCCTGATTGGCGTTGGCAATGGCCGACAAGGCGTTGGTGAATCCTGGGCCAGCCGTCACCATGGCGACGCCGGGTTTGCGCGTCATGCGACCGTAGGCCTCGGCCATGAAAACCGCCGCCTGTTCATGGCGCGTGTCGAAAAGTTGAATCGGGCTGTCTTCCAAAAATTGATAGATGGGCGTGATATGCCCGCCGCTCAAAGTAAAAATGACCTCAATGCCCCTGTTAATCAGAGCCTGCGCGGCGATTTGTCCACCTAAGATTGTTCCCATGATTTTTCTCCTTTACAGGTCAGTTGAAAATTTTTTTCTGGATAATATGCCAACACAGGCAAGGGCGCCTGTGCTACATCGCGCTTTGATTTCCAGCAATCTTTTTTTAGACTCCATTTTTGCCTGTCTTGTTCGTAAATCAAGCTCTCGGCCAGCGAAAAGCGTGTGGCACAGCCGCCCTCGGCTGTGTTCATCCTTAAATACGCCGCTGGCTACAACTCCATGAGCTGCCCGCCGGTAACGTTGATTGCCTGGCCTGTGATATACGACGAGACATCCGAGGCCAGAAAAGCGACAATATTGCCGACTTCGGCTGCCTCACCAATGCGGCCCAGCGGTATCGTTTTGCACATTTCCTCTTTGCGCTGATCAAAACTTTCGCCCGTGAAATCCGCTTCCAGGCCGAAACGCCAGGTTTCCAGATCCGTCATCACCTGGCCCGGGCAGATCGCATTGACCCTGATTCCCATCGCGCCCAGTTCACGGGCCATGACCTTGCTGAGCATAATGACGCCGGCTTTGGCCACGGCGTAAGCGCCATTGAAAACCGGCGGAACTTTTCCCGCCCTGGACGCTGTGTTGATGATGGAGGCCTTGGAGCCTATCATGAGCGGAAGGACGGCGCGCGTGACGCGGAAAACGCCGTGAAGATTCACATCGAGGGTCCGCATCCACAAAGCCTCGTCATACAGGTGCGCCATGTTGGGAACGCCAAACGAGGCGCCGGCGTTGTTGCACAAAATTTCCACACTGCCCAGCGCGGCTTTTACCTTTTCGACCATTTGCGCGATGGATTCGGGACTTGTGACATCGAGGTCCACGGCCATTGCCTTGACGTCGAAATCCTCGCACAAGCCCTGCGCGAGGCCGTCCATCTCATCCCTTTTCCCCGTGGCCACGGGGCCGTGTTCGCCCGGCGTTGCGCCCAGATCGGCGATGACAATGTTTGCTCCCGATTCGGCCAGCTTCCGCGCAATGGCGTAGCCGATGCCCGTCTTCTTTCCCGAACCGGTGATGATGGCTGTTTTGTCGTGAAGATCATGATACATGGCGAACCCCGCGTGCCTGCGTTAAACGAATGGTTTTGCTGTCTTAATTTTCTACAAATGAATGGCGTTCATTTGCTGAACGCCATTCATTTGTAGAATTTTTCGAAGTGAATTGCAAGTTTGAAAAAATTGCTGAAATCCGCGCTTGGATACTTGATTTTAAAAGAGGGGTTCAGGTGAAAAGGGATGCCTACTCGGCATTTCATGCTCCTTGCGTCATCTCGGATTCATCGAAAAACCCTCTAAGGGCGCGGACCCGTAGCAAAGGGTGAAACCATAAACGCCAACTTAAGACTTTCAGCGCCAGAGCCCGAAGGGCGTTACAATATTAGCGCGGGGCGTGAGCCCCGGGAAAATGGATTATTAGCAAATTTAACGAGCCCCGCCAGGGGCGACACCTGATTCGACTACGCCATAATCGACGTCGTGGACGTCCTGAGTCCACTAACCAATCTCCTCCCTCAATCCTTCGTTGTCGGCGTCAGCCTCTTGGTCGACGGTGCGGATATGAAACCGATTGCGGAATTGTTTGGGGCGTGATACGCGTTCCATTACATTTACTCCAATAAGGGGATGGTCAAATGTCGGATGATTTCCAAAAAATATTTGCCCTGATACAAGAACTTGAAAAGCTTAATCAAGACGATTTGAATGACATTCCCCGCAAGCAGCGGGATAAACTCATAGAAATGATTACTAATCTAACCGGCACATCCTCATTCTATCGGGGATTTAAGGGCGCTTTGGATTTGCTTCGGGGAAATGATCCAATTTCAAGTCAGACGATTTTCAATATGCGCAATGTGGATGTACTAAAAAGTTTTGCTGAACAACTTCAGCAGTCGGAGAAGATATCTGCGGAAGAGTTTGAACGGTTAAACAAACAGATATCTGAGTTAAAGCAGGTGATCCCGAACAATGGAGCTGATGAGATACAACTTGACGAAAATGAGCAGGTTGTTGTCAAAGTCATTCTTCAACTCTGGGATCAAGGAATGGATCCTATCCAGCCGGAAAATATTGCTGAAAAATGCGAGGGATTATCGAAGGAGCAGATCGGAGAAACGGTTCAATGGTTAAACGAGAATGGCTTGATTAAGGCTCAACTAGCAATCGGAAACGGTTATACTGGTTTTCAACGTTTGCGAGTGCCGTATAAATTCTACTTCACATTTGGCGTGCAGTATTTGGAGTGTGATCCTGAAAAAGAGAGCCAAATAGTTCTTCAGTTTATTGCATGTGAGTTTGCGGCAAATGTTCATGAACTTATACCCTCAGAAAGGCTTGTTGAAGAATTTGATATAGCTGCCCCTAGAATCCAAGCGATTGTCGATTGGTTGGTGGAACGAGAGTACGTAATAAAATATCGAGGCTCAAACGCTAATTTAAACTTTTCTCATGTGGGAATAACTTCTTCAGGAAAAAGGAAAGCAAGATGACTAGCTGATTAGCTGTTTTTGATTCGTACCTTTCACCCTTTCATATGGTGACTGTCACGAATATTCGAATATTCCAAGACACCGGATAGTCGGGTGTTTGCCTATTTTGAATTCCAACTGCTCGGTTCACCAAGATCGGTTACTTTCCTACGGGCTTCAGCGAGAGCATTGCTGTCTGCCGAAGTCATCGCTCTACCTTCGACAAAGAACTCTTCAATTGACTCGAAGTTGTCTCGCCGGAAAATCGTAGCGTGTGCTTGGAACCGCCTGGGACCAATCTTTTCTCCATGCTTTATCGTCACGCCATACCACTCATTGATGTCGATTGTCATGCAAATTCTCCTTTGCAATTGCGGCCAGTTCCTATTTCAGTCTTCGTCGGCTATGTCGATTTCCTGCGCAACCGCTTCGAAGTACTTCTCAAAGTCCTTTTTCTGAAGAGTGTAGCTGATACCTTTCTTGAACTGCCCAAATCGAATGACAAAAAAGAAATAGTCCTCTTTGTCATATCCGCGAACAATGAGGTAATTCCTTGCATCAAGAGCATCTTCGAGCGCATCGAAAAAGGAGTTCTTCAGCTGGACGCGCCCCGCTAGGCGACCAAGGTCCACCGCTTTGATTCTGAACCGTCTCCCGCGTTTGGAATAGATTTCGATTAGAATCTCGGCAACTTTTTCGGCGGGAAGAAGCGGCCGGCCGATTTTCTTGACTAGCGGACGAATAGCTACTTCCCTGGCTCTTCCAGTCGCAACCCAACGTTTGACACTGCCCAAGGACACCCCGCAAAGATCCGCGATGTCTTGATAAGACATCCCTTTGTTGGTTGCTGTAATAACCAATTGGCTTGCTTCGGTGTTCACTTTTCTCGATTCCATTTTGGCCTCCGTAGTGTTACTTCGGTACAGTTAGTAGTGTACCGTTAGTACGGATTTGTCAAGCGAAAGGTTCCTCTCGTTTTTAGGGGAGAACGATCACGGGTGAGAGGACGAACTAGATGCGGCGTATCTGAGCAATCCATTCATAAGAAAAGCGTGTAGAAAAGCGCCAGAAAAGCGTGACCAGAAAAGCGGAAAAACGTGAAAACCTACTATTATCTGAATATTTTATTGGCTTTATTGTTAATGTTCCTAATCACTTTTAATTCAATTTCTAAAAAAGTTTTTAATGAAATCCTGTTTCATGACGCAGACTCGGCCTATCCTCTACTCCACCACGGCGACCTGGATGACGCGGCTTCCGCCTCGGCCGCTGTCGTCAACGGCGCGGACGGTGAAGCTGCCCGGCCTGGGTTTCCAGAAAAAGGTCCGGTCCCGCCCGACCTTGCCGAGGTACTCCTCGTTCACGAACCAGTGCACCCATTTGACATCGGCGTCGGCTGTGGCGGTCAGGGCAATAGTCTGCGTTTCCACCTCATGCGCACGCACGCTGTACACCACGCCTGACTGCGGCGATGTGATGTGCGGAGCGATGCCCGTAACCGCGCGGTCGTTGAGACGGCAGGCCGGCAGATAGGGCGGCGGCTTCTTACGCGGCATTCCCGCCTGGGCGAAAAGCTTGTCCAGATCGGAAGTCCAAAACTCGTACACTTCGGTGCGCGTATCTTTAGGATTGGCGTCGCAAGTCCGCAAGCCCGTGGCCTTGTCTACGTAAACAGGCCTGTGGATATCGCATTTGTCGATGGGCGACGTGCCGGGGATGAAGTAGGTCGTCACCGTATGCCGGCAATGCGGTCCGGGAAGCTTTCCCGACGTCGGGCAGATGTTGACGCTGGCCAGGTTGAGATTTTTCGACGGCTCCGGCGCTCGCGCCTCAAATGGCCTGACCGCGCGGACGGCGTCGATGATTTCAAAAAAGAGAGAGCCTGCGGCCTGACGACCGACGAAAGCGGGGTTGCCGCTTCCGTCGAAATTGCCGATCCACACTGCCAGGACGTAGGGGCCGATGACGCCAACGGCCCAGGCGTCGCGGAAGGCGTAGGATGTGCCGGTTTTCCAGGACGCCACGACGGGATTGTGCACCCAATCGCTTTCAAAGCGTTGGCCCGGGCGCGTGTTGGCCGCCAGCATATGCAAGGTTAGGAAAGCGGCTTCGGGTTTTAATATTTCCCGACCACCGCTGATCGGGTCGCTTTTCCGGTAACGCAGTTCTTTAAGCCGCCCCTCGCCTGCCATCATCGCGTAGAGTTTAACCAATTCCTCCATGGACACTTCGATGCCGCCCAAAACAATGGCCAGCCCGTAGAAGCCTTCGTGTTTCAATCCCGATATGCCGACCTTTTTGCAAAATTCATAAAAATTCGGATCACGCAGATGCGTGGTCAGATCGACGGCGGGGACGTTGCGGCTGTTGATCAGCGCCACGGTGGCCGACTGCGGGCCGCGAAATTGGTTGTCGAAATTCTCCGGGTTATAAGCGCCGAAGCGCATGGGGGCGTCTTTGAGAATCGAGCGCGGATGAATCAGACCCTGCTGCATGGCCAGCGCGTAGATGAAGGGCTTGAGCGCCGAACCGGGCGAGCGCCTGGCCCGCGCGCCGTTGACCTGTCCCTGGATTTCGGCATCAAAAAAATCCGCGGAACCGACCAGACTCAAAACTTCCATATTGCGATGATCGACAAGCATGACGGAAGCGTTTTTGACGCCGACGGCCCGGCGTCTTTCGATATACGAGGCGACGACGCGCTCTATCGTCTTTTGCAGGGGCAGATCCAGCGTGGTCGCCACGAGGGAGGGCGAGTCGTCCGCATGTTCAAGCGCCGTCACGAGATGCGGCGCCTCGAAGGGCAACTCCGAGCGGCTTCGCAGGTGAAGCGGCTTTGAAAGACAAAACTCTTTTTCGCCGGCGTCGGGATGTTCATCAAGCCACTGCTGCGCCAGACGGCGCCTGGCTTTTAACATATCCGGCGGTTCGAGACCCTCTGAGTCCGGCTGCCGACTGGCGGGATTCTGCGGCATGACGGCCAGTGCCAAAGCCTCCGCCAAACTCAAATCTCCAGCCTCCTTGCCGAAGTAGATCAGGCTCGCCGCATAGGCGCCTTCGATATTTCCGCCATACGGCGCAATGTTGAGATAGGCCTCCAGGATTTCATCTTTGGAATAGTGCAATTCAAAAAGCACGGCGGCGAATATCTGTTTGATTTTGCCGGCGGGCGTTCGGGAATCAATGTTGTGCACCATCCTCGCCAGTTGCATGGTGATCGTGGAACCGCCGCGACGCCGACCTTTTGCCCAATAGCTTTGCATCGCGGCTTTGGCTAAAGCCACGGGATTGAAGCCCGGATGTTGATAGAACCATCGGTCTTCGTACAAAAGCGTCGCCTCGATTAGCTTTGGCGAAATCTTTTCCAGTGGCGCGCGCAGTCTGTAACGGTCGTCGGCTGCGAGGTTTAGACGAAGAAGGCGGCCATCGCGGTCATAGATCGCACTACCGAATGGACGCCCGCCCGTCAGTGGAGGTTTGAGCATCGCCCAACAAATGATTAGGGCTGTCGCAACGAGTAGCGCCGCGCGCAGTCGGGGCCGTTTGGCAAAATATCGAAATATGTCGCCGGGGAATTTCATTATTCGCTTTCGACAACTTTGATTTTCGCGCCCAAAGAGCGTGCCCTGACGCCTGCGTCGTACATGGATTCGCCGTAGGCGGGCGGGACGGTAAATTCGCCTCGCGTCGTAGCTTTGATCTTGTAAACGAACTCGCCGACCTTTTCTCCAATAATGCCGTAGAGCACGACGCGATCCTCGCGGATATCAGCGTAGCCCGGATTCCATGTGGATCCCGCGGAGCGCAGCCTCCCGACCATGCCGCCTTCCGCGCCGCCCCGCGCGTAGACCACGTCGAAGCCGCCGGGCAAAAGATCAACAATGGCGACGTTGTAGTGCTTTTTGCCGTCGGTGGAGCGCAATTTCAATTTCACCGTCACTTCCTCGCCCATCTTCACCTCGGTGAGCGCTTCACCGGCGGCGTTTTGGTAATCACGATAAAACTCGATTTTGTCCGCCAAAACTTCGGTCGGCGGCTGCGTGTCGAATCCCGCGTAAATGACCTGGTAGAAAAGCGGCGCTTGGGCTTTCGATGAAATTTTTATCGCGCTGGCGTCTTCGGAAAAATCGACCTTCGGAAAAAGACCGGGTTTGAAACCGAGAGATTTGGCTTTTCCATCCTTGCCGATTTCCTGAATGACAACCTTTTTCAAAACACCCTGATCCGATTCCTTGGCCTTAATCGCCGAAGTGTAGGCTTCCAGGGCGTAAATGGTCATGGCGCTGCTCAAGGTGTTATATCCGCCATGTTTAAGCCGCTTGGCAACGCGCCTAATAAATTCTCCTTTCAACTGCTCCAGCCGCTCGGGAAAATGTTTGGACAAAATCATCAGATACTGCGCGAGGAAAATCTCCCGGCTATAAAAGTCGCGCCAGTCGGGTTGGATGTCGTCATCAAATTCGATCTTCCGAATAATTCGGTCGGCCTCTTTTTCGTCTCGCATCAGTTCGTATGTTCCGGCGAGATAAACCGCTGTCAGATCGCTGCGCCACGCATCCTTTTGCTTTTTCGCCAGGTACTCCCGCAATTCCGCCAGTTCGCCCGCACTCAATTCGCCGTTTCGGGCGAGGATATACAGGGCGTAAGCGCGCTCCCGAGCGTCCTTCATGGATTTGAGTTTGTTTTTCGCGATCACGCGAAGATATTTCAGACCCATAAGATGCATTCGGGGCTGGACTGGAATGCCGCGCTCTTTGGCCTCGGTGAGAAACTGCGTGGCGTAGATGGTTTGAAAGTCCGAGACGTGGGAATTTGCGGCCCAAAAGCCGAAAGCGCCTTCGCTGTTTTGTCGCGCCTGTAGAACGCGCAGGGTTCGCGCAATAGCTTTCTTCGTGGTTTCATAGTCATAGCCAAAATCTTTATGATCACGCAAAACAAGCGCCGGGACCGTCTGACTGACAATCTGTTCGGTGCAACCGTGGGGGAACTTTTCGAGATAATCGATCAGCCCCCGCGAAAGCCCCAGCGGCAGCGGGGAAACCGTCACTTTGAGTTTTCGATGGTTAGGAAACATCTGCCTTGATATTGGAATTTCCGTCTTGTCGTTTTCCAAAACGCCGCTTTCGATGCTTGTCATGTACGGGGTCGGCGGGCGAATGCTCAGGCTGATGACGTAGCGGACTTTTTCATTTGCGCTACTCGCGATAAATGTCATGTCCGCGTTGCCCAGCCCGTGCCCCGCTTTGATGCGAAAGCGCGTCGTGGCTTCGCGGCCTTCTGGGATTTTCAAACTTTGTTTCGCTTCGCCAAGAATCTCCAGGTTATCGCTGACGACCAGTTCGAGCTGCACGTCGGCTTCGCCCGACTCCTCAATGTTGTTGGCGACGGCGACGCTGGAAAGGAAAACATCATCGGGACCGACGAAGAGCGGCACATTCGGCGTGATGACAAAGGGACCGCGCACAATGGATTTTTGCGAGGCATTGCCGATAGCCTGCGGTGCAATGGCGACGGCCATGACGCGGATCGTTCCATTGAAGTAATCCGGAATTTTGAAACTTAAGGAGCGCGTCTTTTTGTCCGCATCCACGATCCCGGACCAGAAGACGACAGGCTTGTCGCGCTTGCGCTTGAAGGGATTAAGATTTTTCCCCATCAGGCCGCCGCCCATATCGCCGCCGGCTTTTGAAAGCTCGCGCATGACGCTGTACTCGGGCAGGATCAGATCGAGTATCTGCCTCGTGTCCACCTCCAAGGCGCGTTTTTGCATGAAGAACTTTAGGGGATCGGGCGTTCTATAACCCGCGACCTGCAAAATCCCCTCATCCACGGCGAACACGACGATCTTGGACGGCTTGTCCACGGAATATTCGATTTTAAAATCGTCGCCGGGCCGCGCGAGTTCCGGAGCCTTGACAGTGACATCAAGGGTCCTTTTGGTCTTGTCCACCGTAAAAGGCGCCACGCCGTAGCTTAGGGGACTCATGAAGATTTCCTTCGACTCCAAATCCCTGACGAATGCCACGTTGACGTAGGCGTTGGCCTCAATGCCCTCCGGGATGTCGATGGTCTGGATTGTGCTCGTAGTGTCCGCCTTGAACCATTTGTGCGCGTAAACCTTGTCACGCTCGATGGTGATGATTCCCGAGCCGGTGTACGGGGCCTTGATGTGAACGAAGATTGTCTGGCCCGTCGTGTAGTCCTCTTTGTCGAGCTTGATTTCGAGCTGCGCGTTGCGTTCCAGATCGCGCGTCAGGTTGCCTTTGCCCATAACGGAAAAGCTGACGACGTTGAGTTTCTTGTCGTCGGCGTCGCGGATCGACAGTTCAAAAGTCCCCGGTTCTGTTGTGGGCAAGCGGAAGGAATATCCGGCGGCGGGAATCGTCAAATCGTCGATGCGCCGCGTGATTTCCTTTTCAACGGACTGGTATTTGTAGACGCCGTTGTCCTGACGCATCAAAACGGACACGTAGCGCTTTTCGACCAAAACCGCCTTAAGCCCCGCCGCTTCGACTTTTTCCAGGGTTGGGTTGACGGCGATGAAATGCACATTGCGCACGCCGCCTTTTTTTATGGCGTGCAGGTCGCCGTCGGCCTTGTATCCCACGAGACTTTCCATGGGCGACACGAGCATCGAACACTCGGTCTTGACGCCGCGCCCCGCGTCGGCCTCGAAGCCCTCGGCGTGGAAAAGCACCTGGTAGGTCGCCTTGTCATACTTGCTCAGATCGATGGGGAAAATTGCCGTGCCCGTCTCATCCGTGATTTGCTCGGGCAGGTTTTCCGAATATGTGCGCTCGGCGCGCATCGGGTCGTAGAAAGCATAATCCTGATACTGCCGAAAACGCGGGTAACTCGGGTATAAGGTGATTTCGCCGGTCACGCGCCGATCCGCCGCCGGCGTTCCAAAAAGATTGTGAAGTTCCACGCGGGCTAAAAGCTGATCCGGTGAAACCCAGCCGTCTAAGACCGAAGGTTCAAAGTTCGCCTTGATCCGCATTCGATCCGGCAGAAACTCCTCCACGCGAATCGCAGTCGATCCGAGATGATCGCCACGCTCGTTGTCGTCTTCAATAAGATAGGCGTCGATGGTGTACAAGCCGGTGGGCGAGCTTTCCTCGGTCGTGTACTCGATCTCCACAAAACCCGTTTCATTCAGCGACATTCGCTCCTTGTGGATTTCCAGGCCGCGCGCGTCGTTCACTATGATCTGCACCGGAACATCCTTTGCCGGAAAAACCCAGTCAGGCGTTTTGGCGATGACGCCAACGTGAAATGTATCGCCCGGGCGATAGATGCCGCGATCGGAAAAAAGAAAGGCCCGCAACTCGCGAGAGCGCCCGGCGGTGGATTCGCCGCCGACGTCGAAGCGCGAGTAGTTGAGGCTCCGATCCCTTCTGTCGAGGGGCAAAAAGGAGATGTCGGCGCCTTTGCGTATGACGTAGGCGACCGGCGTTTTCTCCATCGTAAAATCCGTCAAAGCCGGAAAATCCACGCGCCCCTGGAAGTCCGTCTTTTTCACGATGACCGGCAGTCCGTTTTTGCCGAGAATTTCGACCAGGGCGTTCGGGATGGGATCTCCGGTGGCAATCGACTGCACAAAAACGATGCGATTGTCCTCCACGTCGGATTTGGCCAAAACGCCAAGGTCCGTCAGCAAAACGAAGCGCTGATCGCGCGGACCGTTCGCATACTTTCCTTCAATGTCCCAACTCTCGACGCGCAATAGGAAAAGGCCCCTGTTCATGAGACCCGATTCGTCTTTTAGATATTTTGAAAAATCGATGGCCGTGTACTGCGTTTTTGAAAGGTCGGAATCATCGAGCTTGCGAATGTCGGTGAATATTTCGCTGATATTTTCTTCGCTGAAATTGTAGTTGCGAAAACGGGGGCTTTGGAAATCGCCCCAGGTCTGGCTGAGAAGGTGGTTGATCTGCGTGGGGACGATGCGCGCAAGCCGAATGCGCAAAGCCTCGGCGCCCACGGTCAGAACGGAGAGCTTTTTGTCGCCGGACACGCTGAGGATTGAGCCTTCGTGCATGACGCGAACTTCTTTTGGAAACTCCGGCGCCTGCGCAACGGAATCAAACTCTTTGGCCAATAAATATCCGCCGTAGGCTTTCGTTCCCTTATTCACGCGCACGTAAATATGCCTGCCGACGGGCGCTTTGTATTTGTAGGTGTGCTGCGTGGCGACTTCAAGTTCGGCCGGAATCCGCGTGAGTTTAATAGGCTCGCTGATGGAAAGAATTTCCGGGCCAATTTGCACGGCGCTGCCCCAGTAGTAATCTTTCACGGCTTTTTCACGCTCGGTGGCCGGCTTGTCTTTGGGAAGCAGCCAGGCGCTAAAGTTTCGCGCAATCTCCTCTTCATAGGCGCCGGCGGTCGTTTGCAAAACCATAATCTGCTCTGATTCAAACTCCTCATTTCTGGCAAAACTCAGTTCCACGCCACGCATGCGGAAATAGCTGAACATTCCCGGAACGCGGACTTTTCGCGAAATAGCTTTCAAGGACGGTTTTCCTCCGAGGGCGGAATCAACGCCTTCGTCGATGATTATCTTCATTTGGATGTCTTCCGGAGGAATGCCGATCGGTTCGGAGTGGATGTAGGCATGCGCGTGTTTTTTGTCGTAATCAACGGTGAATTTGTAAGTGTTGTAGCGCTTGGGATTATCCTTGTTCGCGACGCGCAGTTCTATTCGCTCTTCCAGGCTTTTTTCGTCCACCGGATGACTGAAGAGAAGATTGGCAATGACCTTCTTGATTTTCGGGTCCTTCGGGTCCTGGTGAAATTCGGATTTGTCAAACTTGATGACGAACCCGGCGGTGGTAAAATCGACTTCGTAGTCCTTCAAACGTACGTGTTTCGGAAAAAGTTTCTTATCCATCGTGATGTTGAATTTTTGCCCGACGGGCCAGTCGCCTTCAGGCTGAAAAACCAGGCGGGCGTCGTCGCTCCAGAACCACCGGCCCTGGATGGGCGGATCGATCAAGACGCCCTTTGTTACATCGGCGTCCATTTCCTGCAGTTTCGCCGCCGAGCCGTTGAACTGAAGCTCCACAGGATTCGGTTTCGCGCCCTCAACATCCAGGGAAGTCGGAGCCGGGGTTTTGACCTCAATATAAAGCTTGACCGGTTCCGGGGGCTTGAACCATCTCTCGTAACTGTACCAGGAGACAAACGCCATGAAGATGATCGCCAGCCCGACTTTCACGCGCTTTTTCGTAAAAAATTTTCTTGCGCTGCGTCCCACGGGCGCCAGCCGGTCTTTTGCCCCGAGCGCCCAGGCCGGCGGCGTCCAGGCGATTGAGCCGAAAAGGGCTTTTAGCAAAGCGACGAGTTTTTGAAAGATGCGAACAATCGCTTGAGATAAACGGCTCATGACGGCGCTCCCGGCGTGATCGGAAAAAAACAACGCGAATTTTCGAGGATATCCATAGCAAAATGATTACCAAATTTGCCGCGAATGAACAAAGAAAAATTCATTGGCTCTAAAAATAATAATAAACGCTGCAAAAATGAGGCTTTGCGACAAGGATGTGCCGCATGGAATCCATCGATGATCCGCCATGCGAACCAGTCCCGCAAGAAAGGAATCATAGATTAATTATTGGATATATAGATTCGCCGCGAGGATCGCGACAGAGGAGGTCGCCGGGGTTTTTATACTGAAACAACATCTTTAGGCATACGAAGAAAGACCGAGGGGGTAAATGCTTAAGCTTTCAGGCTCAAAACGCGACCAAATAACCGATAATTTTGCGCTTCTTCCTTCCCAACGAAAACGTTGCCAATGGATTCGTTGGGAAAGTCCTTGACATTCACTTTTTTATTCTTTACAATGGATTCGTTGGCAACGTTTTCATTGGGAAGGAAAGCCATGAAAAAGGATAAGCTGAAAAACAAAGTCGGACCTTGGGTTGATGGAGATGAATTCTGGAATAGGGAAGAGGAGTTGGAGAGTTTTCGTCAATTATTGGAACAGGGAGAAAACCTCCTTCTCGTTGCGCCGAGAAGGGTCGGGAAAACGAGTCTCATCAGGGAAACGTTGCGCCGCCTACGCGAAAAAGATGAGCGTTACGGATTGTTCATTGATTTGCAGAGAAGCAATAAGCCCGAAGACATCATTGTCGAACTTGCAAAAGTCACCCGAGAATATGCCGGGCTTTGGAACAATACAAAGGATATTTTCAAATCCTTTCTGTCGGAAATCGTCGATAGAATCGACTCCATTGGGATCAGCGATCTTGAGCTGAGCTTCCGCCAGGGCGTCGCCGGTGATTGGCAGTCTAAAGGCTCGCGAATGTTCGAGGAGTTGGCGAAGGCCGACAAGTCAGTAATTCTTTTCTTTGACGAGTTCCCTGTGATGGTCAATCGTTTATTGCGGGGTAAAGATCGTCAAATTACAAACGAGCGAATAACCGAAACCGATGCATTTCTATCATGGCTTCGCCAGGAGATGGGAAAGCATCAGGGCCGAATCAGCTTTGTCATATGCGGCTCCATCGGCCTTGAGCCGATTCTGAATCAAGCCAAACTCAGCAACCAAATCGCCCATCTAAGGCCATTCCATCTATCACCCTGGTCCAAAGAGACCGCGGACTCCTGCCTAAAGGCTTTAGCGAAAAACTACGAATTGGACCTCGATGAAGCTTTTCGAGCCGCCATGCTAGACAAGCTGGGATGCTACATTCCTCAACATGTGCAGATGTTCTTCGGCTATATCCATGACGAAATCAGTCGAGATCCCGACAGCGACGGCGGAACTGTTTCAATCTCTCTTGTGGATAAAGTTTATAATAATTTCATGCTCGGCAGCCGCGGCCATGCAGTATTATCGGACTACGAAGAGAGATTGCACCGCGTACTCGACCGGGAGCTAGTGCCGCTGGCTATCGATCTTCTGACAGAATCCGCAATCTCAGGCGGCATGACGCGCCAGACTGCCATGGTGCTGGCGCAAAGCGCAAGATTGAAAACAACCGATTCCAGGGCGGCCTTGATGACGATCATGGGTGTTTTGGAGCATGACGGATTCGTGCAATTGAATCCGAAAAATGAATATGTGTTTGTCTCAAAATTCGTTTGTGATTGGTGGGTGAAGAAATTTCATTCTTTCTACATACCTCCGACGCAGCGAGGAATTTAAGTCATGTCAAAGCCCTTGATCAAGCACAATCCCGCTTTCCTGAGCAAAGAAGAACTAATCGAATCGTTCGTCGTTCGCGGCGCGGAATTGAAAATTATACTGCGCTGCGTGCGAGATAACACGAATACGGTCAATCAGCACCTTTTGGTTATTGCGCCGCGTGGCATGGGCAAAACCATGCTGATGCGCCGCGTATCTTTCGCCGTCGATGACGACAAGGAATTGTCGAAACGGTGGTATCCCATCCGCCTGGCGGAAGAAAACTACGGGGTTGCGACCGAAGGCGAGTTATGGCTGGAAGTGCTTCGAAGCCTGGCCCGAAAGTCTGAAGACGGCAAATGGCAATCGATTTACGAGGCGCTTGAGACTGTCCGAGACCAGGAGCAGCTTCGATCCCAGGCGCTGGCGCGCCTATGCGAGTTCGCCGATGAAAAAGACCGGCGACTTTTGATTATCATTGAGAACATGAACATGCTCATGGACGATCAGGCGACAGACGACGCGGCGTGGGATATGCGAAAGACCTTGCTCAACGAAAAACGCATCATGCTTCTGACCACTGCCACAACGCACTTCGATGAAGTAAAAAACACCGACAAAGCCATGTACGACCTGTTTCGGGAATTACGGCTCGAACCACTGAAAACTCAAGAATGCCGCCGAATGTGGAAGGCAGTAACCGGCGAGGATTTGCTGAAGGATCGCGTAAGGCCCATGGAGATTTTGACCGGCGGCAATCCGCGCCTTCTGACTATTCTCGCCTCTTTCGCCGCGGGCAAATCCTTTCGGCAGTTGATAGAAGACCTGCATGTGCTCATCGACGACCACACGACCTATTTCAAATCAAATATTGAAACCCTCTCCCCGCAGGAACGACGGATTTTCGCAATGCTGGCAGAAATATGGGAACCGGCGTCGGCGAGAGCCGTCGCCGAGAAATCGCGTATGGATGTCAGTAAGGCCAGCGCGGTTTTGTTGAATCTTGTAAACCGAGGCGCGGTATCGGAAGCGTATAAAAAGGGAAGAAAGAAGTTCTACCAAGTAACGGAAAGGCTTTACAACATTTACCACGCAATGCGGCAAAGCAGCAGTTCCGAGGAGCGCGCGCGGGCCGTCGTGGAGTTCATGATCCGTTTTTATGATCTGGAAGAAACAGCCCGCTGCATCGCGGAAGAAGCATTGCAATTTGATCCAGCAGACAGAAGCGATCATTGCGCCGCATACAGGCATTTATTCAAAAAACATCACGAGGATAAGGCCGCCATCAAGCGCCTTATCTCCGCGACGCCGAAGGAGATGTTTGAACTCGAAGAAATGAGAGAAGTTTATAATCAATATGGAAGCACGAATGAGCCGGCGACATTGGGTCTTGAATCGAAGGAGATTAGGGAATTAGCTAAATCAGCTGCTGATTTAATCGGCAAAGGCTATGATCTGTATAAACAAAGTAAATATGAAGAAGCCATTTCCGTTTACGACGATGTACTTGAGCGTTTTGGTGAACGCCAGGAAACTCCCATTGCCGAAAGGGTTGCGATGGCCCTTGTCAACAAGGGCATCACATTGGAGCGGTTGAATCGTCTGGAGAAGGCGATACAGGTTTACGATGTAGTGTTTAAACGTTTCGGCGAACGCTTGGAAGTTCCCATCGCTGAACAGGCTTCAACAGCCCTCATTTGCAAGGCCGCTTTATTGGCATTGTTAAATCGCTTAACGGAGATGATACAGGTTTGCGATGAAGTGCTTGAGCGTTTCGGAGAGCGTACAGAAGCTTCTATTGCCAAAAATGTTGTGATAGCCCTTTACAACAAGGCCGTGACATTGGGCCAATTGAATCGCCCGGGGGAGGAGATACAGGTTTACGACGAGGTGATTGAGCGCTACAGCAAGCGCCCGGAAGCCGCAATTGCTGAATTTGTTGCTATGGCCCTTTACAACAAGGGTTGGAGATTAGGCAGTCTAAATCGCCCGGAAGAGGAGATTCAGGTTTTCGATGAAGTGATTGAGCGTTTCGGCGAGCGCACGGAAGCCCCCATTGCTGAACTGGTTGCGATGGCCTTTATCAACAAGGGCGTGAGTTTGGGCCAATTGGATCGCATGGAAGAGGCGATACAGGTTTTCGACGAGGCAATTGAGCGTTTTGGTAAGCGCTCGGAAGTTCCTATCGCCGAAAAAGTTGCTATGGCCTTTGTCAACAAGGGCATGAGATTGGGTGAACTGAATCGCTCGGAGGAGGCGATACAGGTTTACGACGAGGTGATTGAGCGTTTCGGCGAGCGCACGGAAGCCCCCATCGCCGAAATTGTTGCGAAGGCAACGAATGGTTTTGCGTGGGTAGTATATTGCAGTGGAAAATATGATCTGCTTCCACGCGCCGTTGAATATGCCCAAACCGCTGTCGAGCGCTTTCCAAATGACAAGACCTTTTCACATACCTTGGCCTGCGTACTGGGCATGGTCGAGCAATGGGATAAGGCTCTTGGGCTGTCAAATAGTTTCCTTGATGATGACAATTTTATTGAAAAATTCTTACAGGACATCATTCAGTTCTTCGTTGATGCGGCGGCGGCGGGGCAAGCGGCGCAGTCTTTGGAGGTGCTTGAAAAATCGCCTCACGCCGGGAAATTCGAGCCCCTTGTCGTTGGATTGAAGATGATGCTGGAAAAAGAATACCGCGCGCCGCAGGAGGTTGTCGAGGTCGCAAAGGATGTTGTCAAACGCATCAAGGAAAGAAGAAAGCATCTTAAAGCGCAAAAAGTAAAGCGAAAGAAGAAATCGACAAATAAATGAGCTATTCGATAAAAATGGGATGACAGGCACACCCAAAGCGGGCCTTGCCGGTCGCCATTTTCTGAACCCATCAATTCATCAGCGCAATGTCCGGATTGATCTCGAAACCGACGCATAGGCTGTATTTGTTTGATTGTTTGTCGGAAGAAACACGAAATTGGAGCAGGTTGAAGCTATAATATATAGAAATATCAAAGGCTTAGCTTGAATAATTTTGTTTGACGGGTATTTGATTGTTTGACGGCATAATGGATCTTTTATAGGAAGCTGTTTCGAATTATCCTGATTTTATCAATAGTTTATTAAGATTAGTTTTACGTGACGGGTATTTGATTGAGTGCTTTTAAGGAAACAGCTTCCCGGTATCTCTTCTCGGCCCCACTTTCTTCCCTCAATAACTCCCTTGTCGCTGCCTGTCATAAAATGGCCGGACCCGGCCAAATTTGCGTCTTGAGAATTTTCGCTCCTTCGCCGAAAATCATAATATCGAAAAACAAACCGGGTCAAAGAAAACAAGGGAGAGAAAACTCATGGACCAAAAAACATTCTCGTGCTCAAATTGCCCAAATCGCCCCACCTGCGTGCAGGTTTGCCCGCGTGTTGAAGAGATCCTGGCCAAGGAGCAAAGAAACTTTGAAGGACGCGAAGTCCTCGTTGAACCGTACGTCATCGCGGCAATTTACGCCAAAGGATACGCGCCGGCTTTGCGGGATATGAGCGTCGAAAAACTGCGCTGCGCCGATCTTCAGGTCGTTCCGGGGATGACGGGAAGGCAGTTCAACATTTTGCGAATGACCTACGTTGACGGCCAGAGTCAGCGCGCCATCGCCAGGCGCCTTGGGATCAGCCAGACAACCGTCGGCGAGCATCTTCATGCGGCCCGGAAAAAAGTGCGCGTTTATATCCACGCAAGGCAGCAGAGCAAAATCACTCCGCCAACTTATCAGCACAAAAAAGCCCCCCGTTTTGCGGAGGGCCTCTTTGCGTAAGTTGCTTTCGCTGCGTGAATTTTTAGCGGCTGTTTGTATCGCCCTTTTGGGCTCACAGGGAAATAAAACACCTATGGTCCGGCAGCTTACGCTGCCGGCTAATATTGTATCGCCCTTCGGGCTGCTGCAAAATGGATCACCATTTAGGTCACACACCCTTCGGATTTACTTGACTTGGACCTCGATCTGCTTGGGCAGTATCTTGGCGGCCTTTTTCAAGGTGATTTCGAGAATGCCCTTGTCCATGCCAGCGGCAATGCTTTCGTGATCCACTTTGTCGCCGAGGTGAAAGCGCCGGATGAACTTGCCGTAGGATCTTTCCACCAGGTGGAAATTTTCCTTTTCCTCGTCGCGCTCGAGTTTGCGCTCGCCACTGATGGTCAGAACGCCTTCTTCCACGGAAACATTGACGTCCTCTTTGTCGAGGCCCGGCAATTCCGCTGAGATCGCGAAAGCGTCCTCCGTTTCCTTGATGTCCACGCTGGGGCAATAATGGCAGCTTTGCCAGTTTTCATCCTGCGTGCGGCTAATGAAGTTGTCGAATAACCTGTTAAAGTTTGTTGTCGGTGTGCCGTCGTTCCAATGAATGAGAGACATGATGGACCTCCTTATAGTGCTTGCACTGATTTATTGTTTTTTGTAACGAAAAGTGTTTCTATTCCTTGCTTTATTCTTTTTCCTTCCAATGGATAAATTTAAGCACGCCAAGGCGTATGTCAACACCCATCTGAACTTTTTTTGTAACGAATACAACACGTTATGGGACTTGACAGGGCACTGGCCAATGGTTAATGGCGACGAAATATTACCATGTCAAGCACCTTAATACAGGATGTCGTGATTTGGATTAATATGAGTGGCGTCGCCGGTGTTTGTTGTAAAAACAAATTATTATACACACAAATCATGTGCTCAAATTGAGCAATCAGCTTCTAGCTTCTGATAACGACGCTCTGCGTGAGTTTGTCGTGCCATCCCTGCCTGTTTCGGTCCAGCGGAATTCCCCAAAAGCCCAGGCCCAGGAAAAGAACGGATAACAGGCACAAGCCGTGGCGCAGGAAGGCCAGATTGTATCCAATCAATTCTCCACGTTTGCTGACGACTTTGAGGCCAAAAAACATCATGCCCGGCGTCTGTCCGGCACCGCCGATAAAAAGCGTAAAGTATCCCGAGGCCAGCATAAAAAAGAGGACATAAATCGGTCCTGACAACCTCAGAAAGGGCGCCCATCCCGCCGACTGCCCCGCCACGGAGAAGGCAACTTTCCCGATGATGACGAATAGAGCGAGGATGCATAGCAGAATGCCCGTGTCCATAATGCCGCCCAGGCTGCGCATTATCAGGCCGCCCATGCCGATGCGTTGCGGTTCTTCACTGTCAACTCGGGCGGAATCATCTTCAATTTCAATGACTTCCTCTTCGTCAAATTCTTCGCCTTCGCCGACATCGCTTTGCAGCGCGGACGCGTCATCGAAAAGCGCCAGCCCCGCATCTTTTTTCCGATCAGTTGACGCATCTTTGATTTGCGTATCAAGATCGTCGATCCTGGCGGGAAGGGCTTGGCCGTCGCTCTCCATCGCTTTTGCGTCTTTATCGCCTTTTTGCGCCAATAACTGCATATAATCCCCGGCGGTGGGGATGTTTTTCATTTTATCCTTTTCCTGGGTCGCGCTTGCTTTGCTTTTGGCCCACGCGGGGTGATCCTCGCCGGCTTCGTTCGCCGCGCCGACCTCCTCCTCCGGTTTTACTTCGGGATCCGTTTGCGCGTCGTCTTGATCTAATGTGGCGCCGACAATGTCTTCTTGCGCCAAAGCGGGCGTTTCCCAAGAGTTTTCCTTCTCGTGCGAAACCCGATTATCAAACCACGATTCACGCTCCCGGCGAATTTCGGCAAATGCGTTTTCAACCGTTTCCTTTGCAATCACCTCAGCTTCTTTTTTCATCTTGGCGGCTTCGACAAGAGCTTCCGCCTTGAGTTTATCAGCTTCCTTCAATGCCAGTGCGCGCAATGCCGCAATCTCTGTCTTCGC
>CAZQAE010000053.1:3730-34915 GCA_964591275.1 uncultured bacterium | reverse complement strand
GGTCCCCGGCGAATCGCTTCCTGGTGGCTCTGCAAGGCACATCAGACGCCAGAGGTTATCGCCAGTGGCAGGACGTTAACGATGCATTTCCGACAGGTGTCGGCCTCAGTCGCCATTCCAACCTCGTGAAATTTTTGAACTCCGAAAGATTCGTGGACATTACAATGACTTTCAGAGGCTGGCAAGAAGGAAAGGGATTTCGGGAGTGGTTTGGAATTGGAGGCGAGAACCCTCATTGAAGCTCGTAGGATGCGACATGAGGCTCTATTCGGGTCATGGATGAGGGATGGGAAGGGTATCGCACTTTAATTCCATGGTAGACCATGGTATGCATTGGTACAAATGCAAGCCGATTGCGCCAATCTTCTGAATTTTCGCCGGTTTTCGGAAAATTAGCAAATAGACCTTGCTTGTTGCACAATCGTGTATATATTTCCTACCGGCGCACCACACAAGACTAGACCTATCGCGCCAAGACAAGACCTTCCGAGACAAGACTTGATTGCGGCAGAGGACCATCTGTTTCACAACTCGCAATGGAGTCTGGTTATGATTGGTAACTACCCAAAACAGGCGTCTGAACGCCTGGAAAAATTCACTCATTTCATGTTTGCCCAAAAGGGTTTGAAGCTACCCGTTTCTCAAACCGGACACCTTTGTTGTCCGGTGAGGGAACTGTACCAGTTTGTTGATCATGCTTTGAGTAGAAGAAACGTGCAATCGGCTTTGAATGTATGTCTTGTCCGACAATGTGATGCCTTCACGAAACATCAAAGATTTGAAGCATCCATCGTCAAAATGAAAGGAAATCAAAATGTCTGAACCAACAATGAAAAAAACCACAAGCGACAAAGAAAAATTGTTTGTAATACGCAGAGCAGAGAAAAAGCTCATGACTGATATGGCAAACGCAGAACGCATCGCAGAAACCAATCGAGGACAGCTGCTTTACTGTGAACCTCAGAAAGTCTGGTATTTCTGGGATTGCAAGCGCTGGGTACGTGATGAAATTCTGGAGGCCACGAGGCGGGCGAAAGCTGTTGTCGAAAGCCTAATGCATGAAGCAGAAAGCATACCTGATCCTCAGCGAAGAGCCACTATTCTTAAACATGCGACCCAATGTCAATCTGTTTCAAGGATCACAGCAATGTTACGCTTGGCCTCTGCTGAAGAGGGATTTCAGGTACTGCCTTCACAGTTTGACAATGACCCATGGCTTTTGAATTTGGACAACGGTGTGCTTGACCTTCGGGCAACCAAGCTGCTTCCCCACAACCCTGATTTCCTGATGACAAAAATTGCGAACGTGGAATTTGATCCTCATGCAGAATGTCCTCTCTGGGAATCATTTCTAGAGAGGATTACTAACGAAAATCAGGATCTGATAGATTTCTTTCAACGGGTTGTCGGCTATCTCCTCACAGGTGATGTCAGTGAGCAGGCGCTTTTTATTCTGCACGGCTATGGGGCAAATGGGAAAACCGTATTTCTCGAAACGGTCAAAGCGCTTTTGGGTGATTATTCAGTCATTTTGCCCCATGACCTGCTTGTCGATAAAAAATTCACGCAACACCCAGCTGGCCTTGCTGAACTTGCTGGAAAACGAGCAGCACTTGCTAGCGAGATAGAAATAGGATCGAAGTTTTCAGAAGCACTAGTAAAACTGCTCACGGGCGGCGATACGGTCAAAGCTCGCCGACTATACGAAAATTTCTGGGAATTTGTTCCCAGCCATAAAATTCTGCTTGCGGCGAATACAAAACCTTATGTCCATGGCCAGGATCACGGCTTTTGGAGACGCATCAAGCTTATCCCATTTGAGGTTACCATTCCTGCTGAACAGCAGGATAAACGTCTCACTGAAAAGCTCAGACGCGAACTCCCCGGTATTCTAGCCTGGGCTGTTAGAGGCTGCATTTTATGGAAGAAGGGTGGACTTCGTGAACCACAGTCTGTGGTATTCGCAACACAGAAATACCGATCTGAAATGGATACGCTGGGCCAATTCATCACAGAAACATGTGATATCAATCCACATAGTGAGGTGCTGTTTTCCGATCTGTTCTCTGAATACGGCACTTGGTGCGAGGCCAACAACAGCACCCAAATGAGTCGCAAAGCATTTGCGATGGCTCTTGAGGAACGCGGATATGCGAGCAGGCATACAAGGGTTGGAAATGTCCGGTCTGGGTTGGTTATCAAATCCGCCACATCTTTTAACGAAGCAGACGACGAAATCGACTTCTGAATTCAGGTCCGTGAAGGGTGTGAAGGATTTGTATTTGACTGGGTAACGGATAATCCATTACTCCCATCAATAGATATCTCCTCTCTTCACATCCTTCACATTTTCTTCTCGAAAGGAGTTTTTTTCAACTCTCTTCAAAGAAGAAAGATTTATGAAAGGATTGAACATGCTTGGAAATGTTCTTCGCTCAATAGACCCTACCTGGACCCTACCTCCTTCGGAGGAAGAAGATTTGCTTTACGCCTACAATCAGCAGCTTCTTCCCGCCATTGTGGGTGCGGATCAAGTTGCAACATTGCTTGACCTACCTCGAAAAACGATTCTTGATCTTTGTCGGGCAAAGCAAATTCCTGGAGCAAAAATAGGAGGACGATGGGTCTTTCATCGGGATGCTTTTCTCGACTGGCTACGGCAAAAAAATCTTCAGAATTTGAATCAGGCAAACGCCGTTTCAATCACTGATTCAAAACCGAAACCAACACTGAAAATGGAAGCTCACAACTGGTCGAAAATCAGTCGTCCAGATGGTTCTGGTGAAAACAAAATCTCTCTGGTAAACTCCAAATCGCAAGATGCCGGAGTTGCGCAAAAAAGGAGGCAGAAATGTCAAGCGTAACTCCAAGGAAACGAGATGGCTGCTGGTACGCGGACCTTCATTACCTTGATCCGATAACCGGCAGAACTAAGCGTCGCCAACTGAGTGCTGGGAAAAAGGCCACACAGAAAACGGCCATAAAGCTTGGTTGGAAATGGCTTCATGAACTGGAGCAGACCGGCAAGCTCTTTGACAATCAAAATGATGATGCAATTCCTTTTAATGGCTTCGCAGGTAAGTTCCTCGATCAGTACGTCAAGGTTCATAACAAGCCTTCAGGCTACCGGAATGCTGAGTGCGCCCTTCGGGTTCATTGGGTTCCGGCATTTGGAAATTTGGACATCAGGAATATCAACGCAGAAGTCATCGAACGTTGCATGGCTCGAATGAAACAAAAGGGGCTCAAGGCCAAATCGATTAAGAATTACTTGGCCGTCCTGGGCAAGCTTTTCAATAAGGCGATTGACTGGGACTATCTGGAGACAAACCCGCTGCGTAAAGTCACTAAGCCAAAGGTTGAACCTCGCAAATTTGATTTCTGGGATGTCGATCAAACGATTGCGTTCTTAGAAACCGCCGAAAGGTCAAGACCTGACTTGCATGCGTTTTTCCTGACTGCTTCGTTGACTGGAATGCGACTTGGAGAATTGTGCGGGTTGCAGTGGGGCGACGTGGATTTTGTGAAAGGGAACTTCATCGTCCGGAACAATTACGTGCGCGGGAACTTGGGCAGCACCAAAAGCGGTAAGAATCGAGTAATCCCTATTCATCAACTTTTGGGCAAAGTATTGAAAGCACACCGTCACCTTCGTGGCGACTTCGTCTTCTGCCGTGAGGATGGATCACCTCTTGAAGTGAACGACTGCCGCAAGCCTTTCTTCTGGTTGACCAAAAAGGCGGGTTTGCCTCGCATCAGATTCCATGATCTGCGACATTCATTTGCTTCCCAACTGGTCATGAACGGCAAATCTCTCAAGGTCGTCCAGGAGCTTCTAGGACATGGTTCAATCATGATGACTGAGATATATTCGCATCTGAGCCTAAACGTCCACCAGGGAGCTATCAACTCATTATTGAACTGGGAAACGACAGTCGATGACGATGATGCTGTAAATCAAAACCGTTAGGAATACCGTTAGGGAAAAAAGGAAAGGCCGTAACTCCTTAGAATTACGGCCTAAATTGGTCGGGATGACTGGATTTGAACCAGCGACCTCCTACTCCCGAAGCAGGCACGCTACCAAACTGCGCCACATCCCGATAAATGAAGGGCTAAATCTATCAGACTCGCGCCAATTCCCGGCGCATATCCGCGATCGTCGCGGCGTAGTCTTTGGTTTTAAAGATCCCGGATCCGGACACGAAGGCATTGCATCCGGCGGCGGCGACATCAGCAATATTTCCCGTGACGATTCCGCCGTCCGCCTCTATTAGAGTATCAAGCCCCCTTTGGTCAATCATTTTTCGTAATGCAGTGATTTTTTCCAGCGATCCATCGATAAATTTCTGCCCGCCGAAGCCCGGATTCACCGTCATCACCATCACCAGATCCACAAGTGGCAGGATATTTTCCAGCGTGCCCAGCGGCGTTGCAGGATTTAAAACAACACCGGCCTTTTTGCCCAGGCTCTTGATGAGCTGCAGCGAACGATGCAAATGGTAGCCTGTTTCCACGTGCACGGCGATCAAGTCCGCGCCGGCGCTGGCAAATTCCGGGATGAACGAATCCACGTTTTCGATCATCAGGTGCACGTCCAAAAATGAGTCCGTGGCGCGCCTCGCCGCCTCCACGACCAGGGGTCCGATGGTGATGTTCGGAACAAAGTGCCCGTCCATCACATCAATGTGTATCCAATCCGCGCCCGCCTTCTCGACGGCTTTGATGTCCTCACCCAGTTTCGTGAAATCAGCGGATAAAATGGACGGCGCAATGTAATACTTCGGCATGTCAATCTCCCCACGCTTCAGGATCGACCATCATAGGCAAATTCGCACGCATGACAAGGTTGGCGCGTTATGGCGACGGCAAATTTCGACGTCTTCAACGATGGCATTGAAGGGCCGGAATTCACAGAGGGTGATTAGAATTTCCGTTGCGGCTCGTGAAATGACGCAATTGCGCCGATTAATAATTATGTGCTATGGATTCATCGCTGTTTTAGCAGCATGTATGGGGCGCATAAAGGGTGAATAGTGATGAGCAATAATTGGGCTGCGTTTGTTTTCTTTCTTCTTGTGCTGTTTATTCCGACGATGACGCTGGCCGAAACGGTGACGCTGCAACCGGGGACCAGTTTTTTCAAAGTCAACGACAGCGCTCCAACGAGAGCATTTTCCGTCGATTTAAGGGGTATGGAGATTCGGGCTGGGCGAGGCGAAATGCATTACGCTTTTCAAATCGATGGACGCTTTTTTCAAACTGTTTTCGCTCCGCAAGATGCTTTCCGCATTGGTCGGCCTATCTCCATTCGTGGCGATGTTTACTATCCCGTCACCGTCTTGCCGGCCTTCGCCGATCTGGTGCTCCGATCCGTCAAAGTTGAAACCAATGGCCTCTATTGCAATGCCATGCGTGATGAACTGACATTTCCGAAAGGTCTTGCCATCATCACGACAGATGCCATTCGTTCCAACAGCGTCAGTCTGGACGCCTTCGCGCAGCACAAGCGTGACCACGGCTGGGATGTTGTCGTGGCGACGGAAAATGATTGGGATCTTTCGACAGGGACGCCGGCGGATTCCAGGGCCGACCGCATTCGTTTCTGGTTGGCGGATAATTACCAGGAACTTGGCATCGGATACCTTCTCTTGATTGGCAACCCGAATCCGGTGACGGGCAACGTGCCAATGAAAATGACTTACGCAATCCAAAATATCTGCGACGCAACTGAGGATGAAATTTACTGCGAGATGGCTCAGGCGCCTAGTGATGCCTACTATATGGATCTGGAAGGCGACTGGGATTTGAACGGCGACGGGCGTTTTGCAGAATACCCAGCGGACATGGGGCCGGGTGGCGTGGACCTGGGGCCGGAAGTCATGGTTGGCCGAATTCCCGTATATCACGGGGACAGCAATGAACTGGACAATGTTCTTCAAACGGCGATGGATCTGGACAATAATCCCGACGCTCCGGGAAGAAAGCGCATCCTTCTGCCCGGCGCCATTCTGGGCGTTGAAGGGTGGGGTGGAAGTGAACTTTGGGACGGGGCTGAGGTCATTGATGTCATCGGAAAAAATTTGGAGAGGCGCGGTGATGGAGAGCAGGTCGTTCGAATCTATGAGCGCGATGGCCTGGCGACATCTTCCGTGAATTCCGATATTGACCTGAACGTGGATAATGTGGTTGGACAGTGGCGCGAGGGTGCTGGTTTTGTCGTTTGGTACGGTCACGGAGGAACGCAAACTGCGCACCGCTACGTGTGGCTTGGAGATAGTAATCACAACAACTATGCCGATTACGACGAGATGGATTATCCGGTCATTATGAGTTCATGGGACGCCGAGCGACTCGTGGGTTCGACGCCGGCCTTTGTGTTTCAGATCAGTTGCGACAATGGCTATCCCGAAGACGCCGACAACCTGGGCAAGAGCATCCTTCATTCCGGTGCGGCGGGGACGGTTGCGGCTAGCCGTTCGGCCATGGGAGAAATGGCATACAACGGAGATTGGGAACCCTCGGATTATTGTGCCGCCTCGGCGACGCAGGCTTACTACTATACGCAGAAGCTTGCAGATGGCCTGCGTGCCGGAGACGCCATGGCCTATATTCGTTATGGCTTCGGTTTTGAGTATTGGCCAGAATGCGCGCCCGCTGAATGGTACGGAGGCGCCGATACGACTAGCTTGGGCTGGCTTGCCGCTCTGGAGATGAATCTCTACGGCGATCCGACGCTGATGTACGACATTAGCGACGAAGATGCCGACGACGATGCGGACGATGATGCGGACGATGATGCGGACGATGATTGGATCGACGATGACGAAGTTGATGATGACCAGAGGCTCGCAGACGACGACGAGTTTTCTGATGACGATGATGAGCAGGCCATAGACGGCGATGTGGACAAAACCGGCGGAAGTTGCGGTTGTTGAGGATTATATTTTCAATCACTGATGGGCTATCAGAAAAAATCCCGGAAAGTATAGGCTTCCCGGGATTTTATTGGCTCTTTATTGGCCTTTACAGGTTGTTCAGAATCGACTGCACTTCCTGCGCGGCGCTGGCGTTCGGCTTCAATTTCAAAAAGGTTTCGTAATTCGTTTTGGCGTTGGCCTTGTCGCCTTTGGCCTGATAGGCCGCCCCCAAGCCGTAATATGCCCAGGCGCTCCCAGCCTTGGCGGCTTTGCTGAAGGAGTCGATGGAGGCCTGTGTGCTGCCGGTGCTCAGATAAACCCAGCCGAGTTCCTGCGCCACCGCAGAAGTGCCTGGAAGAAGCTTGTCCGCCTTCATGAGCTGGCCGATGGCTCCGTTATAGTCGCCGCCTTTTCGCCTGGATTTGGCCATTCTCAGATGTTTTTTATACTTGATTTTCTTTTGCTGCAAAGTGGAAAGTTCGCTTTTCCCGCCAAGGACCTTTTCCTCGGGACCGGCTTTGAGTTTCGCCGAATAAACTTGAACAGCGTTTTGCGCGCCTTCGTGATTCTGGCTGATTTTTACCGCAGTCTGCGCTTCTTTTAGAGCATCTTCCCATTTTTTCTTTGCGGCGTAATACTCGGCCAACTCCATGTGCGCGCGGACGTTACTTGCATCACGCGCCAGCGCCGACTTCAAAGATTCGATCATGCGAACTTTGGCGCGTTTTTCTTTATAGGACAAAGCCGCCAGAACAAATCCCTCAGCGATTTTTCTGTCGCGCTCAGCTTCTTCCGACTCCGACAGCGACGGCGGCTCGGCGCCATCCACCGGTTCTGTGATAAAAGTGATGATCTGCGCCTGTTCGAGGGCGCCCTTGGTATCTTTTTTCGCCAGACGGCACCACCCTTTGGCCAAACGACACGAGCGCATGAACTTAACGTCGTCGCTCAGGTTCTCGGCGTCCTGGCATCCCTTGTCGATCAACTCCGCGCTGCCTGTTTCCATTCCGTCGATGATGGCCAGTCTCGCCAGTCGCGGATGGGTTTCTGTACGACCCGGATCCAAATTTAGGGCTTTCCCATACTGCTCCGCCGCATCCTCACGACCTCTGGCTGTCCACAGTCGCTCATTTTCGAGAGCCTTGGCAAAGGCCTCAGTGGCTTGGACATTATTTGATTTCACGGCTTTTTCCACCAGAACGGCGGGAGGAGCGGGTTCGGGGGTTTTTTCGGATAATCGGAAGATGATGATCAATAGTAGAATGACGATCAGCGCGCCGAGCCCACCGATAATAGCCATGGCTTTCGGAGGAATGCTCGAAGTCAGATCTTTTGAAACCGTGGTTTTAGTTTCCTCGCGATCGCCCTTGTATTCCAGATTGACATCCGGCTCCGTTCTCGGCGCAGGCCGGGGGGGCGGTTCGGGTTTGGCCTTTGCTTTCGGCGGCGCTGCCGTGATTTTCGCAACGGGTTCAGGAGGCGCCGTCGGGGCAGGGGAGGGTGGTTGTTTGGACGTCTCTATCGCATCGGTGCTTTTTTTATCACCGATAGACCCATCTTGAAAAAACCTGGAAATTTCGCGACATCCGGGACAACGGACCTTTAGCCCAGCTTCCCCGATTTTATCGTCAGGGATATTGAACTGCCGGGAACATGTGGGACACGTAGCTTTCATTTTCCCAATACTCCTTGTAGGAATCAAACGCAAAAATAACATCACGGAAATTAGCAAAAAAAGCAATGGCAATCAAGGTGTCGCAAAAGGTCGACATGGGCTGCCAAATGCCGTAATGATTTGAGGCGTCGGCGCAATGCAGCGTCGTAGGGGAGATTATTTTATGAAGCGCCGCTTCGTCATTTTTTCTATTCTATGCATCTTCGCTTTTTGGCACATAGACTGCGCGTCGGTTAGGACTTCCAGCGGCGAATCCCTGAGGTCGGCGGATCGTTGGGCGCCAACGGGGAAGGCCAGTTCCCGCGCTCTGGGTCTCGGCCCAAACGCGCCGACAGACATCTGGACTGAGGGCCAAAGCCGCGAAAATAATAATATCATTCCATTGAACTCGGACACTTACGTGAAGCTGGCGCAGCGCAGCAATCCTGCCGTTGTCAACATATTTACCACGCAGGATTTGCAGCTTGGCGTGGGTGACCCGTTGGGCATCTTTCGCGTGCCGGTGGGTGACGCCAATCTCCAAATGACAGCCCTGGGCACCGGATTTTTCATTTCGCCCGATGGATTTATGCTCACCAACGCGCACGTTATCGCCAAGGCGGACCGAATTCATGTCTTTTTGCATGATCTCCAAGGACCAAAGGAAGTGAAGGTCATTGGTGTGGATCCGCTGACGGACTTGGCTTTGTTGAAAGTCGACTGCGACCAAAATCTGTCGTTTTTGAAAATGGCTGATTCGGATGCCGTGGCGATCGGAGCGATCGTAGTCGCCATCGGTAATCCTTTTGGTCTTGACTATTCACTGACGACCGGAGTCATCTCCGCAAAAAACCGCGTGATCAATCCCGGAAGTCGGCGCGGATTGTACGAGGACTATTTACAAACCAGCGCGCAAATCAATCCCGGCAACTCGGGCGGGCCGCTGCTCAACTTGTGGGGCGAGGTCGTGGGCGTCAATACTGCCATCATTGCCGGGGCGCAGGGCATTGGTTTCACCATCCCGTCCAATCTGGCCAAGGCGCTTTTACCCGACCTCGTTCGAAGCGGACGAATAGCCAGATCATACTCCGGCGTCGGTTTTGTTGATTTGAATCCCTCTTTGGCAAAGCGTTTCGGCGTTTCGGAAACCTACGGGGCTATTGTTGTGAGCCTCAATCCTCAGGGACCTGCCGCCATTGCGGGAGTCAAACATGGCGATATTATCCTCGCGGTCAACGGCAAGGAAGTGAAAAACGCACGCGAGTTGTCGCTTATCATTGCCGGCGCGCGCGTCGGAGAAAAACTGTCATTTTCCCTCTCCCGGCGCGGCAAACGCATGACCATCGTTTTCACAGCAGTCAATCATAAGTAGCAATGGTTTTGGGTCTGGGGTTTGGAGTGCAGGGTAGTGCCAACCACCGTCCACAATCACAAATTGCTATCCACTAATTAGATCTTTAAATCTTTCGAACAAATAAGCGGAGTCGTGCGGTCCCGGCGAGGCTTCGGGGTGGTATTGCACGGAGAAGATAGGCAGTTCCCGGTGGGCCATGCCCTCGTTCGTGTCATCGTTGAGATTATAATGCGTGGGACGAACAAGATTCTCGATGGAACTGAGATCGATAGCGAAATTGTGGTTCTGGGAGGTGATTTCCACGCGGCCCGTGGCCATGTCTTTCACCGGCTGGTTTGCGCCGTGATGCCCGAATTTGAGTTTGTAGGATTTGGCGCCAAGGGCCAGGCCGAGAATTTGATGCCCCAGGCAAATGCCGAAGATGGGCTTTTTGCCGATCAGCTTTTTCACAGTTTCGACAGCGTACGCGACAGGCTCCGGATCGCCGGGACCATTGGATAAAAATACGCCGTCCGGATTCATCGCCAGAATTTCCTCGGCGGTGGTTTTTGCCGGAACAACGGTGATGGCGAATCCCGCTTCGGCAAGAAGGCGAAGGATATTTCGCTTCACTCCAAAATCAAGGCAGACAATTTTGTGTGCATTTTTGCGGTCGCTGTAATTCGCATACCCGGAGTCGAGCCGCCAGGTCCCTTGCGTCCACGGGTAGGGGCTTTCACAGGTGATATCTTTGACAAGGTCGCGCCCCAACATGGGCGGATGGCTCTTCATTTTTTCAACAAGGGCCGACGGATCGTCGCCGGCGTCGGCAATCATGCCCGCCATCGATCCCTTCTCGCGAAGATGCTTTGTCAGCGCTCTGGTGTCCAGTTCGCAAATGCCGGGAATTCCGGCCTCCTCCAGATACTGTTCCAGTGTCATTTTTACGCGCCAGGAGGAAGGGATGAGACTGAGTGAGCGGATAATGAATCCCGCGGAAAATATGCGGCGTCCCTCTGTGTCTTCGTCATTGGCGCCGGTGTTGCCGATGAGAGGATAGGTCATGCACACTATCTGCCCGGCGTAGGAGGGATCAGTCAGAATTTCCTGATAACCGCTCATGCTAGTGTTGAAAACGACTTCGCCGAGCGCCTCGACGCGCGCGCCGAAGCGTTCCCCAGCGAATACGCGGCCGTCTTCGAGGACAAGCTGCGCCTTATCGGCCATTTATTCTCCCACAGGAAAAGAGATGAGATTTCTTACGGCGCGCACAATAGAAAGCGCCGGTGCGCATGTCAAGTCAGGACAGGCGAAAAGGTTCGGGGCATGGATCATGGTTAAATTCCCACGAATTATTTGTCGGCGCCGAATAAAAATTCTATTAAATCACAGATTTTTCTGGTTCATGGCTAAGTCAGGTCATTTTTCGCCGCGATTGGGACCTTTATCGCTAATATTTTTCCCAATGCTCTCTTTGTAGCCGGCGATGGCAGTCTTTCCGGTCCTGACATGTTCCAGGCGCGAAAAGACGGATTGGAGCTGCTCTATGAGTCGATGGCGATTGCCTTTGGTGAGGCCCGCGGCTTCGATGGCCAACTGTTTGACAACTTTTTGAAGCGTAGCGAGCTTCTCGGATGCTTGCGGGCCATGTCTGTTTTCGATGGCCGAATGAATTTCCTTGATCACATCCGCCGTCTCTTGCGCTTCTTTTATAAGGGTCTCGGTTTTTCGCTGAAGAATTTCCGCAGCATCAAGGTCCTCTTTTTCAATGGCGTCTTTTTTTTCGGTTTCCAATTGGTGGATTTTTTGAAGACAGCGGATCTGAGCGGCAAGTTGTTGCTCAAGCTCTTTAGCGTAATCCATGATGAGCAAAGGCGACCGTATTGAGTGGTGAGTCAAACGCTGATGCGAACAGCGCTGTTTTCGTTTTGGGACAGAGCTTTTCCCCCGATATCCGGGACTTCGCCCTTTTTGACTTTATTTTCGAGCTCGACCCAGCCTTCACGTAGCGTTACGGTGATGCGCAGGGCATTTTCAAGCTGCTTGCGATCGTTTTTAATATTCCCCTGGAGGAGATTGTCATTGATGAAAGTATAGAGGTTATCGAGATTTTTCGCGAGTTTGGGGTCAGGCCCAAAGTCCAGAGTTCCTCTGAATTCTGAAATAATCGCGATGGCTTTCCCGACGTACATGCCCTTTTCGGCGATATTGCCGGCGTCCAGATTTTTGATCGCCAGGGCCATGAATTTCACCGCAGAGTCATAGAGCATCACGAGAAGATGCAGACGGTTTGCGGTGTTGATGTCATTCGTGGCGTAAGTGGAAATTTTCGTTCCAGCATTTGTCAAGTTCAATCCCCTAGTTGTTGAAGCGCATGAACAATAATTTAATAAATGGAGTTCAAGGAGGCCTGCGACACCTGTAACTGCGATATCATTTGTTCCATTCGGGCAAACTTCATTTTCAATTGCGACTCGGTTTTTGCCAGGCTTCTTTCCTTGGCTTCTATTCGGTCCTGATAGTCTTCGATTTGCTCATTGATGCGGTCTTCCCGCGTCGATATCAAACTGCCGCTGCCGGTGATATAGCTATCCAGTTGGCGTTCAATTCCTTCCATGAGGCCGATAGAGAAATTCATGTCGCCATAACTTCCCGAGGAAGATCCGGAGAACTTGATCATAAGGCCTTCAATGGGGGTTCCATCGGCGCCAATCAAAAAGTTGCCGGAATACGAGTTCGCGGCATAGCCGCCGATAGTTCCCTCGACAGTGTCTCCAAGGCCAGTAATCTCAACGGCGTAATTACCCGAAGCCGTTTCATCGGTGCTGTGGACGAATTGGACGTATTGACTGGTTGGATCGCCGCTCGTGGTGAAAAGGTTGATCACATCGTCGAAATGATCCTCCAGAGCATCGGTTAAGGCATCGGCGTCGTCGATTTTCAATTGTCCGTGGTCGGTGCGTATGCCGACCTGGGAAAGTGTTGTGTACTCACCGCCCGCGTAAGGCGTGCCCTCGGACATCAGGGTTTGCAAAGCTGATCTTATGCCCGAAAAGGCATAATCGGTGCGCATGGCGCCAGAGTCCGACTTTTCGTCGAGAAAACTCATCGTTTCGTTATAGACATCCAGGAATCCCTGAATGGTGGCTTTCACTTCGGAGATATTGCTGGACAGGCTCAGGTTGATGACCGTTGTCGGTTCCGAATCGTCACGCAGGTAGATCGTCACACCTTCGAGAAGGTCGTCCACTTCATTACTGCTTTTTGTGACGTCAAGGCCGTCGAATGTAAAGGTTGCATCCAGG
Organism: uncultured bacterium; assembly: GCA_964591275.1. Classification (GTDB taxonomy): domain Bacteria; phylum Lernaellota; class Lernaellaia; order JACKCT01; family JACKCT01. The sequence continues at coordinate 21,703 of CAZQAE010000053.1, read as the reverse complement.
GCCGTTTGTCCGGGATCATCGCCAGCGCCTTTGGTGAAATCGACAGTATCTCCGGTCCAGCCGACGAGGGAAATTGCGTGGTCGTTAGCGGTTCCCGTTTCGTCGGAGGAGATGATGAGGCGGTAGGGATTGGTGGCGTCGCCGTCGTTGATGACGCTGGCTGTCACTTCGGCGTCGGAATTGTTAATGGCGTCTTTGAGACCTTGAAGCGTACTGTTGGTGGCGTCGAGAGTAATGTCGGTGGTCTCAGAGCCAATGTCGAGGCGAAAGGTGCCTGTGCCGATTTCGTTAAGATCCGAACTGAATCCCTGGCTGACGCTTTTTGCTCCTTGGGCGAGCTGTGATATTTTTAGAGTATGGGAGCCGGATGCAGCCTCTCCGGTGGCTGAGATCGTGGCGAAATCCTCGTCGGAACTCGTGGCGGTGATCTTGGAAAATGATGATACGGTTTTCAGGGAGGAGACCGAAGAGTTCAGGGCAGTCAGCTTGGACCGCAGGTCCGAGTAAATGCTGAGCTGCTGCTCTTTGGCCGTGACTTTCTCTTCAAGCCGATAAACAGGCCTGCGCTCGATAGACATCAGCTGGGAAATGAGATCGGCGGTGTTTAATCCGGAAGCTAAACCAACGCTAGACATGCCAACCTCGAATCTGATGGGAGAAAACCCTGAAAAACACTATTGGCCCCAATAAAAACACTCATATAAACCAAACGCCCGCGGCCCTTAAATAATTCGGTCCAACAGTCGCCCCGCGGCTTTTTGAAGCCGCTCAGCGATAGCCTGAAGTTCCTGCGAAGGCACTTCTCTGATAACCTCGCCGGTATCGTTATCCGTGATTTCGGCGACAACTTGATTGAGGTCCTTGTTAACATTGAAGGAAATGGATTTCCCGCCGAGATCAATGGCTTTAGCCGAAATTTCAGCCCTATTGGCCTCGGATCCTTTTCCTTTAACAAGAGCCTCGTCCTTTCCGGCAATAACCTCTTCGGTTTGCGCTAGCGGGGCTTCCTTGTCCGCGGCTGGTTTTCCTGTCTGCTTCGGTGGTCCGTTCGGACCGCTCATCGCAGTGGAGTCGATTGTATTAACTACCATGTTCACCCTCCCTTCTGGAATCCTTTCCACTCAGTACATCGGCAATAAGTGTTTAATACTTTAGATAAAATTTTTCTTTCCTTCCAATGCCGGTGGAGTCAGTTCCCACTGTTATGTTAGCATATAAGGGATTCGTGCCGAGGGCAAACACAATTTCAATACACTGTCGTAACAAAGCACCGGAGATGACGGGATTTAATGAGTGATTTAATTATTATTGGTGAGAACATCGATTTATTGCGTCAAAACGCTCGGTCAATGCCTCATAAAAAGGCGTTTTTGGTCGAGAAGCTTCTGGAATTGCAACGGCTCGGTGAAAAAACCGTGATTTTTGAAACGCGCTCAGGCGCCCCCGGAATATTTTTTGATAAGCGATATTTGACTAGCAGATATGATCCTAAAACCGAGGCGGAGCGTGAAATCGACCGTGTGATTAAGGCCAACGAAGGTCAAATACCAAAATTGCTTTGCCTTTTTGGATCAATGGGAGGACATCTGATCAATGCGGCCTTCGATGCGGGATGCAGCGAAATCCACGTACTGGAGCCGCAGATCGAGGTGATGGCCGCAGTCCTTGGCCTTCACGATTATACGGCGAAAATTGCCGCTGAGGATCTAAGCTTTTCCCTGGCCGCTGCGGATATTTTCTTCACGCCCGAGTATCGCGTGCGTATGCTTCCAGATGTGGATATTGCCGTTTCCCCTGCGTATCCCAAGGCTTATCCCGGTCTTTTGAATGAATTGAAGGAACGTATCCAGACTTTGATTCGAAACGCCGACATTGTTTCTTCAACGCTCATGGCAAAGCAGGTGACCTGGTTCGATTTCGCCGTTGACAATTTCTGCAATATGATGCGTGCGACCGCCTTACAGAATCTATTTGATCGCTTTGAGAAAACGCCGATCGTCGTGGTGGCGGCCGGTCCGTCCCTGGACAAAAACGTTCAGCATCTCAAGATCTTTCGAGACAGGATTTTGATTGTGGCTGTTGGCACGGCCTTAAAAAAGCTGGAGAAATACGGGGTAGTTCCTGATCTGGCCGTGGCCCTGGAAAGCAACGATATCAGGAGCCAGTTTGAGGGAGTGTCCTTTCTGCCGGATATCTTTTTGGCCCTTGACATTGAAACCTTTCCGAAGTTGTGGGAACTGCCGTGTCGCGGGATTTTCGGCTATGCCGGCGCTTCCAAATATACGCGATGGTTTATGAACCTGCTGAATCGGGAGAAAAGCAACATCCCCGTGGGCGGCTCGGTAGCGACCGCGGCTTTCAGCATGGCGCTCCAGTTGGGAGGAGATCCACTGATTCTCGTCGGGCAGGATCTGGCATTTTCCGATGACGGAACTCTGCATGCCGGCGGCATCGGCACTATGGGTGCAGAGGACCTTGACGCCAAAGTCGTTAGCTCAAAAGACAACGCCGCCAAGTTGTCCAGGGCCGGTGTTTTTCTCGTTGACGGGTACTACGGCGGCAAGGTTATGACGAAAACGAATTTGAGGAATTATCTTCTATGGTATGAGCAAAGCCTGCCGGTCATTGTCAGCGCCGGGAAGCGCGCCATCAACTGCACGGAAGGCGGAGCGATGATTCCCGGATTTGAGCAGGCGCCTCTGAAGGATGTTCTGGAAAGTCTTGCCCCGCTTGACTTCGATGTGAAAAAAAAAATGGCCGATTTGCACGTGGATTCAACCGTCGATTTGGATCTCATTCGCCCAGTCCTGAAAGATGTCCTCGTCAAGACCAGGAGGTTGCGGCATCTGTCGAAAAAACTTCGCAAATCCATGGCTGAAGCCGTGGCGGTGATTCGAGCGCATGGGGTAACACACGCAAAAGTCATCAAGGCCCACAAGCTTGCGGAAAGGACAGATTTGGAACTCATCCCTTTAGTGGCCGACATTGATCACCTGATAACGCCGCTATGCAATGCCGCTATCCTCTTGACCGAAAAGGCCTATGATTATGAGGGATTAAACGAACAGCAGCAGATTCGAATGAATATGCAGCAAACCTATACGCTGCATGATGGTTTCGTGAAAGGCGCGGATCATCTGATTGAAAAGCTGGAGCAATTGCTCGCCGAATTGGACGACCAGGATGAGGCATAGGTATGAAGTATGAGTGATGCGAGGATGAAGGAGGAAGGCTGAAACGGTAAGCCCTGGCCGGGGCGCAGGTTCGTAGATGTGCCGTGCATGTGTGACAGCCTGGATGTTGAAACCTTGGCAAAAGGGTTGTCCGACAATAATTTTTCAGAAGTTAAAGAAAAGGGCGGGTTTTCACCCGCCCATACTAGTTATCCCATAAATGCCGCCTGCTTCGATTAATCCGTCAATGGATATACACGACGCAGCGTTGATTTTAGCCCATAAGAGCTAACGCAGCCATTGGCGATTGATTCGCTTGAGCCAGAATGCTGACGCCCGCCTGTACCATGATGCTGAACTTGGTCAGGTTTGCCGTCTCGGAGGCGATGTCCACGTCGCGTATGCGGCTTTCCGCGGCCGATAGATTTTCCACCTGGTTGTCGATGCTCGAAATAACCGATTCAAAGCGGTTTTGCAGAGCGCCGAGCGAAGACCTGCGTCCCGCAACCGTGCCGATAGCCGTTGACGATGTGGTCAGAGCGGCCTGCGCCTTGGTCGCCGTGGAGATGCTTGAGGCCAATGCCAGGGCCGTAGCGTCCACGTCGCCGGTGGCGATAGTGATTTTTTCACTGGCCGTGATGCCCACCTGAACCGTCTTGCTGAGCGAGCCGTTGAGCAAACTGGTGTCGTTGAATTTGGTGTTGTCGGCGATGCGCGTAATCTCAGTGCGCAGCGCCTGGAACTCGGTGTTGAGATAACCGCGCTCCGAAGTGCCAACGGTGCCGGTGGCCGCCTGCTCGGAGAGTTCCTTCATGCGTACAACCATCGAACTGATTTCGTCCATGGCTCCTTCAGCGGTCTGGATCAGCGAAATACCATCAGAGGTGTTTCGGCTCGCCTGCTCCATTCCCCGAATATTTCCACGCAATTTCTCAGAAATTGCGAGACCGGCGGCGTCGTCGGCGGCGCGATTGATCCTGTAACCTGAAGAAAGTCTTTCGAGTGATTTGTTGAGGCCGGACTGGCTTCTGTTGACATTTCTCTGCGCATTTAGGGATGGTATGTTGCTGGTAACTGTTAATGCCATTTTTTCGTATCCTCCGTGATTCCCGTTCCATGGGTGAAGTTAATCCTTAACTTCATGTTGTCGTTGTTTTATAGTTGAGAAATCCATGCCTCCCAACTTGCCTGGCGAGAGCCTATCTTCGCCCATCCTCCTGTGAAGTTTCCACGTCCTAGTGTAATTATCGGCGCAAACATTGAAAGCTAAAGCAAAATATTTAATAATTTTCTTAACTAAGGGGGAAATGTGGCGGATTATTGCATTTTCGAGAACTCAGCCGCCGCTTTTGTCGATGTCTTCCGTAGCGGCTTCGATTTCCTTTTCGACATCCGGGAATAACCTGTGGCGGGTTTTGTATCCCGAGTTCTTCAGAACGATCTGTCGGCCCTTTCGGTGCTTCGCATTGACGATGATGGGCCCCTGGAGGTTGGCCGTCATATCGTTGATGCCGCCATAAAGCGAAAGAATCACGAAGATAACAAAATCCTCGATGGATTCGACTTTCATGTTGGCCAACTCTTCTTTGCGTATCTGGAGGCGATAGTCTGGGAAAAAGACCAGGGGATCGCATATGACGAATGCGACTTCGCCTTCGTCAATCGATTGCAGCCATTTGAAGGGTGAATTCTGTTCGTGGTCAAGTACGATAAATCTTTTGGAATCGGGAAAGCCGAGCAAGCCACCGATAATGTCGATCTTTTTGGAGACATCGACGACGATTTCCCCGAATCGGCTTGTTTGAAGCGCGAATTTTTCTTCGTTGTTCCCGACCATGCCTTACATCACTTTTCTTTCGAACGTTTATTCTTGAATTGTGCAAAGGCGCTTTGCATCATATCCTTCGTCGCCCTGGACGCTTCCTTGTTTTCTTCCTGAATTCTTAAATAAATTTCTTCCCGATGGACCGTGACGTGGGGGGGCGCCTGGATGCCGATCTTAACCTGATTGCCCCGGACTTCCTGGATGAAAATCCGGATATCGTCTCCGATTGTTATGCTTTCGCCGGTCTTTCTCGTCAACACGAGCATTAAGGACGCCCTCCGATGGCGCGGATTATAATGAGGCTAGGTAATAAAGTCCAGTATGCTTTGTTGAATTATCTGAGAAGACACCATGAGGGTCGCCTGATAGACTTGTTCCTGGTACGCATACTCCGTCGTGGCCTCGGCGATGTCGATGTCCTCCACATTCGCCAGAATTTCCGTGTAAGCTTCTTCGAGGCTGAAGTTGTTTTCCACGGCTGCGTCGAGCCGTACGGACTTGTTCCCAATGCCGGACCGCATGGCGATGATCTGGTCCAGTGCGGCCTTAACCTGCGGAATGAGCGCTTTGATCTGATCCTGGTCCGACGCGTTGATGGCGCTACGCATATCCGTGACGCTTTGAAACACATCGACCGGACCTTTAAAAACATCATCCCCGCACAAGTTGGCCTTTAGAAAACTATCATGCGTGATTTCGATCTCTATGGATTCGCCCGAGCCGCCCATATAGTTGCCGGCGCTGTCGAAAGACGCCGTCGTCGTGCGAAATCCGGAAAAAATGTAACGGTCGCCATCTTTTGTATTGGCGCTTTGAATCATGTTGCTGAAATAACTATCGACTTGCAGGGCCGCCACTTCGAAATCCACAGTCGATGAGATGCCGCCGTTGATGTCAACGGCGAGATCCAAAACATTGTTGAGCTCGCCAACCACCTGTGACAAAGCTATTTCCGTCGTGTCAGTGAAGGATCTGGTTCGCTCAATATTTCTGGCATATTGTTCGACCCGGCTCATCGAATTCTTCACGTCGGAGACTTGCGAGGCGCCCGCAGGATCGTCAGAAGGTCTGTTGATGCGCTTTTGCGTGATCAGCGCCTCCTGGGCCTGATAAAACTTGTCCTTGTTTTTATTGATGTTGTAGGTTGCCGCATTGAACATCTGCGTGGTGGTTACGCGCATGGCTTATTCTCCGTCGCTACTTCAGGTTGGCGATGATTGCCGTCATTTCATCGACGATGTTGTAAAGCCTCGCGGAGGCCTGAAAAACGTATTGGTATTTCATTAATGACGCCATCTCCTCTTCCATGGAAACGCCTGTCAACGACTCACGCAGGCCGACAATTTGTTCATTTACCGCCTCCTGAGTGTTAAATTCCATCGTGACGTTTTGAGCCTCAGAGCCGACCCGTGTAATGACGCCGCCATAATAACCCTTAAAATCGGTGCCCCCCCGTTAAAAAGGAGGGTACTCTCGACATTCGCCAGATTCAGTGCGTTGGCGTTGTCTCCGGGTTCGCCGCCAAGGGAGGCGGCGATGTTGCCGACGTCGTTTTCGATGATTGGATTCAGCGTGATCAGTTTCGCCGCGTCCGTGGCGTCGGCCAGTTGGACGAAGAAATCCAGCCCCGTGTTTCCGTTCAAGCCCACGCCGCCGCGATGAACGTTGTTGAAGGCGGTCGACATCTGAAAGGCGATCTCGTTGATATCATCCATGAGCCGTGTCGCTTCCACATCGCGGATCTGCAGGGCGCCCCCCAGGGAGCCGCCGTCGATGGAACTTGTAATGTCAGTGCGACGGCCGTTGCCGTCTTCATAGAAAACATCCCAATAGCCGTCGGCATTGCCGACGGTGACGAGTTGGCTGATCTCCCCTCCCTCGACGAGGGGGCGGGAGCCGCCAACCATGATGTTCACCATTCCGTTTTGGTCCTCGAAGTAGGTGTAGTCGATGAGTTCGGCCAATTCGTCCATGAGATTATTGCGCGTGGAGCGCAAATCTGCGGCGATATTGGAGGAATCCTCCATGCCGGGGATCTTCTTGTTTATCTCATTGATTTGTTTCGCCAGGATGTTGATGCTGTCCACGTCTCCACGAACGTTGCTATTTTGCGAGTCCCGGACTTGATCGATCCGGTTGTACATTGTGTGGAACTGGTTGGTGAGAATGTTGGCCTGGCCGACGAGGCTGACGCGTGGAGACTGCCCCTCCGGCGCCGAGGACAGATCCTGTATGGATGAGAAGAAATCGGCCATGGTTTTCGACAGTCCGTCGGAATCCGATTCGTTGAAAATTTCCTCCAGGTTGCTCATGCCGTAGGCTCGCGACTTCGCATACCCCAAGTCCATCTTGCTGTTGTACATCTGGAAGTCGAGGAAGCGATCTTGCACCATGGAGATACTTGAGACCTCGACGCCTCGGCCCATAATGAGGCCGTTGCTCATCACAGGCGAGCGGGAATTCAGTTGTAGGCCCTGCTTGACATAGCCGGGAGTGTTCATGTTCGAGATGTTGTTGCTGGCCACCTCGATGCCCGTTTGTGAAGCCCACATGGATTGGGAGGCGATCGACAGAATGCTTGCGATACCTGACATTTACAGCCTCCGGGAGATGACGCCGGCAAAGGGTTTGGCGTCTTCTGGTGTATTAAATGGTTTATAGGTTGCGGAGCCGCCGGCGACCTGGCCGAGAAGCCTTCCGAGATCGTGAACGATCTCCAAAGAAGCGCGGGCGAGGATATGATTCTTGCGGTTTTGGGCGGCGACCGACTCGGCCAGTTTATTCAACTGCCTTTTCATATCGATAAGAGCCGGACCGAATCTGCCGGGCGCCCTGGTTGCCAGATTGCTTATTGTCGAGGCTTCTTCGCTCAGCCCCAGGTTTTTCGCCAAGCGCTCGGTGAGATTCCGGCGCGCCTGTTCGAGGGCGCTCATCCTCAGTTTAATAATTTCGGTGGTTTTGTTGTGTTCGTCCACGGAAGAGGCGTCGTACCGGCGTAAGGCCGTCTCCGCGCTTTCCATGATCTGCCGCAGTTTCAGGAAAACGTCCCGCTGCTTGACGAGTATTTCTAATAATTTTGCAAATTCTGATGTCACTGGTCCACCTGCCTCCCATTCCAAAACGCCGGGGTTGAGCCTCAGAGCCGCTCACTGTGCCGGACGGTATTGGGATGGCTTTTGTTGGGAAGAAGGTGGTGGAGCTTAGTTTCCGTACGAAGATTCGATCAGGTGGCTGGTAAGCATCTTCTCGGCGATTTGATCGGGGGGTCTGTTGTAATTCCCGCTTTTTATCTCGTCGATGATTGGATTGACCTTATCGGCGCGGATATCGGGGATCTTGTCCAATTCTTCGCGGACTCCCCTTAACGATGACGCGGATGCCGAAAGGGTGACCTTTGCGGCTTCGCCCTTTCTTGAGATCGCTTGCTGCTCACTGCTGGATTTTTTCGCGCTAGTAACCCTGGGGTCCGCAGTAATGCCGGATTCAATGCCTCTAACTTTCATTTCAATCTCCATTCCATGCCCAACATATATATCGGCAAAACGACCAGGGACTTAAGAAAAAATTGACGCCACTAATCTTTAAATCGGAAATTACGTAGTGTCAAGGTCGCCCAGCCCGGACGCTCCTCTCCTCCTTCCAAGTTGAAAAAGATCAATAAATCAATGGCTTGTCAAAATGCGGCTTGCGACCGCAACGCTATCTACCCTTTTTCCTCTTTGTTGGAATTTCTTTCTGGAACAACTTTTGTCTCAGGATTGTGACGAAATGTTGACGATCCGGCGTTGGCCTTGGGGTCTGTGTCCGCCAAATTTTTTGCAAGATAGTCATGAACCATTCCGGCGATGCCAAAATGCCGATCTTCGGATGCGATTCGCGTTATTTGCTCGTCCAACATGGAAATATATATTTGTGATGCGTTGGATGAATCCAGAGAATCGTCTGACATGAAGGTCGTACTCCGCATTTGCTTCATCATATTGCTGAGGAATATCTGCTGAAATCCCTCGGCAGCTTTCCACAACTCCTCATCCTCGGCGCTTTGTTTCGGGTTTTTTATCGCCAGGGCGCCCGCATTTTTTATCAGCACGTTTTGGCGACCTTCCGCGGCGAAGCGTGCTCCGGTTATCGGATCGGCGATGGGAGAGAGGATGTTCATCAGATAATCTCCAGCTTCGCATGCAGCGCCCCGGCGCTTTTGATGGATTGAAGAATCGAAATCAGGTCCCTTGGCGTAACGCCGACGGCGTTGAGAGCCTGGACCAATTCGCCGATGGTGCCGCCGGATTCGACGACGAAAAGTCTGCGGTTTTCTTCCGTGGCCTGCACCGAGCTTTGCTGCGTGGACACCGTTTGGCCGGGGGAAAATGCTCCGGGCTGGCTGACGGCGGGGGTCGTCCTGATCTTGACGTGCAGGTTGCCGTGACTGATGGCGATGGTGGAAATGCGGACGTTTTGTCCCATGACCACTGTGCCGGTTCTTTCATTGAGCACGACCTTGGCGCTCATGTCCGTGCGGATTTCCACGTTTTCGATGCGCGCCATCATGGCCACCAGGTTGCCCTTGTACTCCTCCGGGATGTTTACGGTGATCGTGCGGGAATCCACGGGGACGGCAAGCCTCCCGCCGAGTTCCAGGTTGATGGCGTCCGCCGCATAGCCGATGGTGGAGAAATCCGCGCTACGCATGTTCAGCGTGATTTGCTCCTGATCGTTGAAGTGAAAGGGAATCTCTCGTTCCACGATGGCGCCGTTGGGAACGAGACCGACGGTCGGATGATTTTTCGTAACGGAATCTCCGCCGGATTCCGCGCTGAATCCCCCGAGGGAAACCGCTCCCTGCGCCACGGCGTAGATCTTTCCGTCGGGACCTTTGAGCGGCGTCATGATGAGAGTTCCGCCCTGCAGGGACTTGGCGTCGCCGAGTGAACTGACGGTAGCGCCGATTGCGGAGCCCTGGCGCGCAAAGGGCGGCAGTTCCGCGGTCACCATAACCGACGCCGCATTTCCGCTTTTGACGTCCTTGGCATCGACCGTAACGCCCATATTTTCCAGCATATTGGTGATGGAGTTTCGGGTGAAGCGGACCGAGTTGCCATCGCCGGTTTTGTTGAGGCCTATAACGAGCCCGTATCCGATCAGCTGATTCGAACGTACGCCCTCGATATCGGCCACGTCCTTCAGACGGGCTGCATTCGCCGCAAAGGACACGGAAAGAACCGTCGTCAGGACGATCAGGATTATGAACGGATGGGCCTTTAGGCGCATAGGAGACTCCCCATTAAAACGGCCAGACCTTATCAAAAGCACGCGTGAACCACCCGGCCCGCATCTGGTTATTCAGATCGCCTTCGCCGCTGTATTCGATTCTGGCGTCGGCGATGAGGGTTGAAGGGATCATGTTGCCCGAGGTGATGTCGCGTGGTCGTATGATTCCCGAAAGAATCATGAGCATTTCCTCGTTATTGAGCTTGAGTCTGCGCTGCCCGCGAATGATCAGATTGCCGTTGGGCAAAACATCGGTGACCAGGCAACTCATGGTGGAGACCAGTTTCCCGGACCGGGCCGTTTCGCCTTTGCCGCTGAATTTGGTCGCCGTTTTTGCCCCGACGAGCGTGTCGAGCTTCATGTTGGGGTTCCTGCGCGCGGCCTGTTTTTCGAATCCGAGAAGCCCGTCAACGCCTGCTCCGACGGTTGAACTTTTGTCGGTTTTATTTTCTGCTTTTCCTTTGGCGTCGGATTGCTCAATGATGTTGACCGTGACCACATCGCCGATGGCTCTGGCTTTTTGATCGGTGAACATGAAGTTGTCGGGATTGTTGTCCTCCCACAGGGAACTGGCATGATGCTGATAGCCCCGTTTTTCCGTTTTACTCTTGCTGGTGAAGTCTTTGGTGGAAAAGCCGGAACTGAGCGGCGTGGCCGGTGAAACGTCGGCGCCAGCGCAGGCGACGGCTGAGGCGGTGATGATCGCGACAAATACAATAAGGACGTAAAATCTCATTTATTACATCTCCACGCGGACGGTTTGCGCGTCCTGGACGCGGCCAAGAACCCTGACTTTGGTGTCGAGATTTTTGACCTTGACCACCTCGCCGATCGCCGCGTCTTCCAGTGCAACACCGTAGGTTTTGACGTACAAGAAGCGATTGCTCAAAACCAGCATTACCATGTCGCCCCGTTTGACGGCGGGCGCTGTTTCGATGTGACGCTCGCGCACCAGTTCCCCGGATGCGATGGCGGTCTTGGCCACCTTCCCGACAACATTCTTCTGATCCCGAAAAGCCAGGCCACGGATCCGTTTGGCGCTGACGCTTTTGAGCATCAGGTCTTCCGCAGCGATGATGCGACCCCGGGCGATGGAGTGGCGTGTTGCGACGAGTTCCTCCCGGACATCCGTGAAGGAATCCACGCGAACTGTTTTGAAGAGGCTGTTGTTAATGCGAATTTCGACTGGGATACTCTGGCGACCCATGGGCGAATAGTTTTCTTTGAGCGCCACGTCGATTTTCACGGCTCCCGGCGGCCCGGTGATGTCTCTTTCGCTGCCGTGAAAACTGATCTGGGTGTCCTGTCCGCCGCGTTGCGAAACGATCCACTCTCGAACGCTTTGCTGGATCAGGGAGTAGGGGATAACCTGAAATGCGCGCTCGATGCTGATCAGGTCAGGAGTATGGAAAAGACTCTGATCGCCGCCGGCCTGCCGAAATCGAGCGGCGATGAAGCTTCCATTGAGGCGGCTTGTCGATCCGTAGGCGGGAGATTTTGTTAAAAACACCCCGGCCACGGAATCGGGAAGTTTTTCGACGACGATGTCTTTGAAAAACACGTTTTCCGATTGAATCAGCACATTCTCACGCACGTTGAACCCTTCGGCCCAGGCGCTTGAGGCCGCCAGAAGAATTGTGAGGATGATAAACGCGTTTCTTGTCATGAATTCATTGCCTTATCCCAATTGCGAGACGCTTTGCAGCATCTGGTCGGCCGTTGTGATGAGCTTGCTGGATATTTCGTAGGCGCGCTGGCCGACAATCATCTGGACCATTTCCTCAACCACGTTGACATTGCTCGTTTCCAAAAAACCCTGGGCGATGCCGCCGAAACCTTCTTCACCCGGAACGCCCGTGATTGGGTCCCCCGATGCTCCGGTGGGCATTAACAGGTTGTGGCCGATAGCCCGAAGCCCGGCGGGATTGGTGAAACGGGCGATTTGAATGGTTCCGATTTCCTCGGCTTCCGCCTGCCCGGACAGCGAGACCGAAACAGTGCCATCGTAGGCTATGGTGATGTCGAGCACTCCGTCCGGCAGGGTGATTTGTGGTTCCATGATGTCGCCGCTGGCTGTGGTGATGTCGCCGTCCGAGTTTCTCTTGAATGCGCCGGCGCGCGTGTAGGCCAGTTCGCCGTTTGGCCGCGTGATCTGGAAATATCCGTTGCCCTCAATGGCCATATCCAAACTGTCGGACGAATTTTGCAACTCGCCTTGCCCGAGAATGGGGCTGACGGAGGCGGTGCGCGTTCCCAGACCGATCTGCTGTCCGACAGGGGCCGCCTGTCCAGCGGCGGACGAGGCTCCCGGCGCACGCAGTGTCTGATAAAGGAGATCCTCGAAATCCGCCCGGCTTCTTTTGAAACCGGTGGTGTTGACGTTGGCTAGGTTGTTGGCGATCACATTGATCTTGGTCTGATGCGCATCCATTCCCGTTGCAGCCGTATAAAGCGCCCTCATCATGATTTTTTGCCCCCTAAATATTTCCCAATGTTTGCGTGGCGCGAGAGTTGATTCCATCGACGAGAGTGATCGTCTTTTGGAAGACTTCGAATTGGCGACCGGTCATTACCAGCGCGGCCATTTCCCTGACAGGATTAATGTTGGATCCTTCGAGAAATCCCTGCGTGACCGTGAAATTCGGATCGGCGATGGCGGTGGCGCCGGCGGAATTGATGAAAGCGCCGCCCGCTATTTTCCGCAGCCCGCCTTTGTTGCTGAAATCCACAACGCGGAAGCGGTCCAGTTCTTCTGTGCCCGCGAATATCGTGCCGTCTTTTGTTACGGTGATTTCTTTGGAAGTATCGATGACGATGGCGCCGCCGTCTCCCATAACGCTGTAGCCTTTTGTTGTGATAAGATTGCCATCCGTATCGATCTGGAAATTTCCCGCCCGCGTAAAGCCTTCGCCACGCGGTGTTTGGACAACGAAGAAACCATCGCCCTCAAGAGCCATATCGAACTGGCGACCCGTGTGCATGATGTCGCCGGGTGTGAAGCGACAGCTTGTCTCGAAGTAGTCGTTGACATTTTTCAGAGCTTGACGATAGGGATTAAACTCAGATTTTGAAATGTGATCCAGATGCGCGCTGAACACCGGAATATCGGCTTTGTAACCCGGCGTGCTGGCATTGGCGACGTTGTTGGCCACGACATCAAGCCTGAACATCTCAATTCTTGATCCCAAAACCGCAGAATAAATAGCATTGTTCATAGGCGCTCCACTCCTCACATGCGTGTACAGCAAGGGGCGTGCCATGAGGTAAATTTGTAATTAGTGAATAAAAATAACAACTTAGCAGAGATTCTGAAAGCCGGGAATGAGAGAATTTAAGGAAAATATTGCGGCGGCATGGCAAGTATTGCCGAAAACTTTTGCGATCAGGGATTGAGAAGACGGAAAACAGTAATACTATTTCGAGATTCGTAACACCTTTTTGGGTGGAGGATTTCAAAACGGTTTTGCTTACGCCAACAACTTTTCCCAAATTTGATCGCTTTGATACTCGTTGCGACTCCATTTTCCCCATGATCCAGGCGCAGGTTTTCGCGACCGAAGACGATAGCGAAGAAGATGCAGATAGCGCGGATACCGACAAGACCTTGCCCGAAGTAGAGGTTGTCGAGCATCGCGCCATGAGTTTCGCCTCTGATTCCGCCGTGAGGCGAAAGGATTTTGAGAACCTGCCCAGGCAGAATCCCAGCGATTTGGTGCGGATCATTCCCGGCGTGCACGTTTCGCAGCATACAGGCGGCGCCAAGGCCTATCAGTACTTCATACGCGGCTTCGATGCGGAACACGGCCAGGATCTGGCCGCCTATCTGGACGGAATTCCGCTCAACGAGCCCTCCCAGGTTTACGGCCACGGTTATCTGGACCTTCATTTTCTGGTGCCGGAAACCCTGGAATCCATTGAGATCATCAAGGGACCATACAACCCGGAGCACGGAAATTTTGCCACCGCCGGCGCGATCAACTTCATTCCAAGACGAAGCGGTGAGCAAAGCGAGGTCAGCGTCAGCGGGGGAATGTACAACACGGCCCGGATTCTTGGGACCTTTGCCGTGGATTCCGGGATTTATAGGCTTGTCGGCGCCGTCGGTTTCCAGCCCTTTGCGGACATGGCCGATGCAGGAGTTTTGGATATCGACCAACTCGACATGGCGGCGAATATGGACCCGGATAAATTCGGCGTGTTCCTGGCGGCCCTTTACACGCTGGGTCACTTGGGCGAAGGCCATTGCGCTTACAGCGCATACATCGCGGAATAAAAAAGCAAAGCCAAAGATATTTGGCTAAGCAGGGTTCCTAAAGCCCCAATGCAGGGGCGCACACGCTGCGCCCCTGGATTTTTTTCAGTATGAGAAATGAAGTAAGAAGGGGGCTGTTGAAAAAGTCGAATATGGCGTTGTTTCTGTCATTCCGACTGAAGCGAAGCGAAATGGAGGAATCCCTTAACCGTCCTGTTTTGAAGGGATTTCTCAGGCAAGTCCTTCGGACTCGCTCGGAATAACAACGCGGATCTCTTCTTAAGAAGGATGTTTTTCAACAGCCTCATTGTTCATTGCTTATTGTAAATTGGTCGTTGACTAAATCTTGAACAGGCGCTTTTCGTAATTGACCACGCAGGTCTTTTCGCCCGACTCGATCGTGTGCCCTTCGCCTTCGAGCCTTTTCCTTTGCAAATCCAGGCCGCCCGGATACTTGGGATTCAGGCTGCCGTCGTCGCGTACAATTCGCCAATAGGGAGTGATAGTGCTTAGCCCGCGCTGTTTGTCCTCTTCGGCGGCCTCGGCGGCAATGCGGACGAAAATGCCGGTTCTGATAGGGCAGGCCAGGTCCGCATCGTATTCATGGGCCAGAAAGTCCCGAATCTGAGATTGCATGAGCAACTTGCCCTTGGGGGTTTTGCGCATTACGGCGTCCACTTCCACCGGCCTGGGGATGAGCATCCTGCCGGTCCCGAAATGCTTCTGCATGGGGCGCGGAATGTCCACGATTTTGTTTTCATGCTTTTCTTCTAGTTTTTCGCGCCACACCTTTTTCGCCGCCATAACCGCCCCTTTCATGGGCTAAAGGAAACCTGATAATTTTCGATGCGCACGCAAAGCGCATCCAAACGATCGAGAACCGTACCATATAATGGTGTGAATGTCAAGTAAATATTGGGTATATGCGTTATGTGTGAAATAAAAGTGTTGCTGGGCAGTTTCCAAATTATACAGGGCTGCCTTTGTGACAAGGCCATATCTTGTGTACATTTTAGCCTGCTTCATGGTATCAAATCAGGTGCAAAAAATTGGAGGCCGATATGCGGATGTTTCTGATGGTTTCTATGCTTGTTTGCCTGGTTGCGTTTACCGTTTTTGCGGCGTGCGGAGACGACGATGACGACGATGATCGGGGAAACACTGGCGGCGGCGATGTTTGTGAGGGTCATGAAGCTTGCGAGGCGTGTAAAGCAGTCCTCGAGTTGTTATGCGAGAAAACCGCTGAATGCTCCGATGAAATAACAATGAGTGAATGCCTCGATGAACTCTACAATACAATCGATTGTTATACCGCTGTTGGAGTCGGCAACGAACTCGAACTGTGCCTTGAACAGATGGGGGCGTTGGACTGCGACGCCGTATTGGCCGGGCAAATCCCGTATATGTGCGAGGGCATAATAATCGTGGGCTAGCTAGAGGTCCGGCAAATCGACGTCACTCACAGCAGGCGCATTGGGCGACTGTCTGTAGACCCGCATATTGGCGATTGCCTGTAGCCCCGCATCGGGGCGGCAGTTTGTAGCCCGGTGCAAAGCGCCGGGTTAATGGCAACGCTCCATTTTTTTAAGAAGCCCCGCATCGGGGCGACAGAGGAAAATGCACATGGGCTCGACCTATTCTCAATTGCATTTTCACATTATTTTTGGCGTCAAAGAGCGTCGTTCATTGATTAACGCAACCATGCGCGAGCGCCTACATCAATACATTGGCGGGATTGTACGCAAAGAAGGCGGCGTTCTCCAGGCGATTGGGGGAAGCTCGGACCACATCCATATACTTGTTGCCCTGCCGCCGACTTATGAACGCAGCCGACATCGTTCGCGTTGTAAAATCCAATTCATCGAAATGGATTCATGAAGAATTTCCCCAGATGAAGATTTTTTCATGGCAGGTGGGATATGGCGCATTTTCCGTGAGCCATTCAAATGTTGAGGCGGTAAAAGGCTATATCGAAAATCAAGAAGAGCATCATCGAAAGATGTCTTTTTCACAAGAGTGGAAAGCAATTTTAGAAAAGCATGGTATTGAACTTGAGGAGTGACTGAGGCGCGCTTTCTGTCGCCCTCCAAGGAGGGCTTTGTTTGATATATAAGAGAAATCCGTTTCCCGGCGCTTGCGCGCCGGGCTACAAACTGCCGCCCCGATGCGGGGCTCAGTTGGAGCAGCGGGAAAAAGACAACGTTACATTTTTCCGGGAACTCCGGCAGGGGGTGCCTCAGACGAGATTCATTTGGATTAATTGCTATCGTTTTCCGATGGGCTGTTGTGAAAAGATAGGGGGCATTATGAGGGGTATTAGGGTTGGGAACTGATGGACAGCCCCGCATCGGGGCGGCAGTTTGTAGCCCGGTGCAAAGCGCCGGGTTAAAGGCAATGATCCATTTTTTAAGGAAGCCCCGGTAGGGGCGACAGTGGAAAATGAATATGGGTTCGACAACATTTATTATCGACGCCTTTGCGTATGAATCGTTCGCGAGGGCGTTCTCATATTTCCATGTTCGGCAGGCGTTGCTTTAAGCCCTTTGTCGTGGTACGAAAAGGCAATCGATGTTTGGAATGCGGTTGGCTGAAGGTGCGCAATAAATTCGCATACATGGCCGAGGCGATTGTCTGTTTCGCTCACAGCAGGCGCATATGGGCGACAGTTTGTAGCCCGGTGCAAAGCGCCGGGTTAATGGCAATGATCCATTTTTTGAAGAAGCCCCGCATCGGGGCGGCAGTTTGTAGCCCGGTGCAAAGCGCCGGGTTAATGGCAACGCTCCATTTTTTTAAGAAGCCCCGCATCGGGGCGACAGAGGAAAATGCACATGGGCTCGACCTATTCTCAATTGCATTTTCACATTATTTTTGGCGTCAAAGAGCGTCGTTCATTGATTAACGCAACCATGCGCGAGCGCCTACATCAATACATTGGCGGGATTGTACGCAAAGAAGGCGGCGTTCTCCAGGCGATTGGGGGAAGCTCGGACCACATCCATATACTTGTTGCCCTGCCGCCGACTTATGAACGCAGCCGACATCGTTCGCGTTGTAAAATCCAATTCATCGAAATGGATTCATGAAGAATTTCCCCAGATGAAGATTTTTTCATGGCAGGTGGGATATGGCGCATTTTCCGTGAGCCATTCAAATGTTGAGGCGGTAAAAGGCTATATCGAAAATCAAGAAGAGCATCATCGAAAGATGTCTTTTTCACAAGAGTGGAAAGCAATTTTAGAAAAGCATGGTATTGAACTTGAGGAGTGAGTGAGGCGCGCTTTCTGTCGCCCTCCAAGGAGGGCTTCGTCTCAATTTTAATAGATCCTTTTCCCAGGGTTTTACCCTGGGCTACAAACTGTCGCCCCGATGCGGGGCTAATATGAGGTAGTGATATCCCTTTCCCAGGGTTTCCGACTTCGCCAAGGCTTCGTCGGACGAGTCACCCTGGGCTACAA
>CAZQAE010000053.1:0-3630 GCA_964591275.1 uncultured bacterium | reverse complement strand
GGGTTTCCGACTTCGCCAAGGCTTCGTCGGACGAGTCACCCTGGGCTACAAACTGACGCCCCGATGCGGGGCTAAAATGAGGTAGAGATATCCCTTCCCCAGGGTTTCCGACTTCGCCAAGGCTTCGTCGGACGAGTCACCCTGGGCTACAAACTGCCGCCCCGATGCGGGGCTAAAATGAGGCAATGATTTTCGTTTCCCGGCGCTTGTCCTTCGACTTTTCTTGGTGCAGGCGCATCAGACTTCAAACTGTCCTCTCTGGCGAGGCACGCTTTTGTATCAATCGCGAGACACCCTATTATTCCCATCAACCGACTCTGGCGCGGCATTGCCAATTTGGTTAAAGTGCTGTTATCGGCGAAGGTCGATGCATGCATTTTAAAAACGTGATCGATTGACGGACTTTTCCCACATGGGAATTTGCCTGGATTCAAATACAAAAGGGCAAGGCATTGACGGGCTGTCGCCTTTGGGGGATTTGCCGTGGCTAATACAAACGGACAAGGCAGCAATTGGCTGTCGGAGGCGCGCGAGGTTGCGCGGGGCATCCGGCGAAGGGTGCTCGCGCACACGTTGACCAACAACGGCGGGTATTTGAGTCAGGCCTGTTCTTCGGCGGAGATGCTGGCCGTGCTCTATACGCGCGTGATGCATCTTGGGCCAAGCGTCTCGCCGATGATTCCCCGGCCATTTTCCGGCGTGCCGGGAGCGGATAACCCGGACTACTTTACTGGCGGGGGGTACAACGGCGCAAAAGAAGCGCACCTTGATCGCTTCATCTTTTCTCCCGTTCATTACGCGCTCGTCTTGTATTCGGCGCTGATTGAGGTCGGACGCCTGGACGCCGGCGCGCTCGATCAATTCAACGTTGACGGCTCGACGGTGGAACTAATCGGCGCGGAGCATTCGCCGGGGCACGAGGTGACCGCCGGTTCGCTCGGGCAGGCCCTGAGCCAGGCGGGAGGAATCGCTCTGGCGCGAAGGCTCAAGGGCGAAACAGGCCGGGTCTGGGTCTTTATGTCCGACGGCGAGTTTCAGGAGGGGCAGACCTGGGAGGCTTTCGCGTCCCTTTCTTTTTTGGAAATCGACAACATCGGCATATTCGTTGATGTCAACGGGCAGCAGTGCGACGGCAAGATGGATGATGTCATGATCACCGAGCCGCTGCACGAAAGGCTCGCCGCTTTCGGCGCCTCGGTTCACAGCGTGGATGGGCATGATGTCGACGCGCTGGCCGAGGCCGCGAGTATCGAACATCCGAAAAAGCCCCTGGTTCTTTTGGCGCGCACAGACCCCTGCCGGGGCATCGACTTGCTCCGCGCCCGGTCGCCCAAGCTCCATTACGTGCGTTTTAAGACGGATGAGGAGCGGCGCGAATACGAAAAGACTCTTGAAGATATGGGGGGATATTATGGAAAGCGTTAGGCGTCCCCACGCACGCAATCTGGCCGCCTGGGCCAAAGACAAGCCGGAAGTTCTCGTGTTGTCCGCGGACCTGACATCCTCGTGCGAGGCGGATGATTTTCGCGTCGCCTACCCGGATCGTTTCTTTTCGGTGGGAATGGCCGAACAGAATATGATGGGATTCGCCGCGGGGCTGGCCCGCGAAGGCTACTGCCCTTTCGTGCATACATTCGCCGTTTTCATCAGCCGTAGGCCTTATGACCAAGTTGCGATGTCCATCGCGTATCCCAATCTGCCCGTTCGCCTGCTGGGATTTTTGCCGGGAATCACAACGCCCGGCGGCGTGACGCATCAGGCCGTGGACGATGTAGCGCTCATGCGCGCCATACCCAACATGACAATCCTGGAATGCGGAGACGCCACGGACGTTGAGACAATCCTTGACGCGGCGCACGGCGTGAAAGGTCCGGTCTATCTGCGAATGCTGCGTGGCGAGATGCCCCGACTTTTTGACAAAAGCGAGCCGATGAAAGTTGGCGTGCCCAGGGTGCTCAGCGAGGGCGAAGACGTCTTGATTTTGTCGAGCGGCATATGCACTGAAGAGGCCATGCGGGCCACGCGCGCATTAAAAGACAGTGGCGTGAGCGCAGCGCATATGCACATCACAACCTTAAAACCCTTTGACGGCGCGTCCTGGATTGAGGCCGCGCGGCGCACGCGATACGGCGTCATCACTTTGGAAAATCACAGCATCATCGGCGGCCTGGGATCGGCGGCGGCGGAAGTCATGGCCGAAGCGGGCCTGGGGCGAAAGCTTATCAGGATTGGACTGCGTGATAAGTATGCGCACGGCGCGAGTCGTCAATATCTCATGAAAACGTTTGGCCTTGACGCCATGGCTCTCGTTCGCGCCGTGGAAAATCTTTGCGGAAAATCGCTAAACATACGCGAAGAGGAGCTTGGCGCCATCGACATCGTCCCCGTGCACAGCAGCGCCAAGGCCGAGGCGCTTTGATGCAAAAACCTGATCCCCTGATTTTCAGCGGCGAGCGATTTCGAGCAGTTTATCATCTTTCTGGATCGCCGGACGAGGCCAGGGCGCGCGCCCATGACATTTGCCTGGAGCAGACCGTTGAATTTCCTGAAGACTTAATTGGTCGCGCCGATATCCGGGATCAGGTGTTTGGGCGCATCGAGGAGTTTCGGACTCTTGCGCCGAATCGGCACGAGGCGGTCATCAGCTACGCGCCAGAAATTTCCGGCGGCGAGTTGACGCAGCTTCTCAATGTTCTTTTCGGAAATATCAGCCTTCAACCGGGTATCAGGCTGGTCGATTTCGAGTTGCCCGAATCCATGCTCCAGGATTTTCCGGGGCCGCGTTTCGGCGCGCAAGGTTTGCGTGAGCTGACGGGTATCGCTCGGCGTCCTCTTTTGTGCACGGCGCTCAAACCGATGGGGCTGTCGCCCAGCGAACTGGCGGATATGGCGTATAGTTTCGCGCTGGGCGGAATGGACATGATCAAAGACGATCACGGTCTGGCCGACCAGAGTTTTTGCCCTTTTGATGAGAGGGTCAGGCTTTGCGCCCAGGCGGTAAATCGCGCCAACGAAAAGACGGGCGGCAAATGCCTGTATTTCCCCAACGTGACGGCGTCTGCCGATGCGATCATGGATCGCGCTGCGCTGGCCGAAAGCGTGGGGGCGGGCGGCGTGGTCATTTCGCCGGGATTAACGGGCCTTGATGCGATGAAACGGATCGCCGACGCCGCCATCAGTTTGCCGATACTCAGTCACCCGGCGTTTCAAGGCGCATTCACTGTTTCGAGTCAGGCGGGAATTGCTCACGGCGTGATGTACGCAAAATTCAGCCGGCTGGCCGGCGCGGACGCCTGCATCTTCCCGAGTTTCGGCGGCCGATTCTCATTTTCGGAAAATGAATGCCGGGATGTCGCTCGGGCCGCGCGCAAGCCGATGCACGGAATAAAAGCCATCCTCACGGCGCCGGCCGGAGGCATGACCTTAAAGCGGGTTCCTGAATTGATTGAGTTCTACGGCCATGACGTCATTCTTCTTGTCGGCGGCGATCTCCACAGGCACGGGTCGGACCTTGCGGAGAATTGCCGCCGCTTTGTTCGCCTTGTCGACAAGGCATAGCCTTGAGCAGGTAATTTCTCACGCACCTCCCTCGGCCATATGGGGCGGTATGACCGCCAACAGATTATTTAG
>CAZQAE010000052.1:0-35456 GCA_964591275.1 uncultured bacterium | reverse complement strand
GTTACAGGCGCCTCAACGCTACTATGGACGCTCTGACTCCTGCCGCGCTCTCGCCATGCGGCAGGTCTCCAAAGATTCACGGGCCCGGCCTTCACGACCATTCCGTTTCCAACCACCCGATGTTCCTCCGACATCGCTTTTACACGCTACCCCTCAGCGCGCTGCATTCCCGCTCTCGCGATCTAGGCTTCGCTATTTCCTAGCAGGCTCGCCGACGGCATCAGGCCGAATCGAGTTCGTTATCCTAAGGACTGGTCATTCACCTCCTGTTGCTCCTCACCCCGACTCGCGACGACGCAGTTACAGTCGGTTACAGGCCGGAGAGCGTCTGCCTGAAGAGGACTTGCACCTCTCTGACCGGACACGCTCTCAGGCGCACTGGGAGCGGTTTCCAACCGCGAATGCAGACGCGATTTTTCAGTGGACAGTGAAGGAACGATTGCCAGCCACGTTATTAATTGAAGGTGCGCGGGATACGACCATTTCGCTTCGCTCTTTGTCGAAGGGACGGAAATTTCGACTTTTTTCCAGCAGATTCAAATGGGATCGTTTAGTCAGTCGAGGTTTTCCGTGGCGAATTTCACCAAGCCGCCTTCAAGGGCTACGCACAGGCGATCCATCATAAGTCGGCTTTCAAACTGCAAGGCCTGCTGAGGGTCGCTCATATAATGCGTCTCGATTAATACCGCGGGCATTTTTGCGGGATAGATCATGGGATGGTTGGTTTTTTCCCGCACGTAAATGGGTAAGGCGTTGGACCACAACTGATAATCGGGGCTGTTTTCGCGATTTTCGTGAAAATCCTTGAAGACCGGTCCCATTTTCATGTCCATGGGGAAACCCGCGTCACGCAGCCCCCCGGCGATGGAAAACGCCAACTTTTCGCTAAGCGGCTCTTTTTGCGCGGCGTACCAGATGACGGAAAAGCCCTGGCGCGGCGTGAACCAGGCGTTGCCGTGGATGCTGATATAAATATCCGCTTCAAACTCGTTGGCGATTTGGGGCCGCATCGAATTGGTCAGATACATTTCCCGGTCTCGTGTCAGGCGCACGATCCAATGCTCTGTTGCTTCCATGCGTCTTTTGAGCGCCCACGCAACGCGCAGATTGCGACGCTTTTCATGAAGACCCCAGAAGGTTTTGGCTCCTTCGTTCTCGCCGCCGTGTCCGGGATCGATGACCAGCAGGCGCTTTGTAAAGTTTTTGGGATAATCGACCGGTGCCGGAATCTGCGCGGTGATGACCGGCCAAAAGCAGTAAAACACGCCTGCAAAAATTGAAGCTATCGCCAGGCCGATCGCCGTGATGAAAAGGATGCGAAGGAGTTTTGGGAAAAGGCGAAAATAATTCACGATCAGACGCCTCCTTGAACGGAGCGCCGGAAAGCGCCCGTGCGCCTCATTTTCCGGGACATGCTCTCCGCCAGTCTGGGGGCCGCCCCTGAAATCGCGACAGCCCTTCGGCTTCGCTCAGGACAGGAAATGTCGCTCCTACATCGCGGTTTCAAACCGCCCCTACTTCATACCTCATACTTCATAACTCATACTTTGCTCTTCAGTTGCCCGCAAGCGGCGAGAATGTCGCGTCCTCGGCTTTTCCTCACCACGCAGTTGATCTTGCCGTCCAGGAGTATTCGCTGAAACTCCCGCACGCGTTTTTCCGGCGTGGGCTTAAAAGAGCAGCCCTGCCAGGGATTGAAAAATATCAAGTTGACATGCGCTTTGAGCGGCGTCATCAACCGGCGCAATTGATGAGCGTCTTCGTCGGAATCATTGACGCCGCTGAGCATGGTGTATTCGTAGGTGATGCGTCGGCGATTGGACAACGGAAATTCGCGACAGGCCTGTATCAGGTCTTTGAGCGGATACTTTTTGTTGATCGGCACCAGGCGCGAGCGCGTGGCATCGTCAGCCGAATGCAGGGAGACGGCCAGGCTGATTTCGACGTCGCGCCCGAGTTTGCCAAGGGCCGGGATAATGCCCACCGTGGAAACTGTGATGCGCCGATTGGAAAAATTCATACCCAGGTCGTCCTTGAGAATTCGACAGGCGGCGACGACTGCCTCGTAGTTCAGCAAAGGTTCTCCCATGCCCATAAAAACCACGTTTGACACTGGACGCTCAGGATTATGCCGCGCCGCAGCCTGCACCTGTTCCAGGATTTCCCATGTTTGAAGATTTCGCTCACAGCGCATGGTCCCTGTGCGGCAAAAAGCGCATCCCAGGTTGCATCCGACCTGGGAGCTAACGCATACTGTAACGCGACCTGCGTCAGGAATGAGAACCGTTTCGACCTGCGCCCCGTCCGGGAAGCGCAGGAGCATCTTGACCGTGCCGTCTTCCGAGTCCATCCGCGAAGCCAGGCTGGAACGTTGGATGCAAAACGCGGCGTCCAGTTTTTGTTGCAGAGGTTGATTCAGGTCTGTCATTTCCTCGAAGGATGCCGCGTCTCGTTTGTAGAGCCAGCGAAAAATCTGATCGGCCCGAAATGCCCGTTCGCCCCTTTGCTCCATTAATCGGCGTAAGGATTCCCGATCCAGATTTTTCATTTCCGTTTTCATGGTCACTTCGTCCAAAGGGGTTTATTTCGTGATAATTGACCCTATAATGCCCACAGCGAACCGATTTATAGCATAACGGCGAAAATAACATAGCGGGGAATAAATTTTGTCTCATAGGCCATCACGAAAGCCCGTTTCCAAAAATTGTCCACCGCGCGTGGATTCTTCGCCGCATGGCCAATCGAGAAAAAATTGGTTGAAGTTTTTGTCGTTTCCGACCTTGTCATTATGTTGTGTGCTTTTTCTCAGCTCCTGCCTGAAGCAATACGAACGGATACCCGGTCCGACCGAATACAACGAGGAAATAGGGCACTATCAGGTCAATAAGGCTGAAAAGAAGATGGAATCTCTGATGGAGAGGATTCTTGAGAATCAGGGCGCCGCGGACTATATGGTCAGCGATCCGGCGCTACGCGCCGCCGCTCGAAATGTTTCCCATTATTTCAACACCGAGGGCGTCAAACTGATCGACAGCGTGGAAGATGCGACAATCAAAGATTATTTGAATGAAATGGGCGTGACGGAAAGCGCCTATCAAACTCTGTTTCTACACGTCGGAAATCTCGATCAGACGCGCCAAGTGATTTTGAGTGTTTTTGGCGAAGACATTGATGCAAAGCGTTTCACAAATTACGGAATCGGGGTTGTTCGAAAGTGGCTTCCGCCATCTTACGTCGTATCGATTCTGTTGACAAAAAAGGCGATTGAACTTCAACCATTTCCGCGAATCGCGCTTCCCAACAAGGACTATGAACTTCGCGGCTATCTTGCGTTGCCGGGAAATCAATTGACCGTTTACATTCAGGGGAAAATGGGAACCCAGAGCCTGTCTTGTCGCTTATCGTCGGGTGGAAATTTCAGCCAGAAAATTTCATTCGATGAATCCGGAGTCAATATCGTGGAAATGATGCTCGACGGCGCCGCCGGACCCGAAGTGGCCTCTCTTTTTACAGTCAACGTCGAGGGCAAAGGAGGAGCCGGCGAGACCGAACGCCTTGAGCGCGTCGAGATAAATACTGTCGCCGATGCGCGCAAGCGCCTCCTGGAACTGATAAACAAGGTACGAAAAGCCAGAGGCATTGCCGCCGTAAAGCCTGACTCCAAAGCGACCCACGTGGCCCAGGAATATGCCGAGGAAATGCGCCTGACCGGGCAGGTGGCTCACGTATCCGCCTCTAGCGGCGACATCGCGACGCGGGCAGGAGACGCAGGATTGAAGTTTAGACGAATTACGGAAAACGTGGCGGTCAACCAGAGCGCCGAGGATGTTCACGAGGGATTTATGGGCTCACCGGCCCATCGAATGAACATCACTGACCGCGAAGTGAAAAAAGTCGGCTTGGGGATTGCTTTTTCATCGGATAAAAGGCACATGTATGTAGTGGAAGTCTTTGTCAAGTATCAATAAAAAAGCTGGAATACTCACGATATGAGTGATAGCACAATAGATTCCGTTCTAAAATTCATTAATGAAAACGATGTTGCGCCGGATCGGGGCGAGAAAACGCCGTCAGAAAACATGATCCAAAAAACGCAGGATGAAAAACACCGCATTCTCATCGTGGACGACGAGGAAGAGAACCTCGATTTGCTGGCCTCGACGCTTCACCGCGGCAATATTATTCTAAAAGCCGGGTCTGCCGAAGAGGCCATGGGAGTCCTCAGAAACGAGGAAGTCCACATGATCATCTCCGACCAGAAGATGCCGGGGCTTTCGGGCACCGAGCTTTTGGAAATCTGCAAGGCGCAATACGAGCATATCATACGAATTTTAATAACCGGCTACGCCGACATGAAAGTCGCCGTGGACGCCATCAACAAGGGCGAGGTGCACCGGTACATCAGCAAGCCTTTCGATCCGTCCGAACTGCGCATTATCGTGGCAACGGAATTGCGGCGTTTCGATTTGCAGGAGCGTAATAAAAAGCTGACCCAGGAACTGATTGTGAAAAACCAGGAGCTCGAACAGATGAACGTCGAGCTTAAACAACAGAAGGCCGAGATCGAGCGACTCGCCATGGAGTACAAGGAGCAAAAGGAACTCGCCGAAAAGATGAGCGAGAAACTGGCTGAATCCAATACCGAGCTGATCGGCGCGCAAAAGGAGATCAAGCGCAAGAACGTCAAGCTTGAAACCGTCAACAAAAAGCTGGAGCGCCTGTCCATCACGGACGGTCTCACCGGGTTCTATAATATGCGCTACATGCATCAACTTCTCGACAGCGAGATGGGTCGCGCAAAACGATACGACCTCCATCTATCTCTCCTTATGGTGGACCTGGATTACTTCAAGGAAATCAATGACACGTACGGGCATCCCTTCGGCGACAAGGTTCTCAAGCAGGTAACCGAAAAAATTCGACGCAATATTCGCGAGACCGACTGGCCAACCCGTTATGGCGGCGACGAGTTCGTGGTTATCTTGCCCCATACGGGCAAGGATCGAGCCGTTTATATGGCCAAGCGGATTCACGCCGATATCCGTGCGACGAAGCTTTTGGCAGACGATGGCAGCACGGTTCAGCCTTCTGTCTCCATCGGCATCGCCTATTATCCCCACGAGAAGGTCGCCTCCAAAAAGGGCATCATTGAAATTGTTGACAAAGCTCTTTATAAAGCCAAGCAGCTAGGGCGTAACCGGATCGAGATCGCTGACTAACCATGGCGGCCCAAACAACAACCGGGACCAAAACCCGAATTTCTCTCACTCTGATTCTTCTTGTTGTCACACCGGTTTCTCTGGCGACGATCATCGCCCTGGTCGCTCTAAAGACCATCGGACCTTCGGGTCCCGGAATGCGGGAATTTGCCTTGATTATCGGCGTCTGGTGCGCTGTATCTCTTGGCGGCGGCGTTGTCGCGCACTTCATCGGATCCCGCTATCAACATGACCCAGGGGACGTCGCCCGTCTGGACGATGATATCGCAGAGAATGGTTCCGGCCAGTCCGACTTCGCCGTCAATGACCAGGCGACGGAAGCGGAGGATATTGGAGTCCCGCTTGTCAAAGATGAAAGGCGCATTGAGGCGTTTTTAAGGGGGATTGGCGACTCCGTGACAATTGTGGACCTTGATTTCAAAATCATCTACATGAATGACACCGCCAGAAAAATATTCGGGGATCGCATTGGCGAGGCTTGCTATGGTGTCTTCGAACATAAAAACGACGTTTGCGGTGGGTGTCCTATCAAAAGAAGCTACCAGACGGAAAAAGTGGAAACATCTCTTCGGCGAGTTTATACGAAAGAAGACAAGCTGTTGTATATGGAAAACTCGGGAAGTCCCATCCGCGATGAGGCTGATCGCATCATCGGTGGAATTGAGCTGGCTCGCGACGTGACCCAGCGCATCAGGCTCGAACGCAATATTGAAATCCGCTCCCGGGAATTGGCTGTGGCCAACGAAGAGCTTCACCTGGCCAACGCGCAGCTTCAAAAAGCCTATGAAGAGCTGAAAACAGCACAAAATGCGCTGGTCCAGACCGAAAAAATGGCTTCTTTGGGTGTGCTCGTGGCCGGCGTTGCGCACGAGATCAACAATCCCACAAACTTCATCTACGGCTCCATGCCCTTATTGGAAGAAAACCTTCATTTTCTTCTCAAGCTCACCGATACCTTTGATTCCATGACCATTTCTGAGCAGAACCGGAAAAAAGTTGATGATATCAAGGAGGAAATGGATTTTGAATACGTACGGGGCGATCTGGCGAAAATTGTAAAAAATGTTGCGACCGGCGCCAAGCGCATCAAGGAGATCGTTCAAAATCTGCGCACTTTTTCACGGGTCGATTCCGGGGAAAAGGCGGAGATCAACATCAATGAGGGAATCGACAGCACGCTGGAAATATTGCATCACGAATTCAAAAATCGGATTGAGATGCAAAAGGACTATGGGGAAATTCCCAAGCTCATCGGCAGCCCGGGCAAGGTGAACCAGGTTTTTATGAACGTCTTGCACAACGCGATTCAATCGATATCCGGCCAGGGAAAAATCATTATTCGCACCTTTGTCGAAAATGAAAACGCCGTTGTACAGATCACCGACAACGGCGCTGGAATCCCTCAAAACAAAGTATCCCACATTTTCGATCCCTTTTTTACAACAAAAAAGGTGGGCGACGGCACAGGTTTGGGACTTTCTATTAGCTACAGCATCATTCAGGATCATCATGGGGATATCTCGGTTGAAAGCGCCGAGGGACAGGGAACGACAATGCGAATCGTGTTGCCGCTCAAGGAATCGAAAGCTGTAGCCGCGGTGATCGGAGAATCGATAAACTGATTCCAGATTTCAAATGGTTTTTTCTACTTGAGGAAAAGAGCGATGAACAATGAGTCTTAGACCAATTGCAACGCATCCCGATTCTGTTTTGCGTAGTGAAAACGAGGCTGTGACAGATTTTGGGGAAGATTTTAAAAGCCTGGTCGTTGATATGGCGGAAACAATGTACTCCGCTCCCGGGGTCGGTCTCGCCGCGCCGCAAATCAGCGTTAACAAACGGGTGTTCGTTATCGACGTTGGGGAAAATGACCCGACCGGCGCTCCTGTTTTGAGAGTGTTCGTCAATCCAGAGATTCTGGAGAGGCAGGGAGAAATCCTCTGGGAGGAGGGCTGCCTTTCAGTTCCGGGCATGAACGAGACGGTGAAACGGGCCGAGCGCGTAGCCATCAGAGCTTTGGATGAATATGGAAAGGCCTTTGAAATGGAGGTCGAGGGTCTTTTGGCCGTTGCGATGCAGCACGAAAACGACCATCTCAGTGGCGTGTTGTTTTTCGATCATCTGTCCCCGCTGAAAAGAAAACTGGCCTTGAAAAAATACATGAAGGAACAAAAACAAAAAATGGATGCGGACTGATCCATTCATTTGCCGCCTCAGAGGCGGCAAAAAAAACACCTTTAGGCAAACAGAAATCCCTACAAGCTAATATTATGCTTAGTAAATCTGAGTGATTTTCTGAAAAATCGGCTTTGGGAGCCGAGGTTCGGCGATTCACGCAGCAACAGGGCAGTAAGCAATTTCCGATTGATCGCTCAAGCGATAAACCCTCACCCGCATCCGCCTTTGGCGACGGTCTTTTTCTGTAGCTTGACCTTTTTCACGTAATCCACCTGCGCTTCAGGAGCGTGATCGTTTTGCGTGGCGTGATCCTCTTGGATATCTTGCGCCAGCAGTCCTTGAATTTACGGTGTCGCCATTTGATAACCGTACCCGGCTTGCCACGGCGACCATATTTGGTCTATATTTGGTCTTGTACAAAAGGGAGTGAAACCATGAAATTTTCACATCAAATCAAGCCTATCAGTTATCTCAAGGCGCATGCCGCGGAAGTGGCGCGTAATCTCGGCAAGCAGGGTGATCCGCTGATCATCACGCAAAACGGCACAGCGAAGTTGGTGGTTCAGGATATTGCGAGTTACGAGCAAACCCTTGAAACTCTGGCGCTGCTCAAGATTTTGGCCCTTGGCAATCGCCGGATTGAGCAGGGCAAGACCCAACAGGCTGCTGACGTCATCAAGCATTTGCGCAAAAATCGGGGCGCACGCTGATGTCTTTTCCCGTGCTGCTGACCGATGACGCGGCTCGTGATATTGAGGAACTCTATGATTATATTGCACAGCATGACAGTCCTCGGAAAGCGGAGGCGCTCCTCGATAAAGTGGAAGGTCTTTTTGAGGAACTGACCGAGTTGCCGGAGCGTGGATCGTATCCCAAGGAGCTGATCGCGCTGGGAATTCGGGAATACCGCCAGATATTCTTTAAACCGTACCGCATCATTTATCGTATCATCGACAAGAAGGTCTACGTCATGCTGATCGCCGATGGACGGCGTGATATGCAAACTCTCTTGGAGCGTCGATTACTTGCGGCGGATTAGCTAGCATCTTTGTAGAGTTGATTATTTTTCAATCACTCACTCAAGCAAACTCTCACCCGCATCCGCCTTTGGCGACGACCTTTTTCTGCAGCTTGACCTTTTTCACGTAATCCACCTGCGCCTCGGTGGCGTGATCGTTTGAGGCGGCGTGATGATCTAGGCTCGCCACAGCAGTCACGCACGGCAAGGGGTCCTTGCCGGTAAAGTCCGGGTGCGCCTGCGGGATGCGATCTCCGACGGCGTATTGGAATTTGTATTTTAAGGTTTCTTCGCCGGCCTCTTCGCCTTTGGTCGCCACACAAGCGGCCGGTTTATAAATATCAAGCCAGTGATTGACGCCGCCGTCGACGATGTAGAGGTTCAGAACGCCCTGCGCTTTGAGCGAACGCCAGGCCATGGCGGCCAGGAAGTCGCCGTTGCCGACCAGGAAATGAATGACGTTGTCCGCGTCGTCTTGCAGTCGTTTGACGAATTCCGGCGCCTTCACTTCATCGAAATCGACACGCATTGCGCCTGCTATATGGAAAAGGTTGTAATCACCCTCATCACGCAGATCATACACGGCCACCTTCAGCGTGGTATTCTTCTTTAGATCGACCACTTCACGAGGATGCACAAAGACATCACGACTTCCCAGCAACCTTTCTCCCTCCGTGGCGACGCGATCCCAACGATCCTCCACCGTAGGTTGCCCGATGACGACGGTCGCAAGGGCCAAAGACAGAAGAACTGCCGCCGCCGCAATTTTCGCCTTGTTTTTCGGTCGAAAACTCCGTGCATTGAGCGTTTCCTTTTTGCCGAAGAATTTTTCGGCGATTTCCCCGCCGTAAAACATCGCCAGCGCCATGAGAATGAGAAGGATCAGCGCTACTCCCGTCGGGACGCCGAAGAGTTCGGGCAATGTGAAGCGGCCCATGGCGGATGAATTCCAGAATCCGTCGAAGAGATGCACGGAATCGCCGAATATCCAGACGCCTGTGAAAACGCCCAGGACGAAGATGATGCCGTCAATTTTGAGCGTAGACGCCGCAACGAGGGAAGTGCCGGGACAAAACCCCCCCAGTATAAAGCCCACGCCCATGATGAGGCCGCCGATGATGCCGGGCCACAGATAGGTCGGATTGACCCACAGTCTGGTGTAATCCAAAAGGCCCAGAGCCGAGGACAAAACGATCAGCGTCGCCGCTACGATGATGGCGGTGAACATGACTTTAAGAACCGTCAGGTCCTTTAAGTAAAACTGCGCGGCGAGCTTTCTGGAATCGCCGAAACCGGAAAGTTCCAGGGATGCGCCGAAGCCCATGCCCAAAAGAAGGAAAATCAGGTTGTATATCAGGCTGCTGGAAATTGTCGCTAAGTTAAACGGCGCCATTTTTTATCTCCAAAACCGAAACGCAAAGGACTTTATGAGGATGAACACAGCTAGAGACGCTGCGTGCCGCATTCGCTTCTAATTCCATAACCGCCTCACGAACCAGGCCAGCGCGTACGCGCCGCCGAAAACAGCAAACATGAAGGCGAAGCTTCCCACCGATAAAACGGCTCCGCCGGATAGCCCCTGCCCCGAGGTGCAGCCCCTGGCCATGCGCGCCCCATAGCCCATGACGGCGCCGCCCGAAAAAGCAAAGAGGACCCGGATAATAGTGGAAATGTTCGGACCCTTGCGAAACTCCACGCGGAATCGATGCGTGAAAATCCCGGACAATGCTCCGCCTAAAAATGTTCCCAGCAGCATCGCGATGGATGGATGATTGAGGGGATTCAGCGCGCCTCCTCCCAAATTGGCGAAGTAGGCCACGCGATCCACGTGCTCTGGAGAAAAGAGACCGATAAACGCCACTTGAACACGGCTGATGGCGCCTGATGCGCCCAGGCCGTTTCCGGTGATGTAAAAAGTCAGAAATAAGACAATGCCGAGCATCGTGCCGCCCACGTAGGGATTGACGTAGGGTTTAGGATCCTTTTGCGTCTTGGACATGCGCTTCCTCCGAGGCGGAAATAGTGTCATCTTTGATCAGATCATATCCGTCGATCATGGCCCTGATGTTGGAAAAGACCGTGTGTCCGGTCGTCGTCAAATACAAATGCATAATGAAAAAAGATAAGAAGAGCCAGGAACCCATGTGGTGCACCGGCACCACCGCAGAAAGGCCTCCGATTTTTTCAGCCAATAGCGGCCATCGGGATATGCCCCATATCAGGGTTCCCGTCAGGATCTGAACCGGCAGCAGGATATTTAGAAGGAGCAGATAGGTGATCTGTTGCAATGCGTTGAGTTTTCGCTTGGGCGATTTATCCAGCGGGTGCGGCATGCCTTTGAAAATCCCACGCAAATAGTAGGAGACCTGCCGCATCAGCTCGCTGCGCAGGCCCTGCGTGGGCGGGATAAACTGGGAAATGGCTGCGCTGGCCAGATGGTAGAAAAGAAAAAGAAAGGCCGATATCGTCAGCAAAACCGCGAAGGCGTTATGCACCGTGACGGATTGAGCCATGTTCAATAAAGCCCTGCATCCACCGGCATAATGTATTCGCATGCCGGTTGCGATCAGAATGATCACGCTGATGCTGATAAGCCAGTGCAAAGTGCGTTCATACGCTGAATACAGATAGACTTTTTTAACGGGCTCATGCGGCGCTTTGTGCTTTCTGCCACTCCAGTATCGAAGGAATCCGTGAAGGGCGGCTCCAATGAATGTTGCCACGAAGAGCATAAAGCCCAGGCGTTCGACCATATTATTTCGTGAATGACCGAGGATATAAAAGCCCTGCTCACCCGGTTCGCGCGCCAACTCGATGGCCCCATCGGTTTCGCGGACCTCCAAAAGAAGGCTCGTTTTCAATTCGTCGCCGGTATCGAGTTGCGGCATAACGCCGCCGGGGGCGAAGGAAGCCAGCGTGATGGTGGAACGCAATCGGGATGTTTCGGTGTGACAATCGGCGCAGGAAATGTTTAAAGATTTCCCGTTCATTATTCCGTGCGCGATCGGCCAGACCCTGACGCGACCGTCGATTTTCGGCTGCGCGATGCCTAAACCCAAAAGGCGCGAACGGATCAATTCAACCTTTTCCGGTGAATCCAGCCTCAGCTCTCCATCGCTTAAGCGCTCGTTTCCATCCTTGTCGAAAAGCTGCATGACATCGCTGTGATACTGCCCTGAGTCAAGAAAAGCCTTTCCAACAATCTCTGGTTTTACTTCGCTGCCGCTTTGGTCGATCCACCTCCAGATCGTGTAAATGTTCTTTGGCGTGATCTTCTCAATGCCGTTCTCATCCTCAATGGGAAAAAGCGGAGGCGCGTAGACGTGCGTGAGCGCGGTGTTCAAAGATTCGTCATCGGTCCGTTCGATATTTTGATATTCAACACGCGGACCGCCGCCGGCGCGAACCACGGTTTCGTCCACGGCCAGGACGGTCGGCGCGAAGCGCGTCGAAGCGTGACAGGCTGAACACTGAATTTTTTTCAGGTGTCGCGCTTTGTACGGCAGGCAATCATGCGTCTGCATGGGATCGTGACAGGAAGTGCAATCCGCCGTCGCGAAGCGATGATCAGGGGTGCGCAGGTAATTCGTCAGGGACAGCCGCCGTGGATCATTGATAAGGTGCTTCGGCAGTTTATCTTTCGCGGCAGCTCTGACCGGATTATTCGGCGCGTAATGACAAGCGGTGCACGACAGGACTTTTGCGGCGTGCACATCCCAGGGAAAGTTTAGGGAATCTTTGCCGGAAATGTTCAGGAAGGATTTGGAAATCGTTTGCGGCGAAAAGATCGCGCCGCCAAGTCTCGTGAATCGGTAATCGCGATAAGGATGGTCGAAGGAAGGATAGTCCTCAAAATCTTTGGGGATTCCAAGCGGCGCGGGTGAGTCGGTCGCTATGCCGTGGCACACGCCGCAGTTTTCCACCGTGGGTTCATGGACGAAAACCCGATCCGTTCGCAGAAAACCTATCTCGTCGAATGAATCGGAGTCGAGGTTCATATGACCGTCGGCGAAATGGCACTGGATGCATGTCGCCTTCACATCCAAACTTCGATGCAGATCATGCGTGTTGATGAACTTCACGTCGTGGCACGCGCCGCAGGTTTTTTCCGCGTCAACCGGCGATCCCGTATCGAACACCGGCTGCCCCGATTCGTCGAGCGGGGCAAAAGTCGGGTGCATGACGTTGAGATTTTCAGACCTGGTGGCCAGTGCGCCCGAAGCGAGGCCAAGAAGGGCGATCACCGCAAGCGATACAAAAATCCGCCGTATCATCACCATCGGCGACCTCCAATATTTATGGGATCCTGATAATAACCGAGGCTTTTAAAGTCCATACGTCCTCTTTCGCCGTGACAATCTCCGCATTGCAGGGCCTGGTCTTTGGGGGCGACCATATGCGAAATTGGCCAGTACATTCTTGTTTCAGCAAATCCGTACTCGCCGCTGTAGGGCAGATTCGACGCCTCGGCGCCCATCTCAAAAGATTTTTGCCAATCGAAAGACTGCCAGTAACCTCCCTCTCCCCCGGTGGTTGGAACCAGAAGATAGCGGTTTTTCACGTCATAGGGCTGCTGGGTCAGATGGATTTTGAATGGCCATATTTTCGCCTTCGGATCCTTGATATCCCCGCGAGGATGGTTGATATCGGTAATCACCGCAGGGTCCATCCGATCTCCGATGATGTAGCGATCCATGGTGTTGTTGAACCAGACGTACGCCGGAACCACGTTGTTGTCGTAAACGAACTCGCCCTTGATCTTCAAATAACTGTGCGCCCCCTCCGGTCGGGCGCCGTCACCCGCTTTGCTCCAGTCCCATTTTGTTTTGGTTGGATGTCGCCGGGCGAAAGCGGGAATGTGACAGGTCTGGCAAGCCAGAGACGCGAGATGATCGTTGATGCGCTCGTTGCGATGCGGCACGTTGACATGGCAATCAGTGCAGCCGACGACGCCGCGAGCGTCCACGCTCACCGAATAGGCTCGGCCCTTGATGTTGTGCTTTTCAGTGATGTGGCAATCGGTGCACATGAAATTGTGCTTTCCCATGTGTACGTCGTCGCCGCGCTCCGGGTTGTCGAGACTGGCGTCCATGTCGCCGTGTTTAACGCCCTCTCCGCCGCCGCCATAGCCGTGGCAGGTCAGGCAATTCGTTCTTCTCGGGCTACCCACCTTTTGCGCCGTAAGCTGCAAATCAACCTCCGGCCCCGGTATGCCGTAAGCACCTTTGATGTAGGCGTCCGTTGTGTCGTGACAGACCAGGCAATCCACGTTTTCCGAATTGGAAAAATCAAAGCTGTCGTCGGCCCAGCCATACCCAGGATGGCATTTGGTGCAGGATTTCTGGTTGCCGGCAATGCTGATGCAAAAATTGTTGATGAGGTTTTTCTTGCCGATGCGCATCGGCTCCTCGTGGCCGGGGATGATTGTTTCGGCGCCCAGCCATTGCCAGTGCGAAGTTTTCATCAAATCATCGGCGGCTTCGGCGTGGCACTTCAGGCAGGCGCGCGTGACATCCTGAGGACCTTCGATTTTATCTGGAAAAAAAGGCGTGTGATCAAGATGCGAGCGCGTGACGGGAGTACGCTTGAGTACGAGCGGTTCCTCACGATGCCCGCTGGTGAATATCAGAGCCGCCGCCAGAATTGAAAAAACCATTCCGACAACGAAAAATGAGACCGCGTGTCTTTTCAGGAAATTCATTTTCTCCCCTGATCGCGATGAAAATTACAGCGAAAAGATCGAATAGTGGTCTGGATTCTCTGAGAATCAAGAAATAGCTATATCCATATATATTCATAAAGAACGCCACCGCCATTGTCAACAAATTATTGTAACACATTTTCAGGCTGGGTGTCTTAGGGAAAAATGACGGAATCGAAGTTGCGATGAGGCTCCGAAAAGCGATTGAATAAATTTCTCACCTCCCCTATCTTATCGATTGGGGTTCTTTACAGTTCAAATTTTCGTATATTCAAAACGCCGACAGGCAACATTCGTTGTGCGTTGCTGCTTGAGGGGGCTAAGTTGGTATTCATCAATCGCAACAGCCGCGAACTCAATGCCAAGATAGTTTACGTGGGTCCCGGGGGTTCGGGTAAGACATCGAATCTGCGCGTCATTGCCGAAAGAACGGACAAGGAGTACGTGGGCGAACTGGTATGTCTGGAGCGTGACAGAAGCCACACGGCCTACTTCGACTTTCTGCCTCTTTCCCTCGGACGCATCAGGGGCTTTCGTTCCCGGCTTCTCGTCTATGCTATTCCCGGCAACATCCCATTTGAAACTTCGCGCCGGATGATTTTCAACGGTGTGGACGTCGTTGTTTTCGTGGCGGATTCCGATCCTACGCGCGTGCAGGAAAATCTGGACTGCCTGACGGAGACCTACAGGCTCTTCGACACCTATAAAATCGATCCCGCAAAAGTGCCCTTCATTTTTCAACTCAATAAACGTGACCTGCCTCACGCTGTTCCCGAATACGAATTGATACGCCTTCTGTCCACGAACGACAGGCCTGTCTTCCCAGCCGTGGCGCATACCGGCAAAGGCGTTTTCGATACTTTTCGCGAGGCAAGCCGCAGGGTTCTGGATAAAATGAAACGTCCCGTGTAGCGCTCACGACTTGAGATGCCTTCAAGGAGGAAAAATGTCGGACAAAGAATTTACGCCTTACATAACAGCCGATCAGTCGATACCGGAGTTCACGGTCAAGGCGATTGTCATCGGTGTTTTGCTCGGCGTTGTCATGACCGCCGCCAACACCTACCTGGGTCTTTACGCGGGTATGACGGTCTCCGCTTCGATCCCCGCAGCGGTGATTTCCATGGGCATTTTGCGCGGCATTTTACGCAAAGGCACAATTTTGGAAAACAACATTGTGCAGACCATCGCCTCCGCCGGCGAGAGCCTGGCCGCGGGCATCATCTTCACGATCCCCGCCCTGGTCATCACCGGCGTGTGGAAGGAATTTCACTTCTGGCCCGTGACCATGGTGGCGATTCTGGGCGGCATGTTGGGCATTCTTTTCATGATCCCGCTACGCCGGGCGCTGATCGTTGAGGAAGTGGAACTCAAATATCCGGAAGGCGTGGCGTGCGCCGAAGTCCTGGAAGTGGGCGAAACCGGTGGCAGCGGCGTGGTGTATGTCTTTTCCGCCATGGCCCTGGGAGCGGTTTTCAAATTCATGGGTACCGGAGTCGGCCTTATCAAAGGCGCGGTGGAAGGAGCTTTTCGAGCCGGCAAAACATCCTTCTACTTCGGCAGCGACATCTCCCCGGCGCTCGTGGCCGTAGGTTATATTGTCGGCTTCAACGTCGCGCTGCTGATCTTTATAGGCGGCGCCATCGGCTGGATATTCGGTATACCGATCTTTTACCTGATCGAGGGCTACCCCGTTGGCGGCGAATCCGTGGTGGACACGATGTACGCCACGTGGAACTCCCACATCCGCTTCATGGGCGTCGGCGCCATGATCGTCGGCGGCATCTGGTCGATCATCGGTGTGCGCAGAGGGATCGTCAAAGGCGTGCAGGGCGCCGTGGCCGGATATAAGGGCATGAAAGATGGCGAGAGCTATGTGCGTACGGATAAGGACATCAACATCGTGGGCATTATGGGGATGCTCATACCCACGACCATCCTCGTTTACATTCTCTATTCGGTCCTGACCAGCAGCGTGAGCATCGGCATCCTCGCCGGTACGGCCATGATCATCACCTCCTTTTTCTTCGTGGCCGTATCCAGCTACATCGTCGGCCTGGTCGGCAGTTCCAACAATCCGGTGTCGGGCATGACCATCTCCACGGTGCTTTTTGCCTCGGCGCTGCTTTTACTTTTCGGCATGCGCGGCGACTCGGGAATCATTGCGGCGCTGGGCGTGGCGGGTGTGGTGTGCTGCGCGGCGTGCACCGCCGGCGACGTGAGCCAGGATCTGAAAACCGGTTATCTCGTCGGGGCAACGCCTTGGAAACAGCAATGGGCACAGGTGATCGGCGTCATCGCTCCGGCCTTCGTCATCGCGCCGATCCTGACGGTTTTGCACAAGAGCTACGGCATCGGCGTGCAGGTGACCGAGGGCGTTGAATTTCTCAAGGCTCCGCAGGCCAATCTTTTCGCCAGCATCGTCCAGGCCATGTTCAGCCCGGAGGCTTCGATGCCCTGGGGAATGGTCATCGCCGGGATGCTGGTCGGCCTGGGCATCATCGTTCTGGACGAAACCCTCAAGCGCAAAGGCAGCGAATTCCGCACCTACATTATGCCCGTCGCCGTTGGCATCTACCTGCCCTGGTCGCTGGGCGTGCCGATCTTCATCGGCGGCATCGCAGCGGCGGTCACCGGGCGCATCGTCGGCGTGAAAAAGGCGAAGGAATCGATCCACCGAGGCGTACTGGTCGGCTCGGGGCTAATCGCCGGGGAGGCCCTGATGGGCATCATCATGGCCTTTCTCATCGTTTTGAAAATCAAACTGCCGAAGGTGGGCCTGGGCGAAGTTGCCGGAGACGTCATTTCCGTCGCCCTTTTGGCGGCGGTGATCTGCGGCATCATCTGGGTCGCAGTGAAAGGACGCACCGATAGCGGAAAGGAATGATGCAAAGCCAAAACCTTTTTGATCTCGTTCCCGAACGGGTAGCCATTGAGGTTTCGAGACCGGAAGGGAAAGCATGCTTTGAGTTTCCGCGTTTCAAGTCGGGACCGGGACGTTTTTTCGGATCGATATTTCGCGCCAGTGAGACCATAAAAGTTAATCTGGACGAAATGGGAACCGCAGTCTGGGATATGGTGGACGGCAGGCGTTCGGTGAGCACGATAGCCGAGGCGATCGATGGTCATTTCGGCGAAAGGGCGCAACCCACGGGCCCGCGCCTGGCCGCTTTGTTTCGAATCATGGAACGCAACCGCATCATTCGTTTTAAGTAGATAGCCAAATGTCTAAAGGATGATCTGACAGGTATGACGGAAACGAAAGTGCAGCGCATTGACTGCCGCAAATGCCGGCACTATTTCGTCACTTGGAATCCAAATTTTCCTTTTGGGTGCCGGGCGATGGGGTTTAGCTCCAAACAACTGCCCTCTCTCGATGTTTTTATGAATTCAGGAATGGTCTGCAAGGCTTTTGAAGAAAAGAGAAAAGGGAAACCCACCAAAGGGCTGCGGATCTAGTCGACAGCACGGTCGAAAAAAATCAAAGGCCTGCTTCAATCGCCCTGGCGAGAAGTTCGTCCATCAGGTTCCTTAACATCGAACACTTTATATTATTTATCGTCAATACTGCTGACTTCAAGGCGTATGATTTTCATGCCCGACATTCAAGGCCCTAACTCTTATCGAGTCGCTCGATCACCATGTCCTCCTGCGGCGGCGGCTTTTTTTGCCCCGGGGACATGCGCTGCGCGGGCCGTTGCTTACTGCCTGCGGGGCGTTTTCCCGCCGACGGTTGGTTGCGGTGAAATTCAGCCATGTCTGCGTCGCTCGTGGAGGACACGCCCTTGAATTTCAGCGAGAAGTCGATGGGGTTGGAGCAATTCTCAAGGGCCTCGGCGTAAGCGATCTTCTTTTCCATGACCAGTTTCATCAGGCTCATGTCGAAGGTCTGCATGCCGTAACTGGAATAGCCTTGAGCCATGGCGTCGCGTATTTCCGGGGTGCGGCGCGGGTCCTTGATGAGTTCGCTGATATGCGAGGTCTGGACCATGATTTCCACAGCCGGTATGCGGCCCGGCCTGTCGGACCTCTTAACGAGCCGCTGGCACATGATGGATTTGATGCAGATGGCGAGCGAATCGCGAATTTGCTGCGCCATACTACCCTCGAAAAATGACAGGATGCGGCTGATGGTCTCCATCACGTCCGTGGTGTGCAGCGTGCCCAGAACCATGTGGCCGGTTTCCGCCGCCATCAGCGCTGTTTTTATTGTTTCCTCGTCGCGCAGTTCGCCCACGAGAATCACGTCTGGATCCTGGCGCATGGCGCCGCGAATAGCCGCTAAAAAACTTTTTGTGTCCAAACCCACTTCGCGCTGGGCCACAATGCTTTTCTTGTCCCTGATCAGGTACTCGATTGGGTCCTCGATGGTGATGATGTGCGCCGGGTATGAAGTGTTGATGTGGTCCACAATGCCCGCCAGCGTAGTTGATTTGCCGGACCCGGTAGCGCCGGTAACCAGAGTCAGACCGCGCTTCTCGCCGGCGATCTTTTCTATCACCGGCGGAAGTTGAAGCTCGCGAATCGACTTGACTTCCGTTGAAATGGCCCTGAGGGCGATGGAGACGCTTCCGCGCTGGCGGAAGATGTTGGCGCGAAAACGACCGACGCCGGGCACCGAGTAGGCCAGATCCACCTCGAAATTGTTCTGGAAATGCTCAACCTGCTTCGGAGTCATCATATCACGGGCATAGGCGTTGACATCCTGCGAAGTCAACTTTTCGAAACCGTCCACTTCCAGAAGTTGTCCGTTGACGCGCACCACCGGCGCTTTTCCGGGCTTGATGTGAATATCCGACGCCTTCGCGTCCCTGGCCAACTTTAGGAGCTTGTGAAGAGACTCGATCTGGGGCGAAAGGTTTTGTGAATCGGGGCTCATGGCCAATCTCCCTTGATTATGATTCCTCGGGCTTTTCAGTCGCTGTCAATCCGTAAGCCTCATAAATTTTTCCGGCGACTTCCTGCGCGACATCGGGATTGTCCATGAGGAACTTCCGGGCATTTTCCCGTCCCTGTCCAATACGCATGTCGCCGTATGAGAACCACGAACCGGTTTTGTCGATGATGCTTTTGGCGTCGCCCATGTCCAGAAGTTCACCCTCATAGCTGATGCCCGTGCCATAAAGGAGATCGAATTCGGCTTCGCGGAAAGGCGGGGCGACCTTGTTTTTCACAACTTTCACACGCGTGCGTCCGCCGATCACTTCGGTGGAGGTCTTGATCTGCCCGATCCGGCGAATGTCCATCCGTACGCTCGAATAAAATTTCAAGGCGTTGCCGCCGGAGGTCGTTTCGGGGCTGCCGAACATTACGCCGATCTTCATTCGAATTTGGTTGATGAAAATTAGAACCGTGCGGCTGCGGTGGATAGCGGCGGTGAGCTTGCGCAGGGCCTGGCTCATCAGTCGCGCCTGCAGGCCGACGTGCGTGTCGCCCATGTCCCCTTGGATTTCCGCATTGGGCGTCAACGCCGCCACGGAGTCCACGATAACCACGTCCACCGCGTTGGAACGGATAAGCACTTCGGCTATCTCCAGCGCCTGTTCGCCGTTATCCGGCTGGGATAACAGAAGCTCCTCGGTTTTCAGGCCCAGCTTGCGCGCGTAGGAAATATCCAGGGCATGCTCCGCGTCCACGAAGGCGGCTACGCCCCCGGTTTTTTGCGCGTTGGCGGCGATAGTTAGCGCCAATGTCGTCTTGCCGCTGGATTCAGGTCCGTATATTTCGATCACGCGGCCACAAGGCACGCCGCCGACGCCGAGGGCGATGTCAAGCCCGATGGAACCCGTGGAGACGGTCGGTATTTTCTCGTAATTGGCGGCATCTCCCATACGCATGATCGCGCCTTTCCCGTACATGCGTTCGATCTGCGTCATCGCCGCATCAAGAGCCTTGGTCTGTTCGCTTTTATCTTTTGGAATATTGCCGACTGTTTTTTTTGGTGTATCAGCAGCCTTTTTTGATTTACCGTATGCGCTCGCCATTTTTGTCTCCTGCGTATTGTCTCTAGCTTGATGGTCGTGTTACCGAAGGCGCAGCCAATCTAACATACAAAGGAGCTTTTTCGCTAGTGATGGATATAGGGAAAAGGAAATTTCAAATGTCTTTGGCTGGCTACAAAAATCCATGGCGCGAAAGCACGCCGACGATGCCGATTTATCGCAGATAACCTAGGGAGCGAAGGCGATTTTTTTCCTCGGCGCTCAGTTCGCGTTTTGCGCCCCCCGGCTTGTAGTAGGGCGCGATTCCGTAACTTTTGGCTTTTCGTTTTTCAAACCCCGGCATAAAGCCTTTGTTAAAAGCGTCGGTGAGCGCCTTGCCATCCAGGTCTTTGGCGAGGGGAATGCCGAGGTAGGCGTAGATCGTCGGAGCGATGTCTTCAACGGATGCCCCTTCGAGACGGACGCCCTTTTTCACGCCGGGGCCATGCAGGATGAACACGCCGTCATCGTCGGCGATATGGCTGCCGGTCAGTGTGCCGAAGAGCATGAAGTCTCCGCCGAAAGAGGGCAATTCCTGCCAATTGTCGAAGAGGGATTTGCTCACCCCGATTTCCGTGTCGGACGCCATCTCAAATATCGGAATATCTTTGATTTTTAAATCCTTGACGGCGGCAAACGCATCACGGGCTGCTTTTTCGGCGCCATCGCCGCTAAAGCGCATGAGCGGCGTCGAAACCATGAACTGCGTGCCGCCTAGCGTACGGAGTTGGTCCTTATCATCCAGCAAGGTGACAATCGTTTCCGATCCCGGAATTTGCTCTCTTTCACCCGGGCTGATTTCCCGAGGCAGTTCCATTGCCGAAAACAGCTTTGGCTGGGGGATCAGATAAATGGTCATCGGATTCAGGGCGTGCATGCCGTGATCTGAACATATGACGATCAGCGCTGCTGGAAATTCTTCGCGCACTTCCCCAATCTTCCGATCCATATCCCCATATACGGCGGCGAAGATGTCACGTCCCAATTCAGAGCGCCTTTTCGTTGCTTCGGACAACTTTGCGTTGTCTAGCAGCATTCGGTAGAAACCCCATTCATAATGTCCTACCTCGTCAGTATTCTGAAAATGAGAAATGAAAAGGTCTCCGGTATATTCCCTGATGGCGTGAAGTCGAATGGGTGTATCGCGCATTTGCTTACTGAGATCACTATAGGGAACGTGCGTAGCGCCGCCGAAATAAAGTTTTTCATAAGGCCGCTTATGGTTTTTCAGAACTTGGGCGAGAGCGGGGTCAACCATGTTCTCGGTCGCCTCGCCTTTCGTAGGATAGCCGCGACCGTATGGAGGAAACTTTGTTCCCGTGAAATAATACTCAGCGACATAGGACTTCATGCCGTAAATCGGCAAAACCTCCCATAGCCTTGGATATTTGATGCTCGTGAGTGTCTGCTCGAATGAAATTCCATCCATGCTGTTTGGGCAGAGACCGTGCTTTTCGCACTTGACTCCCGTGGCTATAGTCGTCCAGGTGATGGGGCTGTCGGCGAAATCGGTTTTTAATATCCCCGAGGCTCCCTCGTCCATCAAGCGCTTGAAATTCGGCAGATGACCTGCGGCGATGAGGTCTTGAAGCGCTGCCGATTCCAACCCGTCCACGCCAAGCATAATCACCCGCCAGCCCGATTTTCCGTCCCTGGCCAGATACTTTTCGATGTCAGGGGATGCGGTTTCAGGCGCCAGGGCGCCCTTTGGCGGGTCGTTGTCATTAACCACGTCGGCGGAATCCTTATTCGCCTGCAAATCCGCAGGCGATTCGTGGTTGGCGCATCCGGAAACTATCGCCAACAAAGCCGCTAATATGATCATCACTTTTATTGTAGGAGACAATTTTTCCCTTTGCGTTGATATCGACGCGTCTTTATTCAATCGCCGGATCGATTGAACTCTTTGAAGCTCATAGATTTCTTCTGTGTCTGATAGCCCATGCTTTGCCAGAAAGCTTCGGAAACTTTGTTGGCCAAAACAACATTGACGAAGACTTCATCGGCCAAGTGATTTTTCAAAAACTCGTGGGAGCGCCTAACAAGGCTTCCGGCAATGCCGCGTCGCCGATGTGCAGATTCGACGTAGATGTTTTCAATAACGCCCAGGTTCTGCTGGTCGAACACGGCGCTGGGCCGCGTAACGTAGATATTGCAAAAGGCCGCCACATCCCCGTTTATCCGTGCGACGAGAATCGCAGAGGCCGCGTTGCCGAAATAACCTCTATAATGATTTTCCTGGCGCCGCCTGGCATCCGGGGAAAGTCGGTATC
The DNA here is from genome assembly GCA_964591275.1 of uncultured bacterium. Lineage (GTDB taxonomy): Bacteria > Lernaellota > Lernaellaia > JACKCT01 > JACKCT01. The sequence continues at coordinate 13,086 of CAZQAE010000052.1, read as the reverse complement.
TCTGATTGTACCGCGCGGTCAAATTCATTAGCTCCTCCCAAAGGTCCAGGACCCTCGGAAGGTCGTCCGGCATGGCGTGTTCGATGGAATATTCGATTGAGGCCGCTTCCATGTTCTCCCCGGTTCCGGATTGGCAATATTCACAGCCCAACCATGACGATGGAAATTAACAGGGCGAATGTCAAGGCAGTCCGTAAACAACAACAGGTTCATTATGGAAAAGCGTAACCGACAAAACGCGGGCCTCGCCCGGGGGGCGGGACGGCGGCGAAATATTGAGAGGATTGTTGTCCTCATCCCAGGCTGGCGCTCCCGGCTCGGTTCTGGTTTGCGCCTTAGCGACGGCATACGCCTTTTCGTATTGTGATGAATCTTTCGGATAAACCCAAACTTCTGCGTGCACGCCCTTGGTGGGAGCATCCGGCAAGCCAATTTGCGCCGCCGGAAGATCCGTCCGCGCCAAAGCGCCGCAGACAAACAGATCGCGCGTGGTGGACATGGAATCTCCAGCGGGTTGCAAGTTGAAGTCTGTGTCGCCCACAGGGTACGCGACATGTAAAATGACTGCTGAACCGAGATCGACTTCCCTTAACATTTCCATCAGTTCATCGCAGGATTCGTTGAGTCCCGGCGCCGAGGAGGTAAAAGGCATGGAGGGGCGGATGGACAGGCGATAAAGAAATGAAGAGTCGGAATATTTGCCTGGATGACTGAAAACATTGGGCATGAAAAGCCCCATGATGATCGAGACAATCGCCAGAAATCCGACGGCGATGAAACGCGCGGCTTTCATGGGGATCAACCAGGCGGCGCCGGCGATCATCACGGCGATCATCGGGATAATGGGGTAAATATAATCGGCGTTTTTGGTGCCGAAAAAGCCGAACCAGAAAAGAGGCGGCAGCGCTGCTGCAAGCAGAACCCAAAGTCGGCTGTCCTTGCGACCGCGCCAGGCAATGAACGCCGCGGCCATGGGCCAGCACCAACCAAGGTATTTTGTCAGGTGAAGCTCCGACAGTGTTTTTACAAAATGGAAAAGATCGCGGTTCTGGTTCAGGCCGGCGTCCACCTGCTCCGCCGTAAAAGTCACCTTGAGCGCATAGTAATGATGCAGGTGCCCGTATGCGGGGATGGCTGCGACGCCGAGCAGCGCGATCAATCCGAAGAGCACGAAACGACTGCGGACTTCCCATATACTTATTAAAAAATACAATCCGACGGGTGGCGCCAGCATCAGCAAAGGACTTCCCCGATGTGAAAGCAGCGCCCCGGCCATGCACAGCCCGGTCAAAAGCGTCATGCCTTTATTACGCAATCGGTTGCTTTCCAGAAGGAAAAGGATTGTCAGCGTGATGAAGAGGCCGGTCAGGATAAGCTGATGGTAAAACCATGCCACGGTGAATGTGGCGTTAAATGAAATCAATAATAGCGCCGCCAGAACTCCGGCGGGTTTTCCGAAAAGCCTTGCGGCTAGCACGCATGTCGCGCACAGCAGCGCGAACAGATAGACCAGATTGAGATGACGCATGACTTTAACGCCATGATTTTCCAGGGCGAAAAGGGGCTGCGCGAGAATGAGCTGCAGAGGCGCCATGAAGAAACCCGGATTGAGGAGGTAGCGCAAAGGCCGACCCTCTTTCATGGCCAGGTGCATGGTAACGGCGCCGGCGAGGTAGTCGCCCTCATTGGAGCCGCATCCCCCGTCGTGAGTGTGTGCCGTCGCTGCGCCGAGCCATAGGAAGGCGCTAAACATCAGGATCAATGCTCCCAGGCACACCGCGACCGATTTTAAGAAAAGCTCATTGTCGGCCACGTTATCGTCATTGGAATTCCACACGATAACCGATGCTAAATCGCCCTCCCGCGCAAGTCAAAGGATTGGATAGAAGTTTGAAACTAGAAGCGAGGAGTTGGAATGCGAGGTGCGGGGTGCGGAGTGCGGAATGAATTCACCATTCGTAATTCGCCATTCGCAACCCGTACTTTCTACTTCATGCTTCATACTTCATACTTCATCCGCCTCAAACCCTTCCTCATGCTGACCACTCATCACGATCTTTTGCCTTTCGCCAGTTTTTTTGCGGCCATGACGCCGCCGATGAAACCGAAGAGATGTCCTTCCCATGAGACGCCGGGACGGCCTGGTAAAATACCCCAGAGCATTCCGCTGTAGAGGAAGCCGATGAAAAGAGAAAATAGAATTGATGAAAAGCGCCTTTCGTAGTAGCCGCGAAATAAAAGGAAACCCAGATACGAAAAGATGACGCCGCTGGCGCCGACGTGCACCGAACCGGTTTTGCCGAAAATCCAAATTCCCAGGCCGCCTATGAGAATGCCGTAGGAGGTGACGATGGCGAAATCGCCGGTGCGCCGCCACATGACGAGCCAGCCCAGCGCTAAAAAGGAGAAGGTGTTGGCCATCAGGTGGCCGAGGCCGCCATGCAAAAAGGGACACAGCGGTATCCCCACCAGCCCGAACAATTGCCGAGGATGGATTCCAAAATAATCCAGTCGCCCGCCCAGCAGAAAAAGATCGAAAAGTTCCACCACCCACATGCCGATGATGAAATTGCTGAGTATTCGCCACTGATTTTGCAACGAGCTTCGCGCCATGATTTATTCCTCAATTCGATGGTCTTCGCTCGCGTCAAGCTTGACCGGCTCGGGCGAAATGTTCAAGGTTTCAAGAGGCGTGGGCGACAAACAAACGAAGGATGGAAAATGACCGGTCCAAAACAAATGAACATTCTTATCACCGGCTGTTCGTCAGGCATCGGGCGAGCGCTGGCTGAGGAATTTTGCAAACGCGGCCATCGTGTATTTGCGACAGCCCGGCGCCTGGAAAGCCTGGGCGACTGCAAGGGCGAAAATATCGAACGATTGCCTCTGGACGTCACGCAGCGCGATTCCATGACCTGCGCCGTTGACGCCGTAGTGGAGAAGGCCGGGAGCCTGGACATGCTGGTCAACAACGCGGGCTTCGGGCTTTTCGGCGCGATGCGTGATCTGTCCCTGAACGATTTTCGGCGGCAACTGGAAACGAATGTGACTGGCCCACTGGCCTTGGCACAGATCGCCGCCGCACGCATGATTGAGCAAGGCAGCGGGCGCATCGTCAATGTCAGCAGCGTTTCCGGCGTTTTGACAACGCCCTTCGCCGGAGCCTATTGCGCGTCGAAAGCAGCGCTCAACAGCCTGACGGACGCCATGCGCATGGAGCTTGCGCCTTTTGGGATCGACGTGATCCTGGTGCAACCCGGCGGCGTCGTGTCGAAATTCAGCGACACCGCCGGTCGCGTGCTGACCGGCAACATCAGGGAGGATTCGGTTTACGCCTCGATTAGAAAATTCATCGAGGCCCGCGCGCAGGCCGGGCAGATGGGGGCGATGGACGCCGGCGAATTTGCGAGGCGCGTCGTGAGCCTGCTGACGCAAAGACAAGTGCCGCGCATCATCCGCCTCGGCGCAAACTCTATAAAACTGCCCGCTTATAAATGGGGATTGCCCGGCGCATTGGTGGACAAAATGCTGAGCAGGAAATTCGGCCTGAATAAACTGCGGAAGAGCTAGCCAAAAATTTTACAACTTAAGGTCATCACTGATTTTCGATCCTATTAGATTCCACGTATTTCCAAAAACCATTTATAAAGCCTTCATTCCGTCTCCAATGACTGAATGATTCTCAGATACGACTGGTAGCGTTTTTGAGAAATCTTCCTTTTGGCCACAGCCCGCAATACCGCGCATTCCGGTTCGCTGATGTGCAGGCAATTACGATACCGGCATTGCGGCGCGATCTCGTCGATCTCCTGAAAAGCGTGAGAAACGACTTGCGGATCGATGCCCACGAAAGAAAACTGCCGGATTCCCGGCGTGTCGATCAGGTATCCGTTTCGGAAAGGATAGGCGCGGGCCGTGGTGGTCTTCTGGCGTCCCTGCCCGGTGGCGGCGTGCAATTCTCCGATGCCGATTGTCTGGCCCGGCAAAAGAAGCGAAAGCAAACTTGATTTGCCGACGCCGGAGTGTCCGGAAAAAACGCTGATGCCTTCGGATATCAACTCGATCAATTTTTCCTGGCCCACGCCGCTTTTCGCGCACACAGGCAGCACCTCGACGCCGTGATCCCGATATTCATCTGCCTTTTCGAGAACACCCGGGTGTGCTTCGTCCGTCTTATTCATTAACAGAATCAGCGGCAGCCCCATCACCGCGGCAAAGACGTGATAACGATCTGTCAGGCCGGACCTATAAGGGGGATTCGAAGCGCTTTGCACCAGCAGGATCCGGTCGATATTCGCGGCCAGAATCTGCGTTCTCTCCTGATCGGCCCGGGCCAGAACGCGCTCACGAGGAAGGATTTCCAGGACCCGTTTTTCATCCGCATTGACCAGGTCGCCGGCGACGGCGCTCAGGCGGCGAGATATGGGTAGGCGCCTTTCTTTGCCATCGTCAAAACGAACCAGACACCGGATGCCGAAATTCGCCAGGACGCGACCGACCTCAAATTCACCGGCGTCGGACGCGCGTTTTCCCTTAGCGCTGCCGGCCTTTCGGCCCTGTTTGCTTTTAACATTTCCGAGTTCACGGATCAGGTCTTTTCGATACGGGCGTCGTTTTGTCATGTGACCATCATTTTCCGCTCGGATAGGTTTCGACAAACTTTGTGGTCCAGCCGTTGACTTGCATGTCTTCATCCATCTCTTTGTTCAGCTTGATGGTTTCGTACTCATAATAGGATCCCGGCTTGGCTAGGCGCAAAAGCGCTCGCCGGTCCTTTTTGAGCCTTTTCAAATATCCTTTGTAGCGCTTTAAACCTGAAGGCTGATTCTTATAATAATCCTCCGGCGTCTGGCCTTGCATTTCGCGCTGAAAGCGCTCGACGGTTTGTTCGTAAAACCGAATCCGGTTTCGTATATTGGCACTCTCGCTACGATTGTCGAATTTGAAGTCATCGGCGGCAAGCCTGATTCGCAAAAGCCCAAGCTCTCTTCCCCGATTTTGCAGCTGAAAAATCGGCGTTTTGGATAGTTCACGAACCTCTTTGGTGAAAAGGTTCGTGTTGTGGCCGGCGAGAATGAAAGACAGCGGATCGGCCTGCGTCGCCGTCTCTTTGAGTTCGTCTTTGTTCAAATGCGCCAGCGCGATGATGAAGTCGCACTGTTTTTTGAGCTTGCGCGATTCTGCTTTCGCATATTCGGCGGGCGGCAGGATCTTCATGCCTTTATGGCTCACGGCATTTTCCCCGTACATAAAATCCGCCGACACGATACCCATCAAACCGATGCGATATCCGTCAATGGTGATGACTTTGGACCCCTGAAACAAGGGCTGGCCGCTTTTTTCATCCACAACGTTTCCGGCGAATAAGGGATACTTCATCCGGCTTGCCAGCTCACGGAAAACATCCGGTCCCAGGGCGAAATCCAGTTCGCCGAAAGTCGCTCCGGAAAGTCCGATGCGATTGGCCACGCGGACGAACAAACGTGCCCGCTCAAGCTCCCGAGGGCGCAGCGCTTCGCTGTAAAAAGGAGATTTATGAAACTGATCTCCTATTTCGAAAACCAGCACATGCTCGTTTTTTTCCTTCAGTCCTTTGATAACGCCCGCTTTTCTGGCAAGACCGCCAGACGCCGAAGCGCTTCAACCGCAGGGTTGAACTTCTCCCAGCGAATCGGCGGAAAAGACAATGGTGAGAAGAGTCTCCTTCTCCTGGGCGTTTGACGAGGCGACGCAGACGATAGTGAGGACGCAAAGCGCCGCCGCCAGTCCGATCAACCGCGCAAACTTTGGTGCGTCGGTCACGATTTCTCCTTTAGTGTGCAATGGCAGAGCCGGTCGATGAGTTCGTGCCGGTTCCCGATATCAGGTATTTATTATAAGGGAAAGAATTTGACAGGGGAAATAAAGCAATGCCAACCGCATTCTTGCCGCGCAGGTTCGCCAGCGCCTTGGTAATTTCCCACTGTGGCAGAAATCTCCTGCTGCCCGCTTCTTCGGTCGGCAGGGCGAATATCCATCGCCTGCCGTCGCTATTTATCGCCGCCGCCTCTTTTGACATACGCGCCAGGGCGTCAAGACGCATTGTCACGCTTTTGCCGAAAGCCGGGTCGTCGCGCCTCCAATCGTAGCGAACAAAGACGCCGTCAACCCCCGTTTCAAAAAGCGCTTTCCCATCCTGGCTTCGCTGCGCAAGGGCCTGCGCGGGATCGATCAGGGCCAGTGGATCAAGTTCCGCAAACACCTGCATGGCCGGATTGACCGCTTTGATTTCCCCCTTAATCTTTTTGACAAGCCCGTTCATATGTCGGGTTTTAAACAGGGCATATTGCGCGAAGGGTTCGGAAAATCGCATCTCGCCTTTCTCGTCCTTTTGAAAAAACTTTTCCGGCTCTGCCTCGGTGCCCATAAAAATGGAATAAGCCTCAAGAGCCTTGGCCGACATCCCTTCTTCCGGGCGAAGGTCGAGCCTTCCCGTCAGAATAATCCCGTCAATGGATGTGGCGGCCAGATCCGCAGCAAGAGCTTCGATGAGTGCCACGGCCTCCGCGTTGAAAGGATCGAGCAAGGTCGATTCGTTATATTCATTGCTCGCGTGCGACCATTTGCGGTCCATGAGCTGCTGCGTTTCAAGCATCCAGGGGCAATCGCGCACGGGAAGCATCACAAAAAGGCGCATGCCGAAACCGTGCGCTACGCGGCTGGCCTTCTCGACCAGATCGGCGTCGATCACCGGAATCTGATGGGTTTTGAAATAGGCGCCCTGCTGCGTTGTCGCGCTTCGGACAGGCCCGTGGATTGAGGCCTGCATGGGCCGCGTTCCCCATATGATGATGGTGTTGAAGTTTTCGCCCGCCAGATCGCTGAAGCCCCGGCGCAGGTCCGCCACGTCGCTATAGGGAATCGACTCGGAAATCACCGCCGCATGGCGCAATGGCGGATAAAGCGACAGTGGACGCGCAGCGTGAATTTTAGCGCCATGCCAATTTTCGCATTGTGCCAGGCGCTTCTTGGCGTCCCGTGCATTGGCGGATAAGGGAAAACGCTCCATGTACAGGCGATAGAAGGCTCCGGCCTTTTCCCACTCGTTCCGGCGATAATGAGACTCGGCGATTTTATAAATCGCATCGCGGGTCTCGGGGCGGCCTGGATATTTGTCGATCAGAAGCTGGAAGGCGACGCACGCGCCTTGATGTTTGGCGTCGTAAAACAGATTCAATCCACGCAGATAAATTTGGGCGGCCTCCTCATCGTCGGCGAAAGCGACAGCGGTCCAAGCCAAGATGAATAAGGCCGATGCAATCATCAATAAGCATATCAGTTTAGTATTCAATATTTGCTTTCGCATCTTTATAAAAACAGCATCGTACGAATGATTGTCCAAGCCTCATCAAGAGGTCTGTCGAAAAATATCCAGCCCACGGCCACAAGGTTCGCCGTCACAAGCCAGCCTACGATCCGGCCCGCACGGTTCGGCAACCGGTACGCGGTGAGTCTTTTAATCGAGCGCCAAGCCAGTAGCAAGCCCGCGTGGTACAAACCCCAGGCCAGAAAATTTGCGGCGAACCCGTGCCACAGTCCGACGGCGGCCATGGCGACGGTGGTGTTAAGGCCGATTCGCCAAAACGCCACGCGGGATCCACCCATCGGTATGAATATATAGTCCCTGATGAAACCTGTCAGTGTTTTATGCCAGCGCTTCCAGAAATCCGATGGATTTGTTGCAAAGATGGGCCAGTCGAAATTTTCCTCGACCCGGAATCCCATCATCTTCGCCGTCCCGATGGCGATGTCCGAATAGCCGCTGAAATCCGCGTATATGAAAATGAAATATAGCCAGCAACAGGCCAGCGCGATGAGGCCGGAGTCGTCGGCGTGTCGCCATCCATCGAGCCAAACCCAGCAGGACTGCGCGATGACGAGCTTTTTGAAAAAGCCGAGGGCCACGCGGAAAATTCCCGCTGAAAATTCCCCCGAATCAAAAGAAGCAGGGGCTTCGGCCTGCGCGCGAAAATTTTCATAGCGCTTGATGGGACCAGCGGGCAGCGTGGGAAAAAAGAGAGCATATGAAACAAAAGTTTCCGGTTGCACCCGCTTAGCGATATTCCCTCTGCCGCGCTCCACCGCGAAGTGGATGAGTTGAAAGCTCAGATAGCTGGCCGAAAGAGGCGCGATCCAGGAGGCGCCCGGCGCGCCCGCGACAAGGCCGTTCGGCCATTTTACCGCCAGCAGATAGCCCAGCGGAGCGGCGATGGCGGCGGCGGTCAATAGCTTTTTTTTGAGGCCTTCGCTTTTCGCCGCGTAACCCGAGAGGGCGTATGTGCCTAAAACGCATAACAAGGTCGGAACGGCGAAAGCGCCTGCGTACTGAATGAGTATCAGAAGCGACCACGCGGCGATCCAGAGACTGCGTGCGCGAGCCGTTTTGAAAAACCACAGGCCCGCGATGGCGACAGGCGTGATGAAAAGCAGATAGGCGACGGAGCCGGTCATGGCGTCGCCCCCGCAATCTCTTGCGTTCGCCGGACCAATTCCGCGGCGAGTTTCTGCACTCCGTTTCGCGTGGGGTGATCTATATCGTGAAAATCGTCTTCGCCCAGCAGAGTTGTCAGGTCGGCGACGTGCTTCGGGTCAATGCCCAGCAGATCACGAACGGCGTTGCGATAACGGTTAAAGGTTTCGCGCGTGAAATTTTCTTCGCGATAAGCCCGGGCGACGTTGATCGGCGTCAGATAGAAAAAGCAGTTCAAATCATTTTCGAAGCAGGTCTTTTGAATCTCGCCCAGCGCGCGTGCGTTGACGCCGGTTTCCGGCCTCAGGTTCAACTTGGGCAAATCATAGTAGCGCGAATTTCCCGTTTTGTCGGCCAGCTCTTCGCTAGGTCCGGCAAGGCGGCGTTTGATGTGATTGAAAGCTGTCAGCCCTCGGCGAAAGGGATGATCGCCCGCGCCGAAGAAGCCGGCGATGAAGTCGCGGTTGCGCACCAGAAAAACCCGGGCGGCAAGCTCATCGGCAATGTTGTCCGGTCCGGCCCAAAGCGTTTTGCGCGGCGTTTCTTTGAGAGACAAAACGCCGTAAACCAACTTTCGATGCCTTTGGCGCAAAGCCGCCGTCGCGAGTTTTGGATAGCGGGCTGTCTGGACCGGATATTGTCGTGAATAGAATTTCATATTGTCGGCGATCACCACGAGCTCCGGCCTGCAATTCCCGTCAATCATGCGACGCAATAGCAAAAGTTTATCGGAGTTGCTCGCGGCGGTCAGACCCAGGTTAAAAACTGTCCAGGGCTTGCCTGATTGCGTGGCGAGCATCTTTTCAAAGAAAACCGGCAGCGTTTCATCCGCCGCCAGTCGCGCCCCGCGCACCGCGCTGTCTCCTAAAAAAACGGCTTTGGGAGACGGCGAGTTAGCCGCCTGCTCAAGGATCTCATCGACCAGCGCGATAGAGGATTGCGCGAAACGAAAAGGCGATTCGGCGATTCGATGTCTGACGCTTTGCGCGATGAGGCTATCGGTCGCAAAAAATAAAAGCAGAGCGATGGGAATAAAGCCGAGGCCCGGCGCGCGCGCAATGCGTATTAAGCGACGGGTAATTGAGCGGTCAAAGCGATTCGACATGCTTTGATTTGTACCCGCGCGGCGCGCTCGTGACAAGACATGAACGATGACGTATTAGGTGTTTAGTCTTGCGACGGCAAAATGTGTTTCTGCTTCTACAGGCGATAACTTATGACGATCATTGATGAATACAAGGCCGTTTTATTCGACGTGGACGGTGTTTTGCTGGATTCGATGCCTCAGCACGTGGACGCTTGGGTTCGCGCCGGACAGGAACTGGGCCTTTTGATTGACGAGGAAGAAGTCTATAGGCGTGAGGGCGAAAAGCCCGAAAAGTCGGCGAAAGATTTTATTAAAAACGCCGGCCTCATGAGCACGCGCGCCAGGGCGCAGGCGCTTATCGACAAAAAAATCGAGATTTTCAAAACGAATGTCCGCACTCCCAAAGTCTTCCCCGGCGCAATGACCGCGTTGGAAATACTGCGTGATGCCGGGATGAAGCTGGCCTTCGTGACGGGGACGAGTCGCCATGAGATCAATAAAATCATGCCGCCCGACATGGCGGAATGCTTCGCGGCATCCGTGTGCGGCGATGAAATCCTGCACGGCAAACCGAACCCCGAGCCCTATATGGCGGCGATGGCGCAGTTGGGCGTTTCCGGGAAGGAAAGCCTCGTCATCGAAAACGCCCCTTACGGCATTCAATCGGGCCGCGCCGCCGGCGCCACCGTTTGGGCGCTGCGCAGTTATCTGTCCGACGCGGACCTGTCGGATGCGCACCGCATCATCGATCTGATGGAAGATTTCGCGGCGCTGTTGAAATGAGCCTGTCAATGGTTGGATACAAAATTATACCAGGATTTGCTTTAGGTGAGACTTGCATGCCCCAGCGCGTGAGGGCGACGCAATATTAGACAATATGGACCAACCGACTCCCTTTCGCATCTTCGTAGGTCCAGATGTGGAAGGACTCATAACACAGGCAACATACGAAAGGGGCCAATCTGGTCCAAGATCGATGATATCACCAGCGTGAGAATGGATGTCCACAAAAATCCATCGAAAGTGCGGAAGATTCTTGACAGTGCCAATTAATGAGTGTTCGCCGGAAAATGAAGAAGCGATATCAGCACTTTTTCCAAGGCTTGCGAAGCTCAATGAAATGGAGGCCGAAGCACGGGAGCCAGCCTCCAAATTCAATACAGATCAGTTTTGCTTATTGCTGCCCGCCCACAAAGAAATCAATGTTGGCATGACGGGCGGCGTTCTCACTATGCCGGGACTTCGCTCAGCGCAATGCCCAGCGCGTCGGCCACTCCCTTGCCATAAGCCGGATCGGCCTTCATGCAGTTGCCGATGTGTCGGATTTTTATCTCCTTTGGCGCGTCGCCCATAGCCCTGGCAGTGTTTCCGAATAGCGCATTGCGCTGCTCGGCGTTCATCAGGCGAAACAGGTTGCCGGGTTGGGAGTAATAGTCGTCATTGTCTTCGCGGTGGTTCCAGTGGTCGGCGGCCCCTTCCAGGCTCAAGGGCGGTTCGGCGAACTCTGGCTGCTCTTGCCACTCGCCATAACTGTTTGGCTCGTATGCGAGTGTGCCGCCGTGGTTGCCGTCCACGCGCATGGCGCCGTCGCGGTGGGGACTGCTAAATGGGCAACGAGCCGCGTTCACCGGGATCAGGTGATGGTTCACGCCAAGCCGGTAGCGCTGCGCGTCGCCGTAGGAGAACAGTCGTCCCTGCAACATTTTATCTGGTGAGAAACCAATTCCGGGCACGATGTTGGCCGGGTTGAACGCGGCCTGCTCGACATCGGCGAAATAGTTTTCGGGGTTCTTGTTCAATTCGAATTCGCCCACGTCGATCAGTGGATAGTCGCCGTGAGGCCAAACCTTGGTCAGATCGAAGGGGTTGAAGGGGAAGTTTGCGGCCTCCTTTTCGGGAACGACCTGAATCTTCATGCTCCACTTGGGGAAATCGCCTTTTTCGATGCTGTCGAACAGGTCGCGCTGGTGGCTCTCCCGGCACTTGCCGACCATCGCTTCCGCTTCGGCGTCGCTCAGGTTTTTGATCCCCTGCTGGGTCTTGAAGTGGAACTTGACCCAGAACCGCTCATTTTTCGCGTTGATCAGGCTGTAGGTGTGGCTGCCGTAGCCGTTTATGTGACGGTACGAGAGCGGGATGCCCCGTTCGCTCATGGTGATGGTGACTTGGTGCAACGACTCGGGCAGCGAGGACCAGAAGTCCCAGTTGTTGCGCGCGCTACGCAGGTTGGTTTTTGGGTCGCGCTTCACGGCCTTGTTGAGGTCAGGAAACTTCATCGGATCTTTCAAAAAGAACACCGGCGTGTTGTTGCCCACCAGGTCCCAATTGCCTTCCCCGGTGTAGAATTTCATCGCAAAGCCGCGGATGTCGCGCTCGGCGTCCGCTGCGCCCCGCTCGCCGGCCACGGTGGAGAAGCGGACGAACATGTCGGTCTTTTTGCCGACCTCGGAAAAAACATTCGCCTTAGTGTACTGGCTGATGTCATGCGTGACGGTGAAGGTCCCAAAGGCACCCGAACCCTTGGCATGCATGCGGCGCTCGGGAATCACCTCCCGGTCGAAGTGGGCGAGCTTTTCCAGATACCACACGTCCTGCAGCAGCGCCGGGCCGCGCGGCCCCGCAGTCATGATGTTTTGGTTGTCGGCGACGGGAGCGCCCGCGTTGGTGGTCAGTTTCTTAGTCATGGTTTCTCCTTCTTTCTAAAAGCGTTAGGTTTGGGCTTCTTTGTACACGCACAACGCGCTCACAGGATGTATATTGTAGTTGTCTAATCTTGGGATCCTAATAACCGTATGGTATCACACTTTGGCGTTTGTCACGAATCTAAAGGAAGCCAAGTTCCGCCAGGACGCAGGAACTTACCTTGACGGCAGCTTCCTTTTCCGCGGATACGACATCGTCGGCCCCCGCGGCGCGAAGGGACTCCACATCGATTTGATATCGGGTGCGGGCAAAAATGTGCAGATTCGCGGAAATGCCTCGCGCCGCTCGGACCGCTCGCTCCGAAGCGTCAGGGTCGTTGATGATGACAACCAGCGTGCGCGCACGTTTTACGCCCAGCAGTTTTAATACTTCCGACTGCGTTACATCGCCGAAATAAGCCGGCACGCCGCCCGAAATCGCCCGACGAACATTTTCTGGATTTAAATCAACAACCACGTGTTCGACCTGATGCCCTTTAAGAGAATCCGCCAGCATCTCGCCGGTCATGCCAAAGCCCGCAATGATCACATGATCATGCCATTGTTTCTTTCTCATGGTTGCGTGTTGCGCGGTCTGCACGTCCAGAAACCGGGTAAGCATGCTCAATTTTCCGGCTCCGGCAGCCACATGCGGGGCAAATACCAGCGCCACCGGCGTGATCAGCATGGACAAGACCGCTGCAATGAGGAAATTATCCAAGGGTTGTTTCATCAGCAGATTTGTCTTATCCGCGGCAAAAATGAGGACAAAGGAAAATTCGCCAACCTGCGCCAATGCCATTGCCGAA
>CAZQAE010000051.1:11714-35666 GCA_964591275.1 uncultured bacterium | reverse complement strand
CCTGAACGTACATCTCCGAAAGGGTTGAAAACAAAGCCTTTTCGCTACGCTGATAGCGATCGAATATCTGAAGTGGAAAATTACCTGGTCGATCTCTCCCCACCCTCCTTACATCCCCCCTGACGTACTTGAATGGTAGAAATGAGTCATGAAACCAGGAAAGATTACTTCATGCTCCCGCCCAGCGGGCACCTGTACGCGTATCCCGCTTCTATAGGTGAGGAAATGGAGGACGAATTCGTGGCATCCACTGAACAGGATGCGCGCATTCTCATTGATCTCCTCAAGTGCAGTTATTTTGATCGAATTGATCTTCGCGTACTCCGCGATTAGGGTTTTATTAAAATAGGCAATATTCCTTGTTTTTCAGAGAGTTGAATGGACAGGAACCGGAAGGAATTTGAAGCCCTCTCTTGGACATACTCCAACCATTCTGAGTTCGCACTCCCGCACTACCTTTATTTTGGCCATATGTTGCCTCCGACTCTTTGTTTTTTTCTGAGTTAAAACTCTGCTCTTTTTGGCCGGAACTTGGAAAAGGAGATTTTTATTGAAATGGGGTAGCACTTTTCTTAAAATCGTATTACTTTTTGAGGGGGGAATGATACTTGTGCCGATTAAGCTGAATATTCTGGCTATGAAACGGGGTATTTGAGCCCAGAACTGGCGCTGGGGTGATGCATCGGAAGTTATGTAAACGAATATTTCAGCAATTTGGAGGATGTCCACATCGCTGCCGGAGTGGTTAGAGACTAAGCCTTCATGCTTCGAGTGGACACAACAGGGAACAAATAGATGTCGGGCAATGTCGGGAAAAAGGAGTGGGGACAGACGATGGCTGAAATGAAAAATGTCGATTCTGATTGGGCCCGTTGCGTTGCATTTCATGGACATGAGTGCCCCGGCCTGGCAATTGGCTTCCAGGCCGCTCAGGCGGGATTGGCCTGGATTGAGGCAATCCGAGCAAAGGATGAGGACATTGTCGCTATCGTTGAAAACGACGCCTGCGGGGTGGACGCCGTGCAGGTCTTGACCGGCTGCACCTTCGGCAAAGGCAACCTGATCCACTTGGATCATGGAAAACAGGTGTTCACCTTCTTCAACCGCGATAAGAACCGGGGGGCACGCTTTTCCCTGCGTGCCGGAGCAATAACGAGCGATGATCGATATCATAACCTAATGTTGCGAGTCCGCGACGGTCAAGCCACGCCCAAGGAACAATCGGAGCTAACCGAGCATTACGCTAATACCATGAAGACTATTCTCAGTAAATCTGTGGAGGAATTGTTTGTTGTTTCCGAACCTATGTTTTCCCTTCCCGACAAGGCTCGTATTCAGCAATCTTCACTCTGCCCGATTTGTGGAGAACCAACCATGGCGGAAAAGATGGTTGATATTGATGGCCGTCATCTTTGCCGCCCCTGCGCGAATACAATGGCGTGTTAACACGAAATGCAATTGCTCCAGATGCGGGAAAACCATTTCTGAAGTCGAGGCTTACCCTTATGCGGGAAGTGTTTATTGCGAGGACTGCTGCATGAGCGTGATGTCGCCGACCCGCGCTTGCGATCCGTGGGCGGTTTATGCCGCCAAATCCTGCCAAGAAGGAAACGTAGCGGATATTTTAACGGATAGACAAAGAACGATTCTCGATATCCTGCGCGAAACCGGCGGGATTGATATCGAGAAACTGGCGCAACGACTGTCAGCGCCCATGCCCGAGTTGGAGAGGGACATAGCGACCCTGCGCCACATGGAAAAACTGAAGGGCCAATTGCGCGACGGGGAAAAGATCCTCGTTCTGTGGTGAGATTCCGCGTGTGGAAATTTGGCCATGAACAACATTGCGATGCGAATTCGGAAAGTTCCGGGATATGGTGAATGAAAGCAAGTAACGATTCAATTCGAGCAGCCTATTTTGAACGCATACGCCAAAAAGCGTTTTTGCTGATCGTGCTTACAACCTTGGTTATCATTGTGGCGTTGTACGCCATTACCCAAGGGGCGTATGAGATTTCGATAAGGAACGTGCTTTTTGCCCTGGCCGGCTACGCCGATAACGTCTCGCGCGTGGTCATTGTTAACATCCGCTTGCCACGCATTATCGCCGCCATCGTCTGTGGATGTGGGCTTTCGCTTTCCGGCCTTTGTATTCAGTCCCTGCTGAAAAACCCGCTTGGTTCTCCTTCAACTTTAGGAATCAGCCAGGGCGCGGCGTTCGGTGCGGCTTTATCCATCGTCGTTTTCGGCGCAAAGGTGCTATCGGTTACGGCTTTCGCCTTTGCTGGCTCCATGGGAGCGACGATCGTTATTCTAATCTTGGCTCGGCTCAGAAGGTTGTCGCCGGAGGCCATCATTCTGGCCGGCGTCGCCCTTGCTTCCCTGTTCGCTTCGGCAACCATACTTATCCAATATCTGGCCACGGAAACCGAACTGGCCATGGTGGTTTTCTGGACTTTCGGCGATGTGGCCCGTTCCAATTGGCGGGAAATTCTAATTATGACGGGGGTCACTGTTCTTGCCTCGTGTTGCTTAACCGTTTTGCGATGGGACCTAAACGCCATGTCCTCGGGAGAAGAAACTGCCAGAGGATTGGGAGTAAGCGTCGAAAAGATAAGGATTTTCGGCATGGTCGCGGCGGCGCTTGTGGCGGCGTTGGCGACCGCTTTCCACGGTGTCATCGCTTTTGTCGGATTGATTGCCCCTCATATGGCCCGGCGTCTGGTGGGCGACAATCATACCCTGTTGATTCCCTTTTCCTCGGTATTGGGTGCCTTGTTGCTGCTGACGGCGGATACATTGGGCCGCGTGCTCATCGGTTCCGGAGCTTTGCCGGTGGGGGTGATTACCTCGTTTTTAGGTGCGCCGATCTTTCTCTACCTGCTCATTCGGGGTTACAAATGAAACTCCGGGTCGCCAATATCGACTTTGCCTATAATGGCCGACCGGTGCTGTCGGATGTGAGTTTTTCCCTGGATCGGGGACGGGTTATGTGCGTCCTGGGTGTCAATGGCGCGGGCAAATCAACTTTGCTCAAGTGCATGAACAGGATTCTTAAACCCCAAAAAGGGTCGGTGTTGGTGGATGAGGAGGATCTGCTGCGCATGCCCCAAAACAGTGTGGCTCGACGCATGGGGTATGTGCCGCAGCGACATCCGGATACGGGGTTAACGGTTTTTGAGACGGTCCTCATGGGACGCAGGCCCCATATACAATGGACCATGGGCAAAAACGATTATGACGTGGCTGAGAAAACCATCCGGCAACTGGGTCTGGAGCATCTGGCCATGCGCAGAGTAACGAATCTGAGCGGCGGGGAGTTGCAAAAGGTGGTTATTGCCAGGGCGCTTGCCCAGTCGCCCGAAATCTTGCTTTTGGACGAACCGACGAGCAATCTGGACCTGAAGAATCAACTTGAAGTCATGGGACTGATCCGCCACGTTGTTGAAACTCAAGGTTTATCCGCAGTGGTCGCCATCCATGATTTGAACATGGCTGTAAGGTTTGCGGACAGCTTCCTGTTTTTAAAAGAACAAAAGATCTATTCGGTAACCGACAGGAAGGAACTCGATCCGGAAACGATTCGCGCGGTTTACGGCGTCGAGGTGACTCTGCAGGAAGTTGGAGGCCACACTGTGGTCGTGCCGCTATAACGGCAAGGAGATGATATTGAAGAGAATTGGCTATTGGATAATTTTGTTTATTCTAATGTTGAGCTTTCCCGCTATTGGTTCCGAGAAAAAGACGGTGAAGGTGACCGACATGGCCGAGCGGCAAGTGACAGTGCCCTTCGATCCGGACAGGATCGTGTGCATCGGGCCTGGAACTTTGCGCTTGATCGTGTATCTCCAAGCTGAGTCGAAAGTCGTCGGTGTGGAAGATATGGAAAAGATGAACGCCAGCGGTCGGCCGTACTGGATCGCTCATCCCGAACTGTCCAAACTGCCGTGTTGCGGACCGGGGGGACCCGCCGGCATCAATAAGAAGCCGGATATGGAGGCCGTGCTGTCGGTCAAGCCGGAAGTGATATTTGTCACCTACATGGACGGCAAACTAGCCGACGAGGTGCAACGGACTTTGGGGATTCCGATCGTCGTTTTAAGCTATGGAAATTTCTCCACCTTCGACGAAACGGTCTATGACGCCCTGCGAATAGCCGGAAAAATATTGAATCGGGAAAACCGTGCAGATGAGCTTGTGACCTATATCGAATCCCTTCGCAATGACTTGCTAATACGGACCAAGGATGTCGCCCAAAGTTCGAAGCCGTCCGTGTATGTCGGCGGCATAGGATACCGAGGCGCGCACGGCATCGAAAGCACTGAGCAGCACTACGTTCCTTTTTTGTGGACCGGCGCAAAGAGTGTGGCCAAACAGGTCGAGCCCACTATCGGCAGTCATGTGTTCATGGACAAAGAAATACTCTTGAGGCTCAACCCGGACATCATCTTCATAGATGGTGGCGGGTTAGCCATGGTGTTGGATGACTATCGAAGAAAGCCGGAATATCACAATGCCTTAAAGGCCTTCTCCAAACAAAAGGTCTTTTCGTTGTTGCCCTTCAATTCATACACCACAAATATCGGCACGGCGCTAGCCGACGCTTATGCGGTCGGAAAGATTCTCTACCCCGAGCGTTTTGCAGACCTGGACCCGGAGAGAAAGGCGGATAAAATTTACGCTTTTTTAGTGGGGGCTCCGGTTTATCAAAAGCTGAAAATGGATTTCGGCGCTATTGGCCAAAAGGCTCCGTTTTTCAACTGACCATCGTTTTTAAATGACGGGAATTTAGTTGTAAAAAATGTAAACTTGGGAAAAATCATATGAACCTGGACATAGACAATCTACCAAAAGTGGAATTTACACCCATAGGTTTTGTAAAAAGCGAAATAAAAGCGCCCATGCTGCATGCTGGCGATTCGGACCTTGAATTAAAAGAGCGAATGGACAGGATGCGGGAGCATCAGAAAAAAATAAGGAACAACGTATCCGAACTGATCGTCTCCCATAAATGGATTGAACTCCTTGATGGCATCGACGGTTTTTCACATGTCCTTGTGCTGTACTGGCCCCACCTGATTGCTCCTGAGCGACGGAACCTTCAAAAAGTGCACCCCATGGGAAGAAAAGACCTGCCCATGCAGGGGATATTTGCAACATGCAGCCCGGCAAGGCCCAATCCTATACTGGTGACCGCAGTTCGTCTTCTTGAAAAAACAGGCACCGTCCTGAAGGTAAAGGGCCTGGAAGCGGTGGACGGCAGTCCCATTCTCGACATTAAACCCTATTCAGAACATTACTACAGGGTGGAAAAATCAACCAGTCCGGAATGGATGGAACAAATTCATCGCGAAATGAAAATCGAAGAGGAGTCTCAGGCCGAAAAGTCAGGGGAGTCCCGATAGGTTTTTATCAGAGGATTACTTTGCCTTTTTTGTCCTAAATATCCGCGAAAGTCTTGGCTTTTTGTCGAGCTTTGGCGAAACCGTCAGAAATTTATGGCGCACCTCGATATATTCGGGGAGCGGCAACCCTATCGTAATCTCTCCATTGGCAAATTTTCTGTTTAGCCATAAGCAAGGCAAATATATGGCCAAAGGAAAATTTGTCCAAGGAAAATTTTTTAGCGTGCGGAAGAAAAAAAACTATTGGCCGTGCTTTTCGTTTTCATAGCCTTCGGGATGTTCGCGGCTCCATGCCCAGGCGGATTCGACAATCTGATCAATGTCGGAATACTCGGCGTTGAATCCGAGCTCGGCGTTAATCTTTTGTGAAGATCCGACCAGTTCCGGCGGATCGCCTGGGCGTCGCGGCGCAATGACGACCGGGATTTCGCGACCTGTCACGCGGCGGGCGGCCTCGATAACCTCTTTGACCGAGTAACCCACGCCGTTGCCCAGGTTATAATGCGCGTATCCCCGCCCGCCCTTTTCCAAAGCCAGCAGGTGCGCCAGCGCCAGGTCTTTAATGTGGATGTAATCCCGCACGCAGGTTCCGTCCGGCGTGGGATAGTCGTCGCCGAAGATCGAAATCGACGGTCTTTTGCCCAGCGCCGCGTCAAGGACCAGTGGAATCAAGTGCGTTTCCGGATCATGGTCTTCGCCAAGACCCTCCCAGGCGCCGCAGGCGTTGAAATAGCGCAGCACCGTGCAGTCCATAGCGTGCGTGCGCGCGTACCAGTAGAGCATTCGCTCAAACATGAGTTTCGATTCGCCGTAAGGGTTGACCGGTCTTTGGGGAAAATCCTCGGCGATGGGAAGAGAATCGGGAACGCCAAAAACGGCGCATGTGGAAGAAAAGATAATTTGGGACACGCCCTCAGCACGCATGGCTTCGAGAATTTTCAGGCCCACGGCGACGTTGTTTGCAAAATAGATTTCCGGCCTGCGCATGGATTCGGGAACCTGGCTGTGCGCGGCGAAATGCATCACCGATTCGACGCCATGCTCCTTAAATGTTTTTCGTAAAAGCTTTTCGTCGCCCAGGTCGCCTTCGACGAATGTGCATTCGGGGGAAACGGCCTGCGCGTGCCCGCGGGAAAGGTTGTCGTACACCACAACTTTGCGCCCGGAATCCGCCAGAATTTTTGCTGTCACCGACCCGATGTATCCCGCGCCGCCGGCGACAAGGACGCTCATTTTTTATTCTCCTCGTCCAGAACCGACCGGAAATAACTGATCGTGTACCCGAGTCCTTCCGCCAGTGGGATTTTCGGCTCCCAGCCAAGGATTTTGCGAGCCAGTGAAATATCCGGCTGCCTCACTTTGGGATCGTCCACGGGCAGAGGCTTGTGAATGATATTCTGCTCGCCGCCGATGAGCTTGATGATCTTTTCGGCGAATTGCAGAATCGTCATTTCTATCGGGTTCCCGACGTTGATCGGATCCGAGTAGTCGCTCATGAGAAGCTTGTCGATTCCCTGGATCAGGTCAGAGACAAAGCAAAAGGAGCGGGTCTGTTCGCCGTCGCCGAAGACAGTCATGGGTTGATGGGACAGGGCCTGCCCGATGAAGGCCGGAACCACGCGCCCGTCCTGCATGCGCATGCGCGGGCCGTAGGTGTTGAAGATGCGGGCTATGCGCGTCGGAATCCCGTGCGTGCGGTGATAGGCCATGGTCATGGCCTCGGCGAATCGCTTGGCTTCGTCGTAAACGCCGCGGGGTCCGATGGGATTGACGTTGCCCCAATAGTCCTCGGTCTGCGGGTGCGACAAGGGATCGCCGTATACTTCGCTGGTGCTGGCCAGCAAAAACCGAGCGCCCTTTTCCTTGGCCAGCCCGAGGGCTTTATGCGTTCCCAGGGCGCCGACCTTGAGAGTCTGGATCGGCAGTTCCAGGTAGTCGATGGGCGAAGCCGGTGAAGCGAAGTGCAAAATATAATCCAAGTCGCCCTTGATATAGATGTAATTGGTGACATCGTGATGGATGTAGGTGAAATTATTGCTTGTGATGTGTGCGATATTGTCGATGGAGCCGGTGAGCAGGTTGTCCATGCAGATGACGTCCCAACCCTTGTCCACGTAAAATTCGCACAGGTGCGAACCGATGAATCCGGCACCTCCGGTGATAAGAATTCTAGGCGACATAATTGCTTGTCTCCTGTGGCAGCTTAAAAGCTGCTCACGGTATTAAGTGTGTCAGTTTTGCCTCGGACGCCCGACGCAAAGGTACGTGAAACCCATCTCTCTCATATGGTCGCAGTCGTACAGGTTTCGACCATCGATAACAATCGGGGTTTTCAGATAACTTTTGATTTTTTCAAAACTTGGATGCCGAAATTCGTTCCACTCGGTGACCACGACCAGGGCGTCGCAACCTTCCAGAGTTTTGTAATTCCTTTCACACAGCGTTAGATCACCCGTTTCAATTTCGGTTTGAAATATTTCTTTGGCAGTTTCCAGCGCCTGCGGATCTGTCGCGCGGACATGAGCGCCTGCTTCGATCAGGCCCTTGATGGTCGCGATGGAGGGAGCATAGCGCATGTCGTCGGTCCTCGGTTTGAAGGAAAGACCCCACACGGCGATGGTCTTGCCGCGAAGGTCTTGCCCCAAGGCTGCCTTTGTCTTTTCCACGAGGATGCTTTTCTGCCGCGCGTTCACCTTATCCACCGCTCGCACAATGTCCATCGGCCTGTCGTATTCATCGCCCACGCGGGTGAGAGCTTTAACGTCTTTGGGAAAGCAGGACCCCCCGTAGCCCACGCCGGGAAAGAGGAATTGGAAGCCGATGCGCTGATCGTGACCGATTCCTTTGCGCACCATGTCGATATCCGCGCCAACGGCGTCGCATAGCCCCGCAACCTCGTTCATGAAGCTGATTTTTGTGGCGAGCATGGCGTTGGCGGCGTACTTAGTCATTTCCGCGCTGCGAACATCCATAATGATGATGGGGTTTTGTGTCCTGACGAAAGGCTCGTAGAGTTCTTTCATCCGCTCGGCGATTTTCTGGTCGTCCGCGCCGATAACAACGCGGTCGGGCTTAAGGAAATCCTGAACCGCTGCACCCTCCTTCAAGAACTCAGGATTGGATACGACGTGAAAGGGCTTATCGGTCAAAGCGGCAATCTTTTCACGCACCTTGTCCGCGGTTCCAACCGGAACAGTGCTTTTGTCAACGATGATTTTCGGGAAATTGGTCGTGTCCTTGTCGTTCAGGATGCGCCCGATGTCCTCGGCTACGCTCAGAACGTAGCGCAGGTCGGCGCGTCCGTCTTCGTCCTCGGGCGTTCCCACGGCAATGAAAATGACCTCGGCAGGCTTTATTCCTTCCGCGAGATCCGTGGTGAAGCGCAGTCGCATATCTTCAGCGCTTCTTTTTATAATCTCCTCCAGGCCGGGCTCGTAGATGGGAATAATCCCTTTCTTCAAATCGGCGATCTTATTTTCATCCACATCCACGCAAGTCACGTCATTGCCGGTTTCGGCAAAACAGGCTCCCGCCACGAGGCCAACGTATCCCGTGCCGACAACGCATATCTCCATCGATTCTCCTTTAATATTTCAATAGGCACTTTTGCTGACAAAACCTTTGTAAAGGGTTGTCCACATAATGCGCAGATCGAACCGGAACGACCAGTTCTCAATGTAGTAAATGTCAAATTCTATGCGGCGCGAAAGGTCAGTGTCTCCGCGCCATCCGTTGACCTGAGCCCAGCCGGTTATACCAGCTTTGACTTTGTGTCTCAACATGTATTTTGGAATCCGATCCTTGAACTGCTCAATGAAAACCGGGCGCTCGGGCCGCGGTCCAACCAGGCTCATGTTCCCGGCCAGGACGTTGATGAATTGCGGCAGTTCGTCGAGGCTTGTCCGGCGGATGAAGGCTCCGAATTTGGTCCGGCGCGGATCATCCTTTACGGCCCAGACGGCGCCGGTTTCCTTTTCGGCGTCAACGGGCATGGAGCGGAATTTGAGCATCCTGAACACGCGCCCGTCCAGGCCCATGCGCTCCTGCGTGTAAAAGATGGGGCCGGGGCTCGATAGTTTGACCACCGCGGAGATGACCAGGAGAATCGGCGAAATCACCACCAGTGCAACGGCGGAGACAACGATGTCGAAGGCTCTTTTCAGAAAGGCGTTCCACCCGTGCAGACTCGTGTCGTTGATGCTGATGATGGGCATGCCCTCAAATTCCTCAACGCCGGCCTGGAATGTGACGTACTGGTAAAAATCGGGCACGATTTTAACATCCACCATTTCCTCGCTCAGGACTTCGAGAACCTTCGACAGGCGCTTGCCCATAGAAATCGGCAGAGCGATGAACACGGTTTGCACTTTCTGCGCCGTGACAATATCCTGAACCTGCTCAGGGATTCCGAGAATCGGCCATGACAAATCGACGTCTGACTGATCGTTTTCGTCGGCCAAAAATCCGACGATCTCAAATCCCAGTTCCTGGTGTTCGCTGATTTTCTTGGCCAGACCCCGGCCCAATTCTCCGGCTCCAACGACAAGCGCCCTGCGCACTCCTATGCCCGCGCGACGCCGGGAAATGAGCGCGCGCCTCGCCAATATATGGTTCGTGATGATGCCCGCCGTGGAAAGGATCATGAACAGGGCCATGACAATTCGGCTGGGCCGGTACTGCGTGAGAAAAAAAGTGGCCACGATGAAAAGCAGAAAAGCCAGCATGTGCGAGCGCATCAACCGGGCGATTTCCTGAAAAAGGCTGGGGACCGTTTTTTCCCGACTAAGAACCCCTCCTCGCAATCCGACAGCCCAGACTAAAAGCACCAGCAGCGTCATCCATGCGTAGGTCGAAAAAGGTGGAACGTGTTGAATGAACAGAGGGATGATTTTCAACTGGAAACGAATCGGGTAGGCGGCAAGCCACGCTAAACCCACGACAATCAAGTCTGCGACGAAGGTGAAACTGCGCTGAAATCGCCGCTGTCGTCCTATCATGAATCAGCACCTGCATTATATTTTTTGTATTCGACCGCGGCGAAGTCCTTGATTTTTTTCTTGAAAACATCCGTACCGAAGCTCAAAGCATGATCATGAAGGCGAGACGATGAAAAAGAATCCGAACCGGCTTCATAAAACTCGATGGCTTCGATCAGGGACTCAGGAGTCTGCTCGCGGAAAAACACGCCTGTTGCGTCGTCTGTGATTTTCTCGCCGGGGAAAACTCCCCGCACCGTCTCCAGCGCGCCTCCCGAAGCGTAGGCGATGACGGGCCGCCCGCAGGCCTGCGCCTCGACCGGCGTAATTCCGAAATCCTCCTGGCCCGGGAAAAGAAAGGCTCGGCATTCCCTATAAAGTTCGGTCAGTTCTTCGCCCGAGCGCCAACCCAAAAATTCCACCGTGGGTCCCGCGATGGCTTTTAAGGCCTTCATGTCCTCGCCGATGCCGACGACTTTGAGCGCAAAGCCTTTGGCGGATGCAGCCTTCACAGCTAGGTCCAGGCGCTTGTAGGGCGCCATGGCCGACACGATCAGGTAGTAGTCGCCGACCCTTTTTCCAGGTCTGTAACGCGCAACATCCACCGGTGGATTGATGACCGTGGCTTCACGCCGGTAGTACTTGGCGATCCTTTTGGCCACGAAGCGGCTGTTGCTGGCGTAGGCGTCCACGCGGTTCGCGGTGGCTGCGTCCCACAGGCGCAGATAACCCGCAAACAAGTGGATGAGCGCTCGGGTCAGGCCGCTTCGCACGCGCTGCGGTCCAAAATAGTCCTCGTAAAGATCCCAGACATAGCGCATGGGCGTGTGCAGATATGAGATGTGGCAAGTGTGTGGTGCGGTGATGACGCCCTTGGCCACGCAGTGCGATGTGGAGATGACCATGTCATATCCACGCAGGTCGAAACTCTCAATGGCCGTCGGAAAAAGCGGGAGATAATGGCGATACTTTGACGCGGCGAAGGGAAGCTTTTGGATGAAACTTGTGTGGATATTCATCCGCTCGATGGGCACGGAGAGTTTGCCGGGGATGTGCAGAAGCGTGTACAGGTCGGCTTTCGGCCAAATTTCGCACATAGCCTCCAAAACCTTTTCACCGCCGCGCATGCCGGTCAGCCAGTCGTGAACCAGAGCGATTTTCGGATTCTCTTTTGTCATGACCTCCGTCACTTCCTTTCCGATATCCAGAGCGCGCTTTGGCCAATCGTGCTTTTCGGCCTCAGCCAGGCGCGCAGTTTCCACGCCTTCATCGCCAGACTCTGTCAGCGCGTCTTCAAGAGCCTTTATAAAACTTTTGTGCGTTTTCGCCAATCGGCAAAGGTCCGGGCGGCTTCGATAATTGTTGAAGCTGGGTAGATCCCTGGCCACAATGGGCTTGCCGCAGGCCATATATTCGTAAAACTTCATCGGGAAGCTCGCACGTGTAGACTCGTTGTCGTTCATGGGCAAAATGCACACGTCGAAGGATTTTATGACGGCAGGCAGTTCGTCATATTCTATGCGCCCCGCCATGATCACGTTGGATTTTTCGAGTGATGAACGGACATCGGTCCCCGGATCACCCCAACCCACGGGACCCGCCAAAACTACCGCGCATTCGGGGAAGGCGTCGGCGATTTTGCCGATAAGCGCCACGTCGGTCTTATAGCCGCTGATATTTCCGGCATAGCCGATGACTTTGCGCCCGGCGATTTTTTGAGCCAATGCCTTTGGCAAGGCTTCCTGCGAATCGCGAAAGTGCGCGACGTCCGCTACGTTGGGCGAATAAAAAAGCTTGCGTGCGCTGGCCTTTTTTGCGTCGCGCAGGGCGGGACTTGTCACGATGACCAGATCGGCCCGCGCTTCGATTTTCTTCTCCATTTCCCGGATCGTTTCCGCGGGGGCCATGGGATTCGCGCTGTAATCGTCAACGCATTGGTAGATAAGCGCCGACTCGCCGAAAGCTCCGATCAGATCAACCGCCGTGGGAAGAAATGTCCAAAGAATGGGATTTATCATGCCCAGATCGCCTGCGACGCGGCGGATGCGTCGGCGCATTAGAAAACGGTTGAAGCGGCGAATGAGACCGAAACGATGCAGCGGAATGGAGATCGGCGACAGGACGGTCAGATTTTTGTTGATTGGCTTCGGCCTTGCAAACCAGCTTTTCAATCGGCGAAGGATTTTGGACAGGTCGGCGCCGGATTTTCCCGGCGGGCGCAGCCCCGTGTTGTTGATGTACAGGACGCGATTATGCTCCGAGAGACGGTGCATCAAGTGCTGCGCGTTGACCCACATCGCATCCCAGTCCGCGGAGGCCACGCAGATAATATCCTTTCCCTTCAACATGCAAATCCTTAGTGAAATTCCGCTTTGCGTGAACAATATGCGAGTTGCGCGGTCAATGCAATCGCCCGCTAATGCGATGAAAT
The DNA here is from genome assembly GCA_964591275.1 of uncultured bacterium. Taxonomy (GTDB): domain Bacteria; phylum Lernaellota; class Lernaellaia; order JACKCT01; family JACKCT01. Next base: position 22,854 of record CAZQAE010000051.1, on the reverse strand, counting down.
GAACTAAAACACGCCGTGCTCGTGAAGAATCTTCAGGCCGATACCAATCAGGACCAGGCCGCCGAGGCTTTCAGCCCATCGTCCCAGGCGCGAGCTTGATCCCGCCAGTTTCCCAAAATGGAGACCGATGGCCGTCATCGCCCCGGCTACGATTCCGATAACCAGGGCCGGCAGCCACACGGAGATTTTCAGCATGGAAAAGCTGATGCCGACCGCCATGGCGTCGAGGCTTGTGGCCACCGACAGCATGACCATCGTGCCGCCCTTCGTTGGATCGCACGTTTTCGCTTCTTCTTCCTTCGGTTTTATGGCGCCGATGATCATTCGCACGCCGATGAAAGCGAGAAAGGCGAAGGCCAGCCAGTGGTCAATGCTTTCAATCAAATGCCTGACCGACAGAGCCGCCGCCCAACCGAGGATCGTCATACCGCCCTGGAAAATCCCGAAATGCCACGACAGCCGGAAAGTGCGCCGGGCGTCGACGACGGGCAGCGATACGCCACAGGCAATCGAAACGGCGAATGCGTCGAGCGCCAGGGCGAAAGCTATGGTGAGAATCACAGTAGCAGACATGGCGGGTTCAATAGCATAAAATTACGGACGGCTAAAGGCATTTCATGCTGCACGGCCTCGACACGCCATATCTATTTCATGAAATCGGGTGGGAAAAGCACCAATACGCCCGGGACCATCTATTCACAGAGCAAAAAATCCTGTAAAATCACTGGAATGTAACTTTTGCGGAAATTAAAAAAATGCTTCGATCCCTTTTTGTTATGTTCTTCCTTTTTCATATTTTACTTTCCGTCACAGCCTGCGACTGCGGCGACGATGATGATTCCTCGCTCAATCCGGAGCCTGATGACGACGATACTGTGGAAGATGATGACGACAGCCTGGATGATGACGACGACGCCGATGATGATTTCTGGCCCGATGATGATACTTCCTCCACTGACGCCCTCATCCTGGACAATGGCGATATTCGCGTGGTCCTGGAAGAATCGACGGGGCACGTTCTCCAGATCACCGACTTGCGCAAGGGCATCGACCTTTTGCGCGAGGACGTTGACCGAAGCGGCCTGGCGCCCTTCGCCTATCAGATTCTCACGGCGATTCCCATCGACAACCGCTTTATCCCCGTCTCTCACGATCCCGGCGAGATCGAAATCGCCTACGCGCCCGAAATCGAGATTTGTGAAAGCGATTATGCCGGAGGGCATCGCCGCAAGTTGACCTGGCTGACAAAAGCCGGCGCTGTGTTTGAAGCGACAATTGATATTCCGGCAGAGGGTGCATGGGTCGAGTTTTACGCAGGCATCGCTGTCGCCGACAAAATGATCTATGCCATCGCCTACCCGTGGCTCTACGGCGCGGCGCATCTCGGCGGCGACGGAAGCGGCGACAAACTGGCATTTGCCTGGGAAAGCGGCGTTGAAATCGACAACCCGATCGAGGCGGCGAAAAATCTTTTCGACGATCTTTTTATCTTACGCCGATTGCATTATCCCAACGGTCATCATTTGACTCTTCCGATGTTCGGTTATTACTCGCCCGAGGCCGGCGGCGGCTTCATGATGCACGCCCGCGACCCCGAGTGGACCGAGCGGCTTTTCAGTTTCAACCCTGAAGATGAGGAGCAGGAAGACGGGCTGCCGACATTTTCTTTCTGGGCGCTCAATTGGGATGTGGACGGTGCCGGGGACGAGGGACCGGGACGGATGAGCCTTGAATATCCCATTCGCGTGGAGGCCATGAATCACGGCGACTGGGCCGGAGCGGGGCAGGTTTATCGGCGCTGGTTCGAATCGCTTCCGCTGGCTTCGTCGCCGATCATCGAGCGCAGCGAGGAGCGTCGGCGTATCTTCGAGAAAATGTCTCTTTCCGTTTTCGGCCTTTCGGGAAGCGAGGACCAGTCGGAGTGGATGCGTGTATTTCACGAGCTATTTTCCGGATTCGTCCCAGACGATGGCGTGCTGTTTACGCCGGGCTGGGATTTTCACAAAAGCGCCGCAGACTTCGGCGGCTACGACTACGCCTTCTACCAGGCGGGCTGGAACGAAAAGTGGTGGCTGCCCTACTCGGGGCGTTTCACCCAGATGGCGCAGGCTGCGCGACAACGTGGGGATATGGTCTATCCTTTTTATTACGATCTTCTCTTGCACGACGGCTATCCGGGCTGGGAAGGCTGGGAGGGCAACGCGCAAAGCAGCGGCGATCTGGGTGCGCCGTGGAAAGAGCACGCCTCGGTTAATCAATATGGGCTGGTGCGCCAGGCGTCCTTCGATTTCGTCGGTGTTCCCGGCGACATCCGCGAAATGTGCCCCGCCGATCCGACCTCGCAGGAGTTTTATCTATGGCGCAATGAGCTTTTGGCGACAGGCGGCGTGGATGGTCCGTACATCGTGGACGGGCTGTATCATGACATCACCGGCACCGTTATCGGGCGGCACTGTTTTGCCTGCCTCAAGGGTTTCGATCATGGTCATGACGAGTGCGGATGGGGGCGATTTGTCACGAAGGCCGAACGTGATCTGCTGGCCGAAGCGATGGGACAGGATCGGCAATTCAGCTTCGGCCTGGAAAGCGTGACCGAACCTTTCATTGATGTGGCGGATTATTCGCACCTGGGTTTGGCGGGGGACGGACCTTATCGCTCGTGCTTTGCCGCTTCCTCGGCCAACCAGCCCGAGTTCGGACAGATCGACAAACTCATCCTGGATGGCCGCGCACGACAGATTCCGCTTTTGGAATACGTCACGCATGAGTACGGCTCAATGCGAACGGGCGGCAAGGTGCAGATATCCGAACGCATCGGCGATGCCTGGTACTGGGTTGCGGCATACAATTACGTGCACGGGGGCATTTTGGAGCTTATTTATTTCAATACGCCCACGGACCTTCTGCAGGGCATCAACCCAGCGAATGTGTCTTGCCCGATGGGGTGGCCCTGCTCCTTTATGACCAGTTGGATTGCTGTGGCGCGAAACTGGTACGACGGTGAAATGGTGATGCAGGCCGATGAGGACAAGATCACCTTTTTACAGGATTGCGCGGATTTGCGGCTGCGGCTTGGCAAGCCGTTTCTTACGGCGGGTCAGATGTTGCCGCCGCCGGCGATAGACCCTGAGCCGGAACCCGAAACGATGTCCTACGATTTCTACTCTTCCATCGCCGGCGCGGGCTACGAGCATTACGGCGACTTCGAGGCGCCGCCGCTCATGGCCTCCGCCTTCGCTGATCCGCAAAACCCGATGCGGGTGGCGCTGTTTGCCGCCAATATTTCCACGCAGGCGCGTGAGATCACGCTTTCCTTCGATCCGGCGCGCTACGGCACAGGCACGCCGGTCAGCGCAACGATGCGCACAGCAGGCAGCGACGCGCAAACGGATATGGGCGAATATTATACGACAGATGACGGGCGAATCGAAATTGCGGCGACGTTGGAAGCCAGAGCATTGATCGCCATTGTTTTGGAATGAGCGGGTCCGCATCCTCGTTATTTCTTTACACGGCGTGTGGCATAGACAAGTCGCTGTGAGCGCCGCCGAGCAGAGCTTGTCCGTGTCTTGTTTGTCTTCAAAAATCTAACGCCCATCAAACACGGACAAGCGCCCTCGCAAGCTCGGGCCAAAGAAGCTTGTCCATGCCACCCGCGTTACAGAACTCAGACTTCTTTAAGGAAAACAACAAGGAAATTTGGGGACATCCAATCCGCGCAGCCATTCGCCTTTAAAAAGATGATCCGGTAAAACCAATAAATTTTCGACTAGAAAAATTCATGCTAATGGGTGTCCCCAATTTCTTCGCGTCACGACAAGAATGTCGTTCCTACAAAGCGCGAATCCCCAACTGCTTGCGCGCCTCATCCACGTTTGCCAAATCCCGGCCCGCGGCTTTTGCCATGCCCGCAACTTTTGCGACCAGGTCAGCGTTGGAACTCGCGATGGAACCTTTGCCCAGATAGATATTATCCTCAAAGCCCACGCGCACATGGCCACCCAAAGCGATGGCTTCAGGATGAAGAAGGGTGCTTGCTTTTCCGCCGATGGCGATGCACGTCCAAAGGCAATCTTCGGGAATATCCTCAACCATAAAACGCAGATTTTTGATCGTTGCCGGAAGCGCGCCGGGCACGCCCATCACAAAGGAGAAGTGAAAGGGCGGATCGGCAAAACCTTCGTCGATCATCATCTTCGCGTTGTTGATGTGTCCCAGATCGAAACATTCGAAGCTTGGTTTGACGCCATGCTCACGCATGAGTTTTCCGTAGGCACGCATCTGCGGAAGGCTGTTGAGCAAAACCTCATCGCCGAAATTGCACGAACCGCAGTCCAGGCTCGCCATCTCCGGTTTTAGGGAAACGGGTTGCAGGCGCTCCTCATCAGGCATGCCCGCCGCGCCGCCGGTGGTGACTTCGATAAGTATGGGGCATTTGGCACGGACAAGCTCAATGGCTTTGGCGAAAATGTCTTTATCCTGCGTGGGAGATCCGTCATCGCGCCGGACGTGCAGGTGCAAAATCGACGCCCCGGCCTCGAAGGCCCGCGCCGCGTCGTCGGCAATTTCCTCCGGCGTGATCGGCAACCCCGGACATTGCTCACGCGTGGTTTCGGCACCGGTGACCGCAACGGTAATGATTAGAGGCTTCGGCATGGCTTTGACCCCGATGCTGTAGTGAAAAAAGGCTGATCGCCGCATCGCACGCGGATGTTATCCCTGAAATCGAAGCAAGGCAATATGCGCGCGGGCAGCGAGTTTTTTTCACCTATTGTCCGAAATGTGTAGGAGCGGTTTTTCCTGCCCTGAGCAAGGCCGAAGGAAACCGCGACATACACCGTTTTCCATTGCCCCTGACGGGGCTTGTCGCGACAAGAATGTCGCTCCTACAATCGGGGCGAATCGCTCCCATCGCTTTGCATCCCGCACTCGAAATTCCGCACTCCGCATTCCGCATTCGAAATTCCGCAAATGATCCATTCTTAAAAAACAGACTTGAAATCAGCGTCGTTCAAATCGGCGGAAAATAGTCCGTAACGCTGGCTGCCCGCGTAAACACGGCCTTTGAAAACGGCGAATAATAATTGGTGATAATAATTGGTGACAGTCACGAATGGCGCTAAGTTAAGGGAAATCCGAGTAAACCTTTATTATGGAGAAGCATGATTTCAGTCCGGTCCCGTAGGGACAATGCTAAAATAGGCCCCCGATTCATCGGGGGTTTAGGTGGCGTAACCGGGAAATCGCGTCCCATCGGGACGCTTGATAAATGAATACATTCTTGATTTCAATCGTCCCTACAGGACGCGGATGAATTGGGTTTGGTCATTTTACCCCCCAATAAATTGGAGGGCTATTTTCATTTGTCCCTACGAGACTGCGCGTGAAGTCATTCTTATTTGTTGCGACAAAAAGGCTTAACTTAGCGCCATTCATGTCAGTCACCAACTGCCGACCCCGCGCTCTACAGATTTTCCTTCCAAATCCCTTTTGGATTGTAATTTTTATCGAGCCATCCCACGTCGCGGAACCAGCGCACCGTTTCTCTCATCCCCAGTTTCACGTCCGGGTATTTGTACTCAAAACCGGCCTGCTTGCTCTTGTCGTTTGCAATCCAATAGCTCGAAGAGATGTACGTGGCCGAGCCGATTTCAAACACGCGCAGGCGCGGCACATTGTATTTCTGCTCAAGGTAGAGCCAGAGTTTTGCCAGCGCGATCAGGATGGGTCGGGTCAGCGCTAAGCTGATGAACCACATATTATACATGCGTCGGCCCAGCAGCAGCGCCAGATAATTAAGAAACTCGGCGTAGGAGATAATGGAATCGTCCACCACGTTGAAATCCTCGCCGACGGCGTCGTCCTTGTCGGCGATAAACGCTGCGAAGCGGGCCATATCCTCCACGTGCACCGAAGTGGTGATGTAATTCTTTGCGTCGGCGGCGGTGATCCGCACTAAACCCTTGTTGATCGCCAGCAGAATTCCGCCGTGTCCGTAATCACTGCCCGGTCCGTAGAGCGGCGCGGGTCTCACGACGGTCAGCGGCAATCCCTTTTCGCGATGATATTTCCACGCGATCTGTTCCTGTTCCCACTTGGTCACGGAGTAGTCGTTAACCAAGTTCGTGCCGTCGGGCTGCTTTTGCCCAAAGGGAGTGTTTTTCGGCGACGAGCCTTCTTCCGTGAATGGGACGTTGCCTGGATTTTTTTGCGCCGCCGTGTATGGTTTTCCGAAAATCCCGCAGGTGCTCCAGTGGATAAAGCGCTCTAAACTCTTACATTCCAGCGCCAGATCGAAAAGATGAACGCTCCCGTCGATGTTGATCTTGCGCAAAATATCCATCGGCGCTGAGTAGTCGTAGAGCGACGCAGTGTGAAAGATGTGCGTGACGGGTTTTTTGAACAGTGCTTTGAGGCTTTCGGCGTCCGTCAAATCTGCGGGCGTCACCGTGCAGTTTTTGTGTCCGAAATCCAGGCCGATTTTTTCGAAGATCATTTTATTTTTAGGATGCTCAAAAGACCTTGCCAAATCCGTAGCGATAACCTTCTGGCCATCCGCGAGAAGGAGTTTCACCAGATGCGATCCGCAAAATCCGCAGGCGCCCGTCACGAGGTTGAGTCTTTGCTTAGTGGCCATGTTTTCCCCCAGTGTTATCCTCTTGTAACATTATGCATTATTTGATTAATGTCACAAAGATTCAAGTCCAATCAGCACCCGGCGAGTATTGCAAAGGAGGAAAATGAAACATGAGCTGGATTTATCGACGGGAGATGCGTTATCTCTTCGAGCTGACGGGCTTTGAGGTTCTGGCCGAATATTCCGACTTTGCAAAATCGCCGCCCGCCTACGGGAAAGAACAAATTTGGGTTGCACGCAAACCCAAATAAGCTTCTGTCAATGTGTTCCACTTATCTTCGACAGGCAGGCTGAAAGTATATTTCCTGCCAATAAACTTTTAAGGTTTTTAACAAAAATACCGAATTTAATTGCATAATAGCGGTTACGATGTTTGAAAATGTCGAGGCGTCATCTTCCGGGAAAGGAAGACGGTCTATCGGCAAGGACGCGAATGACAAACCGACCATAAATGGAGGTGTATTATGAAGTATTGGAATTTGCTGCTTTTGCTTTTGATTTTTGTGACTGTCGGTTTCGCGTGCGGCGACGACGATGACGACGACAACGACGATCTCAATGATGATGTGAATGACGATGTTGACGATGACGCTGACGACGATGCGGATGATGATGCGGATGATGACATCGACGACGATGTAGATGACGACGATGTTGATGACGACGATGTTGACGACGATGTTGATGGTTATGCCCTTGAGTTCGACGGGGAAGATACTTTGGCCAGAGCGACGAATGGTTTCGCCTTCGGCGGCGGAGCTTTCTGCGTGGAAGGTTGGTTCTACTTCGCGCAGGCCCAAACGGATTTTCACGAATTCATTATTAATAACTACGCCTATACCGTGGAAGCCGATCTGATCGGCGGATTTGTTTTCGGACGGGAGCCGAATGAAAATAAAATCCGCTTCTGCGCGGTAAGTAACGACAATCCCGTTTGTGTATTCAGTCAGGATGCGCCGGCGGCAGCCGAGTGGATTCACCTCGCCGGCGTCTTTGATGGCGGCAATATATGCCTTTATGTCAACGGAGTATTGAGTGAATCAGAGAACTTGCCCGACGGCTACGATGAATCCGCCGTGGCCCCGGTTTTCGGTTCCCACGGCAATCTGGGAAAAGGCTCCGTGGAATATTCTTTTGCCGGACGAATCGATGAAGTCCGCGCATCCACAATGATGCCTTATACGGATGATTTCGTTCCTGAAGAATCCCTGACTGCCAATGCCAACACGGTCGCCCTGTATCATTTCGACGATGGGCAGGGAGACACTGTGCAGGATTCATCCGGCAACGACAACAACTTGACAATCGAAGGCGCCGCGTGGGTTGCACGCTGAACGATGACTTGATTAACCGGCTGGGGCGGGCTGTCGGTTCGCCCCTGGCATTCTAAAAATACATATCCACACCCAGCGTGAAGACCGACGGACCGCCTTCCAAGGGCCATGCAAGGTCCAGGCGCGTGATGGCGTTGTCCCATTTCGTGACTATCAGGCGTCCACCGAAACCGGCGCCCGCGTGAATGTCCACGCCTGCGTCGAATTCATCGTCCCAGTCATCCCATACCGTCCCGGCGTCGGCGCACGCCACCCACATCCAGGAGATAACCCACCAGGACCAGGGAAACATCCAGCGGTGTTCAAAGTTGGCGTAAGCCGTGCCACGACCCCGGAATCGGCGGTCGAGAAACCCCCGGAGATTGTCCAGCCCGCCGAGGGTGAACTGTTCGATGAACTGATCCGAGTCCTCCCAGCCGCCAAAAATTTTGCCGGTGAAATTCATCTGCCAGGGAATGGGAATATAGAAACGCAGATCGCCCTGCGCGCGAGTGAAATTGGATCGCGATCCAAGCGCCGAATGAAAGTGATTAACGGATGACTCCAAGGTCATCCCTTTGCAGATATAGTGATCCACCCCGCGCCGCCCCAGTTTGGTCCATAGCCCCGCGGATACCGCCTTGGATTTTTCCGGCGACATATAATCCATCGGAGGCGGCTGATCATCGGGCGAGTTGGCCGCGGTTTTCGTTGTGTCCTGAGAATACCATCCTGTCAGTCCCAGGCGCGCCAGCGGGTGCAATTCCTTTTCGACCCGAAGGTCCAGGTATAAGCGCTCTACATCGACGACGAAGAGTTTTTTCGAATCAGTAATATCATTCGGCGAGCGAAAAATGGGATCTTCGTAAAAATGCCGCTTGGCCTCAATGCGCGTGCCAAAGCGCGAGCCAAGGATATTCGGTTCGATAAAGCGCGCGCCGGCGAGCCATTCGGATGAGCGCCAGCCGCCGTAGATCATAGCCTCCTGCCGATAGCCCAGGAAATTCGTGTCCTTGACGCCCAGGCGCACCGCCGTCACGCCGCCGCCCGATTTGACCTCAAATTCCGGGATGACGGTCCATTTTTCTTTCATCCTGATGATGATGTAAACGCCGTCGGCTTTGCGCTCAACTTCCGGCCTGAGGTATTCAAAGTACCACCAGCTTTTCAGGCGCTCGATGTCGTCTTCAAGGGTTTGTTTGTCGAAAGGCTGGCCAACCTTTGTGTCCATGTACTGGAGCATTCGGGATTCGCGCATCTTTTCGTTGCCGACAAACTCGATGAAACGGACGACTTCGGTCTCATTGGCAAAAACAGCCGAGGCGAAAACGATGGTGATAAGGACAAATAAGGCAGTGCTTTTCATACGGGCAACAAATATTTTTCACAGGAGGCTATTTTCATCGAAAGGCTTGATAACACCTTTGCCCGGACGCCACAACAGAAATAAATGCACTCGAATAAGTTCCTTGCGCCAAATAGCATTGGGATGTTAAACGTATGTCTCGTTTATGATGCGGATTGCAACGAAAGGGGATTCTCATGGCGAGATGGTTGATTTTGACTTCACTTTCTTCTATGGCGCTTTTCTTGATTCTTTTTGGATTTACTTTGGAAGCAAGGGCCGAACTTGTTGAGGGGGACTGGACCTACCTGGCAGCCGGTGATTTTGACATGGGATGTTCCCTTGGCGACGCCAATTGCGGAAGCAATGAAACGCCGAGCCATCCAGTGAGCATTTCGGCTTTTGAGATCACCACCAACGAGGTCACGCAGGAACAATACCTGGACACGATGGAGAGCAACCCCAGCGCGAACGCCGGATGCGCGACCTGCCCGGTGGAAAACGTCACCTGGGATGAAGCCCAGCAGTTCTGCGTGGCTGAGGGCGGCTATCTGCCTTCCGAGGCGCAGTGGGAATACGCAGCGCGCGCCGGCAGTGCCGACCGCTTCGTCTGCGGCTCCAGTGCGGATTGCCTGGCCACCTTCGCCTGGTATCAGGACAACTCGGGTGGCTCAACGCAGTTCGTCGGCGGTATGGACGCCAACGACTGGGGACTCTATGACATGCTCGGAAATGCCTGGGAATGGGTTAATGACTGGTACTCGACTGATTACTACGGCACCAGCCCCCCCGTTGATCCGCTGGGACCGGACACAGGTGCCTACAAGGTGCAACGCGGCGGCGCTTATAGTGAAGTTGCAGCTAACCTGCGCGTCTCGAAAAGAAACGCCTGGGGACCGGCCAATCATTTCAACAACGTCGGATTCCGTTGCGCCCGTGATTATACGCCCGCAACCACGACTACCACGATAACCACCACGACAAGCACAACATCAACGACAATGAGTTTCGAAATTGCCTGGCTTACGGCCCCGGCAGGGCAGTTCAGCATGGGTTGCTCGCCTGGCGACGGCGCCTGCACGCTGCACGAAAATCCCGCTCACACCCTGGATATGTCAGCCTTTGAAATGACCGAAACCGAGGTCACGCAGGCGCAATACGAAGCAATTATGGGCGAGAATCCCAGCGCGCATACCGGTTGCCCCACCTGCCCCGTGGAAGTGGTGGACTGGTATGACGCCGATGATTTCTGCGTGGCCGTGGGAGGACATATCCCCACCGAAGCGCAGTGGGAATACGCCGCCCGCGCCGGGACGACAGCCCGCTATGTCTGCGGGGACACGACCGACTGCCTGGACCCCTTCGCCTGGTTCAGTTTCAATTCGGGCGGCGAGACGCAACCCGTCGCCACGAAGTCGGCCAATAACTGGGGTTTTTACGACATGCTCGGAAACGTCTGGGAATGGGTGCAGGACTGGTACGCCGCCGATTATTATGCCAGCAGCCCCGCCGCCGATCCGCAGGGACCGGATTCTGGAACCGCAAAGGTTTTCCGTGGCGGAAGTTTCGGAGACGCCTCAACACGCGTTTCGCATCGGATTTCCTTCGGCCCGACTTTCAGCGGCGACCGAGCCGGCTTCCGATGCGCCCGCGAGTACTCCACTACAACGACGACCACGACTTCGACGACAACAACGGTTGAGCCGACAACGACAACGGTTGAGCCGACAACGACAACGGTTGAGCCGACAACGACAACAGTCGAGCCGACGACCACAACGGTTGAGCCGACGACCACCACTATCATCGTAACAACGACGACCACGACTACGACCCTTGATCCAA
>CAZQAE010000051.1:0-11614 GCA_964591275.1 uncultured bacterium | reverse complement strand
ACGACCACCACTATCATCGTAACAACGACGACCACGACTACGACCCTTGATCCAAACCTGAACTGGCTGGCCATTGGCGCCGGAGGATTTGACATGGGTTGCTCGACAGGCGACTCCGATTGCGAACCCGACGAGTCGCCGTCCCATGCGGTGAACATCTCCGAATTCGAGATGACGGAGACGGAAATCACGCAAACGCAATATGAAAACGTCATGGGTGATAATCCCAGCGCCAACATTTGCCCCGATTGTCCGGTTGAGCGGATTAGTTGGAACGATGCCGATGAATACTGCGCTGCCGTTGGAGGTTTTCTACCCACTGAAGCACAGTGGGAATACGCCGCCCGCGCCGGCACTACGACGCCGTACTACTGCGGCGGAGATACTGCCTGCCTCGATCTGGTTGCATGGTACACGGACAACGCCGGCGGCGTGACCAACCAAGTGGCTTTGAAAAATGCCAATGCTTTTGGTTTGTACGACATGCTGGGCAACGTGTGGGAGTGGGTTGCCGATTGGTATGACGCCGCTTACTACGCGAGCAGTCCGGCAGATGATCCTCCAGGCCCCGGAACAGGAACGGAAAAGGTTTTTCGCGGCGGAAGTTGGTTTTCTGATTTTGCCGCCCTTCGCGTCTCGAACCGTATTCACTGGGATTCCGGCAGCATGTTCAACGAAACGGGATTCCGTTGCGCCCGTGATGCGGCGACTACTACAACCACAACGACTATCACATCGACCACTACAACGACCATCGTTGACTGCCATTGCGACATCGAAGGCGAGTGTTATCAGGAATTTGACGTGAACCCGGACAATCCCTGCCAGTGGTGCAACACAAATCCGACCGACTGGGATAACCGCGATGGCGGGCCCTGCGACGACGCCCTGTTTTGCAACGGCGATGATTCGTGTTCCGGCGGCGACTGCCTCGTGCACGCCGGAGATCCCTGCGAAGCCGAGGGTCAGATCTGCGACGAGGAAAACGACGAATGCCTGGGAGACACGACAACCACGACGGGCATCTCGTCCACGACGACAACGACCATTGAGTTTTATGACTTCGGCGATGACGACACGGAAGAACCCGACGGCGACCGGTCAGACGACGATGATGATGACGATGACGATGGTTGTTGCGGCTGCTGATTGTAAAAGATAAATTCACTTTTCATACCCCGCGCCCGGTCGCGGGGTTTTTCACGCATCCTTCATGCCTGATGTGTTCCACGCTGGTCCTTTGGGTATCCGCACGAACCAAAGTCATTGATTAATCTTGACTTTCGCCTTTTGAAACCTAGAATGTTCCTTTGCCGCATGGGCGAATTAATGAGATTGCCAGCCGCGTTTTGATTTCGGAAAATATCCAATTTGATAGGAAGATTCCAATGAAATCCAAGGCTTTTTTGATTGTCATTATTGCTTCATTTCTTCTTAGGGTCGGCGCACAAGCGGCCTGGCTTGATCCCAACCTTGAGCAAGAATTGTCTTTAACGGCTTCCAATGAGTACGTCCGCTGCTTTTTCACACTGCGGGATACGGTGAACCATTCGGCTCTTCTCGACGATATTTACGCGAAGAAGTTGACGCTGGCCAAACGCCATTACCGGGTCATTATCGAGCTACAAGAAAAAGCCGCCATGACGCAGGCGCCCGTCATCGAGATGTTGCAGGCGGCCATGCGTAGCGGCGAAGTGCGCGAGTTCAGAAGCTACTGGATCAGCAACGCGATCACGGTCTGGGCCAAACCCTCCTTCTATTTTCAACTCGCGGAGCATCCGGCCATCGACAAGATTTATTTCCCCTACCCCATCGAAAACATAGCGCCTGTCGAACAACCGACAATCGCCTCGGGCGACCGCGCCGCAACCGGAATTGAACCGGGGATTGCCATGACCCGCGCGCCCGAGTTGTGGGCGATGGGCATCGACGGTTCCACGGCCCTGGCCGGAGACTGCGACACCGGCGCCGATGGGAATCACGCGGCTTTCGGCAGCCGCTGGCGCGGACATGATCCCGGCGTTGATCACACCGCCGCTTGGTTCGATCCCGTCACGCTAACGGAATTTCCCTTCGATGCAGCTTACCACGGAACCCACACGCTCGGGACCATCGTGGGCGACGATGGGGGGGGCAATCAGATCGGCATGGCGCCCGGCGCGAAATGGATTGCTGCGGGAACCGTCGACCGGGTTTCGATTCAGCAGACCATCGATGATTCGATTCTCGCCTTCCAGTGGTTTGCCGACCCGGACGGCAATCCGGCGACAATGGACGACGTGCCCGATGTCATCAACAACTCCTGGGGCATCAGCCCACTGTATCATGGGGTGCCGTATTGCGATGAGCAGATGTGGGCGGCCATCGACGGCGCCGAAGCCGCCGGGGCGGTGGTTCTTTTCGCCGCCGGCAACGAGGGGCCCGGAGAAATGACCACGCGCACGCCCAGCGACCGCATCGCAACAGACCTCAACGTATTTTCCATCGGTTCGCTGGAGCAGGGCGGCGAGACTATTTCCAGCTTTTCCAGTCGCGGCCCCAGCGGATGCGACGAGCTCACTATCAAGCCCGAAGTCAGCGCCGTAGGCTCAGACGTGCGTTCATCCATGCCCGGCGACAGCTATGGCCTTTTGAGCGGAACTTCCATGGCCACGCCGCACGTGGCCGGAGCCGTGGTTCTACTTCGCGACGCCTACCCGGAAGCGACGCCCGAAGACATCAAATTTGCTTTGTACGAAACGGCGGTCGACCTGGGCGAGGCCGGAGAAGACAACAACTTTGGCCGCGGTCGCATTGATGTTGTCGAGGCCTACCTGTTCTTAATGAATTACCTCGTCAGCTCCGACGGCGAGATTCATATCGACCCACTTTTCCATTGCGACGACGTTATTGAGATCACCGTAAAGGACGCGGATCTGACTGGCCCTACCCTGGATGCCAAAGTATCGAGCAACTCCATGCTCGCGGGGCGCGTCGTCACGCTGGATCAAACGGATACGCCGGGTATTTATATCGGCAGCATTGAAATGACAGAGTCAACCGAGCCGGGAAAACTGCGCGTGTCGCATGGAGACGGCATTTTGACCACATACATTGATGCCAATGACGGTCAAGGCGGTTTCAATGTATCCAAGACCGATGAAGCCGACGTTGACTGTCAGGCGCCGGTTTTCACGGGCCTGACCGGTGCGTTGCCGGGAGACGGACAGGTCGATCTGAGTTGGGATTTGGCCTCGGATGACAATGACTTCGTTTATAATATTTACCGATCAGAGGCCTCAGGCGGGCAGGATTTCGACGCGCCCATCACGCAGACTGATTCCCCGCTCTTCATCGACTACTCCGTGATCAATTATCAGCAGTATTTCTACGTGGTTCGGGCTGAGGATGTTTTGGGCCATGAGGACGACAATCTGGTGGAACTGGACGCCACACCCATCGGCCCGGTGGTCATATTCTTTGAGGATTTTGAGAGCGACGGCATGGCCGAATGGACTCTCGTTGACGGAGGAACTTCCAACGATACCTGGGTGGATACGAATCCGGAGGGTCGATACTCCGAATGGTGGCAGGGGAAATTCGCCATCGTTGACCGCGACGCGGCGGGTTTTTTCGCCAACCTAGACGAACAGCTCATCACGCCGGTCATCGACCTTGGCCATTACCGTCAGGTAGTCCTTTCCTTTTTTCACGAATTCGAAAAGGGCTTTTTTGAATACGCGCAGGTCGATTATTCCTATGACGGGCAGAACTGGACGAACCTTGCCAATTATCGGGACGACGCCGGGGGCGAACAGACATTCCAGCTACCGGACTGGGAGCGGCAATCTGAGTTTTATGTACGTTTCTACTATCCATCGGGCGGCAATCTCGCCATGTATTGGGGTGTGGATACGGTGACGCTGACCGGCTTGCCCATTCCAACGACGACCACCACCAGCACAACGACCACTACGACAACGACCAGCACAACGACCACGACATTGCCGCCGACTGACGATGACGCCGACGATGACAGCGATGATGACTGGTTGCCGCCGGATGACGACGCCAATGATGATCAAGCGCCTCCGTTTCACTTAGGCGACTCAGGCGATGATGATAAGCCGATGGACAGCGATGACGACGACGACAGTGGTTGCGGCTGTTGATTGGATAGAATGGGAAAATGCGGCACGCGGGGCGAGTGATTATTCGCCCCGTTTTTCATGCTCTTGAATGCTCCCTAATTGGTTGATCGTTTTTTCCAGATCCCGAGCAGACTTGATGATGTCATCGAAAGCCGGCGGGGCCTCGTAAAACATTCCGGATTCGATCATTTGTTGGTAGTCGCCCGCGATCGCATCCAGCAAAGGACCGTCAGGGGAAAGCTTGAAACCTCCTTCGACGCAATCATTGTATTTTGCTTTCTTCGAATAGAAAAAGACGGATTTATGCAAAACGACGTCACGCAAAAGTTCTCTATCCGCTAAAGCCTCCTTGCCGATTTTAAGCTGACTCAGTTTGTGCAAATCATACCAATGTCTTGATAGTCTGTGGGCTTTACCGGCATCATTTCGGTTGCATTCAAAATGAATCAAGGTGGCCTTTTCCCAAAATGTTCTTTGTGGGCTTAAAACGGAAATATGAGCCCTTGGAAACTGCAATTTAGGTATGGATGGAGCGATATCCGGCTCTATCTCGGAACCGATATTTGGTTCAGTGGAATTGCGTCCGCCGAATTCCAGTTTAACCGAATCCTCGATATACTCGTTTTCGGTTTCGAGTATTGTCGGATAGAAAAGAACGATATTTGCGTCCTCGCTGAGTTCAAGCTTAATTCTCCCCATATTCTTTGTGATTTCTTTGAAAGAACTCGATATAGGCGGCGCGATTTGTTCTTTGATTTTACTTTGGAGGAGTTGGTGCAATTCTTGACAAATCTGTTTCCATTTGGTTCTTGAAACCGACTCATCAAATGGATTAACGTTCACGGAAAGATCTCGATAATCTATTGTCACGTCAATGTCTTCGGAAAAACGATTAATGGCTTTGAAGACCTTTGAAAGAGATGTACCACCCTTAAAAACCATTCGTGGACCGTTCGGAATGCTGAACAATTTTTCCAAAGCCCAACACACCCATATGTCTTTCTCAAGAATCTTCGCCGAACGCCCAAGCTCCGCCGCTTTTGTATTCAGGATTTCCGCCTGGTCATCAAGGGATAGCCGAAGGAATTCATCCATTATTAAGCCCTTTTTCATAAATGAGAAATTTTTCGTTCATCCAACCCGGCATCGACGTTGTCGAGCGTAATGATTCAAATTCCCTAGGCGAAAGCCTGTCTCGTATTTTTTCGATTGTTGCAACGGTGACACGTTCTTTCCCCAGGCTCCACAGCGCCGTCAGCGCAACCCCGGCCCTTTGTCCTGCCAGCGCCAGCTTTCTTTGGCTGACCTTTTTCATAATGACTTCCAGGTTCCCGATGGAAAATTTGCGACTGTTTCCGCTTGTGTAAAAAATCGGCTTCACGGGCGCTTGCGTGCTCAATCCCATTTGCCTAAGCGCCTCAGCGCCGTGAACCTGCACGACGGCTCCTTCATTTTTTGCAATAGCTTTGGCCACCTTGATGGGCTCAGGAGGCACTTCGCCGACGTAGGGATTGATCTTGGGGCGAAGGTATACTCCTCGGACCGGACGCGAAAGCACTCCGGCTTTAACAAAGCGAGAAAGAGCCTGATCCACTGAGGCCCTTGGACCAAACTGCAAAAACTCCCGCGTTGTGACCGGCTGACCCTTAGGCAAATTCTCGATTTTCTCCCTGATTTTTTTCGTCGTATTCATGGCGCTTTCTCCATTAATGTCAGAAATATTATATAAATTTCTGACATTTAGTCAAGAAATATATCCATCCTTTCTGGTTTCGTTTGACAAAGCCATATTGCTCAAGAACCGGGTTTGAGGTTTCAGGAAAGAGATGCTGTCGGGAAAATGGAGATCAGCGTCGGATTTATCCGTCTCGTGGTGAATGCCTTGGAAAATGATTTGATTAGTTCTCCAAACGAATCCCGAGTGCTTTTGCGCCCATGACCACCTTAAAAGATAGCCATGAGCGCTCCGAAGGTCATTTTTAAAATGACCGGGAGCGCCGTGAAAGTCGGCAGAGCAAAGAGCATCCACCCGATGGTGACGACCACAAAGGTCAAAGCCCAGGATGCGAATTTTGTCATGGCGTTATCAGGAATATTCAGCTTGCCGCGCCCTGACTTTCGCCACCACCGATAGATGATTAAACAGATGGCGTGGTAAAGACCCCAAGCAATGAAGTGCAGGGCAAGCCCGTGCCACACACCCACGAGGATCATGGCGGCCAATGTATTGCGGGCGGCGATTTTGAGTCCACGACGATTTCCGCCGAGGCCGTAGTACACGTAGTCCGTAATCCATCCGGTCAGGGACATATGCCAACGGCGCCAGAAATCGGCGATGTTCGTCGCCAGAAAGGGCCACTGAAAGTTTTCACGGATTTTGTAGCCGAATATGCGAGACAGGCCGATGGCGATGTCGCTGTACCCGCTGAAGTTCAGGTAGAGATGGAAGTAGTAGGCGATGGCCGACAGCCAGAGACCGGGGACGGAAATTTTGAAGAAGAGACCCGGGCCGAATTGCTTTTCCATCGAAAAAATCGGTGCGGCCAGTTTTAGAAAAAAGACGCCGAGAACGAGCGTTTTAAAAAGTCCCGTCACAATCCGCGAAAATCCGACCGCCAGATCTTCCGATGTATATTCGGGCTTATCGCGCAGTTGCCGCAAAAACGGTTCGGGTCTTTCAATGGGTCCCGACAGGAGGGTCGGCCAGAATGTGACATAGAGTATGTATTCACCGAGGCGGGCGGGCTCAAGCCTTCCTTTTCTGATCTCGATCATATAGGCGATCACCCGGAAGGTGAGATAAGACAATCCCAGCGGCGCAACGAAGCGCAGATCAAATTCGGGATTGCGCGAGCCGATATACTCCAGGGCGGCCGGCGTTAAGAACACACCTATCAACTTGAAAAGAATCAGCGGGAAAGCCGCGAAAATGATGTAAATGATAAATTGGACTTTTGTTTGATCCGGTGTTTTGCCAGCCAGGTTTCTGCCCGCGTTGTATCCGGCAAGAATCGTCAACAGGCTGCACAGAAGAAAGGCGCCGTGCATGAGGAGGGTCGGCGCACCCTGAAGAAGGATGAAGAGAATCGAAACCAGAAGCATGAAGGGTGCGCGAAATCGCTTCCGAAAGACGAAGCGCCAGGCGAGCCAGGCGGCGATTATGTAGATAATGGTCGTCTGTGAAAAAAGAATCATAAACCCTCGGTCTCATCGACCATGTCAACCACGTACGGCAGCAGCGCATCCGCCAGAAGCCGGTGCCCGGATCGGGTCAGGTGATCCGCGTCGGTGAATTTCGCGCTGGGAATGGCGTCAGTCAGATCCAAAACCGTTATCCCTCGCTCACTCATCATCCGCCGGACGCGCACGCGAAAAGCCCGGTGATCATCCCAGGCGAAATATTTCTTCTGATCAATCAATTCCCGATTGAAGGGTGTGAAATAGACCAATGCCGACCGACCTGATTCTCTGACCATTTCCGCCCATTGTTCCAGCAGTTGCAGGTGGATGTTGTCGTCGCCTGCGTGAACCTGTCCATAAACTTCGCGTTCGCTGTCATGGGCGAAATCGAGCATGTTCTTCCAGAAATATTCCCCGTCCCGGTCGTCGGGATTGAGGTGGCGTAAAACATTTCTGCCTGTTTGCCCGGACTCGAACACCACGCCGAGTTTTGATTCGTACCAATCCTCAAACTGCTGCGCGATATTATCCGCAGATCCGGTGCTTTTCAGCGTTATCAAAGCGCTATATCGATATAGCCGCCAGAAATTTTTCAGGTGCCCGCGAATAAGGACGTTGCGCCATTCGCTGCGCCTCATTTTGAATGCCCCATGCAAAAGAGACCGCAACGGTCTTTCGTTGCGCAAGTAAAATGCGCTGTCCCTGAAACGCAATGGATTGCCCACAATGGGATGATCAGAAAAAAGCTTGTAGTGAATCGACAGCACAACGGCGTCGGCGCCGTTCCATAAGGAAGCCCGCGTGATGGCGAGCTGATCGCCCATATTGTTGCCCATGGTCGCGGTGTTCAGGCAATAAAATTTTTTGCCGCGCTTATCAAGCGTTTGCTCGATCAGCGCCGAGGCTGTTTCATGAGGCCAGGTGTTCGTAACGCCCTGCAGGACCGATGCGCCCAGGAAAACGACCGTCGGATTTACCCTGTGCATGCAACGCAAGTAATAAGGCAGGACAACCTGGGAGCGGTGCTCGTTGCGCAGGGCCAGATAAGGATGAGATTCCAGCTTGCGAAATCTAATATCAAAAAGGATTAGCAGAAGGACGGCTATGAGAATGACGACGCCCGGCCGCATCTTTCGCGCCTGCCTCGTGAAAAGGCGCCAGATGTTATCAGCAATACTCAAGGTTTTTCCGCGAGGATTTTGGTCGCCTGACTTCATGGCTAATCTTTAAGGGATGATCCGTCGCCAGGCAAGAGCCAATGGTCAATGAACCTTCATCTTGCCGAGAACGACGCTGATGGTTTCCAGCAGGATTTTCACGTCGAAGGCAATCGAGATATTCTTGATGTAATAAAGATCCAATTGAAGCTTTTCTTTTGAGTCCTGTTCGCTGGAACCATAAGGGTATCGAACCTGAGCCCATCCTGTGATGCCCGGTTTGACGACGTGGCGCTACGTGTAGAAGGCCAGCTGCTTGGATAGCTGCTGGACGAAGAACGGCCTTTCGGGCCGCGGTCCCACGAAGCTCATTTCACCCTTGATGACGTTCCAGGCCTGGGGGAGTTCGTCAATCCTAAATTGGCGGATGATGCGACCGATGCGCGTGACGCGTGGATCGTTGGCTTGCGCCCACACCGGACCGTGCTTCTCAGCATTTACGAGCATGGAGCGGAACTTGATCAGCATAAACGATTGCCCGCGAAGGCCCACACGCTCCTGGCGATAAAGAAGCGGACCGTTGCTGGTAAGTTTTATGAGGATCCCGACGAGGATCGTCAAAGGAAGCGTTAGAATAATCAGCATGAAAGCGGTCGTCAGGTCGAAAATTCTCTTGACGATCAGACTCAGACGGCTAATGGCGAAACCTTCCGAGTAAATAAACCAGCTTGCACGCAGTCCTTCCAGAACGATTTTGCCGGTGAATTGTTCGTGGAATTGCGTGCTGTCGATGACCTGCACGCCGCGAATCTTCAGTTCCATGAGAATTTTCAGGGGCAGATTGCCTCGGGCCTCTTCCAGAGCGACGACGATTTCGTCCACATGATTTTCGGAGTGAATGCGAAGAAGGTCCTCGGATGTCCCAATGATTTTTGTGCCGATAACCTCTTCGCCGACCCGCAGGGAATTGATGTCAACCAGACCGAGAATGCGGTAGCCGGAGTGTCGGTATTTCATGATTTCCGACAATACGATAGACGCCGATTTGTCGGCGCCCAGGATGATGAGGTTTTTCGTAAAGGCGATGTCGTGGCTGAAACTGCTCCAGATCAGGCGATGAACTGTTGTAAACAGCATGATGAAAAACACGCACAGAGACAGAATCCCACGACCGATGACCAGTGACGTTGTGATGTAATACAGCCCCGTCAGCAGAACCAGCGTGACAATATTGGCCAAAAGCAGTTGGCTGACGAACTCGCGGAGCGAAAGATGCAAGGTTGTTTCGTAAAGATTAAAATAGTAGAAAGTCGCCTTGTAAAAAAGGAAAACGACAAGGATCGCAATCGCCTTTTGCTGGGTAAACAGGTCGAAGGGCTCAATGGCGTAACGCAAGGCGCACGCCGACAGGATGCCGACGATCAGGACCAGATCCTGAAAGAGAGTAAAAATAAAACTTCGACTTCGACTGACGGCCAAGAGATTTCCTAAAATGAAAATGCGATAAGATCGAACACGGCTCACTAATTATGGGCGTATTGACGCGCAGAGTCAATTTTCCTTGATTCCCACAGCAGATAGAAATTAGGGTGAAAGGAAGTTTAAAAGGCATTTTTAATCTCTTATCAATCCATTTTAAAATGGTTTCTTTTGACAGAAAACGATCCAAGTCATTTATCATTGAGGCGATTATTGCTAAGATGGTAAAAGCTATTCGCATGCAATCTCCAGAGGGTGGGGCTATGAAATCAATTCAACTCGATATCGCGGAAACCAAAAAACTGGCCAATACGATACGCGTTCTCGCTGCGGAAGCCGTGGGAAAAGCCAATTCCGGCCACCCGGGCATGCCCATGGGCACAGCGGATTTGGCCGCGGCGCTGTGGTCGGCGCATTTGTCCTTCGACTCAGGCGACCCGGAATGGATGGGAAGGGATCGCTTTGTTCTATCTGCCGGGCATGGCTCAATGTTGCTGTACTCACTGCTGCATCTATTTGGCTTCGACCTGAGTTTGGACGATATCAAGAACTTCCGCCAACTCACCAGCAAAACGCCGGGACATCCCGAGCGCGGCAACACGCCGGGAGTCGAGGTGACCACGGGACCTCTGGGGCAGGGGGTCGCCAACGCCGTCGGGATGGCCATCGGAGCCAAAATGGGATCGGCGAAATTCGCATCCTCCGAGTTCGATCCCTTCGACATGACAATATATGCCCTCGCCGGCGACGGCTGCATGATGGAGGGCCTATCCTGTGAAGCCGCCAGCTTCGCCGGTCACCTGAGCCTCGATAACCTCGTCGTTCTTTACGATAAAAACGAAATCAGCATCGAGGGATCGACGGATCTGAGTTTCACCGAAGACGTCGGTGCAAGATTCGAAGCGATGGGCTGGTTCGTGTCCGCCGTTGACGGTCATGACGCGCAGGCCGTGAGCGACGCTATTACCCAAGCCAAAGGCGCCGGTCGCCCGGCGCTTATCATCTGCAACACACATATCGCTTTCGCTTCGCCAGGCAAACAAGACAGCGCCGATTCCCACGGCGCTCCTTTGGGCGCAGAGGATATCAAGGGATTGAAAGAAAAACTGGGATGGCCCGAAAAAGAGTTTTTCATTCCTGAGGAAACGGCGGCTTGGTGCGCCGGTTTGTCCAGGGAAAAGAAAGCGGCTCGCAAGGCCTGGGATGAGAAACTGGACGCCTGGAAAAAGTGTGATGAAAAGAAAGCGGATGAATACAATATGTTTGTCAAACGCCTTCTGCCCGAAGGCGTATTCGAGGAACTGCTCAAAAGTGCTTCTGATAAAGCCGGCGCCACGCGTGGCCACAGTGGCGAGATTCTGCAGGTAGCCGCCCAGTTATGTCCTTATCTCATCGGCGGCTCCGCAGATCTGGCGCCATCAAACAAATCCGAAATCAAAGGCGCCGAATATATTACGCCCGGCCAGTTCACAGGCCGCAATTTCCACTTCGGCGTCCGCGAGCACGCTATGGCCGCGATAGCCAACGGCATGGCGGCCTTCGGAGGCTGGAAACCCTACGTGGCGACCTTCCTGGTTTTCTCCGACTACATGCGCGCCTCGATCAGGCTTTCGGCGTTGATGCAACTGCCTGTGATTTACATTTTCACGCACGATTCTTTTCAGGTGG
>CAZQAE010000050.1:0-36613 GCA_964591275.1 uncultured bacterium | reverse complement strand
ATCGGTTCCATCATGGGTTCCGGCGGTATGGTGGTGATGGATGAGGACAACTGCATGGTGGATATCGCCCGCTTCTTCCTGGATTTTACGCAAAAGGAATCCTGCGGCGAATGCGCGCCCTGTAGGCTCGGAACGAAACAGATGCTTGATATCCTGATAGATATCACGGAGGGGCGCGGCAAGCCAGGCGATATCGATTTGCTGTTGGAGATCGGGGAGGGTGTGACAGCTGGCTCCCTTTGCGGACTTGGACAAACTGCGGCGAATCCCGTGCTGGCGACGATTCGCTATTTTCGAGATGAATACGAAGCACATATTAACGAGAAAAAGTGCCCCGCCAAAGTGTGCAAGGAATTGATACATTTCCGCATCGATCAGGAAAAATGCAAAGGCTGCTCGATTTGTTTGAGGAATTGTCCTGTCGAGGCCATCGTCGGCGCAAAAAAGACTCCGCATTATATCGATCAATCCAAGTGCATCAAATGCGGCGTATGTTTGGAAGTTTGTCCAAATAAATTCAACGCGGTTGAATGCATTTCAGGACGTTTTTCAGATGGAGAAAAATCAGAATGAATAGAATCAATCTGACCATTGATGGGATAAAAGTCACGGCGCCGAGCGGATCGACCGTTTTGGAAGCGGCGCTGGAAAATGACATTTATATTCCACATCTTTGTTACCACGCGGATTTGACTCCGGCGGGTGTTTGTCGATTGTGCATGGTTGAAATCGAGGGTCGTCCGGGTCTCGTCATCTCATGCAAGACTCCCGCCGCCGAAGGCATGCTCGTCAAAACAGACACCGACGCGATCAATAAAGTGCGTAGGATTACTTTGGAGCTTTTGATAACGAATCATCCCGAGGATTGCCTCGCCTGCACGCAAAATATGCACTGCGAACTTCAACGGGTTGTTGATTATGTCGGCGTTAATCGCGAACGGCTCGCCTCTATGAGGCGTCCGGTTCTGGATAATCCCATCGATGATTCCAATCCATTTTTCATTCGCGATCTAGATCGATGCATCCTTTGTGGGATATGCGTGAGGACTTGCGAGGAGATACAGGGAACAGGGGCCATCGATTTCGCCTTCCGAGGATTCAATACAAAAATCGCCACCTTTGCCAACAGACCCATCGCTGAATCAAATTGCGAATCATGCGGCGAATGCGTTGTGCGTTGCCCGGTCGGCGCGCTGGTTCTTAGGAAATCCGTAAGACCAACGCGGGAAGTAAAAACGGTTTGCACATACTGCGGATGCGGATGCGGCGTCTACTTGGGCGTCCGCGGCGATCAGATCGTCAGCGCCAGGGGCGATGAAAAAAGCCCGGTCAGCCAAGGCTACCTTTGCGTCAAGGGCCGATTCGGCTGGGAGTTCATCCATCATGCGGATCGCCTGAAAACACCGCTGATAAAAAAGGACGGTGAATTTGAGGAGGCGTCTTGGGATGAAGCTTTGGATCTGATTGCTGAGAAATTTGGCCAATACAAAGGAGATGAATTTGCGGCGCTCTCCTCTGCTCGCACTACCAACGAAGACAATTACGTTTTCCAGAAATTCACAAGGGCGGTGATGCAAACAAACAATGTGGATCATTGCGCGAGGCTTTGACACAGCCCCACCGTGGCCGGTCTGGCCACAACGTTCGGAAGCGGCGCCATGACCAACTCCATCAACGAGATTGCTGAATCCGCAGCCATTTTCGCCATCGGAACCAATACCACGCAGGCCCATCCATTAATCGGACTTCGCGTTAAGAAGGCTGTGCGGAGAGGGCGGAAATTGATTGTGGCGAATCCCAAAAGGATTGATCTTTGTCGCTACGCAGATATTCACCTGCAGCACAAACCGGGAACCGATGTCGCCCTGATGATGGGCATGATGCGGGTCATCCTGGATGAAGGTCTGGCTGATGATAAATATATCAGTGAGCGGACAGATGGTTTCGATGAATTGAAGAAATCGCTGACCGAATTTTCGCTCGAAAAAGTCGCTGAGATCACCGGCGTGGACGCGGAGCTGATCGCCCGTGCGGCCAGAGCCGTCGCTGAAGCGAAACCGATGAGCATCCTGTACGCCATGGGCATTACGCAGCACACGCACGGGACTGACAACGTGATGGCTGTCGCCAACCTGGCGATGCTAACGGGAAATGTTGGAAAGTACGCCGGCGGGGTTAATCCGCTGCGCGGACAAAACAACGTACAGGGTGCCTGCGACATGGGGGCTTTGCCGAACGTGTATCCTGGTTACCAGAAAGTGATTTTGCCCGTCGTGAAAGAGAAATTTGAAAAGAATTGGGGCTACAAATTAGGGGACAGCAATGGCCTGACCCATACGGAGATCGTCGATGCCGCTTTTGAAGGCAAAGTGAAGGCGATTTATCTGATGGGTGAAAATCCCATAATTTCCGAGGCGAACTCTCATCATGCCGAGGAAGCCTTTGAAAAGGTGGAATTCCTTGTCTGCCAGGATATTTTTCTTTCTGAGTCAGCAAAATTCGCCGATGTGGTTTTGCCGGCGGCGTCCTTTGCGGAAAAAGACGGGACTTTTACAAACACGGAGCGGCGCGTGCAACGCGTGCGCAAGGTTATCGATCCGGTTGGCGACGCAAAGCCTGATTGGTGGATATCCGCCGAAATCGCCAAGAAAATGGGCGCAACCGGTTTTGATTATGAATCCTCCGAACAGATATTTGAGGAAATTGCGAAACTGACGCCCAGTTACGGCGGCATTTCCTATGCTCGCATAGAAGATGCCGGCCTGCAGTGGCCCTGCCCGACGGCGGATCATGCAGGAACGCCCTACCTGCATAAAGAAAAGTTTGCACTGCCTAGCGGCAAGGGAAAATTTATGCCGCTTAAGTATAAGGAAAGCGCCGAGTTGCCCGACGAGGAATATCCCTACTTGCTGACGACGGATCGCAACCTTTTTCATTATCATACGAGCACCATGACAATGCGCGTGGAGGGACTCAAGGAGTTGGGTGACAGAGAACGCTTGAAAATTCATCCCGACGACGCGGCAAAACTCGGCATCGCTGACGCACAAAAAGTCAAAGTGATTTCGCGTCGTGGACAGGTCGAAGTTGATGCACAGGTGACCGACGTCTGCCCGCCGGGAGTCGTTTCCATGACATTTCATTTTGCCGACGTCAGAACCAACCTTTTGACGAATAACGCCATTGATCCTGTGGCGAAGATTCCTGAGACGAAGGTGTGCGCGGTGAGAATAGAGCTTTAGCTTTAGGAAAAGTTAAAAAAAGAAAGTCCCGGTCAATTGATCGGGACTTTTTCATTAACCCTTTTGGTTATTGGTGCATCATTTCGCGTCGGCGATGGCGTCGATGGCCTCCGGGTTTTCGCAGGAGGCAATGTCGCCCAGATCGTCGCCGAGATACTTGCGTTTAATCATTCCGCGCAGAATCTTTGCCGAGCGCGTTTTCGGCAGGGCTTCAACAAAGAAAAGATCCCTGGGCTTGAGGGTTTTCCCCAGATGTTTGACAACCTGCATTTTCAGTTCTTCCCGAATTTTTTCCGACACTTCATATCCCGGCGTGAGTACGGCGAAAGTGACAACGTCCTGGCCTTTTATTGGATCGGGGACGCCGATGGCCGCAGCTTCCATCACCGCGTTGTGCGACAGCAAGGCCGACTCGATTTCGGCTGGTCCTGTCCTTTTGCCGGCGACCTTGATTGTGTCATCGCTGCGACCGCGAAGGAACCAGAAACCATCCTCGTCGATCTCAGCCCAATCGCCGTGATACCAGACTCCAGGCCATTTGGAAAAATAGGTTTCGATGTAGCGTTTCTTGTCGCCCAGAAAACCTTTGGTCATTGACGGCGCGGGTTTTCGGCAGACCAGGTGGCCGATGCCTTTTTCTATCTTCTTGCCATCGTTGTCATAAACGGCAACGTCCATACCAAGGCCGGGACCGCGTAAGGAGCAGGGTTTAAGAGCCGTGATCGGCAGCGGCGAAAGCAGGCACCCCATGATTTCGGTGCCGCCGGAGATGTTGATGATCGGTGCTTTTTTGCCGCCGACGTAATCGAAAAACCATTTATAAGAGTCCGGGTCCCAAGTTTCGCCGGTGGAACCGAGATATTTGAGTCTGGACATGTCGTGCTTCGTCACCCACTCCAAGTCGTAAGTCATCAGTAGGCGGATGGCAGTCGGGCTTATCCCCAGGTGGGAAATTTTGTGGCGCTCGACCATGTCCCACAGGCGGTCAGGATCGGGCCAATTGGGCGCGCCCTCGAATATCATGTGCGCGGCGCCGAAAAACTGAACGCCTATCATTTGCCAGGGCCCCATCATCCAGCCGATATCCGTGACCCAGAAAAAGCGGCTGTCCGCTTTGACGTCAAAGGCGTATCCGAGTTCTTTGGAGCATTGAGCCAGCGCGCCGGCGTGCGTATGTACGGTGCCCTTTGGCTTGCCGGTTGTGCCGGATGTATAGATGACAATTGAACGATCCTCGGCGTCGAGTTGCTCGGTTTCACATTGCGCGCTCTGCGTGTCGACTAGTTCATGCCACCAGTGATCGCGGCCCGGCGTCATCGGGACATCCAGTCCCATGCGGCGTAGCACAATGACGTGCTCGACCGTTGGCATCAAGGCCAGGGCGCGGTCGGCTTCCTGCTTAATGGGGACGGTTTTTTTCCGCCGAGAAGAACCATCCGCCGTGAATAGAACTTTTACTTTTGCGTCGTCCAGTCGCGTGGCCAGGGCCGTGGCGCCGAATCCGGAAAATACAGGAATCACCACAGCGCCGATTTTGAGCACAGCGAAAAATGCGGCCACAATTTCCGGCGTCATGGGCATGTAGATACCCACGCAATCACCTTTGACCACGCCCAGGGACTTGAGAGCGTTTGCGGTTTTGCATACCATTTCATCGAGCGACGCGTAGCTCAATTCACGGACTGCGCCGTCGTCGGCTTCATGAATCAGACAGGGTTTGTCGCCGTTTCCCGCTTCAAGATGGCGGTCGATGCAATTGAATACGATGTTGGTCTTGCCGCCGACGAACCACTTCGCCCATTCGATTCCTTTGCTCATGTCCAGAATATTATCATAGGGCCGATACCACTGAAGGCCCAGGTCATCGAGGGCTGCTTTCCAGAACCAGGCGACGTCGCCGGTCGAACGCGATATCAATTCATCGTAATTTGCAATCCCATGCTTCGCCATGAAACGGCTGATATTCGATTCTTTCAGGTAATCGCCGTAAGGCTCCCAAATAATATCCTTCATCAACTCCTCCATATACGCAAAATGCGGAATTATCCTGGCCGTAAATTTGAAAGTAAATTCTAATGAATTTATGCCTGATTGGAAAGACGTCTAAAGGTGAGTTGGGAAAATATATAAAGGAGGGCTTGCCTTAGAGGCTGCCGGCAATGTGAAGATATTTTTTTCGAGTAAGACTTCGCTTGCGCATCTACGGAGCGAATGCTAATTTTTATGCAACTTATTTCGAGCTGAAGCCGGTTTCTGGGCTTTTAAAATCGATCCCGGATCCATATGCGAAGTGCAATACGATCCGCCCGTCGGCGTTATCAGCGGAGTAAATTACACGGATCATATGATAGGCATTGAGGGCTTAAGCGCCATGCCGGATTTTTGAGCGCATGGGTTGAGGTGTTGCGAGGAATTAGGGAAGAAGCCGGCAAGAATTTTTTTCGGCTCATCTATCGCGACGCTTATCCTGGGGTCAATAAGCGTGCGTGCCGATAATGACAGGTATCCCGAAATTCTTTTCGATCAATAATTTTATTTCGTCGAGATCCATCGGACAATTGCATAGTTCGTAGGCCGTCTTCATGCAGGTTCCGAAATGAATGACGTCAACGCCGCCGGCCTGATCGAGCAACTTTTTGATCATTCTCATCCTGGGAATCAGTAAGCCTGGGCAATCGCCGCAGTCGGTCAGAGAGATGACTTGAATGTCCTCCTCGTGCTGGGCGAAATCGCCAAATTTTTCTCCAAAAAAATCCCCTCCCTTGCTTACAAGGGAGGGGAAAAGAATCGTGCTTTTCTATTTGGTGTCGCCCGTGGCGGCGCCGTGCAATTTGATCTCAACTTTCTGATCGAGAGTGTCGTAATACTCTTTGAGGACTGCAATGACTTCGGGCTTGGAGAACTCTTTTGGGACATTCTTGCCTTCGCTCATGAGCTTGCGAAGCATGGTGCCGGAAAGAAGGAGCCTGGATCCGCTCACGTAGTTTCCTTCGTCGTCGATGATGGCTTTGCTTTCGTGCGGGCAGGTCTTCATGGAGGCCATGCTGCCGCAGTCGAAGCAATAGAAGGTCCAGTCCATCGGCAATGGCTTGAGTTCCAGCGAGTTCGCGGGGATCTTGTGGAAAATTTTCTGCGCGTCGAAGGCGCCGTAGTAATCGCCAACGCCGGCGTGGTCGCGACCAACGATGAGATGGCTGCATCCGTAGTTCTGGCGGAAAACAGCGTGAAGAAGGGCTTCACGAGGACCGGCATAGCGCATGTCCAGCGGGTAGCCGCCCTGGATCACGCGTTCTTTGCGGAAGTATTTGTCGATCAAAACGCTGATGGCCTTGACGCGAACGTCGGCGGGAATGTCGCCGGGTTTCAGTTTGCCGACGAGCTGGTGAATGTAAACACCGTCGCACACTTCGATGGCGATCCATGCGAGATAGGCGTGGGAGTTATGCATCGGGTTGCGAAGCTGCAGGGCGGCGACGGTGTTCCAACCGCGGTCCTCGAACATTTTCCTGGCTTCGGCGGGGCGCTGATACAGTTCTTTGAACATTTCCGGGAAATAAGACTCAGACAGAACCTTGACGGGTCCGGCCAGGTTCACATCGGCCTGATCCATCAACATCTTGACGCCGGGATGCGCTTCGTCAGTCGTTGTATAGACTGTCTGCGCTTCGTGCTTTTTGTCGATGACATATTTTTCGGTGACCTTCATGGTGGCCATCAGTGTGTCGTTTTCCAGATCCCAGAGAGCGATCTTTTCGCCGTCTCCGATGGAATCAGCCAAAGCTTTTTCGGCGGAAAGCGTGATCGGGATCGGCCAAAAAAGGCCGTCTTTGGAAGGCATCTTGAAGTCGTCGCAGACGCCTTTCCAGTCATCGTAGCCCATGAACCCGTCCAAAGGCGTGAAACCGCCGATGCCGAGCATGATCAGGTCGCCGGCTTCGCGGCTTGTAATCGGGACTTTTTTGAGTCCTTCAGCCTTTTTAATTTCGTCCTGCAGCTCCTGGCCTTCGAGAAGAAGGGGCTTGAGCTCTTTGCTGCCATGCGGATTGACAAGATTTCCCATGAGTGTCCCCCTATTAGAGTGAGTGTCTTCTTTGATCGATAAACTGTTTCCTGACGCGCATTGCGTATATTTTGGACAAGCGATTATTTCTCGCCTTATAACCTGCGTGAGAATCCGTTTAAGCGGCGTTCTCCTTTTTAATCATTCGCTCATGAATCATCGCGAGAGTGCGATAATAGATGTGGGCGAACTTGGAATAGGGGAACATGGCGTCGGATGTCGCCAGTTGGCCAACGCTCGTACATGTGGCGCATTGAAAACAACGAGCGGCGTCTGCGCCGTCACGCCGGGCAAGCTCTTTACGGGACTCGGCTGACGGATTTAAATTACTGGAATTGGCCATGAACCTACTTCCCTTAGAAACCCTTCATTGGGTTGGGACCCAACTCATCAATTTTCTCAGCGAAATCCTCGAAAATTTGAGGAATTCTGTCGAATTCGTTGCGGGCGATCTCGACGATCCGTACGCGCTCTGATTCCAAACTGAGGCGGTCCAGCGTCTCGCTTACGTTTGCCATACGCGTGTTGGCGAGTTTGGAACCCGTCATGTAATGGCATTGATAATCGTCGCCGCTTTTACAACCGAGCAGCAATACGCCGTCGATGCCGCCGGACATGGCGTCCGCGATCCAAATGACGTTTACGGCACCCAGGCAGCGGACAGGGATTATTCGCATCCATGGATTCCAGGACATCCCGCGTGCGGCGGCCTCATCCATGGCAGGGAGGGCGTCGTTTTCACACATAAATACCAGAATGCGGGGTTTTTCTTCATCTTCATTAGGCACTTCCATGGCTTTAATCATGCTGCCGACTGCGTCCACGGAGAACTCGGGGAAGTTGATGATGCGCTCGGGGCAGGTGCCCAGGCAGGTGCCGCAACGACGACAGCGCAACGGATTATATTGAGGCGTGCCTTTTTCGTCTTCATTGATGGCGCCAAAGGGACACTCTTCCGTGCAGCGCTTGCATTGCGTGCAACGCTGGAGGAAGAAATTCGCGATGGAAACATCGCCGGCGCGAGGATGCACTGCTTCGCCCTGCGAGGCTGTATAAATGCATTGAACCGCCTTGAACGCTGCGCCCCAGCCATCTTCCGCGGCCTGGGATGCGTCCATGGGCGCACGCAACGTGCCCGCGGCGTAGATGCCGGTGCGGCGTGTTTCGTAGGGGAAACAGATGTAATGCGAGTCCGGGAAATTATAGCGCAGAACGGGCAGGTCCGGCCCCTGGCGATAATTGAGATTGAGAATCTCAGTGCCCTCGTGCGGTGCGAGACTTTCAGCCAATTCCGTGGCTTGCTTAACCTGAGTTTCAGACTTGTTTTTCGCGATGCGGCTTTTGGCGTCAGCGAGCTGGCGGATGGATTCACTGTCAGCGGAGTTCGGGACCATTCCGACGGCCAAAACGACCATGTCAGACTGCAACTCGCTTTGTTCGCCCAGCAACTTGTTGTCAAATTTCACGACGGGAGCGCCGTTTGAACCCGCTTCGACGGTTGTGTTTTCACCGCGTGTGAACATGCAGCCGGACTGTTCCTGCGTCGCCAGGTAGAAGTGCTCCAATTGACCGGGCGTGCGCATGTCGCGGTAGATCACGGCGCACTCGACGCTTGGGAAATCCCTTTTGATGGCGTTGACATGCCGCAGAGTCGTCACGCAGCATTCGCTGGAACAATAGGGCAGGTGGTCGGCATTGCGGGATCCGGCGCACTGGATGAAGGTGATTCGCTTCGGAACGGCGCCGTCGGAAGGACGTTTTAGCTCGCCGCCTGTGATCATTGATTCCAGATCCGCCGAAGTGATG
The DNA here is from genome assembly GCA_964591275.1 of uncultured bacterium. Taxonomy (GTDB): domain Bacteria; phylum Lernaellota; class Lernaellaia; order JACKCT01; family JACKCT01. Next base: position 27,505 of record CAZQAE010000050.1, on the reverse strand, counting down.
ACATCCGGCGAAGCGCCGAAGCCAAGATCCGTAAGTTTGGAAGCGTCGTATGGGTGAGAACCGGTTGCCTGAACAATGGCGCCGGCCATGAATGTTTCAGCACCTGATGGTGTTTCCAATTCCACGTTGAATTGTCCCGGTTGCCCGGAAATACTCGTTATTTTCGTCTTGCCGAAAAAACGAATCGACTGGTGGTTTTCCACCGAAGAAACCAGCTCGCCGATCTCATTTTTGGCCAAAGCATTGTAAGGAGGACGCTCGGGAACGGCGTCCTTGACGCCCGCCATGTAGCCGCCGAGTTTCTCTGCGGAATCCACCAGGACAACGGGATTGCCCAGGTCTGCGGCTGCTTGCGCCGCATTCAGTCCCGCGACGCCGCCGCCGACCACGAGCACCGTGCGGTCAATGGTTTCTTTCAGACTGGTGGGCAGAGTGTTTTTCTTGATCCGCGCCATGCTCATCCGCAAAAGATCCTCGGCCAGCATTTGCGTGTCTTCGTCGCCGTGAGGATGAGACCAGGCAACTTGTTCACGCAGGCTCATACGCTCGACGGAAACCTTCATGGGGTCAAAGCGGAACTCATTCACTTTGATTCGCAACGAGCAGGCCGCGATCAAAATGCCGTTGGTTCCTTCGTCTACGGCCTTATGGATGGCCGCGACACCTTCCGCAGAGCAAAGGCAATCATGCTTGAAAAATGTTTTGGCGCCTTCTCCAGTCGCCAGCTTTTCTAATTCATCCGTATTGACGGCTGCGCCGATTTGGCAACCGGTACACAGGAATACGCCGACATTATTCATTACGCACTCCTTTCTGCGGCCACCGCAGCTTTTGCCGCCGCGCCTGTTGCGTCGCGAACCGAAGAGGCAACGTCTTCAGGCCTTTTTGCGACGCCGGCGACGAACACCGAGGCCGCCGGATCGTCAAGGCCGAAGCCATCGTCGTCCAGAGTAAGCCCAAATAGTTGTTTCTCTTCTTTTAGATTGGGAACCATGCCTGTTGCGAGCACGACCATGTCAACAGTCGGTTCCTTCATAATTCCGGATTCAACATCTTCAAGACGCAGTTTCAATCCGGCGCCGTCTTGTTTGACTTCGCCGACTTTGCCCTTGACCAGCGTCACTCCTTCAAGCTGCTTAGCTCTCGTGAGCATGTCCTCGGTACGACCTGGGGCTCGGAGGTCAATGTAATAAATGGTGACTTCGGCATCGGGAAGCTGGTCCTTTGCGTACATCGCGTGCTTGAGCGACGCTAGGCAGCATACCGCCGAGCAGTAGGGCAGGTGATTCACATCACGGGAACCCGCGCACTGCACAAACGCGATTTTTTTTGGGGCTTGACCATCGGAGGGTCTGAGGATTTTCCCTCCCGTCGGGCCGGACGGGGAAGCCAAACGCTCGAAGTGGACGTTGGCGATAACATCCTTGAACAGACCGCCGCCGAGTTCGCTGAGATTTTCCAGCGGATAAGGTTTCCAGCCCGTCGCATTAACAACCGCGCCGACCTCAGCAGTTTCCTCGGTTTCCGCGGCGTCCAGATTGATCGCGTTGTACTTGCAGGCTTCAAAGCAGGCTTTGCAGCCGTCGGGACAGGCTGTGCGGTCCAGTGAGAAAATGCGGGGCCATGCGTCCGCATGAGGCAGGCGGATCGCCGGCGTTTCGTTCATGCCAAGATTAAAGGCATCCGAAATCTTCGCCGGGCAGACCTTGGAGCAATCTCCGCACGTTGTGCAGCTTTGGTTGACGTACTGCGGCGCTCGGGTGATCTTCACGGACCATCCCTTAGCGCCACGCTCCATCCCCGTGACCTGTGATGCCATGAATACCTTGATTCGCGGGTTTTTTTCCAGGCGACGGACGTTGATTTCCATGCCACACGAGGGCGGACAGAGCTTGGGAAAATAGTTGTGGATGCGGAGCACGCGACCTCCAACAGAAGGTTCACGCTCGACGAGGATTACATTACGACCAGCTTCCGCTGCTTCCAGAGCGGCCGTCATGCCTGCAATCCCCGCTCCTATAACAAGAAGGGTTTGCGAGGTGGTTTCGTTCATTCTTTTCTCCTGGGTTCCGATGCGCCCTCACGTGCCTTAAAAGTGGGTTCTGCAAAAAGTGCAAAGCGCAACCAAAGAAAAGCGAAACGCAAAAGCGCTTCATCATTCGTTTTAATGTCTTCAACTAAAGAGTCATCTAGCTCGAATCGCTTCAAAAATGAACTATTGAAAATGAAGTCGCGAAATCTATCAAGGTCGTAACATGCCGTGTGGAACATTTCCATGCGCTTGGGATCGAGTTGGCGACCGCCGATAAACCATGGGTGGGACACGAGGTCCCGGTAGCCGGATTCTATTTCTTCTTGTTTCTGGACTTGCTGATCCGTTCGCCATTCGTCGACAGTCCACTTTTTGGGTTCGGAACCGCCAAGACAAAAGTCGTCTTCAAACAGAAAGTAGACAGGCTCAGGCTCTTCGCCCGCACGGGCGGGGGGGATGCCCATTCCAACTGGATACATGCGGCAGGACCAGGGACGGTCTTCATAAACACTGCATCCCTTATCGGACACGAAAGGACAACGAAGCTCCGGCTTGTCTCCCATGCGAAGCATCAATACAGGTAGGCCCAGGTCTTTGGTGATGGGCATCAGCGTGTGGCGGTCAAGAAATTCGCTCGTGGTGATGTCGAGTTTACGTGCAAGCCGCAAGACATCCAGGGGAGTCAGCATGATGCTCACGTCAGCGCAACAGGAGGTAAAACAGGCGAGACCTTTGTGGCATCCAAAGGAAAATTGGTCGCCAGCTTCAGGGCGTCGATGGCCGCGCAGCGGATCAGTTAACTGTGTAACAGGTTTGGGTGGCGGCTTTTTGTTTTGCGTGCCCATAGTGCTGGTGAAGGTACTCGACTTTTCGTCAGTGTTTTTCATAATCACTTTTCTTTGGCGAGGTGGCGTATTTGCTTGTTATTTTTTGATAATTCGGTCCCGCAACGCCGATTTTGACCAGACAGCAATGGGCGATGGCACATCGCAGTCAGGATTGATTCGGTATCGATAAGAGGCTGTAGCTTCGTACCGGGACATCATCCACTCCCACCCATTAACAAAATATGGGCAGTCGTCGTTGAAACACGCGTAGTGGAATGGTTCATCCCAGCCGCCATCTTCCGGCAATTCAAAAGCCTCAAGTTTACTTCCGCAATGCGGGCAGATGTATTTTTTTTCTATTTTTGTCATTTATTTTCCAAAAAACGAAAGCCCCGAGCGCCCTTAAAGGCTTCCGGGGCTTCCGCACTAGTTAGGACTTGTTTGCGTCACGTATGGTACGCGGTTAAGCGAACAGATACTTCACCGGTATCTTCTTGCAGGTCCATTTTTCGGTCTCGGGATCCATCACTGTGTTGACGAAGCAAAGCCAATTTTCATTGTCTATCTTCGGCATATCAGAGCGGAAGTAGTATCCCGGCCAACGTGTTTCTTCGCGGAACATCATCGCGCGAACGTGGGCTTCGGCCTGGAACATGCGGTGGTAGTTTTCCCAGCAGCGCATGAGTTCGTGGGAATCCTTCGCGCCCAGACAAGCAGAGTCTTCCTTGAGCAATTTAAGAAGTTCGAGAGCTCTTGTCAGCAACGGTTTGGAGGTCGTGAACTGGGTTGTAACGCCGCCTGCGTACTCATCCATGAGCTTCTGGAGACGCATGCGGAACTGGTTCGGCAGGATATAAGCCGGGTTGATGTCGGCCTGAGTCGACTTACCCTGAGACTCCTCAAAGAGGGTAATGGGCTTGAAGATCATATCCTTGTATTTGTTGATCGTCTCGTCGCTGATTTCGGCCAGAGCCGGATTTTCTTTGACGACGAAGTTGGCCATGGCTTTTCCGGCGATTCGGCCTTCGGCGTGGGAGCCGGAGGAGAACTTGTGCGAACTGGCGCCGGAGGCGTCGCCGGCCGCGAACAGGCCCTTAGTCGTGGTCATGTTATCGTAGCCCCAGAAAAACCCTTCCGGCGCGAGGTCTTTCGGTCCGGAAACCCATGCGCCCGATGCGCCGGAGTGAGAGCCAATGAAGTAAGGCTCGGCAGCCGCGATCTCGGAGGGTTTTTCTTCAGGCTGCGTATTGGTGGCGGCCCAGAGATGAGCTTGGGAGATCGTCATGTCGAGGAAGTCTTCCCATGCTTCGCTCTCGAGTTCTTTCATTTTCTTCTTGTAGGCTTTCGGATCGTCTTTGTACTGTTGGGCGATATTGCCCAGGGCCTCTTCGGTCTTCATGTAGATTGGGGACTTGCCTTCCAAAACGTCGAGCATGCCGAGATAGTTGCGCAGGTTGGCGGGAACAGGCTTGACATGGCCGTACGGGAGCCAGTTGTCGAGTTCCGGCCTGCGCTCAATCATGTAGTTGCCGCCGAAGGCGTTCGTGGCACGGGACTTGAAGAGCAGGAACCATGCGCCGACGGGGCCGTAAGCATCTTTGAAACGCACGGGGATGAAACGAACTTCCTGGCAGGTCATTTCAGCACCGGCTTTGATGGTGAAATAAGCGCTGGCGCCCGAGTTGAAGGGCGGATACCAGGCGCGGCCGGCGCCTTCGCCGACGGACCTTGGACGGAACACGCCAACGGCGCCGCCCATGGCGGCCAAAACGACTTTGGCGCGAAAAACGTAGAATTTGTCTTCGCGGACGCTGAAGCCAACGGCTCCGACGCACCGATCACCTTCCAGGAGGGGATGCGTGATGAAAACGCGTTCAATGTATTCGTTGCCGGTTTCGGCGAGAGCGTTCTTGGCGGCTTCAGCAACGATGATCTTGTAGGACTCGCCGTTGATCATGAGCTGCCATCGGCCTTCGTGCACGTAAGCGCCATTTTCATCTTTCCAAATCGGGAGGCCCCATTTTTCAAAAAGATGGACTGAAGCGTCAACGTGGCGTGCGATGTTGGCGACAACGTCTTCACGGGTGATGCCCATGAGGTCGTTGCGAACGTAGTCGCAGTAGTTCTTTATGGTGTTTTCGCCGTCTTTGAGACCGACGTACTGATTGATGGCGGAGAGGCCCATGGCCACGGCGCCGGAGCGATCCATCGCCGCTTTGTCGACGAGTGTCACTTTGAGATTGTTCTGTTTGGCCCAGTAGGACGCCTCAACAGCGGCGCCGCAGGCGGCCATACCACCACCGAGGATGAGAATGTCGGTGTCAACTTTTACGGTTTCCATATTATTCATTTTGTGACTCCTTATCCCTTCTGCCAGGTGGGGGCGCCAGGGGCGCAGACTGCGTCAAGGCCCAAGGATGCCGGTTCAGTGAACAGAGCCAGATCGTCAAGACCGCCCGGGGTTTCGAAGCCAGCTGCAGGAACAGCTGTTCCTTCCGGAATTGTTCTGATCGGGAACTTGAATCGTTTGATGCTGCCGTTGCGGAACTTAACTGTCCACATGATGCTGTTGGAAGATCGCAGAGGAATCACCGAAGCGCCAAGAGGCATGAAGTCGGCATAGCCGCGAATGTCCATTGCCTGCTGGGGGCAGATTTTGACGCAGCATTGGCATTCCCAACACTGATCAGGTTCCTGGTTATAGGCCTTCATGGTGTCAGGGTTGAGTACCATGAGGTTGTTCGGACAAATGTACTGGCAAGCTGTCTTGCCCAGCGCCTTGCACCCGTCGCATTTCTCTGGGTTCACAAAACTCGGCATCAGTCACCTCCCTCGGCCTTATCACGGTTGATTGTTAATAATCTACGCATCTTATCAAAACTCAATACCCTTTACCGATTGGCATAACCCACGCGATGCGAGGCACTGTTTACGAAAAAATTTGCTTCAAATAAATCCAACCCCGTCAAACGATCGCATCCCCACGCGCAGCCTAGGCCTCTCGGAAACTCCGGCAAGAAGATAAAAGCTTTCAAGTTGCTCGAAAGTTCTGATTTTCATTAGTAGTAACGTACCCTATTTTTATTACTCCATTTGCCGACATCGCCGACGGAGAGTACACCCGGAACCACCCCGTACCATATTAGGCGCATGGATATTAATCAAGACGAAAATTTGAATGGGATAGATGAAATCCATTGATGTTGTAAAAAGCTGGTTTTTAAGTGTTTTTTTCTGGCCAACGCAGGCCTTCCACTGTTCGCCGTGTTTGCAAAGCGTTTCAATAAAAGCTCGCGTCACTTCGCTGCACTGGAATTGCTTCCAGGTCACCACTTCAATACGCCTGGAAAGCACGGGGCGAATAGCGCATGACGAGGCGATCAAAGCAAGGGGTATCGCCAGGCGAAGGTTTGCCAGGTTATGTTGCAAGTGTTCTGCAAAAAGTTGAGCCATGGTATCTCCTGAAAGAACTCTAACCCAAGCAGGAGGATTTGAACCATGACTCGTAAGCAGGATAATACGGCGGCATCGATTGTGAAAGAGGCATTAACGCAGGATCGTGATTTTTTTGTAGCGGTTTTGCAGCCCCTGATTCAGGAGGCTCTTGAGCACCAGATGGACCTTTCCCTCGGGGCCGGCAAGAGCGAGCGTACATCGGAGCGCCTCGGTTACCCGAAGCTGTGCGACTGGGTTGAGGGCGCTATCGAGGAGACCTTTTCCGTTTTACCGCCTGCCTTTGCAGCATCACAAACACATGAAATCAACGAATATGCTTGAACGCTTCAATGAGGAGATCAAACGCCGCACCTATGTGGTCCGCATCTTTTCCAACGAAGCCAGTTGCCTGCGCCTGGTCCGAGCCCTGGCCGTGGAAACCCATGAAAACTGGATCGAGGGAACTCGATATTTGAATATGCACTTGCTCGTGGAACACAAAAAGGAACGGATGAGAAAGAAAATAACTGTGGTGTGAATTCATTTTTCAACTTTTCCCTAATTCACAAGTGAAGGGGAAAGGTCGAAAAATGCTTTGGGAGAGATCAGATGACCAATTTGCAGAACTTGACGCACACAACTGTATAGTCGCGGCAAATGCAGGAAAGCCCTTCTTCAATAGAGATACCGCGCAAATGCTCAGGCATAGCCAATCATAAGAAAAATATCCCCCTAGATGGCGGCCCCAATTGCCGAAAAACACAAGGAACCAAACTATCGAAACGAGCGATGTCCTGATTCCAAAAGCCCACCATAAAAAGGCGAATGCAATTATGTAGAAAACCATTTGGGAGTAACAAATATATGCCAGCAGTCTTAAATTCTGAATGTTGATCCAATTCAAAAAGGGTCTGTGCAATATCAGCCAGGACGGCGATGGATTGAAACCGCGGTCCGCAATGGCGCTCTTCCATTCACTGCGGGTTCGAAAACGCTGAAACAGGCGCAGATCATTTTTGAATTCCTGCCAACGATGGTCAGTGAAACGACTGCGGATATTTCTGACCTTGGCTTTGGACAGCGCATTGGCTACGGGGATTTTTTTATAAGTTTCCAGATCGCGAGTTCGATGCAATCCGAGGAAAAGGCCGTCTATCTCGGCGTCGGCAAGAATGACCCCGTTGTAAAAATCGAAGTAGCCCAGTTCATCAAAATATTTCGTTCCCAAAACGTAATGAAAAACGTTGTTGGAATTGAAAGATTTGATAATCATTTTCGTTGGGAGAAACGCAAAAATCAAAGCCGATAGCAGAAGCCATGCGGTGATGGCGATCCACATTTCTTTCCAGATGCTTGCTTTAGGTGCGGTTTGTGGCCAGTGCCCCTTCTGACTATTTTCATGTGGGTTGATGTGTTCCGCTAAATTCATGTCAGGTGATTTTTTTTAATTGTCGATTATGCATAAAAGTTTGAAATTTGATGAACATGTGCATGAGCCGCGGAATTTCAAAACATGTACGAAACCCCGCCTTGGATGAAGTTTCCGCCCACGTCGAAAGTTTCGCCGGATCCGGCATAATCGATGATGGGGATATAGGAATGCCTGTCTTCGACGAGTAGCCTGAAACTGGGGCTGAGGTCGATTGAAGCTCCCGCCCGAATATGAGCGCCGATACCGGTTCGCCGTTCATTTCCCGCCGTGATGTTGTCGCCGGCGGAATCCATTTCCAGCGTTGTCGTATGCTGCGCCAGATCTACGCCAGCGCCGACGTATGCCGTGAATCGGGATTTGATGGGGAATAAAAAAACCGGGCCAAAAAGCAATCCGCGACTTTCCAGCTTCACGCGAAGTTGGCCATCATTTTGGTTGTATTCTTCGTAAGCCCGGTAGTAATAAACGCCGGTTATAAAACCGAATTTTTTTTTGATTTTCAGTAAGTAATCCGCCTCGAAACCGCCGCTATTGAGCCTGTCCGTGTCATAGTATTCGTCGGCGCGCTTGAGGTAGTTGCTTTTCAAATAATGATGTTGGCCTATGGTCGCGGAAAACTCATGTTGCGGATCGTAAGCGTGCGCCTGCGGCGTAAATCTCAGGATAAGAATGGCAGTGAGGAAAAAATATCCGCAGACAGCTCTTGTCATGAGCTCACCTCGATCTCAATGGAATCCTGAGGATTGTCACTGTCGCCTTCATAGCCTTCGGCCAGCACGTGAATTTCGTGGAGATCGTGCGGGTAGTTGGAAAAGTCGATCTCGACCTCATGTCGATATTCATCGATTTTGCGCATGCTGTAAGGACCGTCGTCGTCGATGTATACGGACAGATAAACGTCATCGCTTGAGAAGGCCAATGCTCTAATCGGCGTGAGGCCGGAAACCACATGGCCATTGGGGTTGGCGGATGTGGCAAAGGCGCGATCCTGAGGATGGCTGATGAGCACTTGCGGGCCGTGGTGGAGGATCCACTTTGAGGCGGATGCGAAACTGCGCCCGTCGAATGACACGATTCGGAATCGACCGTCGACGGAATCATTATCCTCGGCATATGTTGTGTCTGTCTGAAAGACCAACGCGTCGTCGTAAATGCCTTCGTCGTCTTTATGGATATGTCCGCCAAAAAATCCCTGGACCTTATGCCTTGCCAGAACGCCGTCGTTTCCGAAAAGGTCGCCCATGTGCGGGCCAGGCCTGTTGTGGTGGGCAAAGATCAGTCTGAAGTCATAATCCTCATATTGATTCAGCCGCTCAGTCAGCCAGCTTCGCTCCTCGCTGCTGAAGTAGCCATCAACCTTTCCCGGGCGTGCGGTGTTGAATGCGATAAATGCAAAGCGTCCAAAAGAGTTTTCATGCGTCCAGTCGTAATGGATTTTTCCGCTGATGGAGTTTTGCCGAAAGTTACTGAAATCCTTCACGTACATCACATCGTGATTGCCCGGCAGGTCATGGAAGTTTTTGTCATTGAAGCAAGCGCTGTAAACTGCGTTGCGATAATCGTCCCATTGCTCGGGAACCTGTCTAAGGATGCCGCCGTAAACCAGGTCGCCGGTGGCTACGACAAATTGCGGGGATACAGAATCGTAGATATATCGAAGTTGGCGAAGAAAAGTCTCATAGTCGCCTCGTGCTGGGATGGCAAAGGGCGCAATCTCCGATCCGCTCAATCGTGTTTGCTCAATGTCGGTGATCTGAACAAACCAGAACTGATCCGTCGGGGTTTGTTTCTCGATTTTGCAATCGCAAACGGGTTCGTACTTTTGCTCGGGAACCTGGCCCAATGTTTCGTAGCCGCATGATAAAAATAATGCCGACAGCAGGCAGGAAATGACGATGAATTTTATGGTTCTCAAGGCAGGCTTCATCTGAATTTCCTCCGTCGTTATTTTTCTATGGGAGCAATTCCCCCGCCAATGGAAACAATCCGGCAGGGCTTTTCTGGCTTTCGTATCGTTTTTGTGCTGGAGCTGATGAACTCCCGTTGAAAAATTCGAGAAATGAAAAAGGAAGGAAGCGGTGTAGGCTGTGGGTTGACGTAGTTTAATTGGCGAGCTTTTTCCTCGTGCAGGCAAGAGGTCTGTTGCTGCTTTCCGCTTCCTTCCATAAGGGTTCATGTGATTTCCTTCACTGGCGTCAGACTAAAAGATGCTGGTCAATCCGAGTTGGAGTCCGAAACGGTTGGAACTTGCGTCGTAGTCGAATTCCGAGCCTGATGTGTCGTCGGTTCCGGATAGAGAGGTGTACTGGTAATACAGGGATGGAGTCAGGGCGATCTTATCCGTGAAGAAGAAAACCGCGCCTATGCTCGGACGCAATCCGATTCCTCCGGCGCTGTCGGAAGTTTCGTCGCCCTCATCCGGCTCCAGATTTGTGAACCGTCCCGCATAACCGAATTCGACGTTGACAAAGGGGTGCACCGGAACAGGCGTGGCGTAGTAGTAACCGGTTTGGATTCCCGCAAGATAATCGCCGCTGCTCGTGATGTTGTCGTCTTCATCCGCAGAGCGATTGAAATCGTAGCGCACGACGGGGCCGATTTCCCAACCCGGCAGCACGAAATATCCACCGCTGATTCCGATGTTGAAGCTCATTACATCGGTTTCTGTTTCGTCGCCGTCATCGGGTTCATAAGTATCCGTGCCCATTCCGAAATCAAGGCCGCTGGCAAGTCCCAGGAGCCATTTCCCTGAAGCGAATGGATCATCCTTATCCGTTACTCCGAAGGCCAGGGCGGATCCCGCAAAGACGAAGCTCGCCAGTAGCGCGATGATGAAGAGATTGACGGTGTTTTTCATGGCTTTCTCCTTTACTGAAGTTGATGTTCCCATTATTCACAGACGAAGGAATCAAAGCATTCCGGCGCCTGCAAAAAGCATTAAAAATCCCAGAAGAAGTAAAAAAAGACCCGGCTCTTCGAGGTTCCTTTGTCGGTGTTTCGCGAAAATTCCTCGACCGGAAAACATCCAAAACGATCCAACGCCAAAAGTGAGAAGGCCGAGAATGACTAAAATGATTGCTATAAAACTCATCAGATTTCTTGCCACATGGATTGGGTCACTTGCCCGAATTGACTCAAAATCAGCGCCAGATTTTGGGCCAAAGAACTCGCGGATTCCTGGCTTATGTTGGTGCGCCAAGTCAAAATAATGGCCAAGTCCGTTTCCACATTGATGTTTTCCAAAAAGTGAAAATTCAGTAGGCCTTCAGTTCTTTTTCGTTCCATCCGGATTCTTTCCCTGATATTTTCCCGAACCTCTTTGTCCGGAATATTTATTGATCGAAATTGAATGATCTCTTGCCAAGCCATTGTTTGGGTCTCCTTTCCCGACGAACCTTTACTTCGCATTTATTGCGCCATGTGGAAAAACGTATGCAAAACAAATACTTAGCGAATTTGGCAAAACGACATCTGTGAAATATAGCGAAAAGTAACGAATTATGTTGTTAAATATAGCGAATAGTGCTAGGTTTTGTGAAATATCGCAATGGGGTGAATGGATGAATATTGATTTTGATGCTTTTTACCGCGAGGTTACAACGCAAATCTTCAGTACGCTGGATATTACAAAGGCAATGGAGCGGACGTTGGAGGTTTTAAGAAAAGTCATGCCGGCGGATCAGATGGAATATATGTTGCTGAATCCAAATGAACGGACTACGGAAATTATTGCTAGCGCCGGCAAACTACCGGGAAAAGAAAGGCCTAAATTGGTCTCAGTGCCTAAGCAGATAATTGACCTTGCTCAGGATATTCTAAATTCAAAACAACCCTATATGGAGGTTGTCAATTCGCCGAAAGAGTTTTCTTTTTTGAAACATAGCCCGGAATTGATCGATTATTTCAAAGAATTTCTAGATAAGCAGGAATCCATGATCATGCTGCTTCTGAAAATCGACGGCATCAATGTCGCTCAACTTCAGTTGACGGCAGTGGGCTTGAATCGTTACACACAGGAACATGCGGATCTGATTATGCTGTTGCACGAACCCTTTGCCATTGCCGCAGCCAATGCCCTGGCGCACCAAAAGGTTCTTCAACTCCAGGCGCTGATCGAAGATGACAACCAATATCTTCGCCAGGAGATAATAAATCTTACAGGCAACAGAATTATCGGCGAAGAATTCGGATTGCGTGAAGTCATGACTCATGTGAACCAGGTGGCCTCAAGCTCAAGTCCTGTATTGTTGATCGGTGAAACCGGTGTTGGAAAAGACTTGATCGCCAATTCGTTGCATTTGTACTCCGCGAGAAGAGATAGGCCTTTGATTAAGGTCAACTGCGGCGCAATTCCAGACAGCTTGATCGACAGCGAGCTTTTTGGACATGAGAAGGGCGCTTTCACCGGCGCGATCAAACAGAAAAGAGGGAGGTTTGAAAGGGCTCATACAGGCACCATCTTTCTGGATGAGGTGGGGGAATTGCCTCCGCAGGCACAGGTCCGATTATTGCGTGTTTTGCAAAATGGTGAAATCGAACGAGTCGGCGGCTCGGAAACAATGCAGGTGGACGCAAGGGTGGTTGCTGCGACGAATCGGGACTTGACCGATATGCTCGAAAAGAAAACCTTTCGCGAGGATCTTTTCTTTAGGCTGAACGTTTTTCCTATTGTCATTCCGCCGCTGAGACAAAGAAAAAGCGATATTCCGGCGTTGGTTCATTATTTCATCCAAAAAAAGAAAATTCACCTGAAGCTAGCGAAAACTCCAACACTGTCTCCCGGTTCCCTCGACGCACTCATTCAACATGATTGGCCGGGAAACGTTCGGGAATTGGAGAACATAATTGAACGATCGATGATTCTTTTTCAGGATGGCGTCCTACGTTTCGATCAATTGTTGACTCATAGAAATTCGATGAATAATCACGGGTGGGCCATAGCCGAAGAACACATTATGAGTTTGGATGAAATGATCGCAACGCATATCCGCAGAGCCCTGGAAGCGACCGAGGGTAAGATTCATGGCGAGAGCGGGGCGGCCGCAGTTTTGAAAATGAACCCCAGCACTCTCCGAAGCAAGATGAAAAAACTGGGGATGGCCTGAATACAACGCACTTCCACAAAATGCCCTGATTAGCACATCTCATGGGAGCATCCAGTTTGGTGTTATTTCTCTTGGTTTAGTGCCCGGCCGATCCGAGGATTCCAGAAGCGGCCAAGCTCAGTACGAGGACTTCCAAGGTGCAAATGACTACGAAAATCTTGTCATTCTTTTTCCAATAGGCCGGGATCAGCGTGAGATAGCCAATGATCGTGAGGCCTCCCAGGAAGGCGATGCCTATGAAGTTCAGAAAATCACCCTTGCCGACCATGGAGGCCCAGCCCCATCCGGTCGGTACGTGCGCGACATGCAGGTATTCATTGACCGACATGCCCCAATAGTTCGAGACTTCGTTAAGGGGAATATGCGGAGTCATGACGCTAAAGGCATATAGGGAATACGTAATAGCCAGTAAAAGCAATCCGCCCCAACAACCGTAAAAGAGAAGGTCGGCGTAGCGAATCTGTTCAGGGGACGCTTTGGCTCTATCGTGATCAGTAGTCATAATCGATTTCTCCTTTATCCGATTCCCAATCCCTTAAGAAGCGCTTTTAATCCGGCGAACATCAGCACCACGATGACGATGTAACGGATCATTTTAGGTTTGGCCACAGCGAGGATACGCACGCCGACGAAAGACCCGAGCATCAGGCCAACGATTGAGGGGACAGTAATCAGCGGCAAAACGCAGCCTTTGTTCAAATACACCCAGGCAGCGGATGTGTCAGTGATCGAGAGCAGGAATTTACTGGTGCCGACGGCAACTTTCAGGGGCGCGCCCATGAGCATGTTCAAGACTGGCAGGTTGGCCCAACCCGCACCGAGACCAAACATGCCGGCCATGATGCCGATGACAATAAAAAGAAGGAGGCCCGCCAGCGTGCGGTGGGTTTTCCACTCGATCAACTCGCCCGTCGATTCCTCTCTATAAACGCCGTTCATGCCAAGGGCGAGGCCGATGGCGTCCTGCTTGGTCACAATTGGCCTTTCAACGTTTTTGGAAAGGATCAGCAAAATAGCGATGCCGATGATCGTTGCGCCCAGGCAGATTTGTATAACGTTCGTGGGCAGCGCCAGCCCCAGAAATGCACCGACGATAGCGCACGACGAGGCGATCAAAGCAACGGGTATCGCCAGGCGAAGGTTTGCCAGATTGCGCCTTAACAAACCGGGACCTGCGGCCAATGCGCCGGCTAGGGCCACCAGTAGCCCGGTGCCGCGCACAAAATCAAGATGGAATGGAAAGAACCCGCTAACCAGGGGGACATACAAGACGCCGCCCCCGACGCCGGCCAACACCGCGATGATTCCCAGGCCGAAGTAGAAAAAGAAAAGAACAATGGGCCAGAAGTACCAGGGCTTAGTTGACTGGCCTTCCTCAGGGGACAAATCTTGCTCAGACAAAGTTTCCGTGGCCGAGCCGATGCCGGCAGCAAACCATGCTCCAAGAATGACCAACAAAACGGCGACAAAAATCCACTTGTGATTCTGCATAAACCTTCCTTACGGCAAGCAATAAGGTTGCGATTCAAGACGTGTGAAATGACTTCTGTGGGTGTGCTTTGGTATGCGCAGCCTCAAATAAAATCGGCGCGGATTAACACAAGCACTTTGGCTATTACAAGCCTTGTACGAGGGAGTTTGGCTGTTTTATAAAGAGATCAGGTGAGCAAGATCGGCATGCCCATCAAGGGCCATATCACCAGGATGAATAATCCCAGGACGGCTAGAAGAAGGATGCTCGCCGGAATTCCGGCCAGGAAAAATTCTCCCGTTGTGAATTGCTTGCTTTCATAGGCGATAGCGTTGGGCGCTGCGCCGATGAGCAGGAGAAAGGGCATGCCCGCAGTGACGAGCGAGGCGAATAAGATGACTTCCGGGGTAACGCCGAGATAGGGTGCAATGACGAGGGCAACCGGCAACGAGATGGCGATGGCCGCGACGTTCATAATGAAATTTGTCATGATCAGAACGAAGAAGGCAATACCCATGACGAATACGAACCAGTGCGCGTTTTGAAACATCACCAGACAATGGATAGCCAACCACTCGGCGGCGCCGGTTTGCCACAGGCAAAATCCTATGCTCATGGCCCCGCCGAAAAGCAGCACGATATTCCAGGGAATCTTTTCCAAGTCTTCCAGGGTGAGGATGCGAAACACGAAAAAGAGGATAGTTGTCATTAATATCACGGCGCTTTTGTCGATGAATTGCAGTTTTGGCAGAAATGATCGAAGACCCAATAATAATATGGTGGCAAAGACGATGATCAGCGTTGCAATTTCCTGAAATGAAACGGGACCAAGTTTTGCGTAGAGTTGTTTGGATCGCTTACGCAGACCTGGAATCGTTTTCTTTTCCGGGCGATAGAATATCATGAAGAAAACCCAAAGCAGGATCACCATGACAAGGCCGATCGGCAGCATATAATAGGTTAGACCGAAAAAAGAGATTTCCCGGCCAATGATATCTCTAAAAAACCCAATCGCCACGGCGCCGCGAGCCGCGCCCAACAAGGTGATGATGCTGCCGGTGCCGGCGACGAAGGCCATGCCCATAAACAGCCCCTTGCCAAATTTAGTCGGCTTTCCCGAATCGTCATAAAGGGAGTAGATGGCCATGAGCAAAGGGAAGATCGTGGCGGCCACAGCCGTATGGGCCATGATCAAAGTCAATGCGGCCGTCATGGAAAAGCAACCCAGGTAGATCATGCTGGTGCGCTCGCCCACGACGGCGATCATTTTATAAGCCATGCGTCTGGTCAGGCCGGTTTTCGTAAAGACCATGCCGATGACGAGGGAGCCGATGATGAACCAAACGGAGGGGTCCATAAAATCCGTGAAAGCGGTTCGGGGATTTCTTATGAGAAACAGGGCTTGTATGACGCCGATGAGGATGCCCGTCACCCCGATGGGGATGACTTCGAAGATCCACCATGTGGAAGCCAGAAGAAAAAGGGCAATAGCGGTTTTTCCTTCGGGGGATAATGCAAAATGTTTGCCCTGAGGATCAATCGCATCAGGAAAGGCCGGAGCCAGATAGGTGACGAGGAAAAGCGAAATGCCCAAAAGTGCGAAGGCGTTTCTTCTCCAGCTTTTATTTCCTGCGAGTTTGGCTAAAGTTTTTTTCGACGGCATCCCCGCCGATCCCGATCGGGTTTTCGACTTGGTTTTTAACGCCATATTATCACCTGTCAAGTCTGTTTATTTTTCTGAACAGTCCAAATCGATTTCTTCCGAATCCAGGATATATCTGGAGAATTCCCTGTAAACATCGACGGAGCGCAAGACGCCGACGACTCGTTCATCTTTCAAGACCGGAAGCAGACTCTTGTTGCGATCAACCATTTCGTAAATCGCCTTGATGATGTGGTCGTCGTAATGGATCGTCGCAACAACGGGGAGCATGACGTCGCTGATCGATCTTTTTGAATGTTCAAAAACCCCTTTTAAAAGTCGATCATATGACATCTCCGAAAGGTTCGGGTCAAGTTGTTCATCGAAAAGGTTTTTACGTACCGATAAAGGTTTTCTCACGAGAAAATCCGGTTCCAATCCGCGCATGATGTCGCGGCGTCGGGCAACGCCAACTAATTGGTCGCTTAAATCAAAAACCAATATGGCGCGGGGCGCCGTTTTCTTTCCGAGAAACTCGATCTGGCAAACTTCCATTTCCCGCATGGCGTCTTTGAGAGTTTGGTTGATATACACAATCGGATAGTCCTGCAAAGGAATCATCAATTCACTGACACGTTTCGTTTCTACGGTATTGCGTTGTTTGCTTGTCGACATTTGGTCTCCTACCACCCCTTTTGTTTCAGGATAGCGCTCATTTTTTCTTCCATGTTTTTTTCCACCAGCAGCATCTTTTTTGCCGCAGCCTTGTTGATCAGTTCCATCAGCTTTTCAAACTCGGCTGGTTTTTCAATAAAATCCATCGCGCCGAGTTTGATGGCTTCTACGCCTTTCTTGATCGTGGCGCGCCCTACCAGCAGGATAATCTGTAAATCGGGGTTTTTTTGAAGAAGTTGTTTGAGGGTTTCAATGCCGTCCATTCCGGGCATAAAGAGGTTGAGGACGATGGCGTCGAAATTTTCATCGGCTACGCATTGGATGGCCTTAGGCCCGCTGTCGGCGGTTGTGATCTTTAACCCTCTGGCTTCCATTCGTTCGGCGAGCACTTCGGCAAATTCCTTTTCGTCATCGATCAACAGTACCTTTTCATTCGGCATGGCAAACCTCTTTGAAAAATTCCTATCCTATCATCAAGCACCAATGGATCGAGGTAGAAAGAGAAGAATCTTGGCTCCGTCTGATTCCGCCTGCGTTTTAGCCGCCAGTTCGTCCGTCATAGGTTGGAGCATGGCAAACAATTCTTCGGATTTTATTTTCGGACCGTACAGCAGTATCACAGCTCTGTCGGAATCCTTGCACACTTTAACTGTAATCGAATCTCCTGGTTGCGCCTCGCTAAGAAATGCGATGATGCAGGCAAATACCATTTCCTGCAACGTGAACGGCGATGACTCGATCACAATTGGCGATCTTTTGAGCGATAGGGAAAGCTTGACCTTTTTTCTGTATGCGAAACGTTGCGAAATGTCGCAAAGGTTCGTGATAAGTTCATTCAGGTCGATTTCCTTTAAAGGCGTGTCTACGTTGTGGGAGAAGCGATTGAGTCTTTTTACGATGTGTTTTTCACGTTCAAGTTGCTTGCCCAGGGTTTCATTTATGTGCAGAAATCTTTTCGGATCGATAGGTTTGTCGCGCTTGGCGTTTTTCAAAAGATCAGACATGAGCCCGGAGTTTTCGTTTGTGATGGCGAAAACGTTGTTGATCTCATGGGAGACGCTGGCGGTGACGGCACCGAAAAATTCCATCTGCTTTTCGTGAAATTTTCTGTTGGAATCACTGCTCATGGTTTATACTCTCCGACGCCGAATGCCGCCTTCTCCATGATTTCGATCAGCTTTTCGATTTGGACCGGCTTGATCAGGTAGTCGTAGGCCCCACATTGCCGACTCTTGGCGAAGTCCGCTTCCGAACTTCGACCTGATACCAGAATGACGATTTGTTCCGACCGGATTTCCTCGATCTCTTTTAGAATTTCCAAACCGTGGCATCTTTGTGATACGACATCGAGAAGAATAATATCATACTTCACGAATGTCCGGTTAATAGTTGAATAAATTCAACTGGTTATCCACTGGTCTTTGTTCTTCGGCGTACTCGACTTGCGAAAGAGCCTGTAAAATTGGGAATTTTTCGAAAAAGACAGCACTCAAAATCTGTAGAATTGTGTAGAGGCTCGCTTCGATCTTGAGGCGCTTTTTGATGATGGCGACAAGCACGTACACGGAGACAGCAATCCAGATTTGCGTCTTGACCGCATTTGCGGATGTGCCGAAGAATTTTTTGATGCGCAGAGGCTGTTTGATCTATTTGAAAAACAATTCCACCTGCCAGCGATATCGATACAGATCGGCGACGGTCAATGACGGAATCGTGAAGTTGTTGGTCAGGAAATTGAAAGTCTTGTCGATTTTCTTGTCGCGATACTTGATTCGCCGCAACGGTTGCGGATAAGCCGTTGCTGTATGTATGTCGGTCAGCACGATGGTTTGGTCGCATATCACACCCGTCGAGCGATTCACCTCTCGGGAGTACCGTCTGGCGCGCTAATATGCGGATGAAATCATCCGTCAATCACGGCGGGAAAGGGGAAAGAAGGCTTAAAAGAGGAAAAGAGACCTAAGATCCGGCTGTAGGCCTAAAAAGACTTAGATTTAGATGCATTTACCTCGCAGATGAAATAATCTTGACTTTTCACGATAATATGGGAAACAAAACACTGAAGCCAAATGGAAAAACTTGCGGGGGCTGCGATGAAAGTTATCAATATTGCATTATTGGTTGGCTTAACTCTTCTAGTCCTTTTCTTCGGTTCCCTCCTGTCCTGCAATGATGACGATGATTCAGAGGATTACGCGAACGACGATACGAATGATGGCGCCAATGATGATACAGTCGGCGCGGACGACGACCTGATGGACGATGACATATGGGATGACGATTTAAACGACGACGACACTGTCATGGATGACGACTCGATGGACGATGATTTCACCGATGACGATACGGTGGATGACGATACAATCGATGACGACACCGAGGATGACGACACGGCGGATGACGATTTGACCGGCGAAATTATTACCGTGCTCACCATGAACCTGCAAAATCCTATCTGGAATCTATTGAACGTGGATGATCGAACGCAAATCGTGGCCGACCTGATTCTGGACAAGCAACCCGACTTCGTCGCCATGCAGGAGGCAGCGCAGTTATTACTCGTGCAAAACCGGGCGGAAGTGCTGGCGGAAATGACCGGTTATGAATACGTGTGGAAAAAAACACACGAAATTCCATTGGTATTCGAGGAAGGCATCGCCATCATGACCCGGTTGCCCATCGAATGGAGCGACAGGGAATGGTTGCCGCATCCGGAGATACTGGGGCTTTTTGAAAGGTCAATTCTTGGCGTTCGCGTCAGCACGGAACTGGGAGAAATCTATTTTTACTGTTCCCACATGACCACAAGCAACAATTCGACGGAAAAGGCTGATCAGGCTCTCGATGCCTGGCTTTTTATGAAATCTCATCTTTCCGAGCGAACCGGTTTTTTCGCAGGAGACCTAAACGCTGAGCCCGACTCGTTGGCCATGCGATTTTTGCGTGGGGAAGCGCAGCATGATGGTTACGAAGGCGACCTGTTCGACGAGTGGATTGAGACAAATCCATCCGATCCGGGCTATACTTATCCCTCGGACAATCCCGATAGGCGCATCGATTATATTTACCTGGTGCCGGGCTCGAGAGAATTGGCCTTGCCTCTGGACTGCGAGCGCGTACTGGCCGAACCGGTTGGAGGCGTGTGGGCAAGCGATCACATCGGCGTTTTGTGCAGCTTTGATGTGCCCTGATCCGTGAGACATCCGTACTTCATGGCCTTAGTGTACGTAACGAACTTTTCGCAGGCATCGGTGCAGATGGCTTTGCAGCCATCTGGCTTCTTGTTCGTCGGTGAGAAAACCAACGCGCTCGCGCCAATCGTTTCCGCTTAAAAACAACATATCGTCCTTGCGTTTACCTGACTTGTCCCGGCTACGGAAAAAACGAAACGGGTCAGTTGTTTTTAATACATACAGGTTCGGCGCAAACTCCCATTCAGATTTCAGAGCAAATCCTGGTACGAGTGAAACTTCGTGACGGATGCCTTTTTCTTCCACGTAGAGCTTTTCCGTTGCGAATATTCGTATCGCGAGCCTGAGGCCGTACAGCAAAAGAATGGGGAGGAAAATAATGAAAAGCAGAACCGATCCTACAGTGATCATGGTTATGGTCATCAGCGTGATGAATACCATCAGATTCCAGCCGCCCATGCCCTCGGCGATCATCTCCATTCGCAAAAACTTCCCTTCGGCGAAATCGATGCTGTAACGCCCGCTGGGGCTTTCAAAACTTTGTATATGGGAACGGAGTTCCCCGGGCATGGCGACTCCCGCCGCACTGATGACGTTTTGCTTTTCCCAAGGAATTGCTGGATTGCCGGGTTGGAATTCATCATCTTGTTCGTGAAAAAATCTTTTCGTGACCGGGATGTCCTCGGGTTCCTCGATAAGGATGTCCACCGGATCTTGCGCTTGAAACGGTTTTTCGTCGACAAACTCCCGCGCGACGGGAATGCCTTCAGGCATTTCTTCCGATGAGCTGATCACCGTGATGTCGTCTTGCAAAAAATCAGCGACGGAAACCAGACCTTCATCGTGCGCTACCCGCTCCTCTTCAGTTTCGGTAGGCGCATTGTCGCCCCATTTGGGCATAGTACTTTCGTTGAGGTCATTTTCCGCCGGGAAAGAATCGGTTTCAGGGTCTTGATGCCGTGAATCGGTTACGAGGGTCGAAAAGGACTCTGCATCAGCGTTATCGGGACCATCGTCGATAGCGGTGTTTTCAAAAAACGGCTCTTCCGAATAGCTCAAGTCGAAGGGCTGAATTTCAACTATGGGTTCAGGCGACGAGAGATCATGGGCCGAGCGATTGCCGATCTTTCCCAGTTCTTCTTCCATCATCCCCACGTCAAGGACATCGGATGTATCAGCACCCAGGATATTCGATTCCGCCTCCAGGAACTCAGAGCGCTTGGGAATCAAATTGCTTTGTTGATCCAAATCTTCATTTTCAGTCGGCGCTTCGCCTGCTTTGATCAAAACCGGGATTTCGCGCGTGAGTGAATTCGTGTCGGTGTCGAGCATGGAAGGCTCGACCATGGATTTGAACTCCCTTTCTTGAATTCCGAAATCCCCGCCGAGGTTGTCCGCCAGATGTGAGTCGCTCTGAATCTCATTTTCATCGATGCCCGTTTCTCCAAACGCGGACGTGGGCATTGCGGGATTGAGAATATCGTCAACAGCCTGTGGAGTGAGGGATTGATTGATGCTGAAATTATCAAGCGCGGATTCGGAAGAAACAAGGCTGGAAGGCGAGTCATCAATTATATTGGCATCGTCTGGAGGGGGCGGTGCGGCGTCCGCAAGCAAATCAGGACTTTGCTGTTCGAGGCACGCAGGGCAAACCGGGTTTTCCCAGCTCCATTGATCGAAAACATTTCCGCATTCCCGGCAACGCAACAGACAAACCTCCTATGCATCAATGACGAGAATAAACCTTGCGCATTGTAGCTGCAATTGGCCACTTGTTAAAGGCGTCGCAATAATAGGCGTCGTAAGGTGGGCGCCCAAAATAAAAACGGATGATTTGGATCATGTTTTTTAACTTGTCCCCGCAGTACAGTGTCGAAGGAATGAGAAACGGAATCTTTGACAACTTTTCAACTTGGTTAGTTCAAACATCCTCGCCTCTCGCGGGGAAATGGGAGCACCTCCCTCCCACGCAACGCACAACCTAAGTTCGTTTTTCGCCCCGAGACGCCAACCCTCGGGGTTTTTTTAACGACATCGGGGTTTATCGACTTTTGGTCAATCGGCTACGAACCTGCTCCCCTTATGATGGGTTTTGTTTCCGGCTTTCTGCCTCCGGCTTTCGCATTCAACCTTCCTCCTTTTTGCTTTCATCCTTCAAATATGTATTGCCTCGCCGTGCATGGCCAGCGCCGCCTCCTTGACGATCTCCGCCAGGGTAGGGTGCGCGTGCGTCGTGCGGGCGATGTCTATGACGCTTGCGCCCAGGTGCATG
This sequence comes from uncultured bacterium, assembly GCA_964591275.1. GTDB lineage: Bacteria > Lernaellota > Lernaellaia > JACKCT01 > JACKCT01. The sequence goes on along the minus strand of CAZQAE010000050.1, from coordinate 5,423 downwards.
GCCAGTGCGATTTCCGCGATGAGATCGCCTGCCCGAAGGCCGATGATGTGCGCGCCGTAGATGAGGTCGGTGTCCGGATCGGCCAGGAATTTTACAAAACCCTCCTTGGCGCTTAAGGCTTTGGCTCGGCCATTGGCGGCGTAGGGGAAGCTTCCTTTCTTGTACGTGACGTTGGCCTCTTTTAACTGCTCTTCTGTTTTGCCGACGGAGGCGATTTCCGGATCCGTGAAAACGACGGCTGGAATCGCGTTGTAATTGACCTTGGCCTGGCGGCCTGCGAGCCGCTCGACGACCGACACCGCTTCTTGCGAGGCCTTGTGCGCGAGCATCAATCCGCCGATGACATCGCCCACGGCGTAAACGCCGGGAGTTTTTGTTTCGCAGTGCTCGTCAACCGGGATAAAGCCTCGGTCATCTGTTTCGATGTCTGCGGCATTTAAGTTCAGGCCGTCGACGACGGGTCTGCGTCCCACGGACACCAGCAGTTTGTCCACGGTCCATTCGCGGGGTGGATCGCCTTCCTTTTTTCCCTCGGCGGTGACCGTGACAGCGCCATTCGCAGTCTTCGCGCCCGTCACGCGCACACCCGTTTCAATCTTGATTTTCTGGCGATTAAGAATGCGCTTGGCAAGCTCAGCAACTTCCGCATCCATACCCGGAACGATTTGGGGCAGATATTCCAGGACGGTCATGTTGGCGCCGAGTCGCGACCAGACGGAGGCCATTTCCAGGCCGATAGCTCCGCCGCCGATGACGATCATGGACTCGGGGATTTTATCGAATGAAAGCGCGCCGGTGGAATCCACAATGCTTTCGCCATCGAAATCGATGCCGGGCAAAGACGCCGGCTTTGCGCCGGTGGCAATAATGACGGCTTTAGCCTCGAAGTCTTGATCACCGATGGCGATGGTTTTGGGGCCAGTGAATTTGGCTTGCCCTGTAATATGTTCAACACCATTCTTCTTAAAAAGCATGCCAATGCCCTTGGTGAGCTGCGTGACGATGGAGTCTTTACGCGCCATCAGCTTGGGCAGGTCAACGCTGGCTTCAACGTTGATCCCGTGCATTCCAAATTCGCGCCTGGTTTTGTAAAAAAGTTCACTGGATTCCAGCAGGGCTTTGGAAGGGATGCAGCCCACGCGCAGGCAGGTTCCGCCCGGAACAGCTTCTTTTTCCACGCACAGTACTTTCATTCCAAGCTGCGCGGCGCGAATCGCCGCCACGTATCCGCCCGGACCGGCGCCGATGACGATAAGATCGTAAATTGAATCCATAATTTTCTTCTCCTTATGATGCGCGGCGTCGAATCAGTAAAAGAATGCCTGAAGAACAATGTAAGCACGGCAATGCGGTGTCAACAAAAAAACAAATTTTCCCTCAACGTTGCCTGTCGGTGCTGGGAAATCACTTTAGATCTTCGATTTTCGATCCATCCGAAAAGCGTTTGAAATATTCAAGGTCTGGAAATATTCATCCACTTTGTGTAAAACCCAATGGGTTCATAACTTTGTGGGTTTATGAAGATACTGGATGGAGGATACACGTATATGAAAGCGATTCGCATGCACGAACACGGCGGGCCGGATGTCATTCACGTTGATGATGTGTCCGCGCCGGAAGCGCCTGGTCCTGGCGAGATCAAAGTCAATGTTCGCGCCATGGCGCTGAATCATATGGATGTTTGGGTTCGCGACGGACTGCCCGGAATCAAGCAGGAAATGCCCTTCATCATGGGTTGCGACGCCGCCGGGGACGTGGCCGAGATTGGCGATGGAGTAGAGGACCTTGCCATCGGCGACCGCGTTGTGCTCACGCCGATGGTGTTTTGCGGGAAGTGCGCTGCGTGCCTGAGCGGCGAGCAAAGCATGTGTTCGAGTTTTCAAATGCGCGGCGAGCATGTGGACGGAAACTTTGCGGAGCAGGTTGTGATCAAGGCCTGCGCGGCGCAAAAAATCACCGAGAACGTGACTTTTGAAAACGCCGCCGCCTTTTGCCTGACATTTCTGACGGCCTGGCGGATGCTCATGACCAAAGCGAGGCTGCTTCCCGGTGAGACCGTACTCATTCACGGCATCGGCGGGGGAGTGGCTTTGGCCGCGCTGACCATTTGCAATCTCGTGGGCGCGCGCGCCGTCGTCACGTCCAGCCACGACTGGAAACTGGACAAGGCGAAAGAATTGGGCGTAGCGGCCGGCTTCAACTACAAGACGCAAAACGTAGCCAAGGAAGTCTTCAAATTTACGCAGCGAAAAGGCGTGGATGTGGTCGTCGATTCGGTTTCCGGCCCCGCGTATAACATCGGCGTCAAAGCGGCAAAGCCCGGAGGCAGGATTGTCGTCTGCGGCGTGACCGGCGGCGATGCATCGGCGGACCTGACTCGCGTGTTCTGGAAACAGCTTCAAGTATTTGGCAGCACGATGGGGAACATGAAGGAGTTTGAGGAAATCATCCGACTTCTCAATGCCGGGAAACTGTCGCCGGTTGTGGACCGCATATACCGCGCCGAACAGGTTCGCGACGCGCATGAATATCTGACTTCGGCGCAGCAGTTCGGCAAGGTGGTGCTGACCTTCTGATAAGCGATATGCCTTTACTATTAACTATTAACATATCATTTTGCATTCATCTTTCCTCAGCCTCGGGAACCCAGCCCACGTTGAGGTTGAGCGTCCCGTCGTTGGCGATGACAGCGTAAACGAAGTATAGCTCTTCTCGTCCATCCACAGCGGCTTTGGTCGGTTCTCCCAGTGTGATAATTGAACCGACCTCCATCCCACTCCAACCTTCGGGCGAAAGTTCGACCGCCTCATTGCCCCATGAAAGCGTGTCGAAGATATCAGTTCCGCCGAAGGAAAAGGAAACAATGTCGTCGCCCCTGCGCACAATGGCTTCATGGCCGTCAAAGATGGGTTGTATTTCCTCGACGCCGTCCGAGTTGAGAGGCGAGGGCAGAATCAAACGGTCCGACCAGGGTCCTGTCGGAAACTCGCCGTTTAAGATATAGGCGTAAATCTGTCGGTCCTCGTCGGCTACGGATTCGTCGTCGATCCATATCTGTTTCACCGCGCCGCTTTCGTCGTAATACAGATGAGGATTGCCCTGATGCCCGCGCGGATCGAGACCAAGCCGTTCAGTCAGGAAATCTTTCATGACGACTTCGCCTTCAACTTTCCGGTATTTCCCCAAAATCGTTTTTTGCCCAAGCGTCAGGTCGACAGCGTACAAATCGCTTCCCATGTCTTCCGGGTCTTCGAGATCGTGAGGATCGTCATAGGCGAAAACCATTGTCGCCTGTTCCTGGTCCGGCGGCAAAAATGTCGGTCCGTAAGGCGCCCCGCAACCGTCCATCCCCTCGTAGCCGACGACAAAGGGATCGCCGAAGACGCCGTCGGCCTCGCGGTGGAATCCGTAGAGGGCCATTGGAGGTACGGCGAAGGGCATGGGGTCGAGTCCCGTCGTCGGGCACCCGTGATGGATCGTTCCGTCCGACGAAATTCGATTCGCGCCGAACATGTCGGGGCGTGCGGGCGCCGCCCACGGACCGATCGCCGTGCGGCAAAGCGGATCGTCCCGGTTCCAGCCAGTAAACGCGCAATCGAGAGGAACCGTGATGTACATGACAAAAAGCCACTGTCCGTTTGGCGTAATCGCAACGGAATCCTCCCACGCGGGCGTGCTGACCGGGTCGCCGATCATCTGCGGCTGGTTCCATCGGTCGCCGACGTATCTCAAAACGAGAGCAGTTCGGTTGACGGTCGCCTCGCCGGATGAAGCGGCGACCATGTATTCGCCGGAGCCTTCCTCGTCCGGCGTGATCGCACACTCGTATGAGCCGTCGCCGAAATTGGTGATAAGCCCCACCACGCCACGAGAAGAAGTGATGCTTAAGTTTAAGTCGTCTGCCGGCCCGCCTGAAGCGTCCGTGGCCGTGACGACGACGATGAATCCGTTGCCCGGCGGGACTCGCTGAAAATTTAGGGCCAACGAGCCATCGAAGGGCGGCAGCGCCGTATCGTCATCGTCTTGATTATCATCGTCGTTGTCATCATTCAAATCATCGTCGGCATCGTCATCCATATCATCGTTCACATCATCGTTGGCATCGTCGTTCGGCTGCCCTGAATCCGTGGAATCGTCGTCGTCGCCGCAGGCGGCGAAGAAAAAACAAAGCGTAAAAACCACGAAAAAAATAATGCGCATTGAAGGACCTTCTGCGTGTCTCATTTCACAGGATCAAGCCCGCTCCTGCTGAGCCTGTGAATCGTGAAATTCTCCTGATGTCTTCGATGGAAATGATGCGCTTTTTGGTCATGGACTATTGTGCTCGCCGTTTAATGCTTTTTGATAACTTCCCCGGTGATGTCGGGAAAATTTTCCTTCATGCAGTCCGGGCATATTGAAGCGCTGGTTTTTGCGTCCGTTTGATTTTCGATGTATTTGCTCACGTCTTCCCAGTAGCCTTCGTCTTTTCGGACTTTTTTACAGAAAGGACATATGGGAATAAGCCCCTTCAATTGACGAACTTCGTCCAGGGCTTTTCTCAGGTTGTAGTTGGAGTGTCCCAGTTCCCGGGCCTTTTGACTTCGGAGTATGTCCAGGTAATGCAGGATCGCCATAAACAGACCTGAGACCACCAAATACAGAAAAATGTTCATGCCCGTGTAAGATTTGTCGAGAAACAAGGGTCGGATATCTTCGCCTTTGACCAGAAGCGGCGCATAAGACAATAGACCCAAATATTCCAGGATGACCACCGATAACAGGCCAAAGGTGCCCAGGCTCAGATATAGCCAGGCGTATTGCCGACCAAGCAACAACAGGGCCACCACGGCGGTGGCGAGGATCAGCATGACGATGAGAGTGTTCTGTGAGCCGGCAAGGTGGATGTGGATTAGCCATGTCAATATGAAAAACACTAATGAAGCGTGAACCGAAATTTTAAAAACGTAATCCGGCCACCGGTTCCGCTTTGCAAGGAAATTTAAAACAATGGCCAGTGAAGTGAAGGCGACAGCCGAGGCGTTGATAAGCACCGAAGTCAGAGCAGACATCGGGTTGATGATGCCCAGGTCGGCACCCATGCGAAAAGCGAAAAATTGTGAAACAGTAAAAAGAAAATAGACGACGACGAACATTGCGGCGGCCCAATAACCCATATTGGTTCGACCGATTTTCAGTTGAATGCCCTCGAAATATCTCGAATCCTTTTTTGCTTTGGTTTCCATTAACTGCGTGCCCCCATTTGCCAACGCCGGATATAAAATTACCCCACAGGCTCATCTTCAACATAACACTCAGTGGTTGATGCAACAATATTTTTTTTCGCTTGTGAAACACAACGTATGGCGCTGGGGAAGGTCAATACTCAAGACTAGGGGGTAAGACGACTTGTCATAGGTGAAAAGCGCCTCACTTTTGCTTAT